>DCDE01000026.1 GCA_002316275.1 Caldifarciminota bacterium UBA1063
GAATTTGAGTGTATTATATAATGGACTTTATAAAGAGAAAAGGGCAGGGTTTCTTTTACGCTGGGAACGTTGAGCGGCAATGCCGCTCAGCACACGGCTGTATAATATGGAACGGATAGATAAAAGGGTATCTGTAATAGTAAGGTTCAACGGGAAGGGGGGTGTGTACCCTGTCTATATTAATCTTTCAGGTAATTATGTCAAACTCAAAAAGCCAGATGCCGTATGGAAAGAAAGGATGGGAAGAAATTTCATTACCCATTTCTCAACAACCGATGGCATCAATCGTTACATCCTTGCCCTGAACCATGAAACCCTTGAATGGACACTGGAGACGTTGAGCGATGAATAAAAAAATTATGCTGGTAGATATGGATGCCTTCTTCGTTTCCTGCGAGGTAGCGGCAAGGCCAAAGCTGCGGGGCAAACCTGTAGGGGTGTGCACAGGGCCCCAGAGAGGTGGTGTTGTCGCTTCGGTTTCATACGAAGCAAGAAAATATGGAGTAAAGGCTGGGATGCCAACTTTTAAAGTCAGAGATCTCTGTCCAGGAATAACCCTCATACCTGCAGATGCAATAAAATATGCCTACATTTCTGATTCTATTATGGAATACCTGAAAAATAAATTTGAAAAAGTTGAAATCTTCTCAGTAGATGAAGCCTTCATCGATGTTACCAATGTTAAAGACCCCATAGAAGTTGGCATGGAAGTGAAAGATCATATAAAGAAAACCTTTCATACCCCATTAACCATAGGCATAGGGCCATCAAGGGTTATTGCAAAAATGGCTTGTGAAGTTTCAAAACCCGATGGACTTCTGGAAATTAAAGAAAGCGAACTTCTGGACAAACTCGGTCACCTGGAAGTATATGAGATACCTGGAATTGGAGAAAGAAGTGGCGAAGCCCTCAGGTCAATGGGTATAAGGACTGTACAGGACCTCTGGGAAGTGGATGAAGGCTTGCTTACTCGCAAATTCGGTATAAGGGGCAAGTGGTTTAAAGATCTTGCTATGGGTAAAGATACGGGCTTTTTTACCCTTCTTGAAAATGGAGCTCCATTAAAAAGTATTGGGCACTCCGAAACCTTTCCACGGGATATCATAGATGAAGAAGAAATTAAAAATTACACCCTTTACCTGTGCGAAAAGGTGGGAAGAAGACTACGCAAACACAAGGTTATGGGATACGGAATAAGCGTATACATCAGATATTACGATTTTACAGGTAACGGAATTTCGAGGAAGTTTGCAAAGCCTTTATTTACCACCTCAGAAATATACAATAGTGCTCTGTTTCTTTTAAATCAAATTCGAGAGATTAAGCCTGTAAGACTCATAGGAGTATCGGTGTTTGCCCTTGCTCCTGTGAAAATACAACTATCAATTTTCAACGATGATTGCAAAGAGGTAAGACTGGAAAGGACTCTGGATAAAATTAACGATACCTACGGTGATTTTACCGTCCGAAGGGCACGTCTTGCAGGTATGCAAAGTATCCACCATGCAATCCCACCGAGAGGCATCCCGAGGTAAAAAGTCGAGAACCTATACATCCTCATACACTACCTCAATAGAATTTTGACTGCACCTCGTAAATTTTTTATAATTCCCAATATGAAAAAAATCACAATCACTTTACTATTAATAGCATTTATATTATTAATTCCAGGGCTCTCACAAAGCCAGGTAAAAGGAGGAGATAAACCCATGACACCTTTGGAGCCTGAAAGCAAAGTCATTGCTCTCCCCAAACCAGATACCACAAGGGGCATTCCAGTAATGACTGCACTGAAGCACCGGGCATCGGTTAGGGACTTTGAAACTATTGATCTAACTCTCGAGGACATATCTGATCTATTATGGGCAGCAAACGGTATCAATAGGCCAGAAGAAGGAAAAAGGACAGCCCCATCCGCTCAAAATGCTCAAGATGTAGATTTATACGTCTTTTCAAAGGATGCTATATTTCTTTATAATGCATCAAAACACCAATTGGAACTCGTCGCAAAAGGTGACCATAGAAACATATTGGCAGGTAGACAAACAGAAGTACTAAAAGCACCATTAATAATTCTTATTGTATCAGATGTATCACGGTTTCGTTCTGGTGAAAATGAGCTAAGACAACTCTGGGGCCATATCGATGGCGGTATGGTGGCTCAGAACATTCTTATCTTTTGTGCCTCAGAAGGTTTCCAGGCAAGGCCAAGAGCTTGGATGGATCATTCGCAGATAAAAGAAGTACTGAAATTAAGTGAAAGTCAATACCCCGTTCTGAACATACCGATATCCGGGAAGAAATAAACCAAATCTAAGAGTTAATTAGATATACCAAAAGAGAGGCTAAAATAAGTCTCTTTTCTATCAAAATGATAGAATCAACTTATTTCTGTCTAAATTCGAGAGTTCTGTGGTACATCCACGAAAAACAATTTCAATATAAAATAGGCGCCTTTAAGCGAATTTGAGCTTTAAACCAACCACCGATAGAGCATTTGCAGCTACTAAAGTTTACTAAGAGAGGCCCAATGAAGATTTCTAAAAACCAAAATTTAAGCCGAGAGTAATACCACTAAAGGGAGGTACCACCCTGCACATTCCACCTGAACACACAAGTCCTCCTCTTCGATTACCTACGTCAAGAGTTAGGGTTCCATAATCAAATCTATAGATAATTTCCAAGTTCGCCCATAATTCCTCATTTTCATACCTCGGAATCTTACGTGTCGCATATTCTATATTAAATCCAAAACTAAAATCCCTGAGAATCTCCGCACTAATAACAGTACCCAACACGTAATAACTAAAACAATCCTCCTCGTTAAAAGAAACATTCATAACATAATCTACAGGGACTCCCCATGAAAAGAAACCTCGAGATTCTAAAGTATAGACATACAATTGTTCATACTCAGGCTCAACCCTAAGGTAATACTCCCTCGCTAATTTAATTTCAACCCTGCTAGGAATATTCAGTTTTGTTTTCAGATATGTTTCCTGAAAAGCCTTTCCATCGTCAGGAGAAAGTAAATTTCCCTCTTCAATACTAACAAGACTCCCAAGGCCTCCCTCAAAGTATGTATTCCCTAAGTAAAATGCAGTATTGAACCCAATCCCTTTGTCGGAGAAACCTGAACCTGGAAGAAGCTCTTTCTCTGTAATTACAGCCGGCAAGTTATAACCCCAGAAATTAATTGAATCATAGAAAACAGCCGAAAGGGAGAAGTTAATAGCGGGAAAAGAAGTGTTTAAAAAGGTATGAACCCCAAACCCTTTCATCCTTCCGAAAGTTAAAGGTTCGACTCCCCACTTCCGTGCAACATTTAGCACCAAATCAAATATGCCCCTTTGCAATCCCCAGCTACATCCAAAAATCTCCTGAAACGCGTATGGCTCTGGCATATTTCGTCTGTTAAGTCTCAGATAGCTGGCTTCAAAATCTACTATCCCATTCGCATACTTAAAGCTCAAACCTCTTAAAAGATCCACAGTATCATTGGTGGTCCTAAATGAGAAAGCATCGTAGTCATAATTAAATGGCTGACCCGTCAAGGCTGTAATTTCCATTTGGCCTATGGCTATCTCTGCAGAAAGACCCCTTAAATATCGCAATCTCTTAAACGCAAGGTCAGGTTCTTGAGCCAGAACTAATCCATTCTGAAAACTCGATTGAAAGTCAAATAATTTTAATGAGAATGTACTGCTTGAAAACGAGACCTGCGGCATAAGGGTGAAAATTCTTTCTGATGGATCGGAGTGCAACTGCAAAATGAAGTCAGAAGACAATGAAAGATTCTCACCTATAGAATGTTGAAGATTCCCAAAAATACTAGAGTATTCCGCAAGAGTATCTTTATCTAAGAGGTATTCACCACTAACGCTAAAATGAAACTGTAGAAGGAGAGTTAAGAAAAAGTTCATGGCTCGTTTCCACCTTCAAGAAGCCTCTTAATTAAATCAACATCCCTTGGCGAAAAACCTGTGAACCTCTTCAGGAGTTTTCCTTCTTTGTTGTAAAGAAAAGAAGATGGAAGCGCAGTAACTCCGTATTGTTTCATTACACTTTGTCTATCATCCATCAAAACCGGAAAACTCCACTTCTTCCCTTTTATAAATGAGATAACCTTGGACTCTTTCCTCGAGCCATCTTCACATACTGCTATCACAAAAATCCCAAGAGAATCTTTAATCCTGTTAATCTCATCCAACTCCCTTACACAACTGGTACAATAAGTTGCCCAAAAACTGATGTATACTGGCTTCGAACTCCAGATTGTATCCATATCTATCGTTCCAAAATTCAGGGTTTCTATGGAGCCTGATTCTATTAGTCCGAAAATCAGAAGCAGCATAAATTTAAACATTTACCACCCCTTTATCACTTTTAGCTCTACGTCCTCTCCGTTTTCTTTTACCTTCAGTAGATAGACACCCTTTTTCTGGATAGGTAATACAACACTCGTGGCACAGTGGAAGGTACCATCGTAAATTAATGCTCCATTTACCGAATATATCCGGACCCTTTCTATTTTTTCTCCTCTCAAAATCCCATCGCTAAATTCAAGCAGTCCACGTTGAGCATCACTTACTTCGACAGTCCCACCAATATGAATTGAATCCCTTTCATATTGTGTTTCAGAATCGTAAATCAAGTAATACCCATCAACAGAACCGGGCGTTGCACCTGAATAAAACTCAAGAGTTATGGTATCTGCAGAATTCGGAGCAAAGGAAGCAATTACTGAATCTGATGCATAACACATTCCTCTTATACACTGAGTAAAATGTAAGTCGGGAGGAGCTTGCAACCTACAAAATTTAAATACCAAAGTCCTTTGTGCTTGATCGTTTATTAGTTCTACCCTGATGGATTCCATGCACTCAAAATTACTGGAAGTATCGATATAGATATACGTAGGGTCCAATGCCCTCATTGAGAACATCTGTAACATATTTAACAATAACAAAATTTTCACCAAAACCTCCTTTGTGCAACGCTTAAGATCTTCTTGCTTAGAGTGTCCTGAACCAAAGCAACAAATATGCCATGATTAAACACTGTCTTACTTATATTCACTCTTACAGGAAACTCAGGAGGCATTGAAATCAAAAATCTTACAACATTGTTAAAAATCGTGTCAGGAGCGCCTACTTGCTTGAATACAATGCTATCCTGGGTCACAAATGCATACAACTTTTTTGCACCAGGATCTAACTCCCCTTCTGCACTCACTGTAAACTTGAAACTGTCTGCATCGGTGGCCATCGAGATATTGAGAAGGACAGAATCTTCTTTATGCCTTATGGAGTTGTAGTAATTTCTAAATAATTCCGTATTAATACCCTCAGAACCTTGTAAAATCACTTCGCCATGTACTATGGTAATCGGTGCAGCTGTACCAATTCCATAAATACTTTCTCTCTCTTCAATGGTTTTAGGTGATAAGGTATCTCCAAGAATTCTCATATGATACTCCAGTACCACTATCGAATCACCATAGTTTTCTTTAAGCGAATCAAGCGCATGTTCCACTACGGGACAATTAGCACATCTTGCAT
>DCDE01000030.1 GCA_002316275.1 Caldifarciminota bacterium UBA1063
AAGAAATTTCTTTTGCGACTTATATGCCAACCCTTTTGATAAAAGATTTTAATCTCGCTTCTAAGACAGAGTTTTAAGATTTTAGAATTGCTGTGCGCCTTCCCGCAGGGAAGGCGCACAGCAATAATAGACTACTGTAGTGGATTGACTTTCCTTGCTACGGTGAGGTAGCCAGTATGAGATATCATAGTTTCCTTTGGCCTCGTTCCTACGTCTCTCACCATAATTTCCCTTTCGAGGATTTCTACGGTTTTTATCATTACAAAGTTTTCTGCCTTAAGTTCGCTGACTGTCTTCTGAACTTGTTCAATATTGGGAGACAATGATGCCCAGAAGCCACCGCCTGCGAGCGCCTCTCTTGCCCACTTCACAACTGTCCACGGCTCTGGCACATCGACAAAGATGATTTCGAGGTTTTCTAATCCAAAGCCCTCAATGGAAACGTCTTTTAGATAGAAGTTTACTCTACTTAAAAGTCCATATTTCTTAACATTTTCCATGGCAAGTTTCTGAAATTCCTCACGCCTTTCAAAGGAATGTACTTTGCCCCTTTCACCAACGATACTGGCGAGGGCAGTGGTCAGGCCGCCTGAGCCTGATCCGACTTCAGCAACAATGGAGCCCTCTTTTAGACCCGTCTCGAGGATAAGATAGCCAATATCCTTTGGGTACATTACAGTGGTTTGCCTCTTTATATGGAGGATCATATCGGAGAGTGAAGGCCTAAGAACAACAAACTTGTAGCCCTTGTGTGATTCTACTACTGTTCCATATTCGAGGTGCTCTGGTAATGTGATCTCGCCGAGGTGGGAAGAAAAATTCAGGCCAGGCTTATACTGTAAGAGGTATCGTGCTCTCCTTCCGCCGTAGAGCAATACAAGTTCACCTTCATTTACCATTATATGTGGCTTTTTTCCAAGAGGCCGAGAATCTCAAGGAGCGTTCTTGCAGCATCTCTACCCTTGTTACCCTTTTTGCCGCCGGCTCTTTCTACTGCATCGTCCATAGTGTCAGCTGTGATAATGCCGAAAACAATAGGGACTCCATAATCCAAATTGAGCCGCCCGATGCTCCTTGATACTTCACCTGCAATGTACTCAAAATGAGGCGTATCCCCTCTTATAACGGCTCCGAGTGCTATGTATCCGTCGTGTAATTTCTTCTCGAGGAGGTGCTTCAATATCAGTGGAATCTCAAAAGAGCCAGGAACTTTGTAAACATCAATATTCTCGGTGGTGACTCCATGCTGGATCAATTCCTCGATGGCTTCTTTTACAAGCCTTTCCGTAACGAATTCATTGAATCGTGAAGCCACGATTCCGATTTTCTTTCCCTTCCCTGATACCTCTCCAATATATTCCATTTTTACTCTCCTTGGGATTCTGAGTCCCCCTCGTCAAGTAAATGACCCAGTTTTTCTTTTTTTGTTTTGAGATACATCAAATTTTCTGGCCTCGGCTTTACGACTATTGGCACCCTTTCTACTACATGTAAACCAAAGCCATCAAGGCCTACGATCTTCTTAGGATTATTGGTCATCAATCTAATCGTCGAAAGCCCGAGATCGGAAAGGATTTGGGCTCCAATTCCATAGTCTCTGAGATCCGCAGGGAGCCCCAACCTTTCATTTGCCTCTACAGTATCGAATCCCTTATCCTGAAGCTCATAAGCCTTAAGTTTATTTTCGAGTCCAATCCCTCTTCCTTCCTGTCTCATATATAAGAGTACTCCAAGTTCTTCATTGTTGATGACTTCAAGCGCTTTATGGAGCTGATCTCCACAGTCACACCTGTAGGATCCGAATACGTCTCCAGTTAGACATTCGGAGTGAACACGAACTAGGACGTTTTCCTTTCCTTTTACATTTCCTTTGACCAGAGCCACATGAACTTCTCCTGTAAGTTTTTCCTTGTATCCATAGAGTCTGAAAGTCCCCCATTTTGTGGGAAGGGTTGCTTCGGATACCTTCTCTATAAGTTTCTCGTGTTTTAAGCGGTATGCGATTATGTCTTTTACAGTGATGATCTTTAGGTTAAATTGCTCAGCCAGTTTTGTTAATTTTGGGACTCTCATCATGCTCCCGTCTTCGTCCATAATTTCGCAGACTACACCAGCAGGGTAAAGTCCAGCTATTCTGGAAAGGTCCACGGAAGCCTCGGTATGACCTGCTCTTCTCAGTACTCCACCGTTCTTAGCCATTAACGTATATACGTGACCAGGCTTTGCGAAGTCCTCAGCCTTTTTAGCTTTGTCTATTGCAAATCTTATGGTAAGTGCTCGGTCAAAGGCTGAGGTCCCTGTTGTGGTGCCCTCTTTTGCGTCAATTGGAATCCCGAAGTTTGTACCGTGTTTTGAAGTATTTGAAATGGGTAAGTCCAACTCCAGTTCGTGGAATCGGTCCTCTTCAAGGGAAAGACAGACGAGGCCCCTACCAAATTTTGTTATAAAATTTATATGCTCTGGGGTCACCTTTTCAGCTGCGACTACAAAATCACCCTCGTTTTCCCTGTTCTCATCGTCGGTCACTATGACTATTTTCCCATTCTTTATATCTTCGATAACTTCTTCTATTTTGGCGAAAGTCACTTTACAATCCCTCAAAAGTATTTTTTCAATTTTTCAAAGGTCTTGTCGATACCCTCAGGGACTACCCTGACGTCTCCTATAACTGGCATAAAGTTGGTGTCTCCGTTCCACCGTGGCACAATGTGCAGATGTAAGTGTCCTTCAAATCCTGCTCCAGCCACCTTTCCAATGTTTAGACCGATATTGAAACCATCAGGATTTGCCTCTTCTTTTAAAGCTTTCACGCTTAGATTGATGAATTCAAATAGCTCTTTTACTTCTTCCCGGTTAAGTTCTTCGGGTTCTTTTATGTGCCTTTTTGGTGCCACCATTATGTGGCCCGGATTATAGGGGAACAAGTTGAGCATAGCAAAAACATACTTTCCCTCTTTCAAGACGTACTGTTTCCGTTCACAGAATATACAACCTGTGTTTTTGTTCGCAACTTCTATGTACTCCATTCTCCATGGAGCCCACAACCTCTTCAT
Source organism: Caldifarciminota bacterium UBA1063 (assembly GCA_002316275.1). Classification (GTDB taxonomy): domain Bacteria; phylum Hydrothermota; class Hydrothermia; order UBA1063; family UBA1063; genus UBA1063. Next base: position 3,054 of record DCDE01000030.1, read on the forward strand.
GCTGGAAATTTTATATGCTATCCCTTGAATTTACAAAAGTACCTCAAAACTTTAAGAGTTCTTTCAAACTAATGAAACTGTCCGCTCCAATGATGATGTGATCAAGGAGCTCAATTTCCATCATTTCGGAGATAGACTTGATCTTTTTTGTGAAATCAATGTCTTCTTTTGATGGGGTTGGATCACCTGAGGGGTGATTGTGGACGAGAACCAGGGAAACTGCTGAGACCTCAATGGCGGGTTTGAAAACTTCTCTCGGATGGGAGAGGGTTTTGTCAACGGTACCAACGGAAATGATATCATCTCTGAGAAGCCTGTTTTTCACATCCAGATAAAGCCCCCGCAGATGCTCCTTCTTTAGGAAGTACATGCCCCTACAATACTTGTAAACATCCTCGGGTTTTAAAAATTGTTGATCCGTCTTTTCATTGAACAATCTTCGAGCGAGCTCGGTCATAGCGGTAACCTGGCAAGCTTGGACGAACCCAAGCCCAAATAGTTCCTGAAGATCCCGTACGGTAAAATTCTGGGTAATGAGGTTGTTACCATACTGCTCGATTAGTTTTTTTGATATGGAGATTACATCTTCTTTTACTGTTCCCTTGCCTAAAATGCATGCTAGAAGTTCGTAATTCTTAAGAGCCGAGGGCCCTGCCATGAGCAGCTTTTCCCGGGGTCTTGCTTCAACGGGTAAGTCCTTTATTTTCATTAGCTATATTATAATTAATGTGCCTTGAGTCTCAAAAAGTTTTGATCTTTCGCTTTTTGCGAATTTTCCTTCACCTGCTAATCGAGTTTATTCTTAAGGGTATGCTCTATTTCTTCAAGTTTACTCCGGGAGCTGCTGACCACATTATTTAGGATTTCCTCTGCTTTATTTATTACTTGTATTTTGAAGGTTTCGTCCTTGATTCCCGGGAGGTTCATGATAACATTGTAATAAGCACCTTGACATGCGCTCACCGCTTGAATCAAGGCGCACCCTGCATCACTTAGGGCGTTTTTATTACCTTTTTCCGCTATTTCTGAAGCCAGTTTAACAAGGTTCATGCTTAATTCCATAACCCTCATAGGCACCAAGGTGGCTTCCTTGTTCGCAGCTTCTATGGCTTCATCTCGTATATTGATTTCTTCCGGGGTATTTTTCGGTAGAGAGATGGCACTCATTACTCCGTTAAATGCACGAGTGTCCTCATCGATGATCCTTAAGAGTGAGTCCTTCAGTTCCTGGGCTTCGGTAGATATAATTTCCATATCCTCGATAACTGATTCATAGCCTTTCTTACCAAAGGTGAGGTTTGCGACCATAGAAGTTAGAGCAGCCGAGAGGGCACCGCATAAGGCTGAGACACTGCCGCCCCCAGGAGCTGGTGAATCAGTAGATAGCTCGTCGACGAAGCTTCTTATAGTCATATTTTGTAATTTACTCTCTTCCGGGTTTTCAATTAGAAAATCGATAATTTTTTTTTCTGGCTCGAATTTCTGGACATCGTTGAGACCCAAAGATTTTACTGCAATATGGATTATTTCCGATTCTGGTATACCTGTGTTTTTCCCTTGTTTTTTAAGAAAATGTTTACCGGCATCCAGGATAGCTTCTTTGGTTACGAGGCCCACAATTTCGCTTCCCGTAACTCTTAAGCCATCTTTTCTTGCTTCTTCTTCGCAGGTTTCAAATACCTTCCAGAGGGGAGTTTTCTTATAGTTAAGGAGGTTTATGGAAATTTGGGCGATTTGATACTCATCTATGTACCATCCAATTGCCCTTACATGGGATAGGAGCCCTGGGATTTGGACCTTCTCACCTTTTTCGTTTTTTAAGCCGTATCCATTTTCGCGGATTCTTTTAGCGATGTTATTGGCAAGTTTCTTATCCTTGGTGTTCAAATTTACGTTGTAAGCTATTAGAAATTCTCTGGCGCCTATTACATAGGCACCAGATTTTGGGTTAAAGCGAGGCTCCCCGTAATCGGGATGCCATTCTGGATCTTTTAATTTTTCCGGGAGGCCCTCGTATTCGCCCTTTCTTATATTTGGAAGACTCTTCCGTTCCGGTTTTGTTGCTGCTTCTTCATACATATATACAGGAACTCCAAGCTCTTCTGCAACCCATTTTCCCACTTCGTGAGCTATTTTAACGCAATCATCCATTGTTACGCCACTTATTGGCACAAAGGGTACGACGTCGCATGCGCCAAGTCTTGGATGCTCTCCTTTATGCCTGGTCATGTCAATTAATTCCGTAGCTTTTTCTATGGCTCTCATTGCGGCAATTTTAACAGCTTCTGGTTCTCCTGCAAAGGTAAAAACTGTACGGTTTGCAGCGTAGCCTGGATCTACACCGAGTAACTTCACCCCCGATATAGCCTCTATAATTTTTGCAATAGCATTTATAACGTTGGAATCTCTCCCTTCTGAAAAATTAGGAACGCATTCAATAATCTTTTTCATGCTCCCCCCTGAATTTAAATAATTATAATATTTATGACGCGCCCCTCAAAAATTACGGGACAGGAATAGGAATGAAGATTTTAAAAGTGGTTCCCTTGTGTAGTTCAGATTGGCACTCAATGTCTCCGCCGACGCTTAAAAGGATCTGTTTTGCATTGTAAAGTCCAATGCCATAACCCTCTTTTTTTGTGCTGAAGAACGGATCAAAGATATTTGGTAATATATCCTCCGGGATACCCACTCCATGGTCCCTAACATAGATACAAATTCCGCCTTTTTCCCTCTCCATCCAGATTTCAATCTTCCCACCCGAGGGCATGGCGTCCACCGCGTTAAATATAATGTATTCGAGTGCTTCAGCAAGTTGATTCTTCGGTAATAGTAATGCAGGCAAATCTTCAATTGGTGTAAACTCAACAGTGACTTTTTTGGCTTTTAAAAATCCATCGATTTCTTTTATCTTGTTTGATATCAGCTCCGACAAATTTGTTTTCTCCCTTTTAGTATCTGCCTGCTTCTGAAGTAATTCAATGGCCTCTTTTAGAATGTTTTCCATCTTTACTACGGAATTCATCACTGCATCAACGTAGATTCTCAAGGGATGATCTGGTCCAATTTCTTCTGAAAGTATAGATGCCACTCCACCAAGCACTGTAAGTGGATTCTTGATCTCATGGCTGAGCTTAAAGATTAGCTCCTGGTAAATCGCTTTTTTTTGTAGTTCGAGAATTAGTACTTCTTTCTCTTCAAGCTGTTTGAATAGTATTGCTCTCGATATTGCCATTGCTGCTTGGAATACGAAGGTTTCCAGAGCCATCATCTTACTTCTATTTATAGGGGCACCTGTTAGAAAATTGTCTGCGACGATGACGCCCAGCTCTCTTTTGAGAGTTACAATGGGTGCGATGGCAAGTTCTTTAGCTCCGAGGTCTTTAAATTTTCTATACTCCAGTACAGATGGGTCTTCAAGGCGTAGTACCCTTGCCTTACGTTCGGTTAAAGCCTTTTCAATTTCTGAGTTTTCTTTCCTGAGTTCGTCCCTGGTGATAGAGATGTTTTCGAAGATATCTTTTAATTTTGACCATTCTTGCTGGAAATTTACTGGTGAATATCCTCCGATTAGGTCGTCCAGAGATAGGTTCTTAAGGGTGAGCCCTTGCCAGATCCTCTCGGCATCCTCCCTATCTCTTGGTCCTAAAGCAAAGACGGGCCTTAGAACGTCATCTTTGAAAAGCATCACGAAAGCGCGATTGAACCCAAAGCTTTCACCCGAAGTGATAGCAGTTAACGTTGCGTACAGAATTTCATTTAAATCGGTTGATTCTTCTAATACGTTTACCAAAGCATTTACGGTTCTTAGAAGGTCAGGAGGTTCTAACACCTTACTCGCCCCTCAAATATTCAATAGCTTTCTTTAAAATCATCTTGTCCTTTTCGTAGTTAGCTACATTGAGAACTTCATTTTCATCAAACCACCTTGCATCGGAAACTTCATAGTCGTGGCCTTTGGGGTCTCCCGAAACATACTCAATTAAATAATAGTAAACGATTTTATGATGTCGCACTTTCTCTCCATCTTCATTCTGAAAGAACCAGAGTTCCACCTTGTCTAAAAAGGTTTCAATTTTACCCTCAACACCACCCTCTTCTCTCACTTCCCGCAAGGCTGCTGCCTCAGTTTTCTCTCCCTTTTCCACAATGCCCTTTGGCAATGTCCATATGGAGCCATCTTTTACCGCGACCATTAAGTATTTTCGTCCATTGTCAGTGTTTTTATATACAACTCCTCCCGCAGAGACCTCAAATTGTGTTTTCATATTGTTAAAATTATTCTGCTACAGGTGGGTTTTTACAATTTGAACTCAGTAGAATGTTGAAATCGTTAAAGCAAATTGACAGACTACATTGGAATGTTTAAAATTAAGTTATGGAGCTAAGAGATATTATTGAATCGGGAATTTGGAGAGAGAGGGCATCACAGATATTTTATCTAAAGCTTTCGAAAAGAGCGAAAGGCGATCTGAAACTCTTGCTGGAGTATATGTCGAGGGACGAGGAAAGCCATGAGAAATTCCTGACCGATCTGTATAAAAAAATCTATAACACCGATCCGCCCGAAATACCAATGGAGGGAGAGATAGCGGTTGAAGGGGTCGATGTTAAATCCATTGATGAATTAATTGATGTAGGTATCGCGAAGGAACGTGAATCAAAGTACTATTATATGGACCTTTTTTGTAGGCTTGAAAATCTGGAAGATAGGGAAAAGGTTGTAGAACTTATTAATTTTGAAGAGTCGCATCTTAAGAAGCTTTTGAGCGCGAAGGAGGGTTGAGTAATGCGTAAAATGAGTGAAGAATTCCTCAATAGTGCCTTTGCAGGCGAAAGTATGGCTCATATGAAGTATATGATATTCGCTGAGGTTGCTGAAAAGGAAGGTTTTCCAAATATTGCAAGGCTTTTCCGAGCCATTGCGTATGCAGAACTTGTGCATTCCAGAAATCATCTAACGGCACTCGGGAAGGTAAAAGACACCGTATCTAATCTGGAGACTGCGTTTCAGGGTGAATCATATGAGATCGAAGAGATGTACCCTGCTTACTTAGCCATTACCGAAATGCAGGGAGAAAAGCAAGCCTCGAGGAGTATGGGCTATGCCCTTGAGGCAGAAAAAATACACAAGGCAATGTACAGTGATGCTAAAGAGAAAGCTGAGGGGAAGGAAGATATTAAAATAGGTGATGTCTTTATTTGCCCCGTATGTGGTTTTACCGTTGAAGGTGAGGCTCCAGATAGGTGCCCCGTTTGTGGTGTATCAAAAGAGAAATTTGTAAAGTTTTAGAAAGGAGGTATCGATTATGCCATGTGCAAAAAAGCCAAAAGAGGCAGGTCCTGATGATGTGGAAAAGAAGATCCTCGCAGTGCTAAAGGGGGCTTCAAAGCCCATGGGCTGTGCTGATATTGCTAAAGCTTCAGGTATTGATGTACATCAGGTGATGGGGAAATTGAGAGGTATGAAAGCGCGCGGGCTTGTGGAAAGTCCAGAAAAGGGTAAGTACGTAGTTAGTGAAGCAGGTAAAAAGTTTCAATGACGGAGGTGTAATATGAAATTTGGGGACTACATTATGCCAGCAGAAAAAGAAGGGAAGGAAAAGCACGTCCCCTTTATTGAAGCTCCGGAGATTGTTAAGAAGGGAGAGTTCTTTCAAATTACCATTACGGTTGGCAAGGAAGTTCCTCACCCCAATACTGTTGAGCATCATATTAAATGGATCCAAGTTTTCGCAGTAATTGAAGGAAGGCCCTATAATCCCGTGCACGTTGCAACCTTTGATATGGGTCCTACCTATTCTAATCCTGAGGTATCATTTAAAATGAAACTGGAGGCTAATGCAACCTTATTTGTGCTTGAATACTGTAATGTTCATGGGCTGTGGGAAAATTATAAATCTATAAAGGTTGAATAGAGGGGAAGTCACATGAAAAAATATAGATGTCAAATTTGCGGTTACGAATACGACCCGGCAGTTGGTGATCCGGACGGTGGAGTGGCGCCGGGTACTCCTTTTGAAAAGCTTCCGCCCGACTGGATCTGCCCCATATGTGGGGCATCTAAAGAGAACTTTGAACCTGTTTAGGACTGACCTGTGTGGATTACAATAACCTGACCGATCCTTATTTTTGAAGAGGGGAGGTTATTCCATCTTTTAAGGTCGTTTATTGATACACCGTAGGTTTTAGAAAGAGAGTATAAGGTGTCGCCCTTTTTTACCTTATAGCGAATTATATTGCTTGAAGCACCTGATGCTTTACTGTTGGCTGCACCTGCTTGGGAGACTTTTGGCTGAGAAGTCTTTGAACTCTTTGAGGAAGCATAATAACTTGTTCCACCGTGTGGTATTATAAGAACCATTCCAGGACGTAATTTGTACGGGTTGACGTTGTTGTTTGCCTGTCTTATTGCAGACACAGTCACGCCGTACCTTCTTGCTATTTGAGATAGTGTCTCTCCTTTTTTCACCACGTGTGCCTGTGCCTTAAACCATTGGTCCTTTGGTGTCTTGTTCATATGCGTGATAAATTGTTCTTTAGTTCCTATAGGTATTCTTACATAGTAGTTTTCGAGGTACGGTGGCGTCGCAAAGCGATGAAAATGTGGATTCAACTTTTTAAACTCTGCTTCACTTATCCCTGCCCAAGATGCCAGCTGTTTTATGTTGGCTTGTGCGGGTACCAATACGCTATCATAAGTAAATTCGGGAACGTTCAATATGGAATCAACGAAATCTCTGTTTCCATTGATAAACATAATCAATGCGAGGAAGGAGGGTACATAATTCCTCGTTTCTCTTTTCAACTCTCTCCTAATATCCCAGAACTTTTCTCCATTCGTTTTGACCAGTTTCGAATAAACCTTACCTTCACCCGCATTATATGCTGCAATAGCGAGGTCCCACCTACCAAAAAGTTCATAGAGGTCCTTTAAATATTGGCAGGCTGCATGAGTGGAATAGATGGGATCCCTCCTTTCATCAATCCACCAGTCTACCTTAAGTCCATACTTCTTGGCAGTGAATGACATAAATTGCCACGGACCGACAGCTTTCTTCCTTGAAACCGCCTCGACGTTATATCCGCTTTCAATGATGGGTAAGTATTTTAAATCTTCTGGGAGTCCATAACTTTTGATGATCTCACTAATTTTACCTAAATATGGGGCTCCTCTTGTCAATGCTTTTGCGACCTTTCCCTTGCCCCGTGTATTGTAGTAGTAGTGCCATTTTGCGATTTCCATTTCTTCTTCTTCAGTGAGAACGAGTCCAAAGTGAGCCAGCCTACCTTTCATCTCGGTTTCAACCTTTGAAAGTTCCTCCTGCAGAAACTTTTGAGGGATATTTTCTACTGCTGTGCTGTCTTCAGCAAAGCCACCATCAGGCTCGAAATCTGCAAAAGTGAATTCCACTTGAGGTACGGTATTTTTGTAACTCTTACGAAGGCCACAAGCGCAAGAAAAAATAGATACAATAAACAGAGCAACTCTGATAAATCGGCTCATTTTTTGTATCCTATTTTTCTAAGGAATTCATAGCGATTTTTTGCATCTTCGGCTGTTTCGACTCCAAGAGGTGTCTGTCCATCTATTACCCCTAATACACCTCTTCCATTTTCCGTTTGTGCTACCACGACCTCAAGAGGATTTGCAGATGCAGCATAAATATTAGCCACCTCCTGACACTGTTTTAACGCATTCAAAATATTTATTGGATAAGCCCTATGTAGAAGAATGATAAAGAAATGGCCAGCACCGACATTTTTTGCGTTTTCAATAGCAAGTTTTGTCAATATTTCGTCGTTTCCGGCGTAACGAATTAGCCTCGGGCCTGAAGATTCGCAGAAAGCCAGAGCAAATTTCACTCCGGGGACAGAAGTAACGATGATTTCCTCAATATCCTCGACAGTTTTTATAAAGTGGGATTGGCCAAGTATCACGTTTATTTCATCAGGCTTTTGAATTTCAACAACATCGAAAGTTAGCATCAGTGCACCTCCTGATTTTTATAATATAAAGTATGCATTTCCTTTATTCAATCCCTTTCTAACTTATGAATATGGCGAAAAGGGCTTATCAATTGCATTTGGCGGCTTGTTAGCCTCTGACAAATTGCCCAGGCTTGTTGGCAGATTTACAATTATTACATAGGTTTTCGTATTCAAGCGTATCTTTACGTGTAAGCAGGCATCTAAAATTTCTCATCGTTTAAATTGGAATCGTATCAAGACGGGATTATAATTATTGCGCATATATGTACTATTTTGGAAGGGCTCTTGATTTAGATCTATCAAGTGGTGAACAAAAGATGTACGATGTCCCCGAGAGAATTATCAAAGAATACGTAGGGGGAAAAGGATTGGGCGCAAGGATTCTATATGATGAGCTTGAGCCTGGAGTTGATCCCCTATCTCCTTTAAATGTCTTGATTTTTGTGACCGGTCCCCTTACCTCTACTATCGCACCAACTTCTGGGAGATGGGCAGTTGTGACAAAGTCACCGCATACAGGTGTATTCCTGGACTCTCAGGTAGGAGGGCATTTTGGTGCAGCGTTGCGGAGAGCAGGCGTTGATGTCCTAATAGTGAGGGGTAAAGCAGAAAGTCCGGTCTACATCTACGTAGAGAATGGAAAGGCGGAATTACGCGATGCGGGTCACCTGTGGGGAAAAGGGATTATTGGGACGGAAGATGAGTTAAAAAGAATTCACCCTGGTTGTAAAGTTGGTTCCATTGGCCCTGCCGGTGAACATCTTGTAACTTTTTCAATGATTGGATTTGACTATTTTAGACAGGCGGGAAGAGGAGGTGCCGGAGCAGTAATGGGATCGAAGAATTTAAAGGCAGTTGTGGTGAAACCGGGAGGGGAAGTAAAGTATTATGATAAAAGTGCGATGCAGAGCATAGTTTCAAGATTATTGGAGTTGATAAGAGAAAACAGCGTATTGAAGCAAAGGACGGAAATAGGTACACCTATGTGGGTTAAAATGGCAAATGATGGTGGATTCCTTCCAACCCGGAATTTTTCGAAGGGCGTGTACGAGTGCTACGAGGGCGTCTCTGGAGAGGCGATGAAGCAGAGAATTTGGGTGAAGAATAAGGCTTGTTACGGGTGCCCGATTGCGTGTGGCAAACTAACGCGCGTACGAGAGGGGAAGTACAAAGGAAATGAAGTTGAAGGGCCTGAGTATGAAACCGTCGCTCTTCTTGGTTCAAATTGTGAAATCAGGCAAATTGAAAGCGTAGCCTTTCTTAACAGGGTATGTGATGACCTTGGACTTGACACGATTTCTGCAGGTGGAGTCCTTGGTTTTGCTATGGAATGCTATGAGAGGGGATTGCTAAAAGATACTGATGGTCTCCAATTACATTTTGGTAATGAGGAGGCTGCAGCTAAACTTCTGATGAAGATTGCTTATCAAGATGGTATTGGGAAGATATTTTCGAGGGGTGTTAGGCAAGCCGCCCGAGAGATAGGGCAGGGGAGTGACAAGTTTGCAATACATGTAAAGGGCTTAGAACTTCCTGGAGTTGAGCCTCGTGGCTCATGGGGCATGGCTCTTGCTTTTGCAACAGCTGATAGAGGGGGTTGTCATCAAAGGGCGTGGACACCGACCGCTGAGTTGAAGGGCTTACTGCCGAGGTTTTCCACAGAACAAGTGGCAAAGTTTATAAGGGAAACCCAAAATGAGCGGTCAGTTTGCTTTTCCCTTGTACTCTGCGATTTTGTACCGTTTACTCCTGCAGATTTTTCAGAGCTACTTTTTGATGCCACTGGTATTTCATTAAGTATGGAAGAATATATGGTGACTGGTGAACGGATTTGGAATCTAACGAGAATGTTTAATGTGAGGGAAGGAATTACGCGGAAGGACGATACGCTTCCTCAGAGGATTATGGAAGAGCCGTCTCCTGAAGGTCCTGCAAAGGGTAAGGTGATTTCGAAAGAAATACTCGATGAAATGCTTGATGAATACTATGGACTCAGTGGTTGGGATAAAAACGGAATTCCCAAAGATGAAACTTTGGAAAGGCTAAAACTGATATGAGGTCTGGGTTTTTTCATAATTGTAGTCTACTTTCAAGGCTTGGGGAGAGAGGGAAGGTGGTCGTTGAATCTGTAAGTTTGAAGAATTATAATTAAGAAATGCGATTTATAAAGCTTGTGTTTACAAAGTACTTAAAGATAGTTGTGCCCGTATATGTAGTTTCAATCGCCATTGCTTTGATATTATTCTACACGATCCCGAGGAGATATAAAGCAACAGCTGAAATTATGCCTTCTCTCGAACAGGAGCTTATAGCAACCATCGGCTCTGCGCTTGCTAATTATAACCCGTTGGTGAGTATGCTTGTTACCCCTGCCGATATATATTCTCGCATTATACAATCGAGGGCAGTACTTTACCCCGTGATCGATTCCCTTGACCTCCAAAAAAAACTTAAGGCAAAAGGGAAGATGCACGCATATAAGAAACTTTCCAAAGGGATTGAAGTTAAACCGTATTCTGAAGGGATCATCGAGATTTCATATGAGGATAAGGATAAGGCTTTCGCTGCAGAATTAGTTAATAGGCTTATTCTTGAACTTGATAATTTCAACAAGCAAACTGTTATGACGAAAGGGAAAGCACTTAGAGAGTTTCTCGAAGTGAGACTAAAGGAAGAGGAAAACTTAATCAATGCTTTAATGGATTCCCTTAAGACTTACCAGAAGCAATATGGTACAGTACTTATAGAGCAGGAGTATGTACAATGGGTTCAAGCCTACTTTGAAGTTTTCAAGAATTATTTGTTGAAGAAAGCGGAATACGATTACTACAAGGAAATTTATAGTGCTGACAATCCACTCCTTGAGATAAAGGCAAAGGAGGTAGATGCATTACAAGAACAGCTTAATTACATTCTAAATGAGCCGGGAGAAGGGGAAAAGACATTTAGTGGATCCAGGATTTTTAGCATCCCCATTTCGAAAGTACCAGAAGCGATGCAAGAATACTTCGGGCTTAAGGTGAAACTGGATGCTCATGAAGAGGTTTTCAAGTTCTTGTTTACAAAGTATGAAGAATCGAAACTTCTCGAAAAGAAGGATACGCCCACATTTACGGTGATGAGGTGGGCAGAAGTTCCCGATATGAAAAGTTATCCGAGGGGGACACACCTTGTTGTTTTATTCTTTATTATAGGGACACTCGTAAACGTGCTAATATTGGTTGTCGGCGAAGTCCCGGAAACCCGTGAACTTTTGGGTTATGTATTTCGAAAACGCTCTCATGGTTCATAAACCTTAATATTACTAAGGGCTTTCTATTTGAGTAGCAATCGCTTGACTTTATTTTTTTACCGACTTAAAATATAACATGATTAACAGGAGGTTTGAGGTGAAGCGTTATTATGTGATAGTATGGTTAGTTTTGGTAGGTTCTCTTTCTGCACAATTTTTTAGTGGAAACCAGAGTGACGTTCCTGTCCCTATGATTTCAGAAAAACTTAGTTTTAATGTGTCTGGTTTTGGGGGATTTAAGGTTTCTTCTGGTTATTATACCTCTGACAAGTTTAGTGGCATAATGCCGCCTTATGGAGTTAGTCTTGGAGTAACTTATAGAAATTTGTTTTTTAATCTTGGATATTCAAAGGAAAAAAACCTTGAGATAACCTTTCAACATACACCTTGGAATAATGGGAAGTTTTTTGTGCTTTGGGGGATGAATGGTCTTCTAATACCAGACATAGAGTCAGAGGGTACGGTCTATGTGCCGAAAGACTCCTCGTCGCAGCTTGAGAGAATTCCACTCTTTGCAGAAATTTATGCTAAGCCGATCAAGTATATTGAAGCAGGACTCGGATTAGGGTTAGGTAAATATGCGCAAAACAAAGGATTGGAACAGCCCTTGGAGGTTCCTGGTGTTTTTGCTACCGTTGCGGTTAAACCTGTAGATTTTATAAAATTGTTTTGGGAGGGTTACAGCTCTACACATAAGAGAAATTTAGGTGTCGTTATTGGACCATTTAGCGGAATTGAATTCCTTGCAGCATTTAGGTATTGCGCTTACCCACCTGAGGACGATGTTAATACACATCAGGCATTTATTGGAATTAGGGCTGAGATTCCTTCGGAAATGATTTTCAAACCTGCGATTTCTAAGGTGAGAATTATAGTAAAGGAGCAAGCCACGGATAGGCCGATTGAAGGCGTTAAGGTGGAATCGACGGAGGGAGCATTCCCTGCACTTCTTTCCAATGAGCTTGGTGAGATAACCACGACCCTTAAGGCCGGACTTTATCCAATTAGGGTAGAGGGTTCTCAGAAATATGCTCCATTTAATACTGTGCTTGATGTGCCTCGGGAGCAGGATAGTATTGCCTTTGAGATAAAATTGAGATACAGTAAACAATATGCTGATTATATGGCTATTCTTGACAGGGCGAGAGAATTAATGGGGAAAAACGACATCAAGAATGCGGAAATAGAGTTAACAAAAGCCTTGAAACTATTCCCTGATGATGAGGATGGGTTAAATCTGCAAGATTCTCTTCATGCAATGAAATTAAATAGGATTAATGAAATTAACACGCGTGCCGACGGATACTTGAAAAATAAAAGGTACCAGGATGCGATAAATGAATTACAAAAAATCCTTACCTTTGATGCAGGGAACGAATCAGTCAGGAAGAGGATTGATAGCATAAGGGTAGTGATGCTTGAGGAGAGGAAAAAAGAAGAGAAGCCAGCGGCGGCGCCCGCTGTGAAAACTCCTCCTGCAGCAAAACCGAAGCAACCGCAACCACAACCAACTGAGAAGGTTTCTGTTTCTGACCTTGTTGACCGTGGTAAAAAACTATTTTTTGATGGTAAGTACCGTGAAGCTAAGACGTACTTTGAGAGAGCGTTAAAAGTAGAGCCAAATAATAAGGAAGCGAAGTTCTACCTCGAGAAGTGTGACTCTTATATTAAAATGATGGAGAAGTAGGTAGGGTGTTAGGGGTTCTGTAATTAGGTTACTCCAGACGCGGAGGCAATTTTAGTAGAATTATGTCTGTGTAATTTTTAGTATTTCTTGAGTTATAAGATTTAAAACGTTTAAAGTTTTGAGCTTAGCACCAAGCCTCCTATCGGTAAGTTACGTTCTTTATATTACGACACTTAAGAATCACGTGCAGGCTTCAGTATAGCCCTCACTTGAGCATGTTGTGTTTAAAAGAGGTGTGAAGGATTTTTAAACTGGTGCTTATTCACTTCTAATTTAAATGCATTTTTTATATACTTTTTTGACTTTTCAAGGTTTTTAACTGATAATATTAGAGCTTCTGGCCCCATCGTCTAAGAGGTTAGGACACCGCTCTTTCAAGGCGGCAGCAGGGGTTCGAGTCCCCTTGGGGCCATGAGTTTTTTTGACTGTTCAACTGAAGAAATTTATAATTCATGAGTACAGGAGGCGTGATAAAAAATGGGAGTTAGAGTAAATAAATCTGCAATGAAGAGGCAAAAGCAGGATGAAAAAAGAAGGCTTCGTAATAAAGCTTATAAGAGCTTTGTAAAAACCCTTACCAAAAAATTCCTTGCCGAAGAAGATCCCGAGAAGAAAAAGGACCTTTTAAACAAACTTTATAAGTACCTTGATAGGGCGGCGGTAAAAAGGATCTACCATCCCAACACCGTTGCGAGGAAAAAGAGCAAATTGGCTCTTGTCTTAAATAAATCGTCTCAGAATACCTCTAAGTAAATCTACGGGGCGGTTAGCTCAGCTGGTGAGAGCGTCGCCCTTACAAGGCGAAGGCCGGAGGTTCGAATCCTCCACCGCCCATTTTAAGTTCCCATTTATTAGTAATAGAAAGTTTTGAGTGGTTATCAAAAATCAGATGGATGCCAGTGTAAGTAGCTTTGCGTAGAAGCCGTATATGGAGTTTTTCTGTCTTAACGGCCACAGGAATTGTATGCCCTTTTTCCCGCAGTTTGATATTTCTTTAATTTCTATGTAAAATCTTTTTATGGATGTTCCACGGGAGAGGTTTGTGTTCATCGTATCAGATTCCTCAGGGTTGACTTGTGAAACGGTTGTGAAAGCAGCACTTACCCAATTTTCTACTACAAATGTGTACATAAAAAAATATTCGCAAGTCCAGACGGTACAGGAACTTAAGGAGATAATGGAGGAAGCCGCTAATTGTAGCGGTGTTGTTGCATATACCTTTGTCATAACAGAACTCAGGAGAGAGATTATAGCTCTTTCTCTCCAACTGGGTGTGCCAATTATAGATATCTTGGGCCCCGTTCTTTCAAGGTTGCAAGATCTTCTTGAGCTTTCACCATTGTCCATCCCAGGTCTTTTTCGCCATCTAAATCAGGACTACTACGATAGGATTGAGTGTATAAATTTTGCAGTAAAACACGATGATGGTAGGAATCTAAAAGATATAAACCAGGCCGATTTGGTCCTTTTAGGTGTTTCCCGGTCCTCTAAGACTCCTATTTCTATATATCTTGCTTATAGAGGGATTAAAACTGCAAATATTCCTATTGTATACGGAAGGCCTTTACCGGAACAGATTTTGAAAATTCCGTCGACTAAAGTAATTGGACTTACAGTAGACCCGGAAAGGTTAAGGGATATCAGGTTGGTTCGAGCACAACGATTAAAAATGGAACTTCAGGATCCGTATGTAGACCTTCAGGAGATTAAGAAAGAGGTTAATTATGCTTTAATGTTATTTAAGCAGCATAACTTCACTATTCTTGACGTTACATCAAGGTCCATTGAAGAATCCGCGACGACGATTATGGAGATTCTTGGTAGGAGGCTACAGACTAAAGAGGATTCCCGTTAGAAGCGCTAAAAGTGTTGCAACAGTGAGGCTTAAAAAGATTTGTAGTAGTGTCCATTTAATCCCTGTTTCTTTCCAGAGTGCAAGGATTGTAGATAGGCAAGGTGTGTAAAAGGTGATGAAGACCACGAATTTTGCTATTTGCCCTGTGCTTAGAACGGAGTTCAGCATTTGAACTGGCGTATGAAGTGCTTCGGAAGCCATGATTAATGCAAGCTCCTTTCTTAAAATTCCGAAGATTAAGACCACTCCGAGCTCAGATTTCAGTTCCAATATGCCCTCTGTGAAGATTGAAAGTGCATTATTTATAATTGCATCGATGTTAAAATATTGTAGTAGCGAAAGAACTATGCTTCCTGCGATGATTACGGGCAACGCAAATCCAATAAAATCCTTCAGCTTGAACCAAACCTTTCCCGAGAGGCTTTTTAGCGTTGGTACTCTATAAGGTGGGATTTCGAGGATGAAATCTGTTAGTTCGGATTTGAAAAAGACGCTTATCAATTTTGCAAGGATTGCTATTACAAAAATATCCAAAACCAAGAGAAAAAAGGAAAACCAGGGGCCTAAAAAGAGGGTGGAGAGAGCAAAAATTATGGATAATCTCGCCGAGCACGGTACTAATGGAATTAGAAATGCAGTAGTGATCCTTTCTCTTTCACTCTCTATGATTCTGGATGAAAATACTGCGGGGACGTTGCACCCGAGACCGAGGATAAGGGGAACCACGCTTTTACCGTGCAGGCCGATACTATGGAGGAAGTGATCCAATAGAAAGGCTAATCTTGGAAGATAGCCAATGTCTTCCAGTATTGAGATAAAAAAGATAAATGGTATGAAATATGGAAAAACTATTTCTACACCACTTCTAAGCCCATCGAGGATTGATTGAAGCAGAACGGGGCTAAGGCCGGTGCTGTTTAAGTTCTTTAGTTGTTGGTTTAGGAATTCAAAGGGTGCTGCAAGCAGAGGTCCAAGGTATGTTCCGATTCTTTGTACTATGAAGAAGGTGAGGAGCAGGATAATCAAAGCTAAAATTGGACCGAAAAAGGGGGTCATCAAAACCGAATCTAAGACGTAGTCAATGGATTTTCCCATCTCTTTGTGAACAATTTGCGCAGACTCCTCGAAGAGCTCCATGGCTATTTTGTGCTTCTCGTGGTGCATGATAAGCCATGGGCTCTTTTCTCCTAACGATCTCATAAAAATTTTTTTCAGTTCTATGAGTTCTCCTTCGGAGACAATGCCTAATTGACCTTCAAGATCAGCGATGGCTAAGATTCTTGATGTTTCTTCTGAAATCTCAGGGTGCTTAATTCGGATTTTCTCCACGACTTTCTTCAACTCCTTTTCAACCTCATCATCGAAGGGGACGCTCAGAAGATTTGTCGGAATTCTCGCATTTTTTAGACTCTTTACAACTTGATCAACTCCCTTTCCCTGGACCGCAATGGTCTTGATAACTTCAACTCCCAACCGCTGTTTCAACGCTTCCGTGTCGATCTTTATTCCCTTTTTTTCTGCTTCGTCAAGCATGTTCAGGACGAGGATCATTGGAATTCTCAGTGAAGCAATTTCTACGGTAAGTTCTAAACTTCTCGATAATACGGAGCTATCAACTACGTTTACGATTACATCAATTTCATTGTTGAGGATATACTTGAGTGTTACCTTTTCTGCAGGTTCTTCGCCAAGTAGTGAGTATATTCCAGGTAGGTCTATGATTTCAAATTTGCTGTCACCGTAAGTGACCTCTGCTTTGAGGAATTCTACGGTGGTACCAGGAAAGTTTGATGTTTGGGCTCTGTATCCTACAAGTTGGTTAAAGAAAGTACTTTTACCACAATTTGGTTGCCCAATAAGGGCAACTTTAATTGTGCTGTGCATGTTCTACAATAATTTTCCTGGCTAAACCTTGGCCAAGGGCAACTTTAATACCCGAGTCCAAGTCTTCTACAAGGATTGCACCCCCGAAGGGGGCGGAATGTAGAACACGGATCCTGTCACCTACGTTTATGCCAAGGCTTACTAAGCGCCTATAAGCTTTTCTACCAGCTTTAATACCCTTAACAATAAGTAGGTCATTTAATTTTGCTTCGTTCAGTGACATAGAAAGATTATAAACCTTATCATGTGAAATAGTTCTCCAGATTTTCTAAGTATATAGGCATGAATCTGGAGTGGGTAAATCTTATGCACGTACTGTACTTTTTAGATTTTCATTAAGGCAGCGGCATTAAATATTTATAACGACTTATCAGTATACTTCATTTGTAAGGGAAAGGTAGTCCCTAAGGTTTCCTGTACTTCTGGTAAGCCTTTCTACGTTCGATCTCTTCCTGAATTAGCTGAGCAGCCCTTTTGAGACTCTGTTCTGGTGTTGCATAGCCCCTTAAGGCAGGTTCGAGCCCTTCTTCAGAGAGTATTCGCCTTCCGGTAAACCAGACCGGGTCCATGGGTTCGAAGGATCCATATTCAACTTGAAGCATAGCTTCATTGAGACCATAAACAGAATTCAGGAAATCTCTAAGATATGGGTGTTCAAAGGCAGTTTTTGTGAGAGGCACATATCCAGTGCTTGCGGACCAGAATGCCTGGACGCTGTCTTCAAGGAAAAAGTTCAAGAAGTTCACAAAGTTTTTTTGGTCCGATTCTCTCACTCCATTAAAGATTCCAACGTTGGTTCCTGCGATGATGACGGTTTTGTATTTATCTATGGGTACTGGTGCGATTCCAAGCCTGAAATTGATCTTGTCTTTCATAAAAGCATAGGAAACAATGGTCCCCCATACCATAGCTACCTGTCCATTCGCAAAGTCATCCTGGTGTGAATAGCCCGTAGCCAGGTATGCAGATTTATCCTTAAAGATCATATCTGATAGTAAAGTGAGTGCTTCGATACCCTCCGGACTATAGAATTTTACAGAATCCTCTTCAAGGAGTAAGCCTCCTTTCTGGTATAAGATTGTTCCAAAGGTCCAAACGTCGACAGTAAAGGCGGTTCCATAGATTTCAGGGTTGCCGTCTCCATCCTCATCGATGGTCAGTTTCTTTGCGATTTCTTTAAATTCATCCCAGGTTTTAGGAAAATGATCTATGCCGTACTTCTCAAAAAGGTCCCTGTTATAATAAAATACGGGTACGCTCTTGTTGAATGGAAAAGTAACTAGAGTGTCACCCCATTGGTTGCCTTCAATCAGCACGTTGAAGATTCTGTTTAGTTTTGTAGAGTCAATGTATTCGAGATACTGCCCAACGGGGCATATTTTCCCGGCGGATGCGAGTTCTGAAGTCCAGGATTCGTACATCTGTGCTGCAGTCGGAGGGGAACTGGATGCAACTGCTCCCATTATCTTCTGAGAGAGGGTGTTGTAATTCCCGAGGTTAACGAGAATAACAGGTTCAGGATGAGAATTGTTGTACCAGGTGGCAATCGTCTTTAAGGCGTCTCCAAGGGGACCTCCCATAGCATGCCAAAAGATCGTACCCTGTTGCTTTTCTCCTGAACAGGATAATGTAGTCAGAATAGATAGTGCTAACAGAGATTTAAGAATCTTACATCTTAAATACATACGACAAACCGTATCTAAGATTCATCCCCTGCTCGAAGCTGTATATATAATGGTCATCGGAAATATCTATGTTAAAGTTGCCTATTCTCACACCGAGGCCAAAAGTGACTCCCTTCCTTGCTCCAAGCTCGTCGAGAAAGTAACCGCCTCTGAGTGATACCATATTGAGAAAGGTGTACTCCAATCCTGCATGTTTCCAGGCATCGTCAGATACATAACCTATACCTTTTTCACGATAATCATCGACTATGTTTACGAGAATTTTAGTAATTTCGAGACTTACTTTCAGGTTATGATTCTTTACATCAATCGGTATAAGCGCTATCCCCGTTCTGATATAGTATGGGAGTGGGTCCCTTTCCCCCGTAGATGTTATTACAAGCCCAGGTCCAAAATTGTCCAGAACTAAAGAGTATCTGAGCTCACCAAACTTTAGTTTCGTTTTGAACAGCGCACCTGCGCCAACGGCAAAGGTTGTACCACTTCCTCCGCCTTCTATTCCCGTTGCCTCATATAAAATATCTTCAGGAGCAAGGAAGCTGTGGATGAACTTTACATCTCCTCCTACACTCCAGTTATCGGATAGTTTGTATCCGTATGAGAATTGTACCTGTACATCATAAGGAGCCCAGGTACCAAGGTACTGATCTTCGGAAACCCCCTCGATCTTGCCGTAGTATAGAAAAATTATGTTTCCACCAAGGGTTCCCACTGGGAGTGGATACGTGAAGGCAGTAAATTCGTGATACAGATCAGGAGCCAGGCCTCTTAGCCATGGTGAATGAACCAGTGTTACCTGACCCGTGTTTATAAATCCGAGTCCTGCTGGGTTGTAATAGGTAGCTGAGGCGTCATCTGCGATAGTTGAAAATGCCGCTCCCATGGCTGTCGCTCTGGGTGCAGGGAATATCATTAGGAAAGGAGTGCCCGCACTAAAAGAATCCGCTGATAGGAACGCACATGGTATAATAACCGCGATAATTAATAAAATTTTTTCTATTTTCATCAGTCCTCCTGCTATATTTTCAATGTTTTTACAAGAAGGAAACCACAACTAAGTGCCTAAAAACCTCCTTTGATTTCAAATTTTAAAGGGGGCCTCTGATAATTTCAAATACTTCCTGTGGTTTTACGGAGTTCATGCATGCTTTAATGCCTTTAGGACATTCTCTCTTTTCACATGGGGTGCAAGGAAGCTTAGTGTAGAGTGTCTCTACCGTTTTCCCAATGGGTTTTGTCCATTCTACGGGTGTTGGGCCAAAGATAGCAATGGTTCTTGCTCCGCATAAGGCTGCGAGGTGCGTTAAACCCGAATCACCGCCAACAAAAGCAAGTGAATGGGTTGCAATACAGGCGGCATCCCACAGAGAGGTCTTTCCTGCAAGGTTTATTATACTATTCCCTTTAAAATAGCTGGCTCTCTGGATTTCACTTTTAGTTCCAAGGATGACGGTGCGGATGCCAATGGAGCTTAATAGATTTACCAAGTTTAAATAGTTTTCTTCTCCCCACTCCTTCGCAGTACCAAACTGAGTAAAAGGCGCGATCGCAATAAAAGTTTTGCGATTTAGGTTATATTCTTCTAAAATTTTTGTTGCTTTTGTGCATAACTCTTTAGGAATTTCCATATAAAATTCGACTTCGGAAGGAGAGAAAAATTCAGAATACAAGAGCGCATAGGTTTCGGTAGTGTGTCTTTGCTTCCACTCTTTAGGTATAGGGATTTTTTTTGTAAGGAGAGAGTCTCTCATATCGAAAGAAAATCCTATTCTTACCCTTGTCCTTGCAAGGTAAGCAGCTAAAGCAGAGGAAAATGAGACCGGAGTTACAATGTAAGCATCGTATTTACCTCTAAGTTTAAGATGTTTTTTGTACAGCTCCTCTTTATTTCTGAAGGTGATGGTGTTGAATTTGAAATATAATTCCTTTAGGCTTTCTTTCGTAACGACCGTAACCTCATGTTTTTCCGAAAGTTTCATAAGGAAAGGTAAGTTGAAAACAGCGTCCCCGAGCCAGTTTGGCATCCTAACAATTATTTTCATTGCACCGAACTCTGTGCGTAATAATGCCGAGTGCCATTGCGAAGTTTTGTACCACTTCGGCATCACTGAAGTTGTACTCAAAAAAGCCCGCAATAATCATAATGCTAAGTAAGCCAATCCCTAAATAGCCCCAGGGCTGTGCCGTTTTGCAAAAAATGGCCAGGAAGTACAAAAATATAAAGAGAAGTGAAAACAAAAGTGGCAATCCTCCGTTAACCATAGCCATGATGTAGTTACTGTGTAAATGGCCCGAAACTGCTCTGTTCAGTTTTGGATCTTCTCTAATTTCATGTAATTCTGGAGTTTCAAATTCGTTAATTAGCGCAGTGAAAATTTTATGATCTGACCATAGTTCATACCCTATGCCTGTTAGCGGGTACTTTTTGAAAATTCTCAATCCCGTTTTCCACATTTCGATGCGAGCGTGGGGGCTCCTGTTCTCCTCTATTGGCAACATCTTGGAGAGATAATCAAGACTTCTCTGGTTGGTAACAATAGAAATTATGAAAAATGCAAGTAAACCGCCGTAGAATAACCTTATTTTTGATCTTGAAACGATGATCATTAATAAGAGAAAAACTATAACTGCAATGTAATATGTGCGGGAAAGGTTGAAAGTGATGTTCAAAGTAAAGAGTGCAATGGCAATAAGGGTTAAGATGTCCTGTTTTCTTTCTCCAGTAAAATAAAGGAGTGGAATCAAAAAGGAAAGGGCACCTGCGTAGGTGAGTTTTCCGCCCAAAAAGCCTACGAGGCCGTGATTTCTGTTAAATATATGAAAACCAGGAGGGTATATAAAGTAAATGAGGAGAGCAGCCGCTGAAAAAATTATCGATGAAACCGGTAGGAGACGAGTTATTTTTTGCCTGTTTAAAAAGGGCGAGAAGGCAAAGAAAAGAAATGGAACGAGAATGTCAAAGAAGATCCCCTTTGTATTTCGAATTGCTTTTAGGGGATTTAATGAAAACAGGGAGGTTAGAATGGCAGCAAGGAGGTATATGTAGAAGGGGATTGCGTCCCTTTTCGTAAAAATATGGAATCTGAATATAAGGGAAATGAGGGCTATGCAAAGATAAAAGGTCCGGTAGGTATTGGGCAGAAATGGAAATAAAACCGCTCCAATAGTGAGTACTGTTCTAATGTTCTCCCTTAAAGGGGATATAGTATCCAATTCTCCTGAAGTTTTCATATTCGCCAATTCTCCTTCGTGTTAATTTTTCTGATATATCTGCAATGAAATTGCGCAGTTTCCACCTGAATTTCACCTTAAGATATTCATCCTTTATCTCGAGAACACAATCATTGCTCGAGACCTGCTTGTTGATTCTCTCCAGCATAACTTTCGGGTGGGTTCCCTTGAAGAAGTGGAGTGAATCACGATGAGCCATAAGTTCCTCGAGTTTTTTATCGAGAAATTTTTCTTTTATTACCTTTTCATCTTTCCAGTGCCATCTTGCCTGCTCGATAAGTTTATCTTTCAGAACACTTCTCCTCCTTGCCCATCCATAATGGTAGATGTAGGCGTCTAAGGAGATGACGTTGAGTTTTTTCCCATTTTTTCTGAAGCTGTGTGAGTCCTTGTAAGCCGTGATTTTAGGGTCATTCCTAATGATGCGTATTTCATTTCGCACCCATCCTTCGCCTTCGTGATAAAGGGAGTAATTCCCATAGAAGTGCCTGAATTTAAGCGTAAACCCTTCAACTTCTGGATTCTCCAGATAGTTAAGTAAAGCAGACCTGATATAATCAAGGTATTTTTCATGGACTACCTCGTCTCCCTGTAGGTAGAAGCACCAAGGGGACCTGCATTCCATTAAGGCGCGGTTCGCAAAAAGGGCCTGAGGCTTGCCTTCTCCTCTTAACTCTTCAAACCATGGAGTAGTGATGATTTTTACTTTATCATCTTTTATGTTTCGAATAAGGTCCAGCGTATTATCTTCAGATTCAATAACATTTACTATGAACTCATCTACGAGGGGAAGGAGAGATTTTACGGCCTCTATGATAGGAAAATCATACTTAATGGCATTCCTGATGTACGTAAAACCGCTTACGAGCATTTGAGTATTATACCAGTAAGGGTTGGTTTAAGCAAAGTTCCACCTTATGGGATAAAGGTTTTACGAACTATGTTGAATTGGGAGTTGCTAATTTTACATACCTCTATTGACCATTTAAAATAGTTTTATGAAAAAGGTTTTATTTTTGTTTACGATTCTCTTGATTTCATGCGCAGGCTGGAACAGTGAGATTGAAGAATTCTTTACGGATTATTTTCCGCTCGAGGATGGGATGAAGTGGGTTTACCTCTCAAGTGACGGTGAAGAAGTAGTTAGGGAGGTGTTGGAAGACTCTGCATTCTCAGGTTCATTAAATATGTGCCTCGTAGAGATGATGGGGGAGATTGAACATTACATAAAAGCAAAGGATGCAACTTTCTATACCTACACGGCTTCCGAGTACTCAAATAATAACGAAATCGTCCTTGAAAAGAGCAATCTGGTCCTATTTTACCAGCCGTTATTGACCCCTCAAACGTTCGCAGACACGATTTCTAAGTTATTTCTGGAAGGTGATACTATCAGCTATTTAAGACTTTTCCGCTCTCGTGCCTCTGAAGGCAACGCAGAGCGTAGAAAAAATGTCGATTTTTCTATTTTTAGTATGATTGAAAAGGGTGGCTTAGCAAGGTATAGCAATTTGTATGTGTTCTATGAACTAGCCCCTGATACGGGTCCGGTTTACATTTTAAAAGTTGTGGATGGCGATACCGTTGAACTAAGGCTTGTAGAATTTTTAAAATAATTAAGGGGGATTTATATGGGAGGCCTTCAAATTAGTGAGAATGCACTGAAAGTGCTGGAGAAACGTTATCTACTTAAGAATGAGAAAGGAGAGATAGTGGAAACCCCTGAGGGGATGTTTAGGAGGGTAGCAAAAAGTATTGCGATAGTTGAAAAGAATTATCCTGAGAGCCCCTTCACTCAAGAGGAATTGGAGGAGAAATTTTACAATATTATGACTGAATTTTACTTTCTTCCGAATTCTCCCACTTTGATGAATGCAGGCACGACTCTTGGCCAGCTGAGTGCCTGTTTTGTTCTTCCTATAAATGATTCAATGAATGATATATTCGAAGCGATTAAGAGAACGGCTATTATCCATAAGACTGGCGGTGGCACGGGTTTCTCTTTCTCAAGGCTGAGGCCGAAGAACGATATAGTGAAAAGTACCGGTGGTGTTGCAAGTGGTCCCATATCCTTTATGCGAGTATTTAATGAGGCTACTGAAGCGGTAAAGCAGGGTGGTCGGCGGAGGGGTGCAAATATGGGTATATTGAGGGTTGACCATCCTGATATAATGGAATTCATTGAATGTAAAGCGAAGGAAGGGGATCTTGCAAATTTTAATATATCGGTTGCAGTTACAGACCTTTTTATGGAGGCATTGGAAAAAGGGAAAGAGTACACGCTAATAAACCCGAGAAATGGTGAAGCGGTGGGTTCCCTTAGTCCAAAAGAAGTATTCGATAAAATGGTTTATTATGCTTGGAAAAATGGAGAACCTGGTATTATTTTTATAGATACGATTAATAAAAGTCACCCTCTAAGAGGGGTGGGGGAAATCGACAGTACAAACCCATGTGGGGAACAGCCGCTGCTTCCTTATGAATCGTGTAATCTGGGCTCCATTAACCTTTCAAAGTTTGTAAATGGTATTCCTGCGTATCTTGAAAACAGGATGCTCAACTTCGAGGAAGCCGTAAGCCGTATAGATTGGGAGAAGCTAAGGGATGTGGTGCACCTCAGTGTGCATTTTCTGGATAATGTGGTTGACGCAAATCACTTTCCCTTCGACGAGATAAGGGATATTACTCTTGCAAATAGGAAGATCGGCTTAGGTGTGATGGGTTTTGCCGACATGCTATTAAAACTTGGCATTCCGTACACAAGTGAAGCTGCCCCTAAAATCGCTGAGAAAGTGATGAGTTTCATTAGCAAAGAGGCTTCCATAAAATCGTCTGAACTTGCTAAATACAAGGGTTCTTTCCCTAACATTGATAAAAGCATCTACAAGGGCCCCATGAGGAATGGAACTTTGACTACTATTGCACCGACGGGTAGCCTTTCTATGATTGCCGAATGTTCATCTGGTATTGAGCCCATTTTTTCTCTTGCTTATACTAAAACGGTGCTTGGCAATGAATCTCTTCTTTACATCAATCCATATTTTGAGGAAGCTGCAAAAGAAATGGGTTTTTATTCTAAGGAACTTATGGAGGAAGTCGCTTCTCTCAGAAGTATCAAGGACTTTGAGTCCATACCATCTGTAATAAGACAAATTTTTGTCACTACCTTTGATGTAGAACCTATGCAACACGTGAAGATCCAGGCAGCCTTCCAGAAGCATGTGGATAATGCGGTTTCTAAAACTATAAATCTGCCCAATGATGCAAAGCCAGAGGATATAGCAACCGTTTACAGAGAGGCTTATTACATGGGACTGAAAGGGCTTACGGTCTATAGAGACGGATCAAGGGAAGAGCAGGTTATAAGGGTAGCAAAGGAAACTGCGGAAACCAGAAGGCCACCATATACAGTACCTCGCCCCAGGCCAGAAACAACGAAGGGGAGAACGTTGAAAATGGTAACGGATCTCGGCAACTGCTATGTGACCATTAACGAAGATGAATACGGAATTTTTGAAGTATTCATATACCTCGGGAAATCGGGCTCTCAAACGATGGCATTTACTGAGGCGATCGGAAGATTGATTTCTCTTTCAGTTAGGTCAGGCGTCCCTGTAAGCGAGGTTATTAAACAGCTGAAGGGCATAAAGAGTTCTAATCCTGTAAGGCAGGAGAATGGGGAAGTAATATATTCGGTCCCTGATGCGATTGCTAAGGCAATTGAAAAATACCTCGAAAGGGGGGTACAGCTTGAACTGATACCTACGGCTCCGACTCTGAAGCCGATTCTCGATATTCAAAAAAGAGTTAAGAAGGGTGAAGAGAGCGAAAGACTGTATGATATATGCCCTGAGTGTGGTGGAAGGTTGGTATACCAGGAAGGGTGTTTCCTGTGTGTAGATTGTGGATATTCCAGGTGTGAGTGAGGGGATAAGATGCCTGTAAAATCAGATAAATGGATAAAGGAAATGGCACTAAAGTATGGGATGATTGAGCCCTTTCAAGAGAAACTTGTTGTGGAGAATGTGATTTCTTACGGCTTATCATCCTATGGATATGACATCAGAATTGCAGATGAATTTATGGTCTTTACGAATGTTTATGAGACTGTTGTTGATCCTAAAAATTTTAACAGCGCGTCCTTTGTGAATTTGAAGGGCAATGTGTGCGTAATACCACCCAATTCGTTCTGTCTTGCTACGAGCTTAGAGTATTTCAGAATTCCGCGTAATGTGATAGGTTTATGCCTTGGAAAGAGTACATACGCAAGATGTGGTATTGTGGTCAATATTACTCCCCTTGAACCCGAGTGGGAGGGGCATCTTACCATAGAAATATCAAATACTGCGCCGATCCCTGCAAAGATTTATGCTGGCGAGGGAATTGCACAGCTTATATTTATTGAATCGGACGAGATTTGTAGTGTATCATATAAAGATAGACACGGTAAGTATCAGGAACAAAGGGGAGTAACTCCTCCCAAGATTTAGAAGAGGTGTATTATGGAACAGGATGAGAAAAATTTAGAAAAGGAAAGGATGCTTGAAGCAACCATAAAGCAGATTGAGAAGCAATATGGTCCAGGTTCAGTAATGAAACTTGGGGAAGCTACCCAGATCAATGTAGAGGTAATTCCAACGGGTTCCTTTGGATTGGACCTTGTTACCGGTATAGGTGGCTACCCAAGGGGTAGAGTAATTGAGATTTACGGGCCTGAAGCTTCTGGAAAGACTACTTTAGCTCTTCATGCTATTGCCGAGACTCACAAGCTTGGTGGGAAGGCTGCCTTCATTGATGCAGAACATGCCCTTGACCCTATATATGCAAAAGCTGTTGGTGTCAATGTGGATGAACTTATTATTTCACAGCCAGATACTGGAGAACAGGCGCTGGAAATTATGGAAATGCTCGTGAGGAGTAATGCAATAGACCTTATAGTTGTAGATTCTGTTGCGGCGCTGGTTCCGAGAGCTGAGGTTGAAGGAGAGATGGGGGATGCACAGGTGGGGCTACAGGCGCGTCTCATGTCAAAGGCTATGAGAAAGTTGGTAGGCGTTCTTAGTAAGTCAAAGACTTGTGCCATTTTCATCAATCAAATTAGGCAACAGATTCAAACTGGTTTTGGATTTGGAAACCCTGAAACGACCCCTGGTGGTCTTGCATTAAAATTTCACGCATCGATGAGGCTTGAAATTAGGAAAATTGCATCAATTAAGCAGGGTGAGGAAATAATTGGTAACCGCGTCAAGGTTAGAATTGTTAAAAACAAGCTTTCACCACCATTTAAAACCACGGAATTCGACATTATATACGGTGAAGGGATTTCGTATGAGGGCGAGCTTATAGATATGGGCTTGGAGCATGGAATTATAAAGAGAAGCGGGACGTGGTTTAGTTTTAAGGACTATCAACTGGGGCAGGGGCGCGAAAAAGCCAGGCTATTCCTCAAGGAGAATCCAGATATAAGAAAAGAATTGGAACAGGAACTTAAACAGGCAGTCGGGTTCGGATAAAAGGGGACTTGTTGTTTTAGTCAATGTGGTGGTGTGCGTCGCACCTCGCAAAAATAGGTTGAGGATTTTCCATCGAGTTAACGTTGAATGGTACTAATTTTCATTCCATTGTTAGTGTTATAATTTTCCTTTGGCTTAAAATTTAAAAAACTGGCGATTGATTCACCTAAGGGAACCGGGTTCAACTAAGTTCTAATTAGCTATTAAACTCGGATTTGGGCAAAAATCGTGAGGGAGATTTTTACCTAATTTGCTTAGAGGTGGGTTGACTGAACAAGTTAGCAATACTATAATTTTACAATCACTCCCCGGTAGCTCAACGGGTAGAGCACCTGGCTGTTAACCAGGGGGTTGGGGGTTCGAAACCCTCCCGGGGAGCCATCTTAATGGCTGT
>DCDE01000032.1 GCA_002316275.1 Caldifarciminota bacterium UBA1063
ATATACCTTTCCCCGACCCCGACTAATTTATCTAGCTACGATAATCCGAATTGTATTATCGCCCACAGTTAAGAAGAAAACACCACTACTGGGAAGGTCCAGATCCACGAAATTCCATCCTGCATTACACAACATGTCCATCGAATTCAGTCTCTGACCAGAAATATTATAGAGAGACAAGTCTACACTTCCTGCATTGGGTAGAGAAAATTTTACTCTCACTTTATTTGTGCTGGAGATAATCGTGTTCGAAAAATCTCGTGGTATGGCATCATTTACTCCCACGTTGAACCAGAAATCAAACCATACATTGCCACTTCCATACTGTCTGTATAAAACTGTAGACCCGCCTCTTGCATAGTTCAAATCAATACTATTTGGAAATGAACCTGTAGCGTCATAGTCATTAACTACTTGCCGATTATGCCAGGACGTTGGGTCTGAAGCATAAGCCCAGGCTGTCACAACAGAATCGTATGAACCTAAGGAAGTTCCGAGCGCAGCACACAAATCATATGGATAATCAATCGAAGTGGCAACGCGAGGATACCTAACGTTACCGTAAGCATAATTCATCGGAGGCCATACACCGTATACCCAGGATACTCCACCATCCACTGTGTATCCGTAATGCACATCGTAGACTGATGACGAAGAGTGAAAGTGCCTGTAGAGTACCCATGCGGTTTGAGAGGGGGGGGTCTGCATCCTCGATGCCGCTATAATCGGGTTATACTCTTCATCTCCGTCAGTCTCAATGTCTTGAAAAACCCACGAGCCATATATTCCATTATCGCACCTTCCAACCCTGACAATGCTGTCATCCACCACATAAGCAACGTATAGATAGTTATCCTTACCTATGGCAATATCTGGATTCCTTCTCACCCCTCGATCCACAAAAATAGGTGTTTCCCAAGTTAAACCTTGGTCTGTTGAACTCGCTACATAGATCCCTGTACCACCCGAAGGTAATTCCCTTTCATATATAATATACAGTACTTCATCCTCATCCATATCAACAGCGAAATTTCCGATAGAATCTCCTGGTAACGCAATCTGCGCCCAATTAACTTCGGATAAGTCATCACGCACTCTCCTCAAGCCTAAAGCACCACTATTAGGCGTGTCAGCGTTGGTTGAACGCGTGAAAGTGTAAATCCACGGATTTGCTCCTCTCCCAACAAGGACCTCAACCTGCCAGACTTCGTTACCATAAGGGTGATAAATTGGGGCCCACAAAGTCCAACCAAGCCCATTATCTGATCGATAATGGGAAACAGTATCGTATATACTCCCGCTGTAATGACTCAAGACAGCAGCATAATTACGCTTCGAACTCATATCTGCTGAATGAGCGTGTGAAATCCAATAAACGGAGGAACTTCCAGAACTCACTAGCACATCTGTCCCCCACAAAATCCGTCCATTACCCCCACCCTCGTTTTCTTCGCCTTTACGCTCACAATTTACAGGCACCGTCTCTGAAATGTCCACAATTGATAGATCCTGAACCCCTGCTTTTATTTCGTACATCTCTTCGATTGGGGTCTGAGAACCAGCAAGGTGGAGCCACGGTGCATCTACCATTTCCGTGAACTCCATTGGACTTTCAGCTTTCACAAAACATAGAAAGCCACACGCCACCATACAGAACATATCTCGTACTTTCATCAATCCTCCTTCTCTCTTTTTGAGACACAATATTATTATAATTACAATATTAGAGTATGTCAAGTAATAGATAACTTTACACTAAATTCTATGTTACAATATTCATACTGTTAAAGATTTAAAACGATATCTTTAACTCTCCTCTTAGGAACATGATGTATCCCTTTCTCATCTCTCCAGTATCTGATGTCACCATCAGCATCTATTTCTTCAATTACCACGGACTCCTTCGGCTTACCGATCGCAATGGCATAGACAACTTCGTAACGTTCAGGTATGTTGAAGAGCACTCTTATCCTATCTTTGTTTAGAGATCCCATAACACATCCACCAAGGCCCTTCTCGACAGCCCCCAGCAGGATAGATTGGGTAGCAATACCTGCATCAATTAGATAATTTTGTGACAAATCCTTCTCTGTAAGCATAACTATATAGGCAGGAGGCCTCTCACCTTCCGAAGGGCCGCCCCAATCCCTAAGATAGGCTGCCCAAGTGACGTTCTGAAATATAAGATTACATCTTTCAGGGGTGTTTACTAGAATATATCTTAACGGCTGCAGATTCATACTGGAAGGTGAAAGCCTCGCAAGATCAACAAGATCAAGGAGCGTATCTAGACTTACAGTATGGTCTTCATAATATCTTCTGTAACTTCGGTTTTTCAATATCAAATCTCCTACCATTCTTACCTCCTGGGGTTTTTTATATTCTACATCAAACGTTCACTCAAGCTAAAAGGGATACTACAAAACTTCTCATACCGTTCTTTCTTAGTATAGTAAAACAGAGTTAACAGTTCTATATTTAACAAGTTTAACTCAAAGTGATAATATTCGCAAAAGGGGCAATATTTTAAAAACAGCCATTTTACTGCAATATCAGATTCATGCGCAACCCACATCCTCAGAACAAATTATGTCAGCCGTATATCAAAATTCTTTTTCTTGAGAAAAACCTCTCAATTAAGGTATCCCACATAAAACAGAGCCATAAGACAATACTATTCTCTACACTACGAGTCGTAACAAAAAATATGAACGGAAAACACGTATAAAAGCGTTTAGCTTTTGAATATATACAATATTGTAATTCCCATAGGCCTCTGAAGGTTTTTCCCCGCAAAACTAAGAGCATAATAAGGTCAAACATATTACCAAAATACTGCACATTTCTAAAGATCTTTTGACATTCTTAAAAACTCCAAAATCCTATCTCCATCAATAGGAATTATGATTTTTTTTACTACATAAAATCTAAGATGAAGGTAAAAATTGATTGCCCCCGTGTTCTCTTTCTCAACGTCAAGAACTATTTTTTGAGCACCTAAAATCTTTGCCCCTCTTTCCAAATTACCAATTAAGGATCCCCCAACTCCTCTACCTCGAAACTCTGGGTAAGTGGCAATATTACTTATATAGTACTCGCCGATATCAAATTTACCAACAGTAGCATTAAATTTCAACAAATCTTTAATTCTAAATACCATAGATATACCAAAATTCCTTGAAAATAGAACACCAGTTCGAAGATTTTCCCGACTTTTTACTATCCAATCATATCCGAGTGACATCCCTGCCACGCTCCCGGCAACCTCAGCAATTTGGACATGCTGGTGGCTAAAAAGATTAGAAGGCCTCTTAAAAAGGTCCTTCAGAGCTACATTAACACCACTCCCAAACAAGAAAGGAAAGTACGGAGATGAAATCAACAAAAGTTCAACAAATTCAACTGCGTCACCAGGGGTTGCCCTTCTTAATGTGATCATAACAAAACTTATACTTTTCTTCTAAATGATTTATTCAAACATTCACTGATATTTCTAAAAAAACCCCACGAATCCCGCGATCCTTTCTTTTATTTTGCGAAACGGCAGCACAGACTAACAAATCTTGCAATCTCTTTTACTTATCTTTTATTGTTTTGCCTTTCCTTTTATTTCTTTCACATCATCATGGATCGTGCCGAGGGCAAACAATGCAATTCCGTTAGCGATCATAACGTGCCAATTGTAAGTTCCCCCGGGTATGAAAGCAAAAACTATCCCGGCAATTACTCCAATTACTCCCAATATCTTTAAGAGAATGCCCATACCTCCCTCCTTTTTCGGTAGCTTTGTTTAATATTATCCACAACCAAATCCCATGGATTTACCCTACCGATAGTAAATCCAGGGTTTGATTGGATTTGAAAACGCATATCAACATCAACTACGGTCCGTGCCGCCGTTTCGCAATGCCTATCATTGAGAATCCCTGAAGGGTTAAAATAACCCTTACCTAATTTAGATGCAACATTATATGAACGAAAACATTTCTCAACTTTTTTATGCATTTTTTCTTTTACTATCATTTGTTTAAACTCAAGTCTAAATATTCACTAATATTTTATCAGTATATAAAATAGGGCAAAAAGTTCAAAAAGTCAAGTTTAATTCGGCTCTTAAGAAAAAAATTACCCAAACCCCATACCTTCAATACGACTCTGCACAAGAGAATTTCACTAAATTATCAACACAAATTGTTAAGACACCCTCTAAACTAATATGGCTCTGTGGAGAACATGCAGATTCTATCTTACGCTACATCAATAGCTGTAAGTAAAATTATGCATAATCCATTAAATACTAACCGATTCAAATGCATACCGTCTGATCGATGCTTCACTCCGCAGTAACTTCAACTGGCTCACCCTGACTCCGCAATTTTATCTTGTGTTTTACATAAACTTCCTTCCAACGACCCGTACTAAAGAAAAATATCATTCCAATACCCTGTACAATATCTGAAGCATTGATTCCCAGCCAGATGCCCTTGTATCCCATCCCAATAGTTCTGGCAAAGAAATATGCTGCAGGTATTCGAAATCCAAGTTGACCAATAGCATTGACAATAGTGGGGGTCTTAGTATCCCCTGCACCATTCATAGCCTGTGCGAGCACAACTGAAAATGCAATAAAGGGTAAAGTAACGCCAAGATAGCGTATGAAGGAACTACCAATTGATATAACCTCAGGGTAGTCATTAAAGATTGCAACAATATTCGGAGCAAAGATTAAAAACAATACAACTATGGGGATTAGAATTATTTCATAATATAAAACCGATCTCCACGCAGCCCTTTTCGCGCGTTCTGGTTTTCCAGCCCCGAGATTCTGACCTACGAGGACGGCAGCAGCACTGGCAAACCCGAACCCCGGGACCATTACAAACATCCTAATTCTCGATCCAATTCCATAGGCAGCAAGGGTTACATCGCCAAAAGAGGTAATGAGGCGCATTAAGAAAAGAAAGGATATTTCCCTTATAAACACCTGAAGCGAAGCAAAAGAGCCGATGCTTACTATACTTTTCATTAAAGAGGGCGTAGGCTTTAAACATTTTAACTTAAAATGAATAGTAGAATGACCAAAGAGGAGGTGACATAAAAGAAAGATTGTACCAATTCCTCTAGTTATAACTGTTGCCGCAGCAGAGCCAGCTACACCCATAGCGGGAAACGGACCGTATCCCATAATAAGTATGGGATCAAGAATAATATTAAGGATATTGGCTATTATCAATGCATAGAGAGGCGTTTTTGCATCGCCTGACCCCTGCAAAGCACTACTGATACCAGAAAAAAGAAAAATAAATATAGAATAAACAAAATTTATTCGAAGATACTCCGCTGCATAAACTAAAACATTTCCTGTTGCTCCGAATAACTTCAACAAGGGTTCTATAAGGAAGAATGAGACGGGAAGGATTATAATAGCGCCGATAATATCAAGAACAAAGGTCTGCCCAACTATTTTATCTGACATTTCATAATTCTTTTCACCGGTGAAATGGGAAATAAGCGCCATAGTTCCAACTGAAATGCCTTGCACCAACATCATCAGTATCGACACAACAGTCCCTGCAATAGAAAGGGCAGCTACTTCAGTATGTCCCAACCGACCCACAAAAAATAGGTCAACCATAGAGAAAAGGTCTTGTAATGCACCGCCAATCATCATTGGAAGTACAAGCCTCCAGATAGACTTCGAAAGCCTGCCCTCCACTAATCCCTTCTCGACCTTACGTTCCCGACCACCCTGCATATCACTCCTTTCCCCCTGAGATGTTTGATCCCTGAAGCTTAGATTACTTCCAACTTTTACCTCTGCAAAATCAATTATATTTCATTGTCCAAAAAATTTCAAGAATTTCTATCCTGGCGCTTACATAGGTACTTTGTGCCTCTTCATTGAGTTAAATAGATAGCAGAGTTACAAAAATCTACGCATTCTCTTATCAAGAAACGGAGTACCCCAAAGTGAGCGTAGGGAGTAATGCCAAGTCATGCTACAAACTGCAAAAATTACCGTTTTAGACATAGAATTACCATCTTCAGTTGGAGTTTCGCTAAGGCGAAAAGCTAGAATAGTAAGCGTTTTAGACTTTACAAAATTTTACCTATTTCAGCATTTGTCAGAAAACCATAAGGAAATGCTTAACTACAAAAACTATGCTTCAGAGTTAATTCTTATAAGAAGCCGATTTTACTCTCCTAAACACAATAAAGAGCGTAAGTAATATAAAAAACTCCCCGACACAGAAGAGGCACCAGTTAAAATTACTCGGTTTATACTGAGAAACTACTTCCCAAAAACACTGATTATTTACAAGGGTAAAAAAACTTGAAAGAAATCCACCCTTAATAATTATCCTAGAAAAATCCTGGATGAAGGTGCAAAAAATTATAAAGGCCCCGCCAATTAGTAATATCCATTCTAGCGATTTTATTTTTATTCCATAGCCTTTCCCCTGTAGCCACACAATAACACCTGACATAACTATCATCGTTAAGGAACAGATTATTGGTGCAAGGACAGGGCTTACCCAGGCCACAGGTATGAGGAACAGAATATCCCATGTCATCAGAGATGGCGGCCAATTTAAAAGAAGTTTCAGCGCCACGTAGTAGAAAATATCCCAGACACCAAAAGAGTAAAGAAAATACGAGAGTTTTTGAAGAAAATTCTCTCCTGTAATAAGCCCAATGGAAACAAGCATTACAATTGTTGAAATCTCTCTCAATAGTTCCACAACGAGAATATTCGAAGGCATAGGACTTAAAGGAAATGTAAATCCCTGCGGATAGCATAATTCTCTCAGGTAAACAACAACTATTGCCTCAAGGAATCCCATAGCTACACCGAAAATCGTGAGCAAGAAGAAGTTTTTATTAATTCTACGAACCGATTGATCCATAACAGTCCATCAATTTCGCATCATCCTTTCTTAATTTTAGGTATCAAAATGGGAGTAGCCCTGGCATATTCGTTGTACTCTTCACCAAATTTAGCAATTAATGCGTTTTCCTCCTTCCTTATACGTATAATTAAGGCAACAATTAATGTGACAAAAAACAGGAGACTGTAAAAGTTGCTACCAATGAGAGCGACTCCGAGCAAAAAGATCAAGACCGATAGGTAAATGGGATGCCTAACCCTTGCGTAAATTCCCGTCTTGATTAGAAATGTATCACTTGCTGAGTTTGAAAGAGGTAACCAACACTGTGCTAAATCCCGTCTGGAAATGAAATTTATGTACATTCCAATAAGCGTGAGGATAAAACCTGATAATACTAATACTCTCACATAACTACCTCTAATTGTGGAAATAATTCCATTAATAACAAGTGCAATATAACTAAAGTAAATGAGGTAAAATGTATAGTCTTTGCTCTTTATAACGCTTGGCCACGGCTGTATCTTTGCACCATGCTTCCACGATATATAGAGCCCAATATAATTATAGAGAATAACGATCAATGCTAAAGCTATAGTAAGAACATGTTTTTCGGTCAGACTTCAACCCCCACGGTAAGACCCCACCTCAGTTTTTTTACTTCAAGCTAATGAATACCAATGCCTTAAATTTGTACTTAAAAATCCACTCTTAAATTTTTTGAACTACATTCCAGCGCATCTTCGCCTGAGATCATTTACTTACTATTAGACTTTACAACAACAATTAGTCATAATCTTTCCAATGCTTGTGTTTTAAGCTTAATTCCTTTTCCCAGATGTCATCCGTAAGTTCCTTAAATGCTTTAGAGTAATTGTCTAAAAATTGAACTATCTCTGGATTGGAAATAACTTCATAGCTGCCATTATAGGATGGTTTTGCATCAAACCTTTTTACAATATCTCTTAAAACATGCGGATTATCAATTAATGCACATGGAGTTAATAAATTCTTATTCTCACAGTATGGCTGGGCATCGCGGATAGCCTTGAAGAATGGTGACTGGATAACATCAACTAATTTTTTCCCTTTAATGTTATCAACTGAGAATTGTAAGAAAACACAGGGTTCAACATCTCCCTTAGAATTAATGTGAAAATATCCACCGCGCCTCGCACCTGCGATACATCCTCCAACATATGGACCATCATTCCAAAAGTCTCCGATAAAAATCGGTTTCGTACTTCTAATCTCTCTTACTCTAATTCTTAATTTGTTTCTCTGTTCTGGTGTTGCCATTAGACTCACATCGGGATTTCTGCCTATGGGTACATATTGAAAATACCAGCCAAAGGAACAGCCTTTTTCTATCATAAGATCAATAAATTCATCGGACATCAAAACCTCTGAATTATATCTCGTTGGTGTAGCGGAAAATCCGAATAGCACACCCGCATTTCTCAAATTATCCATGGCTTCCATAACTTTTTTAAAGACTCCTTTCCCACGCCTTTCATCGGTCTCTTTCTCAAAGCCCTCCACTGAAATAGCAGGAGCAACGTTACCGAGCTTAGCCAATTTCTCAGCCATTTTTTCATTCAAAAGCGTGCCATTAGTGTACGTTTGAAAATACATATCGTTATGCTTTTCAAAGATGTCTAGTAGATGTGGCCACACATAAGGCTCACCACCTGAAATAGTCACAAAATACATGGAAAGCTCTTTCGCCTCTGTCAAAATCCTGTCTACTTCATCGAAAGACAAACCTTCATCTTTCGGGTACTCACCAGCATAACAACCTCTACAATGCAAGTTACATCTGGCAGTTGGACTTATTACAAGGAACCATGGCAAACCAAAGCCAAGCTTTTGCTGCAACTCCTTTCTCTTTGGGGTCCCAATGACCTCTGCGTTAATTATAAAATTCTCTATAAATTTTTCCCTTGATTCATTAGAAAGTCTCGCCAAAACATTTCTTGCCAATTCTATAGCAGGATGTTTCTCTTGAAACGCCTTTTTAATAGCCTCTGCATAAGATAGGACACCTTCATCCTTTATCAAGAGCTTCTCGCCAATGTCAATAGCCCGAATCAAATTCTCATCGGATAGATTTGTTACAACGTTTAAAATACTTTTAACTGCTTTTTTTTTGATAGTATCTGTTACCATCACCCAGCCCTCCTTTCATTTCTAAAAAGCCGCAAAAAACCAGTAAAACTTGATTAACCCCCTTAACAAGACATACTTTTTACTCTTTTCGGACCCTTCCATTTTCATACATCTATCTTATCTTAATCCCTAAGTCACGACTCTCTCTTCTCATGCTTCTAATCGTAAATTCTCAAAGTTTGAATTCATGCTATTGTAATATATAATTCTTAATCCAAGAAAAGTCAAGTCTTCAAATTCTAAAATACACCTATTCTTCTTAAGTATTAAGCACGTGATACCTGTGAAAAATAAGCCCGGGATCGTTATTTCCCCTTGCCTCTTGACTTTACAACAAAATTATCTGATAATTACTACAGTTCTGGAGGTGAATAAATGGTAAAGGAAGAAGTAGAAAAAAAATCAAGATTCAAAGTAGGCTATATTCTAATACCTATTTTAATAGCTATTATCGCATTTATTGTCTATACACTGATCCAGTATCTTCAATGGACCTCAGACTCCACAAAAGAAATCGAGTGGTCTGAGAAGGATATCAACATAGGCTAAGTTCTGCACCGACAGAGGAATCTCTACTTTTATTGTGAAGAAATATAAAAAGTTGTTTTATGTATAGTAATTCCTTAATTTAAACAATAAAAATGCCGGGGCCCAGAATTGAACTGGGGACACCAGGATTTTCAGTCCTGTGCTCTACCTACTGAGCTACCCCGGCAAACTAAATTGTAGTATTGTTATTCTAAAAGAACTACAGAGTAAAGTCAAGCAAAAGGTATTAAACTAAAGCTTGGGTATAGTTTTCTTAACATACTTCTTCAAAAATTATAATAGAACCCGATTCCCATGCCAAGTCCTGCATAGTTGTACTCGTATAAGAAATCAGTTACAGGGAGCGAATCACCAAAACGCTTTCTATAGTAAAAATTTAAGAGTTCCAGCTGAATAGTGGCGTTATCCTCTACTTCCTTCATTTTCCCCATTGAGTAAAAATACTTATTAAAGAACGCATTCAGAAATGAGGCTGGATATACGTATAATCCAACGCCGCCAAGCCCTCCCAGGGTTTTGTACTGGTAAGACTCCCACATCTTAGAGTCTTCTTTGAATAACCAAGCCTTCTCCAAGTTACCGCTAGCCCCAATAGCGAGGTAAGGCTGTACGCCATTCTTCATACCGAACGCATGTTCAACCCTTAACTCGCTCTTGAGCCAATGAAACTGAGCTATAGTATCAATAGCACAGTATGAAGTGTCATCTATATAGTCCCAGGTTTCATAATTCCTCTCACCAATCCTTCCTGAGAGGAGAAGCGAAATGACAATCCCATCCTGAGAGAAATATTTCACGGTT
This sequence comes from Caldifarciminota bacterium UBA1063, assembly GCA_002316275.1. Lineage (GTDB taxonomy): Bacteria > Hydrothermota > Hydrothermia > UBA1063 > UBA1063 > UBA1063. The sequence continues at coordinate 10,407 of DCDE01000032.1, forward strand.
GCACCCTGAGCTAGTGGGTCCACGAAAATTCCAAGAGACCATCTACTCAAAAACAATAAGACAAAGCACGCCTTCAATAGAACCTCCAGATTTTCCCATAATATATACTACTCAATGTGAAATTGAAAATACTATTTGAAAGACAATCATGCCTTATAGGGTATATTAAACTATAGCAGAGTTCGATGAAGAAATCTGAAGATTTTAAAATTTGGATCTTCTGATTGAAAATATACTTTGTGAAAAGCAGGAAAGACGTTTTGAGACTAAGAGAAAAACTAATTATGTCTTTGAGAAAAGCCGATATATATTTTAATTTACTTAGGGATGATCCTTCTTTTGTTGCGGGGATATCGGGTGGGTTTGATAGCCTCGTAATGCTTGACCTTCTTCATCATTACAAGGAGAAGTACAAACTCAATTTTGAAATCTTTGCAGTTTTTATAGACAACGGCATAAAACATTTAAAATATCCCGAAAAACTAGAAAACTATGTAATAAAAAGAGGTTTCACATTTCACATTCTCCACGATTGTGAAACTAAAAAGAATATATTACTAAGGGAAAAGCCCTTTAATCCATGTTTCATATGCAGCCGCAACAGAAAAAGAATTCTCATTGATTTTGCTTCCTCTCATAAAGCGAAAAGGATACTTATTGCCCACAATTTAGATGACATAATTGAAACCCTCTTTCTTAACATGTTCTACTCCAGAGAAATCAGTACTATGCTACCATCCCAACCCCTCTTCAAAGGTAAATACTTCATTTCTCGCCCACTTTCTCTGGTAGATAGAAGCTTCATTCTCAAATATGCTTCATTAAATGACATAAGCGAAAAATATGAAGACACGTGTCCATACGAAAGCGTTAATAAAAGAAAACTAACGCAAGAATTCCTCAAGAATCTTTACCAGTTGGATCCGCAGATACATAAAAATTTAAAACATACCCTTTTTAATTGCAACTCGGATTTCCTATGGGGGAGATATAAAAATATCAAGGAGGCCCTTTTCCGCCCTCGATTGAACGAGCGGTCATAAAGATTTAAAATAAAAGAGTGAAAAGGGTTTACAATGTAATAATAACTTCCAATTCAGGAGATTTTGTAAAATCCTATTCTATTTCACACAGTAGGTGGAAATTGATCAGATTTTTAATTTGCCTTTTGGCTATAGTGCTTCTCGTTTCAGCCTTATTTTACGGTAGGCTATATGTTCTAGCACTAAAATCAAGAGCACTCGAAGTCGAAAATGAGAAACTTCGCGAGGAAAATGCAAAGGTTCAGGAACTTGAAAAGCAACTTTACGCCATTGAGGAGCTGAGAGTTAAAATCTCCAGTATGCTGGGCGTAGAAGCAACTCCATCTCTAGAGTCTGCTTTCAATAATGTTGACTCGAAAATCTCGGGGGTGAAAAACTTTCAAGCATTACCGGAAGCTTATAAAAAGGTCTCATCCGAATTTCAGCAATATGGGGAACTCCTCTTTGACGAAGAGCGGTACGTGCCCAGCGGCGTACCTGTGGAAGGTTTTATCTCTCAAAAGTATGGCAACTCTCACAAAGGGCTTGACTTTGTTACTCCAATAGGTACACCTGTAAAGGCAACTGCAGATGGAATAGTAAAAAACATTAGCGAAGACCGCTTCTTGGGGCTGGTATTAACAATAAGTCATGGCTCAAAATACGAAACCTTGTACGGGCATCTTAAAGAAATCCTTGTAAAGAGGGGAAAAATAGTCAAAAAAGGTGATGTAATAGCACTTTCCGGTAACTCCGGTATAAGCACAGGGCCCCATCTCCATTATGAAATAAGATATCTTGGTGAACATGTAGACCCAATAAACTATTTATACTAATTTCAGATGAAAATATTAAAAGCTTCAAAAATTTTTCAGCATGGAAAATTCATTGAGAATCATGTAATTTTGATTTACAGGGATGTGATAGAAGATGTCATTCCATGTTCTGAACTTGGCTACTTAACACAAATTTCAGAAGTCGTGGACTTTGGTGAGTGCTCGATCATCCCCGGATTTATCGATACGCATACCCATATGATCGGTTATGGATTGGACCAACACATGAATCTGAGTAATTTTGAATCTTTTGAGGAAGTAAAAGAATACATTTCCGAAACAATAAAAAAACATAAAGCCGAGGTATACATCTTTACAAACTTTGATGAATCAAAGTGGAAAAGGAAAACTATTCCCTCAAAGGATGATCTTGACAAGATATCCAAAAAGCCTATTTTTTTGAGACGCATATGCGGGCACATAGGTGTAGGAAACTCATCTTTTATTGATCTCCTTGGAAAAACGAATCAAATTAATCCAGGAAAATGCGACCTCATGAACGGCATATTTTGGGAAGATATTCCTCTCAATATCCATTCCCTTTTCCCCCCTTCAAGGGAAGTGCTCGAGGATGCTTTCCTCGAGGCTCAAGACACTTTCATCAAGAATGGCATAACGACAATCCACGAAATAGGTTCCACTAATAACTTCAGATTTTTTCAGCATATGATGAGACACAAAAAATTGAAAATTCGCGTTAGATATTATATTTCCAATGGGGTACCAGAGTATTTCGATAAAATAGGTTTAGAAAGTGGATTCGGGAATTCTTTCCTAAAATTACAGGGACTTAAATTTTTTGCGGATGGTTCAGTGGGTGGGGAGTCCGCGTTATTCAGCTTTCCGTACGGGATAAAAAAAGGACAAGGCCTTTGGCTGTTACCAGAAAATGCTTTAACAATATATAAAAGAGCATCAGAAACCAACCTACAGGTTGCAACCCATAGTATAGGAAACCTCGCCATTAAGAGAGTATTAGACATAATCGAATCCACTAAGGACTATGATCTCTTTCGCATAGAACACTTTGAGTTTCCTGACGCAGAAGATGTTGAAAGAGCTTCTAAAATGGAAGTGAAAATATCAATTCAGCCAAATTTTGCATTGAACTGGGGCACAAAAGGTGGTATGTACCAATCAAAACTTGGGGATTTCTATATAAACAACAATCCTTTACGAATCCTTAAAGATAAGGGTATTAAATTTGCTTTCGGTTCCGATGCTATGCCACCATCTCCATTATATGGGATTCAGGCTGCCACTGAGCACCCTATTCCAGAGTATTCTCTTGATCTTTCAGAAGCAATCGTCCGCTATACCGAATGGGGATCAGCTTTCACAAATGAATGCAACTTTCTTGGCAAAATAGAACCGGGGCTTGCAGCAGACTTCACAGTTCTTGAACCTGGCCTAAAATCTGTGAAAGCAACAATTATTGGGGGAGAAATATTTGAATATGGATGAAGTAATTCAAGTGGTTGAAAAATATGCAAGTATCGTCGAAATCCAGGGGAATCACCTTAAAGTGATATTCCATGAAGACCCTGATAATACGATTAAGGCAATAAATAAGGAACTTATTAGCAGAAATATAGTTTTCAAAGTAACTAAAGACGACGATTACTATATACTGACCTTCGCCCGAGTGAGTTTTAAGAAAAATAATATAGTTATCCCGATAATCCTCCTGCTTCTCACTATATTCACAACTTTGATTGCAGGAGCATTGCAACAGGGTTTTATTCCTTGGGAAAACTGGTCATACCTCGTTAAGGGTATACCATTTTCTTTTTCAGTGATCCTCGTCTTGGGAATCCACGAACTTGCACACTTTTTGGCTTCAAAGAAAAATGGTGTCGCTGCAACCCTCCCATATTTCATCCCCTTTCCAAATCCACTCATAGGGACTATGGGAGCTTTTATAAGGGTAAAAACTCCTATTTCAGACAGAAAATCCCTCGTGGAAATTGGTTCTGCCGGGCCTATTGCCGGTTTTATTATGGCTATCCCTCTTACTATCATTGGACTACTTAACAGCAGTGTCGGAGCAATACACGAAGGAATGGTTTCCCTCGGTACACCATTGATTTTTGAAGTGCTGTCCAGAATTTGTCTCGGTAAAATCCCGGAATCCTACGCTTTAATACTTAACCCAATGGCCTTTGCAGGATGGTTAGGTTTCTTTGTAACAGGCTTGAACTTGCTGCCGGTGGGACAGTTGGATGGAGGACACGTCCTGTATGGTATACTGGGCACAAGATATCATAACATCTTATCAAAAGCTATACTTATCATTTTAATACCTCTTGGATTCTTATGGAATGGGTGGTGGGTATGGGCAGTTCTTCTATTAATTCTCGGAACTAAACATCCTGAGCCATTATATGAAGAAAATAAGTTGTCAACCTCTACAAATATTCTGGGCATTGTCTCTCTCCTCATTTTTATCCTAACGTTTGTACCCTCTCCCATAAGGATTGCGCCATGAATGTCGCATGGTGTATTACTGGAGCAGAAATGTTCTTAAGAGAGACTATTGAATTAATTATGGAGATAGGACCTGACTCTACTGAGCTCTTCCTCTCTAAATCTGCTACCGAAATCCTTACCCGATATGGACTAATAGAAAAAATCAAACAATTTAAGATGTACAGGGACGATGAAGCCTCATTATTCCAAATAACTAGACTTTTTTCAGGAAGATTTAATAAGGTTGTTATTGCTCCATGTTCAACTAATACAGTAGCAAAAATGGCCCATGGAATCAGTGATAATTTAGTAACCAATATATTTAGCCAAGCAAACAAAATTAGATTACCTATTTATATATTACCGAGTGACACGGCTGAAGTGATGCAATTTCAAACGAAGAGCGGAAAAACGCATATACTCTTCCAAAGAAAAATCGATAGGGAAAATATTAAAAAGTTAAAGAAATTTGAAAACGTTAAGGTATTGAATGCCTTGAAAGACTTGCAAAAGTTGTTTACTGCAGAAAGGAAATGAATACGATTCCTCAGGTCTCTATAGTGGGTAGGGTAAACACAGGGAAATCTACACTATTTAACCGATTAATCAAGAAACCTCTCGCTATTACCGACTCAAAACCCGGGCTAACGAGGGATAGAATAAAAAAACTAGTTATTGACTCGGAAATCCCTTTTTATGTTACTGATACAGGAGGTTTATATCCACCTACAGAAGACAGTATCTGGGAAAAGGTGCAGGAAAAAATTGCAAGCACAGTTGAACAGTCTGACGTAGTTTTACTTGTTGTGGATGCAACCCAAGGGGTATTACCCCATGACTTTGAAATTGCGGAGTGGCTACACAAAAAAGGCAAGGATGTGATACTTGTTGCCAATAAGATCGATGTAAAAAAACATGATCTTTTATCCTTTTATTCCTTAGGCTTTGGGGATCCCATTGGAATCTCAGCTGCTCACGGGATAGGGCTTCAGGAACTTCTTGATGCCATTACCCTCAAGCTCACCCAAAAGGGATACAGAGCTTCTCCAGTTCAGGGTAAATCAGAGAAGCCCAGAATATGCATACTTGGTAAGCCAAACGTAGGTAAAACTTCTCTATTCAATGCATTGTGTGGGGAAGAGGTGAATATAATATCCCCAATTCCTGGCACCACAAGAGATTCAGTGGACGTAGAAACCGTTGATTTCATTATCATCGACACTGCAGGGTTAAGGAGAAAATACGATGATCCTATCGAGTTATATGGTGCAATACGTAGTGAAAGGTCCCTAAGATTTTCAGAAGTGGCTATTCTTGTTATAGACGCAACTCAAGAATTAGCAAGCATCGACAAAAAAATTGCTAACCTAATAATAAAAGAAGGTAAAGGCATTGTTGTTGCCCTAAATAAAGCAGATTTAATTAAGAAAGAGCAGCGGCCCTATTTACTGAAAAACTTTAAAAGTGAATTATCTTTTATCAGCTTTGCTCCGATACTTTTTACTTCTGCAGTTACATATGAAGGGATTAACCTGCTTAAAGAAGTAGTAAAAAAAACGAGGGCTTCTTGGGGAAGACAATTGACAAAAAAAGAATTGCAGGCCTTCACAAATGAGGTTGTGCAAACTTTTCCATTTTCAATATCCCTCTTTAAAATTATTCAAGAAGATGTAAAGCCTCCTTTTTTTACCATAGTTACAAATAAAAAGCTGAAGGGGAATGAACTTAGATTTATTGAAAATCGCCTTAGGGAATCGTTCGGTTTCTATGGGGTTCCATTGAGATTTAGAAACTCAATCCAACTTAAAAAAGAGCGATGAAATTTTCACACTTTTCAAAAGTATTTTGGTAAAGTTCGAATAATTTCAATGCAAATAATGATAGTAATTGACTTTCGATTATTGAGAAGTTAAAATTTAAGAACTATGGCAGTTGATTTGGAAAAGTTATTAATAGACGCGAAAGATAAAGAAGCCTCTGATATCCATATAAAAGTTGGGCATCCACCTATTTTTAGAATTTATGGTAAGCTTTACCCTAAGGAAAATTACTCCATTGTGTCTAAAGAAGACACTGAAGAACTTATAAGACTCTACCTATCGGCTCCAAAGCAGAAGGAACTTCGAGAGCGTTTCTGTGTAGACTTTGCTTTAAACTTTCCAAACATAGGAAGATTTAGAGTGAACATCTACAGCCAGAGAGGTACATGGGCCTTTGCAATTAGGGCGATTCCACCTCTTATCAAGAATATTCAGGATTTAAACCTGCCTCAGGTCCTTGAGAAAATTGCTCTTGAAGACAGGGGGCTTATTATTGTGACTGGAGTTGCTGGTTCAGGAAAGTCAACGACTTTGGCCGCTATGTTAAATAGCATAAATATGACCAAGACTGCACACATTGTCACTATAGAGGATCCCATCGAATATATGCTTAGAGACATAAAAAGTATTATCAGCCAAAGGGAGGTTGGGCTGGACGTAATGAGTTTTGCGGATGGTTTAAGAGAAGCCTTAAGACAAGACCCAAATGTAATTATGGTTGGAGAAATAAGAGACCAGGAGACCGCTGAGATTGCTCTTCTCGCCGCTGAAACTGGCCACCTTGTTATGACCACCCTTCACACATTGGACGCTCGGGAGACTATTAACAGGATCGTAAGCATCTTTCCAGCTTACCAACAGGAACAAATAAGGCACCAACTGGCTTCAGTCCTTAAAGCTATAATTTCGCAACGGTTGATCCCAAGAGATGACATGCCTGGAAGAGTTCCAGCTTGCGAAATCATGACAAATACAGCCCGGATCCGTGAAATGATGCTCGATTCAAAGAGAACTCATGAGATATTTGATGCCATTGCAGATAGTTATGTACCATACGGTATGCAAACGTTTGACCAGTCACTTTATTACTGGTATAAACTGGGCCTTATTTCAGAAGAGACTGCACTGACGTATGCAACTAAGAGAGAAGTACTTGAACTCAGGATCAAAGGAATAGCAGCAGGTGGAGAAGGAGGCCGTAATTGGGAAATTTTCGAAAGAATGGCATTGAGAAAAATTAAGGAAAAAGGAGGAATTTAAGAATGGCAAAAATTGATGATGTAATGCAAGAATTTCTGAATAACGTAGATGAGGTACTCATGTCCATGATCGTCAATATGGATGATGCTATACCAATAACTGGACACACCACAGACGAATCTATCGACGTTTCTATCCCTCTTGCTTTTTTAACAGAGGTTGCCCGAAAGGCTATGTCAGCGACTGAAAATGCGTCCCTCGGCAATTGCGAAGATATATTACTCACGACCAATGAGTATTTTATAATTGTAAGAATTATTGAGAACTCAAACTACGCACACATCGTTGTCTTGACAAGAAAGGGTAATTGGGGAGTAACAAAAATTATAATGGGAAAATTCTCCTCCAAGTTTAAGGAAGCTTTACCCTAACGATTTGCTTCCACAAGAAATATAAGTTAACAATAAATGCACAAAACTTAAACTATGGTTTTTTACTTCTTTTGTTGTTGGAGCAAAAAGTGGAGTTGTTGTTGCCTTAATGAATTCTTAACAACTTCATTAATCATTCTTTGGAGGCATTGAAATACACCCCTACCCTCGGTCGCAATAGCCAGAATGTAAGGATACTTATAAATGTTTACCTTCTCTTCAAGAACGCCTACAGGCAATGCATGAGGATCATCCCGCTTATTGTATTGCACAATTATTGGGACTTTCTTTGTAGCAGACCACATACCATACTCTGCAAGGGTATCATGCATCTCTTTATAAATAGCAATATCTTCTTCAAACCTCTCCGGGTTAGAATCTGCAACGTAAATGACCCCGTCAGATCCTTTCAGTACAAGTTTTCTTGCCTGTTTATAGAAAACCTGCCCAGGAACAGTATAAAGACTGAATATAGTCTTGTAACCTTTTAAAATTGGAAGTTCAAGGGGTAGTAAATCAAAAAAAAGCGTCCTTTCACCCTTCGTATCTACAGATAAAAGCTGACCTTTTTTGCCTGCAAACCTCTCATAAATTTTCTTAATATTCGTAGTTTTGCCGCTTAAACCAGGGCCATAATATACAATCTTAAATTTTATCTCATGTTTCTTAAAGTCAATTAACAACTCTACTCCCCTTCATTTTAAGTACTGGTGTTATTATAACGCAATTAGGATAAACTTTATAATGCCTTTGCGATTTCTACAATTAACTCTTTTATTTTAATTTTTACAAGGGCAATCTTCATACTCTTTATAGGAATGACTGCAACAATCAACGATCCTCCGCTCCTCGCATCTGTCACAAGAATGTGATACTTTTCTGATGTAAATGTTATATCTTTTATCGTTCCAATAGAAGTCTTCGAGGCAGTTTGAATAATATTCCTCAAAGCGGGAGCCCATACCTTCAAAATCTGACTAACACCCGTAGAAACCCGTTCAGAAATGTAAAGAATATTTCCATCTCCTTCTACTACAACAAGAGCAAGTATATCTGAGATTTCCTTAACCACACTGGCAAATTTGTCTTTCAACTCCTGACCAAGTTTTGATGTTACTGTCTTCGTTTCCTCGAATGAAACTTCCACTTTCTTTTCCGTTACCTGCTCTATCTCTTCCTCTTCCGGATTAATCGGTTCTACTACAGGCTGCTCTTCAACAACCTTTTCTTCTTCAAACTTTTCTTCGTGCGAAACTTCGGATACTTCCTTTTCCATCCCCTCGAGCAAACTCTCAACCTCCTCAAGAGTAACCGGATGCTCTTCCTGCTCTTCAAACTCAGGCACCTTCTCTTCTACTATCTCTTTTGAAGGAACTTCAAAATGTTCCTCTTCAACGGGTTCTTCCTCTTCAGCCATTTCCTGTTCCTCTGATACTCCTTCATCTTTAAATAGCTCAGAAAGTGCCTGAAGGTCAATACCGGAAATATCTTCCTGAACAGCTACCTCTTCATCCTTTTGTACCGCAGCGGAAATTAACAATGCATGAAATGGTTTCTCGATTTCCCTCTTTACTTTCGGACTTCCCCACTTCACCCTGAAAGAGCTTTCAGGTTCCATCATTATCTGGTGAAACGCCTCCTCACCCCGTGCCTTTCCTATGGATGCATTGATAACTTCCCCATCCTCAAGAAATATTTTACCTTCGCCTTCAGATGTATTTACAACAACCTCACAGGATTTACCCTCCATAGAAACTAGCTGAAGGAACTGTTGCAAAGTAAGGTTCTTAAGCGTCTCTTCCTCTCCTCCACGTTCTTTTTCTAAAATCACGTTCAGAATCTGATCAAAATCGAAAGGTTTCTCAAGATAGCTTATTGCACCTTTTGCCATTACATCTTGTCTCACCTCATCAGAGCCATAAGCAGTCATGACAACTACTTTTATATCGGGCTGAATTTTCCTAGTCTCCATTAATAGTTCAACTCCACTTAAACCAGGCATCCTTATATCTGTAACTAAAAAGTCAAATTGTTTCTTCTTTATCTTCTCAAGAGCCTCAAGGCCATTTGATGCTGTATCCACCTCTATTTTGTTTCTAACAAGTTCCTCAGAAAGGCCCCAAAGAATATCTTCTTCATCATCTACAATAAGAACCTTTACAGGCATAATCCACCTCCTTAAGATCTATTTACACACCCAATCGCTTCAGGTGTTACAGTATGAAAGTATAGCACAAAACTCGTGCCTTTTCCAACTTCTGAAAAAACTCTGATTATCCCTTTGTTTTCCTTGACCATCTTGTCCACTACGTATAATCCGAGCCCCCAGCCTTCTGCCTTTGTTGAAAAACCAAGATTAAAAATCCTGTCAATATCCTCTTTCTTTATGCCAGGGCCTGTATCTTTTACTTCAATCTCAACAAAGTTTGTACCACAATAAGGACACCTAGTACCACTTTGCTCGACATTTACCTGCAATTTCCTCACACCTTTTACACTTTTCATCGCATCAATAGCATTTTGCATGAGATCGAGAAGAATCTGTTGAGTGTGAACCTCATCAACATAAATGAAATCGTTACTTTCCTGATGGAACTCAAAGATAATTCCGTTGTTAATTATATCATTACTCAATAGAGACTTAACTTTATCTACAATCTTTTTTACGCTACATTTCTTAAACTCTATCGGTTTTGTCCTTACCCTGCTGTAAAAAGCCCTCACATGATGATTAATTTTATCTATATGTTTTATCATGCGCTCGACCTTTTCAAGCTGACTTGGATCAGAAAGTTCTCGCTTAAGGTTAAGGGCAGTAAATTTCAAAGGTGTTAAAAGATTTTTAATATGGTGAGTATAAATAGAAACAAGGTCCACATAAGAAAAGTAAGCACCTGAGCCACTCGCAGATTTCTGGAAACTCCTTTCCTCACTGATATCCTTTAACTTTATAACGTAGCCACTAAATTCAGCTTGCTCTAGTGAATAAACCGTAATTCCAACAAACTTCCCCGGTGCATATTGCAAATCAAAACTCTTCTGTCCAAGACTAATTCTCTCTATTAGTGAATCCCCAAGACTGTACGGCAACTGCTCAAGGTGTGTAAAGGAGTGCATCTGAAAATAGCTGGAAACAAAATTATTATGATACATAATTCTGAAGTCCTTGTCTATAACGATAATACCGAAGTCGATGAAATCAAGTATTGCTTTTTCAAGCCCTCCTTCATATTCCCGCCTTAATGATACAAAAACTCTGTCTGCAAGACCATAAAAGGTCATTAAGTAAGGAACATATACGTTTTCCTTACTTTTAAGGATTACCCGTTGATCAAATACTTTCCTGTTTGTAGCTTCTGCCAATCTTTTCTCTACAAGAGGTCTAACATGCCCAGCAACAAAACTTAGAAAACTAGTATTTAATACATCCTCTTTGGAATAACCAATAGTTTTTACACCTTCACTCGCATACTTAATATATTTTTTCCCATCGAGAATCAAATATATATCTGCACTTAACGACAACAAACGTTCAAAATCACTGGACCCCAAGGTTTCCATTTATTAAGCCTTATTGCACTAAGATCTGAAACTCAAAAGAGGAATTGTGAAACCATTTATACTCCGGTCTTGGTCTTAAAAATTCTGCAAAAGTCGTAAAGCCAACTATGGGAACAGCCAATTTCCTCTGAAACATGTTCACCTCAGAAAAGAAATCATTGCCAAGCGAAAGGTAACGGTGAATACTTTCCACCACAATTGCCCCTATGGGTTTTCTCTGATCTACTAAGTTGAATGTTTCATTTATGCTCTGAGAAACCGCTTCCTCCATCTGATCTTTCCTGGCTTCCATGAGCCACACTGTAGAGTTTTCTGGAACGTCTCCTGCAAGCTTAATCCCTCCCTCACGAGTAATACCAACAGCAATTCTAACCTTTGGATACTTAGGGAAATTAGGGTCGGGAACACCAAACTGGTACCTACCAAGAAATTGCGTGGGGTCTTTTATAATTTCCGCTTCAGAAATTCCTTTCTTTACAAGAAATTCTTTCCATACTTCGAAAGCCGGCCTATCATCTAAATGGTAAATGATGTTTCCACCAACCTTAGTAGCCCTTTTGGGGACAAGCGGGTGAAGGCCGTGTCCATATCCTATTGCAGGAGGATTCTGTGAGTATATACCCATACAAAAAATCCCGCCGTTAACAGCCTGGTTGTCAACATGAAGTTGACATTCTTTTGACAGTTCTGCATAGTCAAGTATACCACCGTAAAATGAAATATTTGGATCATACTTATCAACCTCTCTGGACAGTTCAGAGACAAGAACATCTCCATTGGTGTATGAATCCATGACGAAGAAAAGGTTCAGATATTCAAAGCCCTCAGCCTTCCTTGCTCTATGTTGGTCTAGCACGGGAAGACAAGCCTTTTCTAAAGCAGAATGAAGATTCTGATGGGCATTTGTACCAATGGAAAATGCAAACTTATAAGCATCACTTTTTACCGCAGCCACAAGTACACCTTTTGGCAAAAATTGATTCTCACAGAAAATAATGCCAAGGGTCTTTATACCTACGTAGGGAACATCTTTGCCAACAGACTGTAGCACTCCCTTAACAACTGGTTCAAGATCATACCCTGACGAGGTAATTGTAAACACAAAATCAGGTTTGGCTTTGGCAAGTTTTTCCACTGCAGCTTTTCCAGCCTGAACACCAGCCTTCCAGGGTGAAGGATCATCTGATACCCCAGTAGCCATTCCAGAAACATATATAGGCCTTTCTGTAACTTGCTCACCTTTAGTCTCCCTTCCAAACCCTACCTTGGGGACAGCTGGTTCTCTCCTCATATCTTTCCACCAATCATCACTAAGAAATATTTCCTAACCCTCCTTTTCAACGACAATTTTATAGTAAAGCACATCAAAACGAAAGTCAAGACATAACATTGAATTTATTTATTTGACGCAGCAAGCCAGCTTTTACCCACACCTATATCAACTTTCAAGGGAATTTTTAACAAGACGCTGTGTTCCATTTTATCTTTAACTATTGCTTTAACTAAATCTAACTCTGGCTCCATCACTTCTAAAAGTAATTCATCATGGACCTGGAGTATCAATCTGGAGTTCATAGACCTGTCTTTAATCTCTCTAAATATCTCCACCATGCTAATCTTAATTATGTCTGCAGCTGTCCCCTGTACAGGGGTGTTTATAGCAATCCTTTTGCCCTGCTCAATAAGGTTGACATCACTAGATTTCAAATATGGAATGCGCCGAATCCTACCAAACAGAGTTCTCACAAATCCGTTCTTTTGCGCAAATTCAAAGTTTTTCTGAATCCATTTCATAACACCAGGGAATGAAGCAAAAAAATTCTGTATTATTGCCTCTGCCTCTGCTACAGATATATCAAGCTCTTTCGCAAGCCCATAAGGAGAAATTCCGTATACAATTCCAAAGTTTACGGTTTTTGCCTTTCTCCGTTCACCTTCACTTATTTCTTCTGGCCTCTTACCAAATAAATACGCTGCAGTCATTGTGTGGACATCCAAACCTTTTTCAAAAATTTCTTTAAGGTTCTCATCACCTGAAAGATGAGCCAAGACTCTGAGCTCTATCTGCGAATAATCGGCAGCTAAAATCTCGTAACCATCCTCAGCAACAATGATATCCCTTATCTCTTTTCCCAAATCCGATCTTATAGGAATGGTCTGGAAATTAGGGTTTAAACAGGATATCCTTCCCGTTGCAGTTCCAGCCTGATTGTACGTCGGGAAAATTCTTCCTGACTTCCGATTCGCGAGATCCCTGAAAACATCAATATATGTACTTTTTAGCTTAAACACCTGACGATATTGAAGGATTGCAGCGGGAAGAGGATGCAATGCAGCTAATTTAGAAAGGCTTTCCTCATCCGTAGAATATCCTGTCTTAGTTTTCTTCACTGGCTTAAGTTTATGTTTCTCAAAAAGAACGGACGAGAGCTGCTTTGGGGAGTTTATATTGAACCTCTGGCCTGCAATATCATAAATATTCCTTTCCATCTCTTCAAGCTGTTTTTCCATTTTACGACTCATCTCTTCAATTTTCTCGACGTCTACCTTTATGCCTGAGAGCTCCATCGCTGCAAGAACCTCTTGAAGAGGAAGCTCAACTTCATCATAAATCTTCCAAAGATCCATCTCATCTAACGCTTTTAAAAAAGTTGGGTACACTGCAACGGATGACCTGCAAACCTGAGCAGTTCGCAGTTCAGAACCCTCCTGAGCAAGTTTAGCACCCAAGTATTCCAGGAAAATTGTGTCAGGATCAAACCGGGGCTTATCACTGTCAAGGAGAAAAGCACTAATCAGTACATCAAAATCAAACCGTATAACATGAACTCCGCGAGAAAAGAGATGTTTATACAACCTTTTTGTATCAAATGCTATGAGCCTACCACGAAACCCCTTAAGGAAGGCAAGACCTGTATCTAATGGAAGCCTATAAACTACTTTTCCTCCAGCGCAAAGGAAAATAAACTCACCTTCACACTCAACGGAAATCGCATTCGCATTCAACAAATCCATAGGAACAAAAGAAGTGTTCACTATTTCAACCTCTGGCTCCTCAGCAAGTTCACGCATCAGAGAGTAAAATTCCAGCTCACTAAAAACTCTAAATAATCTCTCTTTATCTAAACCTTTTAATTTTAATTCATCCAAGTTTACATCAAGATTCAAATCTTCCCTAAGCATAGAAAGATTATATGATTCGATGATTCTATCCCTGTTATCCCTTAATTTATCACACAACTCTCCTCGCACCTCTTCGGAATCCAATATTTTGAAAATGTCTCCATACTTATTTATTATCTCAGCAGCAGTTTTTTCACCAATACCAGGAACTCCAGGAATATTGTCTATTTTGTCACCTGAAAGGGCAAGAAATACCGGGATATCAGAAGGTTTCACGCCAAATTTTTCCACTATATCCTGAACCCCAAGAATTTTCAAATCACCTTGTTTTATATCAACGATTTTGACACGGTCTGTTACAATCTGACAAAGGTCCTTATCCATTGAGGCTACATATACATCAAATCCCTGACTTTCAGCGAGCTTGCTTAAAGTAGCAATTACGTCATCTGCTTCAACCTCTGGAATTTCAAACCTTTTAATGTTAAATCCGTCGAGAATCTCTTTTATGTAAGATAACTGGATTATGAAGTCATGTGGAGCTTTTGGCCTCTGGGCTTTGTACTCCTCGTACATAATATGTCTGAAAGTTTTCCCCTTTGCATCAAATACCACAGCGACATGGGTAGGTTGAATCTCTTTTAGAAGTTTCAGTAGAGAATTTGTAAAAGCAAAAGGGGCACCGGTTTTTATCCCTTTACTGTTAATAAGAGGCTTATCCTTAAACGCATAATAAGACCTGTAAGCTAAAGATGCACCATCAATAAGAAGAAGCTTCATAAAACAAATGGTGATAATTTAAGTAAAATCACATTACATTATTTACAGAGCACTCAATGCTATACCCCATACGATCTGAGCTAGGAGAAGGGCTGCAGCGACAATGCCAAGGGTTTTATGAACATTACGTTTAATCTTTCTACCCTTGAATAGAAAACCACTGATTAAAACCAAAAGAGCGAAGAGGTAAATCACAAAACCAATGACACAATGTGAATTCTTAAATCCACCAGAGATAGCTAGCATGAAGAAAACTGCAAATGTCATAAATACAAGCGTCAGGGATACCAAAATGTGATGAACCTTCATTCTATGTTTCCTTGCTTGAAGAAGCGCTACAACTATTGAAATAAAAGCAAGGATATTAAAAATACCGTGAAGTTCAATAAACTCCATCTATAACCTCCTTATCTATTGTTGTAATTATAAGATATATGTCTCATTTTTAGAACTCCCTCCCTTAAAAGAATTAGCACGCAGGCTTAGCCTCTCACCTGCTTTTAAAACAATTCTCAGATTTAAAAACACTCAGAAACTTTTCACAAACAATATTGAAAACTATCACATATTTTGATAAAATACCCCGGCTTTACTTTATACTATTCAAAGTATGAAAAAAATCACTATAATTTTAATGTTGTGTGTATCTATAGTACCAGCTCAAAAGATGAACCATATATTTAGAATCGGAGGAACGTCTTCCCTCTTGTTGGAAAATGGAAACGCATACCCAGTCATCGGTATAACTGCAGGATTCTATCCTACAAACTTCTTTTTCATTGAAGGGGCTGGGGAGTATATCTTTAAAAGCGATTATAATGAGCTTAACATTCCTATCACTGCGAACCTAACTTATAAGTCAAAATATATCAGTCCTTATGCAGGAGCTGGCGTTGTGTATCATCTTTATGATTACAGTAATTACAACGAGTATTCCTTTGGGGGCAGAATAAAAGCAGGTGTAACACTCTTCGACACAAAAGGAGCCTCGGGTTCTTTTGAGACTACCTATGACGTTCCCGACTTTCAGGGCTCAAAAGGCAGATGGTACTTTACAGGAAGACTTGACAGAAGTTTTAACATTACATTTTAGCATATTCTATGTTGCGCTGAAATATTTGTGTTATAATTTAATTACTTAAACTATGAAAGAATTCGTGAAAGTTGGACTGGCACAAATTTCAGCAAGGCTCGGTCATATTGAGTACAATACTTCGCAGATTGTAGAATACATGCAAAAGGCAAAAGAAGAAGATGCTGAGATCGTTGTATTTCCTGAATTATCAACCATTGGCTATGGTTCAGGTGACGTTTACCTCGACAAGGTTGACGAAAACCTTGAGGCTCTTTCAAGGATCGTATCAGAGGCAGGCAAATTAAACCTATGGGCTATCGTTGGCTATGTTGAGAAAGACCTACGAGGTTTCTTTTACAATTCTGCTGCGTTAATTGGAGAAGGGGAAATCAAAGGGAAATTTGCAAAAACCCAACTAGTTAACTATAGACTTTTTGATGAAATGAAATACTTCAAACCCGGGTCCCTACTTCCCGTTTTCGAAACACCCTTTGGTAAGGTCGGAATACTCATAAGTGAAGATGTCTGGTTCCCTGAAGCAGCAAGGGCTTTAACATTCCGTGGCGCGGAGGTTATATTCGTGCTCTCAGCATCACCTTTTGACCGTGGAAAAATCGAGATCTGGGATGACTTTCTGAAGGTAAGAGCACTTGATAACATCTTGCCTCTCGCCTTTGTGAATATGAGTGGTGTACAGGATGGTGTAACATACTGGGGTGGGAGTGCAGTCTACTCTGCAACGGGGAAAATTGTAAAGAGACTGAAGCTAATAGAAAGCGACTTCGAAGTAGTACCAGTTGACATAGAGGAATCCAAAAGGCTTCGGAGGAGAGATATAAGGGTTAGAGAAGTGAGAAGAGACATACTCGAAGAAGTACTCAAGGCTTTTGATGAGATGACAAAATGGATATAGACATATACCTTAGAGATGACGAACTTAAGCTTTATCGTTATATAATAGTAAATTCTATAAAAGATCGGTTTGAAAAAGTTAACGTGTCACGTGGAATTGTTGCACTTTCGGGTGGAGTCGATTCGTCACTGGTTGCTGCCTTGAGTAAAGCGGCTCTTGGTGATAGGCTCCTTTGTCTCATAATGCCAGAAGAAGGCGTATCTCCAGAAGAAGACACTAACCATGCGCTTGAAGTAGTTCGTAAATTTAACATCAATTATCGTATAATTCCGATAAATGGAGTTATTGACTGGTTTACAAAGCTTCACGGAGAAATCAAAGCCTCTGCAAAGAATGAAAAGTTCGCAATCGCTAATGTCAAACCGAGAATTAGAATGATAATAAACTACCTTTATGCAAACACGCTCAACGGCTTTGTAATTGGTACTTCAAACAAAACAGAATTGTTACTCGGTTATGGAACTAAATATGGAGATATCGCAGTTGACTTTTATCCTATAGGAGACCTGTACAAAACACAGGTGTGGCAACTTTCAGACTACGTCGGCATACCAACAGAAATCATCCGCAAAAAGCCTTCAGCGGGCTTGTGGGCTGGACAGACCGACGAAGAGGAACTAGGACACACCTACTACGAAATTGATAGAATCCTTTATTGCCTTGTTGAACTTGAACTCTCAGTTAGAGAAACGTGCAAAGTGCTTGCGCTTCCGAGAGAGGCTGTATCAGATATATATAAAAGGGTAATAAATTCAGAGCATAAAAGGAAGATCCCAACAATTACGCGACTCTCACATATGTGCTTGGATAAGGATTGGAGATATCCTGCTGATAGACATTAGATAAAGAGCTCCTACTCTCTAAATTTCTTTCTTACCAAAATTTGAAGAATCATTTTATGCCAGAAATGCGAAGGATTACAGAAAATCGTAAATTTTTTAGATCATTACAGTAACAAATAACACGTTGTGACCACTTAACTTTGCCTAATCTAAAAACAAATTTAATGATACAGTAAATTGTTTAAGAGATAACTTAGCACATAAAAAGGGCTACAGAAGAAACTACTCCTTTTAGCTATTGCCGCTTATCAATTTCGACGGAAGCAAAAGCATTATGATTATGTATACTTTCAAAACTCTTTACATTTATTTTGAACCAATATACCCTCGGCTCATTGTAAAGTTTAATTGCAACCTCTCTTACTACATCTTCAACAAATCTCGGTGTATCAAAGGCTTTCTCTGTAATTAGCTTTTCATCAGACCTTTTAAGAAGAGCAAAAAGTGGACCTGATGCCGATTCCTCAGCTAATTCGACTAATTCTTCAATCCAAACGAGTTTCAATGTCCTGACCTGAATTTGAATCTCCGCTCGTTGATTATGTGCTCCACGATCTGCAATCTCCTTTGAGCAAGGGCAAAGGGTATGAACAGGAACGTTAACTTCTACAATGAAGTCAAACTTCTCACCTTTGGAAGCAATGAACCTACACAAGTAATTCATATATGATTCCATTCCTGAGACAGGAGCCTTTTTCTTCATAAAGTAGGGAAATTCAAACTCAAGATAAGATTTCTCAGCTTTTAAAACCTTTTTTAACTCGTCGAGGATGTCTTCAATATTGTGTAAGGTTATGTTATTAGAGTGTTTGTTTAGTACCTCTACAAATCTCGACATGTGGGTACCCCGAAAATTGTGCGGCAGTTCTACTGAAAGTTTTACCTTAGCAATGGTGTGCTGAAGTACATTTGCCCTATCCATAACCCTTATTGGATAAATCAGATCCTCGATCCCCACTTTATCTATTGGGATCTTCCTCGAATCATTTTGACTTTGAATATCTTTCATCCTAATCCACTTTAAACATCACAAATAATCTCAGTTTCATAACCATTAGCTGTCTTTTTTATTGACAGGTTATGGTACGTAACACTCTTTATTTCCTTTTTAAGCCTGTGTATAGATGGATCAAAATCCTCAAAATAGAGTACTCCATCAAGGGTAAATTCTGAAATAACAAGCTGACACTTTACGAAAACCTTATACTCCACCACAGTTCTAAAAATAACTTCGCTCAGAAAATCCACAAGCAGATCTTCGAGCGTCTCAGCTTCATCCTTATAAGGTATGCTCTTCCACGCCCCATGACCTTTAAACTCAACCATAGCGTCTATGATAGCCTGGGAACCACTTTCAAATAGTTCTTCTAAGGTTTTCCCGGTGATCCTTACACCAAAATCTGCTGTGTGATTTAAGATCTCATAAGGCATGGGCTACTTATGGAAATGAAATTGAAACACCAATTCCTCCAGGGCCTGCAGTAACGTGCATCTTCTTTTCAAAGTTATAAAGTTGAGCATCGACGTAAGCATCAGCAACAGAATATAGCCACATTCCGAGGAAGTAAAAACTATAAGAAAAACTTTCCTCGAAGCGTCGCTCTGAGTTTGTTCTCCTATAATCAAGATAATTCCTAAAAGCCATATAACCGGTAAAAATTTCAACTCCGCCAAAAAAAACTCCCTTCACATATTTTTCATTATAAAATTGTCCCCCACCCGGCAAAAAACACGAAAGTAATACAGCTGTCGTCACAGATTTCTGTGAAGTGTCGGGGAAGCAAAATAAAAAGGCAAGTAGGACTTCTTTCATTTCACCTAAAAATCCTTGTGAAGAACCTTCCTATTTTTTTAATCCTAAGGAGCAATACTAAGCAAAATGCCTCTAATATAATCTTCTTAGACATTTTAGAGACTCCAACTCTTCTCTCAACAAAAATTATTGGGATCTCTTTAATCTTAAAACCATTTTCGTAGGCATAAAAGTTCACCTCGATCTGAAACGCATATCCGTCAGAATGGAGCTTTGAAAGGTCGATACTCTCAAGTACTTTCCTGTGAAAACATTTATAGCCCGCAGTAAGATCCTTAACGGGTACTCCAGTCCCTATGCGTGCGTACAAATTAGCAAAATAAGAAAGAAGCAATCTTCTCAATGGCCAGTTAACCACGCTGACTCCATTTACATACCTGGAACCAATAACAAGGTCTGCATGTTCGCTCTCCTCAATAAGCCTGGGAAGGTCGTCTGGATTATGAGAAAAGTCCGCGTCCATTTCTACAATAAGTTCATAACCATTTTGAAGAGCGTAACGAAACCCTTCAACATAAGCAGTACCAAGTCCCTTTTTCTTCGGTCTTACTAAAAGCTTCACCCTTTTGTTTTCATTCATTAGTTTTCTTACTTCCTCATGAGTTCCATCAGGTGAATTATCATCTACAACAAGTACATCTATGTTCTCTCCCTTAGATAGTACAATGGGAATGAGCTCACGGACGTTATCTCTCTCATTGTAAGTAGGGATAATTACGAGGACTCGCACCATAAAATTAGGATAAAGCCTTAGGCCTGCACCTTCAAAGGACGTGCTTCTTCTAAAAGTCTTCTCCAGCTACTTTCGACTTCTTTAGTTAGTTCTTCTTGGCAAATAGGCTGAGCACCGAGTTTACTTATTTCAATACCAGCTCCAATAGTTGCTAACACCGCTGATTCAAATAGATTAAGGCCACTCGTGATTCCAAGGCTAAGAATTGAAATCACCATGTCACCCGCACCAGTTACATCAAAAACATTACGGTGCAAAGACGGAATATGCCACCGATGCTCTTCATTAATTATGAACATCCCTTCAGAACCCATTGTCACTACAAGGTTCCCCAAATTAAGCTTTCTTCTCATAGATTCAAGATATCTTGCAATGTTATTCCTTATTTTTTTAACCCCCATAGCCCTCCTAAATTCTTCAAAGTTCGGCTTTAGCAGAAACGCACCCTTCATAGCCGAAAAATACTCAAACTTTGGGTCAATAAAGACGGGAATTCGAGACCTCGAAATTAACTCCCGATAGAGAAACCCATTTAAAAGCCCCTTATTATAATCTTCGATGATTACAAAGTCGTAAGAATCTTGAAATTCGTCAAAATATTCTAAGATAATGGACCTATAGCGGCCAGCAGAAGCATCCGTAGCCTCCCTATCTACTCTAAGTAACTGCTGCCCTTTCGCCACAATTCTGTTCTTCACAATAGTAGTCCTATTTTTGCACTGTACCACATGATCTGTTTTTACACCTTCTCTTTCAAGTAACTCCAAGAGTTTGTCGCCTCCATTGTCGTGCCCGACAATCCCTAAGAGTAGAACATCCGAACCAAACGCCCTTAAGTTACAGGCTACATTGCCCGCCCCACCAGGCCTATACTCCTCATTTTCCACCATTATTATAGGAACTGGTGCCTCTGGTGAAATTCTATCTACACTACCAAAGGAGTACACATCAAGCATGAGATCACCAATTACAATACCTTTTAACTTCTTAAAATGGTCTATTGCCTCAAACATTTTTCCCATCAGAAACCCCCAATATTTTGTCAAGAAATGTGTTAACATAAAAAACTTTCACTTTATTCTTAGATCTCACCAATGCAACCTTTTCATCTTGCTCCTCTAGTATCTTCACAGCTTCGTCAAGAGAAGTTTCCCAAGAAAGGACAGGCACTTTTGCAATCGAATCCCTTATATTATGAGTAAAAAAATACTTTTTAAAGTCAAGAACGCCAATAACTGAGTCTCCTTCTCTTACGAGTATAGGGCCTTTCTTTCCCACAAAAGAATCATCTTCACTACTAAAATCTACTACAAAGTCTTCAAGAGGCTCTGAAAAATCGATCACCTTCAGATCATTCCATCTTGAAAAGGAGAGGATTAAACGTGCTCTTTCACTATCAAGTTCTCCATCAATGACAGACTCAGACACCATCAGGCGTAACAACTCAAACTGGTCTCTCCTAACCTTGCCACTAAGAGCTCTTAATGGAGATATAATAAATAGAACTAACCTGTTGATAGGCACTGCAATGTAAGAAAAGTATTTAAAGAAGGGCGTGAAGTATGTTAGAACTAAGATGCTTGCTCTACGGGCAGAATTCTTTGCAAAAAACTCTAAAATGAGTAACACAAGGGAAGTCAAAATCCCCGCAATTCCCACAGCGTTTGCGGTTGTAAAACCCACACTCTTAAGGAAGCTAAACGCAACTATAGAGGAGGCCGTTTCAAAAAAGTTGACCCCCACGAGAATTGTAGTCATAACATCTTCAACATTAAAAAGAAAACTCCTATAACCTGCCTTTATGCCAACAAAACTCTTCCTCTGGGCAACAAGATAAGCAGTCTCATATGCAGAAAAAATAAATGTCATTAATAAGCATAATAAAAGAATCAAAAGCCAAATCATTTTAATTCTACCCTTACTCTTAAAATCTTGGCAAATTCCTTTTCAAGAATCTCGAGTTTCATATCTTCAATGGAAATTATTTCCCCCTCATTGGGTATGCGTCCTGTCTCTTCCATTATCAACGCCTGGAGAGTTGGGGCTGAAAATGAGAGTTTCCTTCTAAGTACTAACTCAAAATCATGTAATGTGATATCTCCGGGAACTATTACACTTTTTTTGTCAATCCAGCGTACTCTGGGCTCAGGATTCAGTCTTTCAAAAATATCCCACTTTGTTAAAATCCCAACGAAATTTCCATATTCGTCAACCACAGCAAAAAAATCATCACCTCTCTCCTCTTTTATCACTTTAAATATCATCGATGTAACTGGAACTGTCTTGCAGGGAGCTGTGTAATTTTTTATCTTTTCGTCGGTTCTCGCATGTATTAACTTTATATTATCTAAAGAGACAATTCCTTTGATTTCAGTATCTTCCAGAACAGGATATATCCGATAACCGTATCTACTTGCAACTTCCCTAAAATGGGCTACCGTATCTCCAAATTTCAAGTAAATTACGCTATCCTTTGGGGTCATAAGGTCACCAACCCTGGCACGGAGAAGTGAAATCCTCGAGCGCAGCACTGCATCCTGCGACATTGCAAGGTCCTCTAACTCATCAATTACATCTTCAAAGGTCTCAAATTTCTTTATATATGTAAATCTCTGCGGAAGTAACTGCACAATTGGCTTAAGAATAAGATAAAATGGATAAATGATTAAGGAGAAAAATCTGAGCACTCTCAAAGGAAATTTAACAGCCAGCAGTTTCGGTGTAACGTCTCCAATAATTAAGATGAGAACCGTAAAAATGAGCACATCCAAAATCTGGTAAGGGACAACCTGTAGATTTAAGCTCTTCAAAAAATCATTGAAAATAGCTGAAAAAAGTGATGCCGCATAAGCATTTACTACCGTATTTACAAGAAGAAGGACAAAGAGGGTAATGTGCTCATTATTCTTCAGTTCTGTCGTGACCTTTCGGAAGAAACCCTTCCCTAATCCTTGGAGTTCTACCTTTAAAATCGAAAATAGAGCGGCTTCACTACCACTCGATGCAAAAGAAAGAAAAAGAAGGACAATTAATACCGGTATTGACACCATAGGGTAAGATATTTTTCCTCAACTTTGTCCATTTCCTCCGCCATGTGGGCATCATTATGGTCGTAACCAAGGAGGTGTAGAAGGCCATGAACCCCATACCGGAATATTTCATACTCTGTGTCAAATCCATATTCAAAAGCTTTTTTTCTTGCAGTATCAACGGAGATATAAATTTCCCACACATCACCAAGAGGAAAAGAAAGTACATCTGTGGGCTTATCTTTACCAAGATACTTTCTGTTTAGTTTTTGTACATATCTATCCGTAGTTAAAATACAATCAATTTCCGCATCAGCATTCTCACTTTCGGCTATTTGATTTAACAACACCCTAAATTTCCTCAGAAATTTTGGGGAAAGTCTTTGACCTACCTCAATAACCCTTATCTTCATGATACTTAACTCTAAGATGATATTGGCTAAGTAATATTTCCAAAATTTCTTCCTTCACTCTTTCCAACTCACCATAGGTTATGTCACATTCAGAAAATTGACCATCTTTGAGCTTATCATCTACTAAATCATTCAATACCTCTCTAAACTTATCCTCTGTTTTATCTACAAGAGCCCTGGATGCGGCTTCAGCGCTATCAACAATCATAAAAAGAGCCTCAAGCTTATTTCTCGGTTTTGGCCCAGGGTATCTATATTTATCCTTCTCAACTTGTTGATAAAGTTTTACGGCTTTTGTATATATGGAATACATTACTGAAGTTCCATGGTGCGAGGAGATAACTCCGATGATTTCGTCGGGCAATCTGTGTTTCTTTGCAATAAATATACCATCAGTTACGTGGGATTTCAAAATCTGGGCACTCATCTCAGGCGATACTTTATCGTGAGGGTTTTCACCGCCGCGTTGGTTTTCAACAAAGAAAATAGCATGTGCCATTTTCCCGATATCATGATAAAGCCCAGCAACCCTTGCAAGTATAGGATCAAGTCCCAGAATGGGTGCCACCCTTGAACCCATCTCAGCAACTCTCAAGCTATGCTCAAAAGTACCCGGGGCTTCGTCCTGAAGCCTCATGAGCAGCTTATGATTCACATTGGAAAGTTCGAGGAGCACAAACTCTGTGGGGTACCGCAATATACTTTCCATCAAAGGAATGGCGACAAAAAGTAGTAGGACTGACAATACATTTACCGTCAAAACATGTTTTAAATGTGGAAATACTGGTACAGGATAAAATACTGATAAAACTAACAAAACAACGGCACTAAAAATTGAAAGATAAATGAAAGAAGACAAGAAATTCCAGCGAGTTTTTATGTTACTACCCAAATATGCACTCATAAAGCCTACCGATAAGTTAAATATTATAAGTGGAAGCAAATTCTCAGCAAACAAGGGGAGCAAAATAAACAATGAACTAAAGAGCAGGAATAAAGTCGGCAAAAAACCGGTGAAAAACCCGGCCAGCATGAGTGCAAACGGGAACATGAAAACTAGTATACGATATTTTGTAACAGGCAAAAACCACAAAAAAACGATAAGAAAAAGAATGGACATAATAAATATGATAGTTTTTCTTCTGTCCATATGGCTCTTAAAATTCAAATAATAGAATAAATAAGCCACAATAAAAACGATCAAGAGATAGATATTAAGTAGCACCACCGCTCTCCCGGTAGGAGACTTTTGGGTAACGGGAATACCTTCGATTGTTATCATAGTGTCCTCAATAAAACCACCAAGGGTGAGGTTAGTTTTCAATACGGGTAAAATAGCACCAAAGATCTTTACCTTTTCAGAGCTATCTATGCCGAGTTCACTTGCGAGATTCTCAATTGACAACCTGATTCTCGATACATAATACAGCGAGTCTGTAGGCAGTTTAAGCAAACTGTCACCATCACGAACTAAAATAGTGTCTGCTCGCTCAAGGAAGTTGCCCTCAATCACTGGTCTTGCCATAGCTTCAGTAAAATAATTGAGAATTATTCTCCCAGCAACACTTAGAGAATCAAAATTTACCTGTGGGTGTACAGCTTCCTTTACAAAGTACGGTAATTTTACGACTTCTATTTTCTTTTCTACAATTGGGGCAATACTCTTTTCCTCGAATATGTTAAGGCGATACGCTAATTTATTTATAGAGATAAGAGTTAAAGCTAAAAGTAAAATAAAAAGAGCAAAAGCAGGAGTTAGTTTAAACTTCTTTTTTTTCCTGCGCGGAATGATGGTTCTTCCGCTCAAATCTTTCGTACGCATTCACGATGTCCTTAACCAATCCATGCCTCACAACGTCCTCAGCGGTAAAATATATAAAAGCAATCCCTTTTACCCCCTTGAGGACAGATTGGATTTCTACCAATCCAGATGCTTCATTCCCAGGTAGGTCAATCTGAGTGATGTCCCCTGTGAGGACAAGCTTCGATCGGGGACCAAGACGTGTGAGAAACATTTTCATTTGAACTGCTTTACTATTTTGAGCTTCATCAAGAATTACAAAAGCATCTGAAAAGGTTCTGCCCCTCATATAGGCAAGAGGTGCAATTTCAATAACCCTAGTATCTATATATCTCTTTATAGTTTCAGGAGTCAAAAGTGCATACAAGGCATCATATAATGGAGTAAGATAAGGGTTTATCTTCTCTTGAAAATCACCCGGAAGGAATCCGAGGGATTCACCAGCCTCTACAGCAGGTCTCGTTAAAATTACCCTTTCTACAAGGTTCTTCCTTAAAAAGTTTATAGCAGAAGCGACTGCCAGGTATGTCTTACCTGTTCCAGCGGGTCCTATAGCAATGACAACGTCATTCTCATCAATAAGCTTAATATACTCCTTCTGATTCGGAGTCTTTAGCTCAATCCTTCTCTTTGGAGTTATAATAAAATCCTTGGTATCACCCATTTCTTCCGCACCATGTTCCAGTCCCCACTTCATCATCTCCTTTACCTCACAATCCTCTATCTCTCCTCTCTTCTTGATCTCGTTTTTCAAAATATAAATTACTTTAGAAATCAATTCAACTTCTTCAGGGTTACCTCTGAGCCTGAGCTCGTCTCCTCTAACAATGATTTGAGTAGAAGTCCTACTTTTAAGAAAATTTAAATTTGCATCGTTTACTCCAAGAAACTTAACTGGGTTCACATCTCCTATAAAGATTACTTTTTCTACCTTTTCCATCTATCTAATAAAGAAAAAGGGGGACACACAAAGGCATCCCCCTTCGAGGTTAGAAATTTTTTGTACTATCTTGGGATCCTCAATACCTGTTTTGGATAGATAAGATTTGGATCCTTTATTTGATCTTTATTAGCTTCATAGATATTTGTCCAGAGTCTCGAATTCCCATAAATCCAGGAAAATCCAGCAATCTTATATAGATAGTCACCGGGAATTACTTCAATCTCCGTAACAATACCATGGGGAATATTCAACACCCAATCAGGGTAAATAAGATTGGGATCTTTTATAAGATCTCTATTAGCCCTATATATCCTCGGCCAAGCCTTCGAGTTGTTGTAAATATATCTCATCCCGGCAATTTTACTCAGATAATCACCCGGTACGACAGTATATTGAGAAGGATATTTTGCAATTTCGGCTCTCAATTGTGAAATCTCGTTCTCGAGGGCAGCAATTGTATTATCAAGCTCCGAATCTTCGGTATTCAGCGCATTAACCCTTGATTCAAGATCAGTGATTTCTTGGTTGAGTGTTGAAACCTTTGCTCTGCAGTCTTCAAGCATTCTAAGAGCTTCTTCTTCCGTTAATTTTTCCTCCTCAGCCCTAAGGGCAGGAGTTAAAAGCATTAAAACACCAAGTATAGTAATAATTTTCTTCATCACCCAACCTCCTTAGTAACCTTTTTCAAGGACTTCATGAAGCCAGTAATTTAGTGAATCCCTTTCAGATTGGAGCGCTTCGATTCTGGACTTCTTTGCATTAATGTTAGCCTCAAGAGAATTAATACTTGATTCGAGCTCAGCCTTCCTTGCCTCCGCAGACTCAAGAGCACTATTACACTCTTCCAATTGTGTCAGCGTTTCCTTTGTGGCCTTTTTAGGCCCGCACGCTGCAAAGAGCATAGCACCTACCATCAACATCCAAGTATATTTTCTAAACCTCATTAACATACCTCCTTCTTGTTGTTATTATATTTATAATCCAAACCTTACATTTTGTCAAGATTCCCTTTACTTTGTAGGAATAACACAAAGAAAAAACATATCAACTTTGCCAGTATTTACAAACTGATGATTCTCATCTGGAGGCACATATGCAAAGTATCCGGGCTTGAGAGGATATTCCCTTTCGCCTATTCGCAAAATGCCTTTACCATCTAATATATATACTTCATGCTCATACGGATGACTATGATAGGGAGTGCGCCCATCCTGTTCCAAGCGAAACATTCTGAGAAAAAAGTTTGGGACATCGTCAGAAGGTCCGAGAAGCCAGCGAATGTAAGCACCTGCAGCCCCTTCCATTTCCACTGGGTTTTCAACAACTTCGCTAAAATGCCTAACTTTCTCCTTCATGTCGCCTCCTCCTAAGTTATGCATCTAAATCAACATTACTCCTACAACTCGGTTCCAACTTTTGTAGGCTCATTCTATCAAAACCCATCATTTTAATATCCTCAATATATGGGTC
>DCDE01000012.1 GCA_002316275.1 Caldifarciminota bacterium UBA1063
TTAGTCTTTAACATAAGAGTGAACTCTCTGTACTCAATAAGAATTCCCTTCACCTGGCAATCCGCCCTTACTTACCCTATATTGCCACCATCTGCTGTTATAGGGATGCTCGCGAATGCATTGCAGCGATACAAAAACAACAAACACCCCGTAGAATACCTCGAACTTATCGAAGATAACTTACTGTGGGCAGGTTCACGACTATTAAAACCTTGTATAATCAAAAGCTATACCATGTCTGCTATTACAAAATGGGAGGATGCAATAGGCGGTAAATTCACCAATGCCCTTGGGAGACAATTTGCGTATACTGAATTATTAGAGATTTCTGCAATATTTCGTAATGATATTTTAATAGAAGATATAGTTAATGCCATACAAACATCTCCCGTTACCTGTGGAGATAGTGAATCTTTAGCATCCTTAGACGGTGAAGTTATGGTTAAAAACGTAGAAGAGACTCCAAACATCGAGGACATCACAACTGAATATCCAGTCCCCTTTTCAATGGATACCCACATTAAAGAGGGTAAGGGGCAGATGTATTTAATGCATGAAAGATGCAAGAAAACATCGGAATCTTTCCCATTAATACTATATCTTGTACCAATTGAAGAAAAAAACGGGATTTTTTCCAAATCAGAAATTCGCATAGAAAAAACTGCCGATATGGTGTATAAAATTCAGGACGTTGGTTATATTGTGATGAGGGCACAAAACAGGTGAAAGACGATTTTGATCAAACCTCAGGACAAGCAGAAAAAAACAGACCAACAAAGCCTTCTGGTACTCTTATATGGTATTACTACATATGTCCTCGAGAAGTGTGGTTTATGAGCAGGCAACTTAATCCTTCTCAAGAAAACCCTTTCATCGAAATTGGAAAACTCATTAGTGAAGAAAGCTACGAGCGGGAAAGAAAAGAAGTCAGGGTTGACAATATAGTCATCGATGTCTTAAAAGACAGTGGAGGAAAAGTTTTAGTTGGAGAGGTGAAAAAGTCATCAAGATATGAAAAGAGTGCAATGATGCAACTTTGCTATTATCTACTGAGGTTAAAATACCTTGGAATCGAAGCTAAAGGCTTGTTACTGTTTCCTAAAGAAAAGAAACGCATAGAAGTCAATTTATCTCCAGAAATCGAAAACGAGTTAGAAAATGCAATAAATGAAATCGAAATGATTAAACAAATATCGACACCCCCAAAACTGAAGAAAACCAGGTTCTGCGCTAAATGCGGTTATATTGAGGTTTGTTGGTCATGAAAAGAACACTATATATATTCTCAAATGGGGAATTAAAAAGAAAAGGAAACACAATTTATTTCGAATCTAATGAAGGGAAGAAATACATTCCAGTAGAGAATATTCAGGAAATATTTGCTTTCGGCGAAGTTACAATGAATAAGAAGCTCTTCGAGTTCCTTTGCGAATCTGAGATTATATTGCATTTTTTTAACTATTATGGATACTATGTTGGGTCTTATTACCCACGGGAACATCTAAATTCGGGTTTTATGATCCTTAAACAGGCTGAACACTATCTCGATGAGTCTAAAAGGGTTTCACTTGCCAAAAAATTCGTCATTGGTGCGGTAGAAAATATAAATAGAGTGCTCGCATACTATAAAAACAGAGGAAAAGATCTCAATGAAGTAATTGAAAAAATCGACTCGTTAAGCCAACACATTAACAGATGCACAACCACGGAAGAACTAATGGCAATTGAAGGTAACATAAGGGAGAAATACTACAAAGCTTTTGATAAGATACTTGACAACGAACATTTTGTTTTCCAAGCCAGAAGTAAAAGACCGCCCCTCAATAGAATTAACGCACTTATAAGTTTTGGGAATTCACTACTCTACACAGTATGCCTAAGCGAAATTTACAACACTCATTTAGACCCAAGAATTGGTTTTCTACATACAACAAACTTCAGAAGATTTACCCTGAACCTTGATGTATCTGAAGTTTTTAAACCGATAATAGTAGATAGGGTAATCTTCAATTTAGTCAACAAATCTATGATAAAACCTCAACATTTTGAAAGTAAACTTCAGGGCATTGTGCTTAATGAAAAGGGAAGAGAAATTTTCATTAGAGAATTCGACGAACGATTAAGGACAAGTTTCCACCACCGAGGATTAAAAAGAAACGTAACTTATAAAACTCTTATCCGCCTCGAGCTGTACAAGATTGAAAAACACCTTATGGGAGACGAAGAGTACAAACCCTTTATAAGCTCATGGTGAAAGAAAAATGTATGTGATTCTAGTTTACGACGTACAAGTAGAAAGGGTACAAAAGGTCTTAAAAACATGCAGAAAGTACCTTTACTGGGTGCAAAATTCAGTTTTCGAAGGTGAAATCACCCAAGCTAAACTTGAAAAACTTAAGCATGAAATCAACAAGATTATTGAAGATGACACTGACTCTGTTATAATATACACATTCCTCAGCGAGAGGTACAGCAATAGAGAAATATTAGGCGTAGCTAAAGGAGGCATGGACATACTGTTATGAGATTTACATTCTCAATATCGTCTACCTCAATTAATGTAAAACGATGCATGTTACGACGATTGCAAAAACATAGACAGCCCAGGCAAATCGCAATATAATAAACAAGTAAAGCAGCTCTTTGTAAATTTCGTATGCTTGGGATATAATATAAAAATGGGTTTTGAGCCTACCTATAAGGAATTGAAACATATACCCCCGCAGCCGAGAGTGAATCTAATATTAGTGTTTTGAGCCTACCTATAA
>DCDE01000015.1 GCA_002316275.1 Caldifarciminota bacterium UBA1063
AACTCCACCGGCAAACTTCTGAAAATCCGGTCAGTTTTGACATAGTAAAGCATCTGCGTTTTCCAGAAGAGGATAACATCTTTTTCGTCGGTATAAACCTTTTCGTAGATGTTGTTGTGAAATGGCGTTGAATTGAAATAGATTGAGCCACTCTCAGTAAAATAGCGACTGAAAAAGGAATAGAGCTTATCAAAAAGTTCATCCCTGAATTTGGGATAACTTTTCAAAGCCGCCTCAATATCTTTTTTGAGAATATCTTCAATCTTACGGTAGTAATTTGACTTTATTCTCATCAGATTAACGAAACCACCCTCGCCTTCAATCTTGGCACCAATGAAAACATCCTGCAATGCTTTATAAAATTTCTGTTCTTTAGTCATATTATCCCCTCGGTATTGTGTTTATTATAAATCTTTTTGTTTTTACGTTCATGAAAGGGCCAACATATAATTTAAGGTCTCCTTTTCGTGAAAGATAGGTTTTTGAATAGCACATAACAGTTTCGGACATGCGAATCCCTCCACTTTGAAAGCTTCAAATTCTCCAACACAAAAAGTGCTGGGAATGGGCGAGTGCCGTAAAGCACGAACCTTTTATGCTGTATTAGGCAAATCCTCATGTTTTTCTTATGGAAATTCCTTATATCCAACACCTTGAAGTCTTCCATATTTTCAATATAGTGATGGTTCTAACTTAACCACCACGTGATGATGGTTTTCCATCTTTCACATATCTTTTCTATATTCGTTTGGCACACAAATAAGGATATAATAGAATTAGGATTTTGTCAAACATTTCTAAAGGTCCATACATTCAAGGCTCAGGATAATATTTTAGCAAATAATTTACCGGTGTCAAATTCTTAAAACTTTCAATGGGTATTTCTTGAAATGCTTAATTTACTTTGGTAAATGATTTTTGGGTGGATTTAAAACTTTATACAACTATCCAATGTTTGGTATATGTAGCTTTTTAAAGCGATCTCAAAATTCTCGTTATGCCGTGCCACATATCACGTTAAAGCTACACCTCGAGCAGTAAGTTTTCCGTTTGCTTTCGAGTGGCATATAGAATTCTACACTCGGATCCAGAATCTCGTTGGTGATAATCCTCAGACACTGCTCCACTTGCTCGGCATTACTTTCCCCATTTTCATACTCCATTATACTGATCTTCACATCTTTACTTTTTAATGGGACCACACTCACAAAGAGGCGTTTGTTAGAAAGGTCACCAACCGTATCTCTAATCTGTGGACTGTTTTTAACAAGCCAATAGTAGACCGGCAGCTGAATGTGGGGGTTTTCTATCTTGTGAGCAACTCTACCTTGTTCTGACAATACTTTGGTAAGATTCTCAATCTTTGCTCCTCTCTCGTAGGATTCGACACTGGAGGACGACTTGTAATCTATAATAATAACTCCATCGCCGTAAAGGTCTATTCTATCTATCTTGCCGGTAAATGGAAGAAGCACATCGCCCACAACTCTCAGGTTCGAATCAGCCTTAACTTCTACCCTATACCCCTCAAAATTTCCTGCAATTTTGCCCTTTATTTTGTCAGCAATACTCCTTTGAATCTTCCTCAAAGACCCTTTTACCCTAACCTTAATACCTTCTTTAAGCATTCGAATGCGAGTGGTTTCAATAGGGTACTCTTCATTTAAAACCCTCTCGGCAACTCTTTCAAAGTCCTCAAAACAACTGGAATCGGCTGTCACCTCTGCAATTTTCTCTTTGAAGAACTCCTCCAAAATCCTGTGGATTACAGAACCTATCCTCCTTCGGTCAAACTCGTCTTCCATCTCTTCTTTCATCTTATAAATATAGGAAAACAAGAACTTCAAGGGACACTCGAGATAAGTCTCCAAAGCAGAGTATGAAAGTTGCATCTTCCGTATTCTATCGATAATTCCTTCAGTTTTACGTATCCCCATCTCGAAGGAAGGCTTCACATCAAAACCGATAGTTTTGTTACTATAAAAACTCATATGTTCAAATTCGGTAACAGGCGATTGGCTTTGCTGCATGTATTCTTTCAACATAAGTAAAAAGTGAGAAGGTTCGTCAATTTCTGTATCCTTATAAATAATAGAACATTCCTCCGAAGATTCAACGAGTGTAAAAAACAGATATTCAGACAACTTTTCCCTGGCGCGGAGGTCAAGCAAGCCAAGCCTCAACCTCAAATCGTAGGGCATAAGTCCATCCCATTCCCGTTCAGGTTCAGGTAAGAGGTTCTCCTGTGCATCGAGAATAAAGAGTTTCTTAAAACTCAAAAGTCTCGATTCAAGGAATCCGATTATCTGAAGGCCTGAGAGGGGGGTCCCCTTCAAGGGCACAGTCACATTCGCACAAGCCATTGATAGAAATTCGAGGAAATTTACTGCATTTTCCAATGCATTCTTATCTGGTTGAAATGTTAGCTTTGCGAGGAGGGAGTTTTTCAAGGCAAGGAGTTTTATTAAAAGCTCCTCAAGCATCCCCGGTGGTTCTGATTTTCTCTTATATTCAACTTCCATCTCCTCTGAACCTGATAAGAAATTAACCACTATCTGAACGAAATCTGAGAAACTATTTACACTAAGGAGCTTTTTTAGAAAGCCGTAGAAAATTGCACTCCATGTCAAGTTGCGAAGTTTAACTTCATCCCTTGAAAAATCATCGATAAGTTCAAAAACGGCAGAAGTATCAAGATAGGTATATCCTTTGTCAATCAAATCCCCCAACAATGACGTAAAATCTTCAGCCGCACCGTAATGATTTTTCAGTTCCACATGTCGATCTACAAACTGTCGCAACTTTTTCAAATTAAAAAGGTATTCCCTATCACTCGTCTGGCTGAAAAGTAGCAAATCCGTCAAATCACGAATAAAAGAGTAGTAGCCTGAAAATCTAACGGGATACCCCATAGAGATATTAAACTCATCTACTTCATTGGGAAGCCCTAAGTCTAATATTTCGAAAAGCTTATGGGCGTCAGGAAGGATAATTCCCGTCTGTATAGAACTTAAAGCTTCTTCATCCAAATTCTTTAACTCCTTTTCGAGAATTAACACTTCAGATATGTCGTCATCGGTAGGAATAAGTTTAACCTCGGCACCAGGTTGAAATGTAGGCAAGTCCTTAATTCCATCGAAAAGATCTGGTTCATACATACCGATCTCGTCTCGGTATTCCTCTAAAACAAATTTTGATTTCTGAAGCAAAACTGCAAAATTATCCCATTTCAAGAGTTTCTCTAAAAGCACTTTCTCGCACTCCGAAAGCAAAAAAGGTGGGCAGAGCAAGATGCCCGTGTCCGAAAACCCCTCATTGGAAGCAATTTCATCGGATACTTTATAGTACCTCAAGGATCGGGATGAAAACCCCATTTCTGCAAGATTTCTATAGAACTCTTCATACGCATCTGGGTAGATGTCGAGAACTCTTTTAATTTTAACTGTATTCGGAAGATCCACATCTATAAGAACACTTTGCAGATCACCCGTATTCCTCCTATTAATCTTGAAGTCCTCAAAATCTCTCAATATCTTTGAGCCAAAAGGAACAAACTCCCAGAAGTCGCTAAACACATCTAACTTTTTGAAAATATCATAGAGAAGGTACTCTGCATCCCAAGATGTAATCTTTACATCGGATAAAATGTAATTCTCGTAGTAAAAGTCTATAAAATCATCAATGGAAAACACTTGGGGGGCGAAAGACGGCGAATTTAGTCTTTTTGAAATATAGTATTTCAAATAGACTCCTGACCTTCGGTTCGGCATGATAAAAACAAAACGGGAGATAGGTTCGCCCGATTGCAAAGCATATTTTACAAAATCGTCAGCGAGGCTCTTCAAAAAATCCCGAGTTGGTAAAAGGAAGAACTTCTTGCTAAACATCACCCACAACCTCTATACTATCGTGGAACACATACAGTAAATACCCTGTGACCTTCTTATCGTTATACATTTCACGCAATATATTTACATAATTTCTCATCTGTTCCCTATCCTTTTCCGTAGGATTACCGGTTTTAAAATCTGCCACCTCTACCCTATCATCAGTAATTCTCACTCTATCCACCCTGACCAGTTCTCCATCGAGAAGTAAAATCTCCTTCTCTCTAAAAACCACACCCCCGGGCTTAGCTGCGAGAACCTCTGCTCGCTCGATTTTAGAAAAGTATGACTTCAAAATTTCGATAATCTCTTTCGCCCTGTGAGTTCCTATGTTATACTTCCTTAAAATGGTCTCAAGGAGAGCCCTATGTCCGTCAAAATCAGAAATACTCTCAATATACTCAATTTTCTCAAGAAACTCATGAACCGCATCACCTAAGAGGCCTGACTCCAGTTGACTTAGGATATTTTCCTCCCTTAAAACTATAGTCTTCTCGGGTACGATCTCCTTATAAGCTCTTTTCTTGAATTCAGGAACGTCTGTTACGATCGCTGGCTTTTCAGCTCCTCTTCTTAGCTCGGCGCGGGGCACCCCGTACTCTAACTTAACACCAGCCGTATCAAAAAGTGAGGCGACCTTTCCACCCTCAAAGTAAATATTGTAAAGTTCTTCCATAGACCTGGTAAGGCCTACATATATGGTGTTAATGTCCTGAACCAGGTCGTCAATGCGTTCCTGGATATAAGCCTCAAGCAACTGGTCAAACCCAGGCCTTTTAACGAGGCCAGTTTTCAATGGCTTTAGGTACTCACCTTTAATTTTGAAAGGACTTAAGACCCTTCCATCTTTACCTGACCTCTTCAGGTAATAGATAGTATCACCCCACCCTCTCAATCCACTCTTATCATTAAAAACATTAATAACTACGGGAAATCCAAGCCCCTTTGCCTTATGAAAGGTCATAACCCTTATCGCATCGACACCCGCATTTCGGGGGAATGAAAGTTCATCCTCCTGAGACTCGCTTGATTCCTGAAACTTATCAAAAAGAGCATTAAGTACCTCAACGGAAACAAATCCTCCTGCCGTCTCCTTATTGTAAAGATAGTTCAGAAAGCGCGTAATTGCACCTTTTTCATGAGTTATTCCTTCACAATTTAAATGTAGATCACCGATCAAATCTACTATTAACCTGGAAAGTGACTCTTCTCTGATTTTCTCACGATACAACCCGAGATCCACTCCAGCAACATCTTTCACAAAACCCATAAAATTAAAACTCTTATCAGGGTTAAGCACCTTGAAAAGCTCTACTGCAAGTGCTTCAGCGCTACGACCCGAGAGTTTCTGCATTATTTCTCCAGTGCCAAAAACCATAGCAGAATTCAAATCGTATTCACTATCAATGCAAGTTATAAGCGCAATCAGTTCCCTTAGAACCCGCTGCCCCCTTATGTCAAGACTGGAATATGAAACTACAGGAACACCCGTTTCTTTGAGATAGGAGGAAAGACCAATAACCTCACTGTTCTTCATCGTTAGAATGCCTATGTCCCCATACGAATACCTCCCCTTCACATTTGCAATGATTTCTTGAATTAAAGGAATAGCCGCATCCATACGATCTTGAGTTGACGCATTTTTCTTAGGTAGAGACACTTTGTAATTTTTAACATATCCCTTAAACGGCTTATCAACAGGATTTTGGCGGATAGGAATCCAGATGTTCTTGTATTTCCCAACAATTTTTTGAGCTTCGGAGTCTACCTTGTCTTCAGGCTCTATGTTAGAAACAATACCTTTTAATTCTGATACCAGGAAAGACTCAAATTTTTCCGGCTCAAAAACTGTTTCATTCACAAAACGAACAATATTTTCAGCACTACGG
Organism: Caldifarciminota bacterium UBA1063; assembly: GCA_002316275.1. Classification (GTDB taxonomy): domain Bacteria; phylum Hydrothermota; class Hydrothermia; order UBA1063; family UBA1063; genus UBA1063. Next base: position 5,777 of record DCDE01000015.1, read on the forward strand.
AAATTCCTATCAGTGCCTGAAGAAATTGAAGGTGGAATGTTAATATCATAAAAAGTGTATCCCTGGGGCGAGATTAGTGTGTGCATAATCCGATAATCAGCATTCCTGAAAACGTAAATGGATTGTTTAATATCACCAACGATAAAAAGGGTACCGCCAGCTGCCAAGAGTTCCCTTATAAAGTAAAGGAGTATCTCCCACTGTTGCGGGTCAGTATCCTGAAACTCATCAATAAGGATATGCCTATATCTTAACAGTAGAGAAATTACCCTATCAGAAAAATTTTCTGGGTTAGAAAGGTAATCGTAAACGAGACGGCTGGTATCGGAGATGGACATGAGGTGCATCTTATTGAGAATCTTCAGGTAATCCTGGCGGTAGTATGACCTATAAAATCGTGACGCTTTATCCACAATTTCATTGTAAGATTTGAAAGATTTAACGAATGCACCCTCAACTAAGGCTCTCAAATCCGCATTTTTCCGCACTTCATCTACAAACTTTTCGATATGCTGATTTCTTTTATTAAAAAGTTCAAGAAAATCATTAAAATCTCTTCCAGCTTCAAGAAACTTTGATTTCCCAGGTAAGATCTCATTGAAGAGCGACGCTAGCTCGTCACTAATAGTATGTTCGGCACCAACCTCGAGATTCAACACATCTAATATGGGAAATATTTCATAGAGAGATTTATCTTCTACATTTCTAAAACTCATAACTTTCTCATTTAAGGTGGAAAGTATATCCCATTCAAACCTTGAAGACTCTTCTGCCATCGCTCTCGATAATTCCAGCACTTCCTTAAACCTGTCCTCGGAACTAATTATATCTTCCATCACCACATCAAAAACATCCTCATCAAGGGTTCTTTCGATTCTTACACCAGGCTTCAAGCCGAGCTCGATAAGCACCAGCTGTCTTATCCTCTCCATAAAGCTGTCAATCGTTCTGACCTGGAGTCGGGGATAGTTTTCCAGAATACGCCAATAGATCTCTTCTGCCCTTTTTACAAGAGCGCCTTCCCCTTTGAAAGAGCTTTCAAACTCTGGATATTTAGTAGAATCACCGCTTTTTAAGTCGTAGAGGACTTTAAGTATCCTTTGTTTCATTTCCTTAGCTGCCTCTCTACTAAAAGTAATGGCAAGGAACATCCTGAGATCATCATCCTTCTCAAGGTAATGGAGCAGAAGATACACAAATCTTCGTGCAAGAAGCTCTGTCTTTCCAGACCCCGCTGATGTGGAAACTATTACAAAAGGTTCTCTACTTGTTACTATATTATGATTATCCATTCTACATTACACAACCCACGCATTGGAGTTCATTAAAGAAAACTTAAACCTCATGGGAGAGAACAGAATTCGTGTTCAGATCAAAGAAGTTAATCTTTTGTGGGTATTTATCCAAGAGGTAACTTTTAACTTCATCCTTGCAGCTAAAGAATAAAACCTGCCAGCCTTCCTCTGAAATTTTTGCAAGTAGGTCCAGTTCTCTCTGCAATCGCTCGCCATCGCTTTTTACGAAAGGGTCGTCAAAAACGAAAAATCCTTTCTTCCCTTGTAACATTTTCATTCCGAGTCCAACCCTAATGGAGAAGAAGAGCTGGTCTATGGTCCCCCCAGAGAGTTTAAAAATATCCAATATATTACCCTTAGCATCCTCAACGACGATGCTGCTCTTCGCCTCATCATATTTAACTGACCTGTATCTTCCGTCTGTGATAGACTCAAAAATCTTAGATGTCTCAGTGAGGTCACTGAATAAATCGTTGAGCCGCGCTTGACTCACTGTAATCTCGTCTTCAATTGCACCCACAATAAATCTCGTCAACTTCTTATTCTCATCTTGCTCGTTAACAAACTGCTCGAGCCTATTTTTACACTCAATTAAATCGCTAAAAGTATCAATAAAAAAGCCCTCTTTTATTACATCTTCTGCAACATTCTGAATTTTCGTATATTCTCTATAAAGCCACTGAATTCTTCCTTCGAGCTCCTGCTTTTCCTCCGTCAGGGCTTTCTTCCTCTCTTCAATATTTTCAAGTTCTTGAGGATTATATTCTACCGCAACGCCTTCAATTTTCTGCATTCTAATCTTCTTGAGTTGATCCTGAACCTTTGACATAAAGTCATTTTCGTCTTGATATTCAAGAATTGTACTATGCCAAAGGCCCTCAAGCTCTTTGAAATACTCCCTTGCTTTACTCTGCAGGTTGCGCCTTTCTTGAACTTTTTTCTCAAAGTCATCCAGTCCTTCCACTCTGTACTTCTCTGCCTCAAACTCTATTCTCGTTTCCAACTCAATCCTCTTCTCCTCAAGCTCTTTAAGCTCTGCTTCCTTAAGGCGTCTCTCCTTCTCAATGGTTTCCTTCTCCGCCTTAATCCTCTCAAATTCTTTTTCCCTTTCACCTAAATCATTCTTAATACCATCTAATTCAGCCTCAAGACCCTCAATCTCCAACGACTTCAATCCAAGGATTCGCGCCCTATCGAACACCTCCGCTTTAAGAGCAAGGAAATTCTTGATAGACTGGCTCACACTTATGAACTGCCAGATTGAGACAATGCTTATCACGGCAAGGGCACCTGGAATAAAAAGAAGATAAGGGTTTTTCACTCGCACAGTAACGAAAAAACTCACGAAAAAGAGCGCTAAAGAGACAATATAAAGTATATTTAGAGATTTCTTTCTCTTTAAGTCACTCTTGTATCCCTGCTCTGCGAGCTTGTACTCTACTAATTTGTCCCTCAGCATCTTCTCCGTAACCTCAATCCGTTGCATTTCACTCTTAACCTTACCTGCTTCCACAAGTCTCGCCGAAAGTTCGGTAATCCTTTCATCCAGATACTTTAACTCTTTTTCTCTCAAATTTTCAATTCTCTCTTTTACCTTATCAAGTTCCACATATAGATTACGGAACACCTCAAGGGCTTCGTCATCATACATCTTGTAAAAATCGGCACGGTTCATAAGATCATAATACATATCCATAAGCTCAGAAGTCTTCTCCATGATCCGCTCGTCCCTCTTACTTTTCATAACGCCTTCCCTTTTAGAAATCTCTTCAAGCTCTCTCTTGATCTCTGCAATTCTGAGTTCTACTTCCTGGTATTTTTCTTCCTCAATCTTCTTCATCAAATCGTCTATACTTTTTAGTACTTCCTGTGCTTTAGTATACCTCTCCCCAAGATAGTCATCGGAGGCAGTGCTCTTCAGTTCAAGTTTCTCGGTTAACTTATTCATTTCCAAGAGTTTTTTCTTAACATCTTTTAGGGTATCGATGTATGTACTGCTCATAGTATCGAGAGCTCTCTGGAACAACTCCCTATCCTTTTTCCCTTCAAAGTCGTACATGACATTGCTATTGAGGACAAAAAACAGATTATAAATATCTACACGAGAGAGGTTGAGCTTCAGCATCTTACCCTTTTTATTGTTATAGATCTCTTTTTCTTCCTCTACTTCAATGAGCACATCATTTTCATCGATACTTCTAAGCTCCTTTGACCAGGAGCTTCTGTCTCCCGTTGGTGTGGAAACGGGCAAATTTGAAAGAATTGCTTCAATTACAAGGCTCTTACCTTTCTCATTTAAACCCCAGAAAAGATTAAAGTCTGAGGGTGTTATAGGCATCTTTAAACTTAGAGGACCATATTTCTTTATCTCGATCCGTGAGATCTTCATACACGTCCCTTCTTTGAAGAATAGACCTTACCTAAGACATCTATAAACCAGTCCTTGAGCTTCTCTTTTTCGACCAAGGATAGTTCATTTGTGGCTTCAATTTTTTCCATAATACTCCTCGTAAAAGGCTTCTCCATAAGTAACGATACGTCCTGTACCTTGAACCACTCCCCATCCTCTACAACACGCCCCTTCCAAGTCTCATCAGTTAAGCTCACTATCCTGTTTCTAAGTTCAGATTCGGAACAGTTTGCAAGGCTGCTATTGATATAGCCAGAAACACTCAACAGGATCAGGCTATTGCTGGACTCCTGAATCTTCTCCTCAATCTTCTCTCGAACGCGCATAAGGGGATCCGGTTCAACTCCAGTTAAATAAACTTCTAATTTCTCGTAGTAGAAAGATTCCAGTGGTATTCTGGAGAAGGATATTTCTTGAAGATCACTTACCTCAAAACCTAATAAAGAACGTGGACCGAGATCATTTCTTGTAATAGACACTGGGGACCCCGAAAATGCAAAATACCTTCCCTTACCTTCTGCTATTTCAAAGGGGTCTCCTGCATTGTGATAATGGCCCGCAAGTACCAACCGAATCTGAGGAAAATTCCTAAGAACAGTGAGATTTATTGAAAATGCACCTTCTTTTTCCTGTCCTACCAGCTCTCGTCTAAACCTCACCTTTTGAACGACCTCTTCCAGATCACCATGGTAGATTAAAATATTAATAAAGTCTGAAGAAAGCCTCGAAGAAGCTCTCGCAAGTCTTTCAATAAAAGAGGAGGTTTGCACATTTGAAGCATAAGGGATCGTGAAGAAACAAACTTTCTTTTCGGCATACTCATATACGTTTTGTTCTCCATAGAGTACAATAGCATCCTCTCCGAAATCTCTCGATGAATCAAAAATTAAATAGTCGTGATTTCCCGGCGCTACAATGACTTTAAAGGGAAGTCCCGAAAAAACACTACGCAATTTAACAGAATTCTCCATAGCAGAGTCAAAATCATCAAAAAGATCTCCTGCAATAATTAAGAAATCCGCGCCCACCTCTTTGGCTTTATCTACTACTTTGAGGAGTGCATCAAATCTTTCGGTATGTTCTTTGCTTATATGGATATCAGAGGTATGTAAAACCTTCATCTCTACAATTGTATTAACATATAGTTGAAAAGTCAAACACGCTATGCAAAAGGGAAGCGACGGGATATTGCAGTTTAGCCCTTTCCCTTTAGGTACCAGTGTATATAGGAACACCATTAAGGAGCAATGCCCTGAGTATAGCTACCGATAGAACCAATGCTATGAGGATGTATCTCTTCATACCCATCTCTTTATTGAATTTTATAAATCTAACAAAAATGAAGCATGAGTCGTATCCAACTTCTTGCCACTCTGTATGTCCCAACTTTTTAACACATCCTAAAACACCTTTTCGACCATTTTCTATTTTAAACTCAATTTTCCAGAGAATATTTTAAAAAATCAATACAAAGACCGAATTATGTACCCTTTGATATACGCATCAACCTATTTCTTATAAAACGCTCAAAAGTGAGTTCGGCACCCATTATGGTTTCTGACTCTCTATAAGTTGTAAATAGTTTTCTCTATTAATCAGTTTTCTTCAGGTACTTCTCGATAAACTGCAATCTTATCCTCTTCAACTCTGCGGGAGGAAACATCCTAAGCAATTCCCATCCAAGGTCTAAGGTTTCCTCTATACTGCGATCCTCGAATTCACTCTGCCCCACGTACCGCTCTTCAAAAACATCAGCAAATCGAAAATAAATCTTATCAATATCTGAAAGGGCACCCTCACCAAGAATCACGGCAAGCTCTTGAACTTCCTTACCCCTCGCATAGCAGGCAAAGAGCTGGTTAAAGACATCAGAATGGTCCTCTCTGGTTTTCCCTTCACCTATACCCTTATCCTTGAGCCTCGAAAGTGAAGGAAGAACGTCGATGGGCGGATATATCTTCTTCCTATGGAGTGACCTGGATAAGATTATCTGCCCTTCAGTTATATAACCCGTAAGATCCGGGATAGGATGGGTTTTATCATCTTCTGGCATAGTCAATATGGGAATCAAAGTTATTGAGCCCTTCTTCCCTTTAATTCTTCCAGCTCTTTCATAGATAGTGGAAAGGTCTGTGTAAAGATATCCGGGATATCCCCTTCTTCCCGGCACTTCTTTTCTTGCTGCAGACACTTCTCGCAATGCTTCACAGTAGTTAGTCATATCAGTAAGGATTACAAGTACATGCATATCCTTTTTATATGCAAGAAATTCAGCAGTAGTGAGAGCAACTCTTGGTGTTGCAATCCTTTCAATAGCAGGATCATCAGCAAGATTAATAAAGAGAACAGCCCTTTCAATGGCACCTGTGTCCCTAAAACTCTGAATAAAGTATTCGGCTTCCTCAAAGGTAATTCCCATAGCAGCAAAGACTACAGCAAAGGTTTCACCTTCACCCCTAACTTCCGCTTGACGTGCAATTTGAGTCGCAAGTCTGTTGTGGGGTAGACCAGAGCCTGAGAATATGGGGAGCTTCTGCCCCCTGACAAGGGTATTCAAACCATCGATAGCAGAAACTCCAGTCTGAATAAACTCGTTTGGATAATCTCTGGCATATGGGTTAATCGGTGCTCCATTGATGTCTGCCCTTTCTTCAGGAACGACGTCGGGGCCCTTATCAAGAGGCCTCCCAAGACCATCGAAAACTCTTCCCAGCATACTTATAGATAGATTTACTTCAAGGCCACTTGCGAGAAATCTAACTGCAGTCTCAGGAATATCAATACCCGTCGTTCCTTCATACACCTGTAGAAGGACTTTATCTTCTTCTACCTGAAGAACCTCACCCCTCCGGAGTTCACCAGAAGGAAGCTCAATCTCGGCAAGTTCGCCAAATTTCACCTCACTAACACCCTCAATAACCATAATTGGCCCTGAGATGTTCGAAACTGAAGTAAATTTTGATAGTCTTTTCCTAATTAATTGGTTGTCTAATTTCATTGTCCAACTCCTTTATAAGCCTTTCGATTTCTCCCAGTTCTTGCTCTCCAAAATACTTCATCCTTGCGATTTTTTCCCATACAGGGCTTTTCCTCAATTCTTTCACAGTTACCTCTTCCTTTGAAATAATATCCTTACAAATATCGTAAAGTCGCAGGATAGCTTTCAACATCAAGTATTGTTTCTTAATAGAAGCAAAAGTATCCACTTCGTGAAATGCATTTTGATGAAGGAAATCCTCTCTAATGCTTCTTGCTGTTTCAAGTAGCAATTGATCCTCTTGAGAAAGGGCTTCTGAACCGACGAGTCTCACAATCTCTTCCAGTTCAGCCTCTTTTTCGAGGATCCTCATTGACTCCAGGATCATATCATAGAAATCGGGAGCCACATTCTTCTCATAATACGACCTCAGATCATCCCTGTACAGAGAATAACTGGTAAGCCAGTTAATTGCTGGAAAATGCCTACTAAAAGCAAGCTTGTCTTCAAGGCTCCAAAACACTTTGACCACCCTGAGAGTTGACTGAACAACAGGGTCCGATAGGTCTCCACCTGGGGGGGATACAGCACCAATAACCGATAATGTCCCCTCTCTGTCATCGCCACTGAGACATTTCACTCTACCTGCTCTTTCATAAAAGCTTGCAACCCTGGTGGCAAGGTATGCAGGATAACCTTCTTCGCCTGGCATCTCTTCAAGCCTCCCGGAAATTTCTCTCATAGCCTCCGCCCACCGCGATGTAGAATCCGCCATAAGCGCAACAGAATATCCCATATCTCTGAAGTATTCTGCAATAGTAATACCTGTATATATGGAAGCTTCCCTCGCAGCAACAGGCATATTTGATGTGTTTGCTATAAGTACAGTGCGCTTCATTAAAGGCTCACCAGAATAGGGGTCTTTAAGCTCGGGAAATTCAATAAGAACATCCGTCATCTCGTTACCCCTTTCTCCACAACCGATGTAAACTACAATTTTTGCTTCAGACCACTTGGCTAACTGGTGTTGAATTACCGTTTTACCAGAACCAAACGGTCCTGGGACACATGCTGTTCCACCCTTAGCAATAGGGAAGAAAGAATCAATAACCCTTTGCCCTGTGAACATAGGTTCTTCAGGAAGATATTTCTCCTTATATGGCCTCGGAACCCTTACGGGCCACTTTTGCATCATCTGAATATCATGTTGCTCACCATTTGAATCTTTGATTTTAGCGATGGTTTCATCTACAATAAATGCCCCTTCTTTAATATCAGTTATGATACCACTTATACCGGGGGGAACCATAATCTTATGCTTCACAAGGGTCGTCTCCTCAACTTCTCCAATAATATCACCATCAACAACCTCATCACCCACCTTTACGCAGGGCACAAAAGTCCACTTCTTATCCCGTGGAAGGCCAGGAACGTGTATTCCCCTTGAAATAAAATCCCCTGATAGAATCCTTATTTTATCAAGTGGTCGCTGAATGCCATCAAAAAAGGACTCCAATAACCCAGGTCCCAATTCAACCATCAAAGGGTATCCGGTACCAAATGCTGGGTCCCCAGGGCCGAGACCGTGAGTATCTTCATAAACTTGAATAAATGCTTTATCACCCTTAAGCTCAATAACTTCACCGAGAAGTTTCATCTCACCGACATAAACAACGTCATACATTTTCGTTCCTAACATTCCTTCTGCAACAACGAGGGGTCCGGAAACTTTCACAACCCTTCCAGATTTCATCTTTTACCTCCTAAAAAATATCAATTCCAATAGCTTTCAACAAAATACTTCTCAAGTTTTCCCTTGCCTGTCCGGTGCTCCCACTTGCACCTGGTATAAATGTGATCGCCGGAGAAACTTCTTCCCTAAGACTCTCGACAATATCCTTTATATCGTCATAATATTCCTCTTCTACTAAAATTAATGCATACTCACCAGAAAGAAGACCCTTGAGTGCTTCCCTCGCTTCTTCTCCTGTAGTACACACCTGATATTCCATTCCAATAGCTTTAAAAGGAAACACCGTCTCATACTTCCCAATGCACATCACTCTCTTCATAGAACCTCCGGAATTCTCTCTAAAATCATTTCTTTAGGTAGCTCGTTAATCTTCGACACCATTATCATCCTCAAGATGCTAATTTCATTCTTTTTCTTAAAGTAATAAGAAAGTAGCGGTTCCACACCAAGGTCCTTCTTTGATGCTTCTTTAACTAAGCCATCAAAGTAATTATCTAAATCTCTCTCCAAACGTACAAAGCTACCATTCTTTTGATAATCAAAGTAGCCTGGATTAATCACTTCATAATAGGGCGTATGCCTAAGCTCGTAAAGCAAAGAATCGAAATCGCGTACACTTCCAAAAAGGCTGGGTGGCAAATAGCCACCTGGCAGGAGGACTGACATTAAAATATTTAAACGGTTCATGCGCTCAAGTCTTAGAAAAGTAACTACATTTTGAAGATCAGCCTTAAGATTATAGTATACCCTTAAAAATTCCATTCGAGATTCAGTACAGAAATATTTAAACATTTCCTTGTCGACCGCTACATCGATCTGAAAAATTTCCTTTTTTTCATAGTAAGAAGAAAACGCATTTTCAAATGAACTCAGGATTATCCTGTGTACTAAATCATATCTACCGTTTTCAATAGCATCTTTCAAGACCGACGCTGGATAGTATGAATATGTAGAATAACTTCTCGAAAAATCTTTCTCAAAAATTACAGACTTAGCATACACCTTTACATTTAAGAAATCATAAGGAAATCTCAAATCCATCTCCAATTGACTGTCCATAGCCAATTCAGATACAAGCTGAAGTAACGCTTCATACTCTTTTCTCAGAAGCACTTCAAAATCCCCTGGTTTATGAACTTCATTGAGGTACCTTGAGTACTCCGTGTCCTGTAGCAATTTTAAAAGCTCTCCAAAATCCGCTGCGGATGAAAGTCTTTCGAAACGCACACGATCAAGTAGCTTTAGTTCGAGAGCGCGGACCTTCCCGCATGCAAATGCATACTCAGGATTATCCCTTCCAAAATAAGGATATCTGTTAAAAGGTAATTTTAGCATAACTCACTTAAATAGCATCTCTGAAACCTGAACCTCGGTTTCTTCCTGCAGAATTTCCATAATTTTTTCTAAAGATGCGTCTATTCTGCTTTTCTTACCTTTCGCAATAAATCCACCCTGAATTTTCACATTCTTATTAGATAGTGTCAGATTCCAGTTATTTTTCTTATTCAGATCGTCGATAAACGCCTTCGTAATAAATTTTTCTCCTTCGCCCACAAAAATTTCTTCATTTCCATCAAGTCCCACTGAACCAAACAAGTATAGAATCAGTGACTTATACTTTTCCTGGTCTGTTTTTACTTCTTTCAAAACTTCCCCGTACAGGCGATCCAGTGCTTCTCTTTTAACCTGCTCCAAACGAATATTAGATTCAATTACATAATCTGCTATTAGTGCGTTCACCCTCTGTTTAACTCTCTTCTGCTTTTCCTCTTCCGCTTTTTTCAGAATTTCCTTTGCCCTTTCCTCAGCTTCTTTTAGGATCTTATCACGCTCCGCATTAGCTTTCCCAAGAATCTCCTGTTTCTTCAATTCAGTTTCGGCTTTGATCTTATCAAGAATATCCTGAAGGCCCAAATTTGCCTCCTTAAATTTGTATTCCAAGCAACAAGAAAATACTCGCAAGAAGACCAAGAACGGCGTAAGTTTCCACGAGACCACCATAAATCACAGGTTGCATTGAAGACTCGGGCTTCTTTGCCGCCATCTCAACGCCTGCAGTACACACCTTACCCTGATGTATGGCTGAAAAAAGACCAAGCATCGTAACAGGAATCGTAGAAAGAAATATTTGGAGCCCCTGTATTGTGTCAACAGGTTTTACTTCCCCAAGAAGTCCAACTTTGATAATGACCAGAAGAGCGACAATAAATCCATAAAAGCCCTGGGTTCCTGGTAATGCTACGAGTAAGAACAATCTCCCAAATTTATCAGGATCTTCGGACAGTACTCCAGCTGCTGCTCTCGCTGTCATTCCAACACCAATCGCAGAGCCCAAACCAGGTAAAAAGGTCGCTAACCCTGCACCGAGAATTGCTAACCAAAGTCCAGCACTCAATTTTTATACCTCCTGTTTTATATTTCTTTAATTTCAGTGTACTTGCCAACCCACCTCAAAGGGCTAAAAGGCTTCCCCCCATCATCATAGAATTGCTTAAAAAACTCAACATACTGAAGACGAAGGGGATGCACAATAGACCCCAATATATTAATTAAAATGCTAAAAAGATGTCCGCCAATAAAAACCAATGGAGCGAGAATGAATTTTAGCACGGGAATTTGCCATACCAACATTGTTAGAATATTAATCGCCATTGCAATACCAGAGGAAGTCAACCCAAGCGCCATCAAACGCACGTAAGATAAAAGGTCTCCAAGAAACCCTACTCCATTGTAAACATTATAGGCACCTTTGCCTATTCTTATGAAAAAATTCCTGCTCCTGTGTGAACTGAATAAAACCATCAACAAGATAAATAAAATGATACTATAAGTGGTAAGGGTGTCGAGGAATGGCGAGTTTACTTTACTGGAAAGAATACCCTTATAAACGAGACTCAAAATTATAACTATCCATGCAATAGGTTGTGATATTGCACCAATGGCATCTCCCTCTTTTATCTTTTTGTATGCATTAACTCCTTGACCTACAAGGACTTGAACAAAGCCGAGGCCAATCGAGAGGCCAAAGAAAACCATCACATCTACCATTGGATCGAAGAGCATCATTTTTTTTCTGATGGAATTTAAAAAAGTTAAATTCGCTCTCTCAAAAAAGTCACCAAACCAACCACCCGTAATCGAACCGAATATAACTGAAACAATACCGCCACCAATCAGAATCCACAAGAGTCCAGCTGAAATTTTCAGCTTCTTCATTATAAAAAAAGACAATAGTGCAAGAACAATACCATAAGCCGCATCACCAAAACATACCCCAAAAAACAGGAGAAAGAAGGGAGTTATAAGGACCGATGGATCAGGATCTGCGCCTGACGGAAGCCCGTACATTCTGACCAGGCCCTCAAACGGCTTAATTGCTTTACTGTTTTCAAGAAGGACGGGAACCTGTTCACCCTTATCGGGCTCAATAATCTCAAAGAACGCACTTGTATACTCTGCAAATACTTTTTCAAGTACAGGTAAATCCCTCTTCTTCACATAGCCAGTGTAAATGGCAACCTGAGACGTTTTCAAGCCCTTGTTGTCAGTAATCTCCCTGTTAAAAATACACTCATAATAATCGTGAAGTATAAGAAGCTTCTGGTAGTTTGAAGAAACACTTCTTATGACTTCGCCCAATCCCTCTTTTTCTTTCTCCAATCTTTCCAGTTTCTGTTCTATTTCTTCAAATATTATCGCTGGTTTTCCAGAATACCCGTGAAACTCAATCTGTTCAAACTCCTTCTCTTGCAGAAAGATCCTGGCTTGTTCTTCATCGCTTTTGTGATAAACAGCAACAATGTACGCACGTTTACCGTTGTCATAACTCATCTCATAGCACACTGGACTATCATCGAAAGAGGCGAGATTTTTTGAGGGAATTGACCCCGCTAAAATTACTATATCATCACTGCTCTTTAGATTTCTAACATCGTAATCGAGATTAACCCATGGTTCAACAAACTCTTTTTGAGCCTTGAGGTTTGATTCCTCTTGTTGCAATTGATTCAATTCCTGCTCAAGGGTCTCCACCTGTACGAGAAGTGCACCCGGCTCTAAACAGTTGGCAGTATTAAAAAAATCCTCCCTCTCAACGGCCTGCTTTTGCTCATAAAGGCTTTCTACAAAGGATTTCTTTTTTGCAAAAGGCTCCAGAAATTTGATAGCGTTGTTAATTCTATTGATAACCTCTTCAAAGTGCGATTCTGCCTCAACTTCTCGAGGGTGTAAAACGTTAAATTCGTCTTTTAGATCTTGTTTAACCTCTGCAAAATGTAGAAGTCCTTCGTCTTGCAACTTTGAAAGTAGCTTTTCTCTCTCAGAATAATGAACGTATATAGCAATTTTTTCAAGAGGTACTCTTGCCATATCAATAAAGTTTACTGAGTAAAAAATCTATTGCTACTTTTTCCTGCTTCTGAGCCTTATTTTTAATTTCATCGACTCTTTTCGAAAATTCCTTTTCCAATTCCTTAATCTTTTCCTGGGCAATTTTTTGCGCTTCAGAATCTACCTGGGATAACAACTTTTTCCGTTTCTCTTGTGCCTCCTCAATAACTTTAAGGGCATCTTTCTGAGCCTCACGAATCAAGTTAGAGGCTTCCTCCTGCGCTTTTATCAAATCCTCTTCAGACTTTTTCTCATGCTCCTTAACTTTTTTTATGAGTTCTTCCACGTATATCCTCCTACATACCATGTAATTTTAACACTACCTTAAAGTATTTGCAAAAATTAGATCTAAACTTACAAAACTTGAATAACCCTTAACTCCCAAAGCCAAATTGACATTTTATCTATTAAATCCCATAATTAAAAAATGTTTTATAATTTATTACTTGCAATGCTCTTTGGTGGTACGGCGAAAATTGCCTTCCTACACCATGGTAATCAGCATTTCTCAGATAATGGGAATTACGCCCTCCGCGAAGGTGATTACGGCTACAGCGGGAATTCATACCACAGGACCCTGGACACCCACGAATACTACGATTGTCCTGTTGACATCCACATCTCCGGCATCTTACTGCAATCTTACACCTTCTTACAGAATGACAGAGGGCTCATTGATAGATTGAAAAACAGCGATTTTGTATATACCGTCGGGGGAACCTATGCAGAACATATAATGCCATATGTCGATAGTTCCATAAACAGGTTTTCACTCTGGTACGCAAAAACGCTTTACTCTTACAACCTAAATGGAGTTGGATGGCCCGATTACCCTGATGTAATATGGATTCCAGAGCGGGTCTTCAAATCCGAACTTCTTATGCCTTACTCGCTCATTAAAGTACTAAACCAAGAGTATGGCAAGTATGATTCCCAAGGTAGATACCTTGCACCCTGCATCGTTCTCGATGATAATGTTCACAATTGGTACCACCATACGTATCCCGATGGCACAACGTGCAACAATTCGAGAAAAGTACACATAATGTATGACAATTATGGCAATTATGTTTACGTAGTTTTCATCCAGAGGGTTGCGCGGGACCAGATGGTCTGGAACGACATATCAAACCCTTCAAATCCTCTTCATCAACTGCTCTCCAATCTTTCAAATGACCCAGACCAGGAGCAGATTGTAATATACGGTGACGATTGGGAAAAAGCCGCTGGAGTTGCTGGGTGGGATTTTGGGCAGCCCGGCGTTCCCCCAACAAGCTATGACTGGAATATAAGATTTATCAAAAACCAAAACTGGATTCAACCAGTCCACATTTCCGAAGTTGTAAAGTGGTGGGGGGTTGAAAAAATGTACGACGATAACCCGAATAATAATCCCCCTTCGATTACCATAAACTATGCAACATATCAGGAACTTCACGACTGGACTGGAGGCACCTACGATAATTGGTATCAAGACTTCAAGGGTACGCAAGGGTGGGGTTGTTCAGGTGCACCAGACCTTAACTTTAACGGGATTAATGGGGATTACGAGGACTTATGGTTGTTTGCTGTTAATCAACTCGTGTCTTCCCAAGATAACGAGATAGCCAAGCTCGGCTGGGCGGCTCTCTCGTCCCTGCTCTATGAAACGGCTTGGCATACGGGTCCCGGCGGAGAGCTGGTTTATTGGGGTAAAAACCTATGGAACCACACTCGCTATGCAGGGCTTTTTGCCTTCGGAGCTCACTGGTACGAAACCCTTAGATTCCAAAACCAGGCTTTAGTTGATAGCTCTGACCTCGATTGTGACGGGGTGAGAGAATATATCTTGTATAACGATAAATTATGCTTCATCTTCGAAAGAAGGGGAGGGAGGGCTCTCGCCGTTTTTACTTCAGACGGTAAATGCGTTGCGGGAAACCTGTTCAGTAACTGGAGTGGCGAAGGAGATTACAATGATGGTGGGCATCCTGGAATATTTTCCGATGCACAAGGGGAAAATTCCATGTACAGAACCCAGACAGCTTACTCTGGAGACACCGCAATACTCATCTTACAGGAAGAGTACAACTGGCAAGGCAGCCCGGAGTCTGACCTCCGAAAAATATTCCATCTTACACCTGGAAAAAATTTCATAAAAGTTACCTACAATTCGACTTACACCAACTGGACTAAGGCGGGTGTTACCCCATCCCTTTACAATCAACTTCTTCGGGGATATGGAATGCAGCCAATCTATAATATAAGCCCAAACGGCTGGACTTATGGAGGATATGAAGCTATTTATGATTCTACAAAAGCAGCTTTTGTGTATCCATCGGGACAGGGACTTTATTTTAACTATTTGGGGAAAATGTCATCGGGAGCTGAGCTCATCGAGTTAGGAGGTAAAAGCGGAAACTATGAATTTTATTTTTACGCAGGGAAGGACGAACCCTATGTGGACATCCCCGGCCCCGGTGACCTCGAGGGACCTCGCATCTGGAATACTTCTTTCTCCCCTAATTTCAATATCTTAAGTGAAGATAGCGTCTTGGTCTTATGTAATGTGATAGACCCGTCGGGAATCTATGGAGTATGGGTACGCTACACGAACAATAATTGGCAATCTCATATCAACTTACAAATGTTTCCGGATGACGGAAATCTGAGGGATTACAACAGAAATGGTCAGCCTGATACAACTTTATACGGAGCATACATACCGCCTTACTCTGAAGGTACCAGAATCTACTTTGCAATAAGAGCCCAAGATAATTCCCCACTTCATAACGAGAGCTGGGACAATAACAATGGCGGTAATTACTCCTACACTGTTGGCTTCCAGGATTTCGTTATGGATGGCGCACTGGACCGGGTGGCGATGTGTCTTTCGGAAAACCCGGAGATGCACCTTTATGGATATTTTGATAGAAACACTAAGAGACTTTACCTGGCTACAGAGGCAGCGGGCAATGCATCACTAGGGCAGTCAGGTATATTCTTTAACGACCATTTTATTTTCGTATCTTTTGAGCCCTTAACAATGGTAAACGCCCCGTGGGCAAAGTCGGGCCAGGTAGCCAAATTCCACATTTTTCTTGCCGATGAAGACAACAACAACTTTTCAGGATGGTTTGACTCAACCGGAGTGCTGATAAGCGATACTAGCCACTTTTGCAGTGCTTCTTCGGACGATGATCTCGGCTTCTTGGAAGGTGTCATTGACCTTTCGGTTTTTGAAAACTTTTACTTTTTAGACACTATTTTTGTTGCTGTAGGTACATATGCTTCACAGGATGGTGGCACATTACAGTGGCAGGTTCCAAGACCTATAGTCCAGAATGGAGATGTAGATCCAGAAGAATATTACCGATTTTTGTTAGATTCGACTGGAATTAACGATTCCACATTTTCACCGACTGTTGTTTTAAACACCATCATCAATGGAAGTATTCTTACAATATCTATTATTAAATCCAGCGTAAACACTTCGAATATCGTCGTAAATATCTATAATATCATGGGGCAAGCAGTAAAGTCGATGAAGGTAGATCCAACAGAAACCCAAGTGGAGCTAATGCTTAATTTAAATAACCTTACAAGTGGTGTATACTTCTTAGAGTGCAAAATTGGTGGAGATTCATTTAGAAAAAAATTTATACTTGTGAAATGAAGAAAAACATACCAAATATCATTAGTATAGGTAGGGTCGTCTTAAGTTTTATTACACTTTTCCTCCTGGATCAGGCAGAGTTTATTACAACGCTTATCGCTTGTATTTTTATAGTCTTAATTATTTTTACGGACTTCCTTGATGGCTTTCTTGCAAGAAAGTTTGGTGTCGAATCCTCGATCGGCGCAGTCCTCGATATCATGGGTGATAGAATTGTAGAATTTATATTCTGGATTTTTTACGCCTCAAAAGGGTTGCTCTCCTTCTGGTTCCCAGTTATCGTTATTTCAAGAGATGTTATCGTAGACACCGTGAGACAATCTGCTTTTAGTCAGGGCATAAAACCTTACGAGATACACAATAACAAAATATCCAAATTTATAGTAACATCAGGGTATTTCAGAACCGGTTATGCACTGTCTAAAGCTGCTGCTTTTACCCTCCTCGGCATTGACCTCCTGACGATCCACGGTGAGCTAAATTTCAACATCCATGGCACCGCACTTGCATTCTCTTGGATTGCTTTAATAATTTGCATCGTTCGGGGCTTACCAGTAGTGGTTGAAGCGTGGCCTTACCTTAAAAATAAATGAAGCGAGCCTGTTTCTTTGACCTTGACGGAACGTTAATTCCAAATCCTTCATCAGAAAGTAGATTGCTCAAAGCTCTTATCAAAAAATTGTTTATCTATCCTTCTGGGCTAGTCATATGGTTTCTCGAATCACTTTTTAAGTATCGGAACTTCAAAAATTCAAAGGCATACTACCAAGGTATGAAGCTCCAATCATTACAGAAATTTATAGAAAAAGAGCTAAACAACTTTGAAGATGCCCTTTCTAAACAAGCCCTTGAACATATAGAACAGAAGAGAAAGGAAGGCTACTTCATTTATCTTATTACAGGTGCACCAGACTTTATCGTTGATGCCATCAAGACAAAAATCAATTTTGAAAAAGTATATACATCTGAACTTGAAGTTCTAAAGGGGAAACTCACTGGTAAACTCCTTTCTATCATACCCTATGGAGCAAATAAATATAAATTGGTTCAGATGATAGCAGCCGAGGACAACATAGATTTATCTCAATCTATTGCCTATGGAGATTCTTATAAAGACCTCCAGTTTTTAAAGAGCACCGGCCTATTCTTTGCAGTAAATCCTGAAAGCAAGTTAAAAAAACTCGTAAAACCCGAGAAGACTATTATTTGGGATAAATGAACTTCGGGAAACCTTCAAAACAAGTTAGTACTAAGGTAATAAAAAGCCATTAATACACACGAAATGAGTTCAAGCCTCAGGTTTTTAATCTTTTCTTCTGAGCCGATGGAAGAAGAATATTATTGAGGATCAATCGGTAACCAGGTGAATTCTTGTACTTGGCTACGTCGGTAGGTGGGTCCCCCACAAAATGTTGAAAGTCTTCGGGGTCGTGACCGCCAAGAAAACTAAAAAAACCTTTTCCCAGTTCTCCATATATATATTTTACGTATTCAGTTCCAGGAACATCGGCAAGAACCACTACATTACTTTTTAATTTATCTCTTCTAAACCCTGTATCCTGACCAAGAAACTCTGTGATTACCCTCGTATGATTCTGTGTCAGGATTGATGGAACCATATCTATCTTTGGAGAAAACTCACGTAAAGTAAAGTACGCATCCTCTCCCCATTGAGCAACTACCTGGGTCATATCCGCGTCAGAATGTTCATAAATATAGTATTGGGGAAACAGCCTGAAGTCTCTGAATGCAAAGGTATTCGAATAGTCAAGCTTATTATTACACATGGGGTCGTAGGGAGTCCCATCGAAGGGAACATCAGCAATATCAACACCTTCGGAGGCTAAAGCAATGTCAAGAGTGATGGGTGCCGAACACATAGCAAAGAGATACTTTCCATTAGAAATATATTCATAAAACCTTCTCGCAACAGCTCTCTCAAGCTCTATCACACTCGAAAAACCATGTTGCGTAGCAATTGATTCTTTAAACTTTACTTGCTTTTTGTACCAATCGGTATTCCCATAATTTGCAAAAAACTTACCAAATTGGCCCGTAAAATCTTCGTGATGCAAGTGTATCCAGTCAAGCTCTAATAGCCCTGTGCCCAAAACTTCATCATCATAAATCTGCCGATATGGAATCTGAGCGTAGTTAAGGACCATTATTACTGGGTCATCCCAAGGTTCGTAATATGGAGGAGCATAAACTCCAATCCTTGGAGCATTTTCAAGGATAACATAGTCAAAATTGTTTTTAGAAAACTGCTCCTTGAGAGAAACAACCTCTTCTTCAGGCATCAAGTTATAGGATACACCAGTTATATTTAAAAGTTCTCTCACAATCTTAGAATCTTCAATTAGGAAAGAGCCACCACGATAGTTTAGGAGCCATTCAGCCTTTATACCAGCCCTCAAAGAGTTGTACACGACTCCGTATGCCCGCAGGTGGTCAAATTGAGTCTTATCCATAGGGATAAAAATATACAGAGATACCAAAAATTCAAATAGAATTTTCATCAACTTCTTTCTTCTTATCTCGCCAATGAAGAGCCAGTCCTCCACGAGCAGTCTCTTTATACGCCGATGGCAAATCCCTGCCCGTTTCCTTCATAGTGTGTACTGCAACATCAAAAGATATCATATGCCTGCCATCGGAAAGTAGGGCATAAGTGGCGCATTCCAGAGCCCGTATGGCAGCAACCGCATTCCTTTCAATACATGGAATTTGCACATACCCTAAGACTGGATCGCAGGTAAGCCCCAAATGGTGCTCAATACCCATCTCTGCAGCATATTCTATCTGATATACCGTGCCTCCGAGTATCTGCGTAGCGGCAGCGGCAGCCATAGCACATGCCACTCCTACTTCTCCCTGACACCCGACTTCTGCACCAGAAATGGAGGCGTTTTCCCGCACAAGAGCACCAACAAGCCCAGCAGTAGCTAATCCTCTCAATATCTTTTCTTCTGCTAACCCGTAGTCTTCTCTTAAAAAGTACAGGACCGAAGGTACGATACCGCATGAACCGCAAGTAGGTGCAGTTACAATAAGACCACCATCCGCATTTTCCTCCGAAACAGCGAGGGCGTACGCAAAGACTTTACCCTTGTAACCAATAATATTCCTCGAATTTATCGCCTTTATATAATAGGACCAAGCTTTTCGCTGTATATGGAGTTCACCGGGTAAAACCCCCTCTTTTCTCAATCCCCTCTTAACTGATTCGTCCATTACGGACCATATGTCCTGCAAGAAGTCCCAAATCTCCTCTCCCTCATATTCTTCTACAAACTCCCATAGGCTTTTGCCCGTCTGCTCACACCAGTCCAAGACCTTCTCCATAGAATTTAAAGGATAGGTTTCATCTTTTAGAAAGAACTCTTTCTCAGTTTTTACGGTACCGCCTCCAATGCTGTAGTAAACTTCCTCTCCCAAGAGGTCTCCCGCCTCATTAAATCCCTTAAATTCAAAAGCATTTGGATGTAGTGACAGGAATTCGTCGGGCTTCTCAGAAATTTCAATTTCACCATCAAATACTGCTTTCAGTGCATCTTCGGTTAGGTGCCCCTTACCTGTTGCAGCAAGGGAACCATACAGAGTAACTTTAAGCTTACGAATCCCAGGATGTGCCTTCATAAATCTGCGAAGCGCATCAGATGGCCCCATAGTATGTGAAGAAGAAGGGCCATGTCCAATCTTATACAATATTTTAATTGATTCCACAATAAGCCCAACGCTAATTATAAGACATAAAGAAGGTTTTAAGAAGTTGATGCTAATTCAACATAGACTAAACCTATTACACGATTGACTTGACACAACTTTTAACTTAAAATTGTTAGCAATACGAACAGGAGGTTTATTATGCTCGAGAAGGATATAGAAAGGGTATTAAGGGAAGTATATTCGCAGGTAACGAAAGATGGCAGAACTGCTCTAAAAGAGATTAATCTGACGCCACCACAGTTCAATCTTATGGTTCACCTATACTTTTGTGGGCCCCTCAATCAGACAAACCTGGCAAAAGACCTCTATCTCGCAAAAAGCACTATTTCCGGTATTGTTGAAAGACTTGAAAAAAGAAGATTCGTAAAGAGAGCAAAGGTTGAGGCCGATCGAAGAAGCGAGATCGTAGTTCTCACACCTAACGGCGAAGAAGTGATTTTAAGAGTAATTGATAAAAGGGTAGAATGCTTAAGAAGACTTATGATGGATTTTACAGACGAAGAAAAGGAGAAATTGCTCGAGTTCCTCACAAGAATGAGGGATAAATTACCCGAGTTTTCCTCAAGTAAAAAATGCTAAAAAAAACGTCAAAAATCGTTAACATTACGATTTTTGTCTTTATACTCACTATCATATTCGCAATTTTAGGTACCTTTCAAATTAGAGATCTAAAAAAAATCTTTGATTACAACTTTTTCAATCTCCTCATCCTTGTTATCCTCGTTCAAGCAATCACTCACACCTTTAAAATGAGTCATTACGATAGGAAAGTATTAGAGCTGATATCATCAATTTCTGGGGATATAAGATATTCAATGATTATACCACCGATCTTTTTCGGCCTCCTGCCCATGCCCGCCGGTGCTATGCTCACCGCCGATCTAAGTAGAACCGCTGGCGAAAACCTCAAAACACCAAGAAAATGGGTCTTCTTCTTTAACTACTGGTTCAGACACGTATGCGAATTCTCATGGCCACTTTACAGCGCACTGATTCTGGCTGCTGGCATCTCTAATATCCCAATTAAAAAATTCGTCTCTGGAATGCTCCTGTACTTCATTATCGCATTGGTTATCGGCATAATCCTTCTACTCCTTAAGGTAAAACCCAACAACAACGAAAGGATAAAGGTTCCAGCAGGTGAACTCTTCAGAAACCTGATTTCAACTCTATGGCCTGTGGTATTGATTATTTTAATGATGCTTCTTAAAATCGATTTAAAATACTGCCTCGCAATTGTGCTTGTACTTCTATTTATCACTGAAAAATCCAATTTTTCGAACATCTTAAAAACCCTTAAACTTTCCATCATCTCTGAAATATCCTTAATCGTATTTATGGTTCTCATCTTTAAAGGGGTTGTTGAGAACTCAAATACGTTAAACATGTTCGCAGATTTTCTAACTACCCACAATGTCCCACAGATTATACCTGTGATAATCTTACCAATGGCAATGGCTTTCTTAACCGGTCTTACCTCGGCGGGGATCGGTTCCACAGGGCCTATTCTTCAGGGATTATTTGTAGCAAATCCCTATTTCCCATATCTGGCTTATGTATCTGCCATAGCAGGAGTCCTCATTTCTCCTTTTCATTTGTGTCTTGTCACCACAAAGGAATATTTCAAAGCTTCATTTAGAGATGTTTACTCTACGATACTACTACCTACTCTGATGGTCTTGCTTGTATCAATCTTCAGGAGCTTATTGGTATGAAAGGAATAATAACAAGACTTCTAAAATACAAGTGGTCAGTTCTCCTTGGTATACTCTGCCTTCTCATCGTTGATGGTGCGCAGCTTATTATTCCCTTAATAGTAAGACAAAGTGTCAATTTACTTCAGTCTGGGCAAGCTACAACGAAAGTGCTGGGAATATATGCACTTTACATCTTAGGTCTGACTTTAATAATTGCAATTCTTAGATTCTTCTGGCGTTATTTTATTATTGGCACTGCAAGAAAAGTTGAGAGTGATCTGCGTGAAGAACTTTACCACCACTTCATTAGATTATCTGCAAGTTTTTTTAATAAAGAGAAAACAGGCGAATTGATGGCTCTTATCACCAATGATACCGATGCCGTGAGGATGGCATCGTCAATGGGATTAGTTCAGCTTACGGACATTATTGTATACTCAACCTTTTCACTTGCAATAATGTTTAGTATTTCGCCTTCACTCACTATATACGCACTACTACCATTGCCCCTCTTAAGCATCTTGATTTCATTCTCTGGTAGATTGAATTACCGATACTTCAAAGAAGTGCAGGAGACATTCTCACACCTTACCGAGAAAATTCGAGAATCTATTACAGGTATTAAAGTTTTAAAAGGATTCTCGCAGACCAAAGGTCAACTTCAGGACATCGGAAAAACAAACGAAATTTTCTTCAAGGAGAATATGAAACTTGCTAAAGTTTCAAGCCTTTTTGAGCCAGCAATCCAGCTCGGTGCAACCCTATCATTCGCTATACTTCTCTTCTTTGGAGGGAGAAGGGTAATACTTAACGAAATATCCCTTGGAGACTTTGTTGCATTTTCCAGCTATCTTGGAATGATGATATGGCCAATGATTGCAATTGGATTCCTTGTAAACATAGTACAACGTGGTTCCGCATCAATGCATAGAATCGAAAGTGCATTAAAAATCGAACCTGAGATCAAGAACCTTCCTACCACAAGAAAAGTAGAAATACAGGGAAATATAGAAGTCAAAAACCTGACCTTTTCCTATGTTCAAGATAGACCAGTTCTTATTAACATCAACTTCACTCTCAAAAAGGGAAGAAAGCTTGGCATTATTGGTAAAACCGGCTCCGGGAAGAGTACCATTTGTTACCTTATCCCACGTATATTTGATCCACCTGAGGGTACAATTTTTATAGAAGAGACTGATGTAAAGTACTTTGACCTGACGGACTTAAGAAATGCAATCAGCTTTGTACCTCAGGAGAGTCTCCTTTTCTCCACAACTATAAAAGAAAATGTGAGTTACGGTAAAAGTCCCGCTTCCGACGAAGAGATCATAAAGGCTCTAAAGTTAGCAGAAGTATACGAAGAGGTTATGGCTATGCCGGAAGGTATCAATACTCTGGTGGGAGAGAGGGGACTCACCCTCTCTGGTGGTCAAAAACAAAGAGTAGCTATAGCCAGAGCCATCATTAAAAATGCTCCCATCTTTATCCTCGATGACGCCCTTTCTGCCGTAGATACCGAAACTGAAATAAGGATTCTCAACAATTTAAAAGAATTCCTAAAAAATAAAACAACAATAATTGTTTCGCATAGAGTTTCTGCTATTATGGATTGTGATGAAATCATTGTACTTGAAGATGGTAAAATTGTTGACAGAGGCAGCCATGAAGAGCTTTTAACTCGAGAAGGATTTTACAAACATATATACGAACTTCAAAAACTGGAGGAAGGTGTTGTCCAATAGCCAAGAAGAGCATACTAAAACTACAGGAAAATTCATCGACCGAAAGGTCTTGAGAAGAACGCTGCAGTTTGTTAAACCTTTTAGAAAATTGGTGGTTCTCGCTTTTATATTCCTCATGATTACAGCTACAATTCAAATACTTATGCCGATAATTAATCGAAGAGCCATTGACTTTTACATCTTACCCTCTTACATAGAGTTAGCAAAACCTGAATTAATAAAAGAGTTTCAGCTTGAACCATACGTAGTGCAACTTGTAGATGGGAAAACTCTAATTAAAAGGCCTGCCCTCCCGAGAGAAATATCGGCAGAACTCGAGAGGCAAAATGCGTTTCTAGACATCAATTATTATATTACGAAAAAAACCATTCCCGGAAAGGAAACCCTATTTGTTGAAACTGTAGATGGCAAGTTTGCTATCGAACAGTCAAAGATAAATATTTTCACAAAGCCACAACTTCTTGACCTGCGTGGAGAAGACTTAGCCAAGGTCTCGAGACTTGCTATAACACTTGCAGTGATCCTGCTTTTCTCCTTTGTATTCTCGTTTTTACAGGGATACACACTCCAGTATGTAACCCAAAAGGTAATGTATAACATGAGAATGACAATTTCTGATCATCTTCTGAACCTTCCCCTTTCATATTTCGATAGAAACCCAACAGGCAGACTTGTTACCAGGGCTACAAATGATGTAAGTGCCCTTTCTGAAATGCTCGGCTCCGTGCTCGTATACCTCATAAAAGATGCAGTCGTTATTGTAGGAGTAGTAATAATTATGCTCAGGATGAATGTAAAACTTACCTTGCTTGTTTTGTCAATTTCTCCAATTTTGCTGGCGGTTACTATAATATTTCGAATTAAAGTCAGGGAAGCCTTTAGGAAGGTAAGGGCAAAACTTTCTCAGCTCAACGCATTCGTTCAGGAAAGCATCTCGGGAATCAGAGTCATTCAGATCTTTAACCTTGAAAATCTTATAAAAGGGAAATTTAGAGCGCAAAATAAGGAACTCTACGACGCAAACATCCAGCAACTATACGTATCAGCGACCTTTAGACCCATCATCGACTTCCTTCGTGCAGTTTCGGTAGCTCTTATTATCTGGATCGGAGGTGGTGAGGTTATAAGGAACATGCTTACCTTCGGGTCTCTTATCGCCTTTCTCTCTTATATAGATATGCTTTTCCAGCCAATAGTGGAGTTCTCTGAGAAATATAACATTATGCAGTCGGCTATGGCAGCTGGGGACAGGATCTTTGAATTACTTGACGAGCCTGTAGAACCGAAAGGTAAAGGCCTCAAAAAAGAAATCGCAGGAAAGGTTGAATTTAGGAACGTCTGGTTTTCATATAACTCAAACAATTGGGTACTAAAAGACATCAGTTTCATTGTAAACCCTGGAGAAACTCTTGCAATTGTTGGTCCCACTGGTGCGGGTAAAACCTCTCTTATTTCAACAATTTTTGGTTTCTATCCCTATCAGAAAGGCCAAATTCTGATCGACGATATCCCGATAGAAGAATATGACTTAGACCACCTAAGGTCACAGATGGGCCTGGTATTACAGGATGTATTCGTATTCTCAGGAGAACTGAAGAAAAACATAGCATTATTTAATGAAAAAATCTCCCAGAAAGAAATTGAAGAAGCTGCAAGGCATGTTTATGCCCATACCTTTATTGAAAGGCTTGGAAATGGTTATGATACTGCTTTAGGGGAAAGAGGCGCCTCCCTTTCGGTCGGGGAGAGACAATTATTATCCTTTGCCCGAGCATTAGCATTCAATCCGAAGATCCTTGTACTCGATGAGGCGACGGCCAATGTAGATTCGTATACCGAAAGATTAATCCAGCAGGCAATTAAAAGAGTTCTAAAGGGGCGTACTTCAATAGTGATCGCCCACAGACTTTCAACAATAAAAGACGCCAATAAGATTATCGTCATTTACGACGGAAAGATTATCGAAGAAGGAACCCATGACTCTTTAATACAAAAAAAAGGTATGTATTATCATCTCTATATGATGCAGTTTGCACGGGCTAATGCATGGAATACATAAAATGAAACCATACAAGGGCATCGCTCTGACTATAGCAGGCAGTGACTCCAGCGGCGGCGCTGGCATTCAAGCCGATCTCAAAACTTTTGAGGCTTTTGACGTTTACGGAATGAGCGTTATCACCGCACTTACAGCGCAGAATACCTTTGAAGTCAAAGGTATTTTCCCCTGCAGTCCTGAGTTTGTCGAACTCCAGATAAAAGCAATTTATGATGATATTGTCCCCAGTGCCGTTAAAACAGGGATGTTATTTAGTGCGGAGATTATTGAAGTCGTTGCAAAAATGATGGGTATATATGAAGTTAAAAACCTCGTTGTGGATCCCGTTATGGTCTCCAAAAGTGGTGCAAGATTACTGCAGCCCGATGCCATAGAAACACTGATAAATAGACTTTTACCGGTCTCACTACTCGTAACTCCAAATATTTTCGAGGCAGAGCTTATCGCAAGAATGAAAATAACGAACCACAAAGACTTGGAATTAGCTGGCAAAAAAATCCTTGAAAAGGGTCCAGAGTGGGTTATGATGAAAGGCGGGCATATAGAAGGTAAATTTGCAACCGATGTCCTAATTAGCAAGGACGGCATATGGGAATTTTCAAAGAAGCGTATTAAAACCACACGTGACCATGGCACGGGATGTACCCTTTCCTCTGCTATAACAGCTCTCCTCGCTATGGGAAAGAAAGTACCGGAAGCCGTCTGTATTGCAAAGAAATATATCCACAAGGCTATGGATGAGGCACCCGAGATAGGAAAGGGGCACGGACCATTGCGTCATAAGGTAGAAGTCGATCTTGACTGTACGGAGTTATGGGATTAATATTATTACAATATTAAAAAATGCGGAATATTGAAATTCTGATGGTGTTATACAAACAACATAAATTAAACATTGAGGAGCGGGTTAAACAGTTTGAGGCGACAAAGTTTGCTGATGAAAAAACAATTCTTAAAGAGTTTCTGTTCTGCCTCCTCACACCCCAGTCCAAAGCAAAGGTATGTTGGAACTCGGTGGAGAAGGCTTTCGAATATGGACTCTTAGAAGATAACGATCTTTCTAAATGGAGAGTTGTATTAAGCGGCGTTAGATTCCCTGAGAGCAAGTTGAAGTACATCATGTACAATTTAAACAAAATAGAGACAGAATCCATTGACCTCGTGGACCTTGTGCGGAACAATGATGACTCTAAATTAAAAAGAGAGTTTCTAATAAAGACCTTTAAAGGTATGGGTATGAAAGAAGCAAGCCACTTTCTCAGAAACACTGGGCACTTAGACCTTGCGATTTTAGATAGACACATATTAAGGAATATGTTAGAATTTAACGTTGTGGACAAGTTGCCAAAAAGTTTGACAAAACAAAAATATTTGGAACTTGAACAAAAATTAAAAGAATTTTCAAAAAAAATTGATATACCCTTTGCTCATTTGGATATGCTCCTATGGGCGAAGGAAACAAGGGAGGTGTTCAAATGAAAAGCCCTATGACTTCAAAAGCCAAAGAAATACTAAAATCTCACGATATACAACCATCTATCCAGAGAATAAAGATCCTCGAGTTCCTCCTGACCCATAGGGTTCACCCCTCGGCTGATGATATTTTCCAGACTTTAAGTATGGAACTTCCAACACTATCAAAGACTACAGTCTACAATACCATCGAATGCTTTCTAAAAGCAGGTATAATAAAACCTATCCATGTCAATTCAAGGGAGCTGAGAGTGGACGCATTTATTGAACCTCACGTACATTTCACATGCCTTAAGTGTGGAAAGGTCTACGACGTTGAAATGGATAAAACTTCACTTGTCGGTAAAAAAACGAAGGAAGGCCATTTAGTAGAAAAAGAAGAGCTTTACCTCGAAGGTGTATGTAGCGAGTGCCAAAAAAACGGAATAATAAGAAAATTTAAAAATGTCTAAAAGTGAAAATCCACACACAGAAAATGTATTTTATTTGAGACAAGATTAACATCACTCGAGCAGTGATGATAGATGCTTTAAAATTTTAACAAACAGATGTGGAGGTAATATTTTATAATGAATATCTTTGCTCTCACAAAACTCAGTTATGGACTTTATATAGTCTGCTCGAAGAATGATAACAAAATCAATGGCCAGATCGCCAATACTGTATTTCAAGTGACTCCCGAACCACCAAGGGTAGCAGTTGCAGTTAATAAGCAGAATCTTACTTTCGAATATATTGATAAAAGCAAAGTATTCGCCGTCTCTGTACTTACCGAAGAAGCCCCTTTCACTTTCATTGGCAAGTTCGGTTTTAAGTCGGGAAGGGATGTAAATAAGTTTGAAAATACTAAATACAGACTCACCAAAAACCAGGTTCCTATTATACTTGACTATACCTGCGCATATGTAGAATGTAAAGTTATAGGTAAATTCGACGCAGGGAGTCACGTAATTTTTTTAGGTGATGTTATAGATACAGATTTTCTAAGTGAAAAACCGCCAATGACTTATGATTACTACCACAGAGAAGTAAAAGGAAAAACTCCCAAAACAGCCTCTACATACGTAGAAGAACAAAAGGATGAGTAGTATGGCGACATTTAAGCTAAAAGACCACATATACCTTATTAATACCCTTCACTGGGAAAGAAGGCTCTTTGACGAGCTTATTCCTCTCCCTGAGGGGACTACCTACAACGCATATGTTATAATAGGCAAAGATAAAACCGCCCTCATCGACTCGGCAGATACACTAAAGGCATTTGAGTTTTTGAAGGATCTGGAAGCCCTTGGTATTGATAAAATTGACTATGTAATTGCAAATCATGCTGAGCAAGACCATTCTGGCACCATCCCAAAAGTTCTCAATAAGTTTGAAAAAGCGAAAGTAATAACCAACCCAAAATGTGCTGAACTTCTGAAAACACACCTTCGGATCCCTGATAACAAATTCCAAATTATTCAAGAAAATGACTTGCTTGATCTTGGGGGAAAGACCCTAAGATTTGTAATGACACCCTGGGTTCACTGGCCTGAAACTCAAGTAACCTTTTTAGAAGAGGATCACATTGCCTTTACCTGTGACTTTTTCGGGTCTCATCTCGCAACCACCGAATTTATAACCGACGGTACGCCAGATGTTTACAACTCAGCGAAAAGATACTACGCAGAGATAATGGCACCCTTTAGAAATATGATATCTAAAAACATTGAAAAGGTAGAAAACTTCGAACCCTTAATGATCTGTCCCAGTCATGGTCCTATCTACCGTAAACCAGAATTCATCATTAATGCTTACAAGGATTGGATATCAGACAAAGTGGACAACCTCGTTTTACTCCTATACGTATCTATGCACCATAGCATTGAGCATGCCATTAGATTCTTAGAACAAAAACTGATCGATAACGGTGTAATGGTAAAAACCGTGAGTCTTTCTACTGCCGACACCGGTGAAGTAGCTATGGCGCTCATCGACGCAGCTACTATCATTGTAGCAACGCCAACAGTTCACGCCAGCGCCCACCCTCTTGCAATTTACTATACCTTCCTTGCTAACCTTTTGAGGCCTAAAACAAAGTTCCTCGGGATCATCAACTCCTATGGCTGGGGTGGGAAAGCCATTGAAGACCTCAAGAACCTCTTCCCTAACTTTAAAGGCGAGCTCTTTGAACCCATTAGTTTCAAAGGAATGCCTGATGAAGAGGCTATGGGAAAACTTGAAAGACTTGCAAGTACTATTGCACAGAAACACAAGGAAGTGGGACTTTTATAAAATAATTATTTTTTTCTGAACAAAATGGGCCTCACCTCGAACGAACCCATTTAATCTTCATATTATTTTTCAGCATCCTCTCAATCTCAAACGTCTTACTATCATGATAGTACCCTGAAGCGTAAGGAATGTCAGCGTTAAACCCCAGAGACCGCGATAGGGAAAGCATTATGAGTTCCCTTACATATTTACCCACAATACCAGCAAAAGTAACGGGCAGATATTCTCTATCAGCGTGTAAAATGAAATGGACATACTCGCCGTTTTCAAGTTTGTAGCTGGATTTTGAAAATGAATCTTTCAGAATCTCATATTTTATGTTAAAAATTTCAAAAAATCTGCCATAATGCGATGTACCACCAACTTTTCCCATCAAATAGCAGGAAGCCCTGAGTTTCTCTTTAACCTCCATAAATGCCTTAAAATCAATAAGGGCTTTGTTCCCGAGATCCTCTACAGTTTTGTTGAAAATGTCAGGCATTATCACATTTACAACAATTTCATCAATGTGAATCCCTGCCTTCTCAAAATAGTCTATCAAATCCTTATTCACAATTCCGCCAAATGCAGGAAGCGCAACATCTTGGATGCCATAATCTTCAAGGTCTAAAGGTTTTATGGATAGTTCGCGAATTAATGCCGAAAGTGTGGGGACCCTTTTCCCTATTACCTCTAAAATCGTAATAACAACCGATTCCCCAAGTCTATAACTTGAAAGGCTCCTTCTGAAGAGCTCTTTACTATCCCTTATCGGAATCGGAAAAGAGAAAGTCTGAATTTCAGAAGCAGAAGTGGGATCCGCACCGTAAAGAGTCAGGAGAACCCCTGTCACAACGAGGGGCCCAAGGAGGGGACCATATCCGTTCTCATCTATGCCTACAACCTTCCATTCAGAAGTATCAAAGGTAAAGTACTGCACGTTGAAATTATAAAGCAGCAAGAATATAATTAGCCCACTTACTTATGAATATTGCTGTAACTGGGAGTACTGGGTTTATAGGTCAGAACTTAGTTCCAGAGCTACTCCGGAAGGGCCATAAGGTCCGGGTGCTGGTTAGGGATAGTAGTAAAAAGATCCCGTGGGAAGAGGTAGAAAAAGTACAAGGCAGTTTTCATAGTCCCGAATCTATGAAGGAATTTGTTGATGGCATAGAAGCCATTGTCCACTGCGCAGGTGCTATCAGAGCTATCAAGATGGACGATTTCATAAGAGGTAACTACACCTCCACAAAAAACCTCGTTGATGCCATAAACCAATTTAAGCCTCCTGTCTTTAAAAAGTTTATCTACCTCTCGAGTCAGAGTGCCCAAGGACCATCGAAGGAACTTACACCGAGAAGAGTTGAGCAACCTCCGGAGCCCGTCAGCTGGTATGGAAAGTCAAAGCTTATGGCGGAAAACTACATCGTAAACCACTTGGAATACCCTTATATAATATTAAGACTTGCCACCGTATACGGACCTGGTGATAGAGAAACCCTGAGGTTTTTCAAGTATGTAAAGAACGGTATTTTCCCCATGCCCAACGGTGATAAATATTTAAATATGGTGTACGTGAAAGACGTGGTTAAATTTATCATCGCATTCCTTGAAATGGAAAACCTCATACGCAACAAAATTTACTTTGTCTCGGACCCAGAGTACCACTCCCTTTCCGAGGTAATCGAATCTATAAAATCCCTCTTAGGGAAGAGAACAGTTATCAAAATAAGCATTCCTGAGGCAATTTTTAAGCCAGCCTTAAAACTAAGTGAACTTGCTGCAAAGATTTCAGGCAAACCAACCATTGCAAATAGCGATAAGGCACGTGAACTATCTGAGAAGTACTGGATTGGTGACCCTACCCGCACCTTCAGAGAAACGGGGCTCAGAACGGATTACAATTTAATGGAGGGTCTATTCGAGACTCTTCAGTGGTACAAGGCAAATCGGTGGCTATAGTCCAGGTTTCCCACAGCGGATCGCGAAACAATTTACATCAGTTCTAAAAATCTCCAAGAGTAAACATAAGTTAACTCTTGATTATCACTCTTCCACTACCTTCTTTACACTCACCAATAATATAATACGGCTCACAAAGTTGCGCCAGGAAATCCTCAAATTCTCCTGCATCTTGCTTCCCTACTATAAAAATAAATCCGATGCCCATATTAAAGACTCGCCACATCTCGTCATTTGGGACATCCCCTAATTCTTGCAGAAATCTGAAAACTTCAGGTATCTCCCAGCTTTGAGGGTCTATAGTTGCATCTATATTACGAGGGAGACACCTTGTAAGATTACCCGGAATCCCTCCACCCGTGATGTGCGCAGCACCACGGAGTTTAAATCTGTCATAGAGGCTATGCGCAATCTTCCAATAAATCTTCGTCGGTGCAAGAATAAGATCAAGGGCTTTCCATTTACCTATTAATGTATAAGGAGTAATATGGGCAACCTCGATGATTTTCCTAACCAGTGTAAATCCATTGCTGTGGATTCCAGAAGAGGGCAGCCCAAAAAGTATATCACCAGGGGCCACCATAGAAGGAGATGAAATTTTTGACTTTTCTTGAACCCCAACAACAAAACCGGCGATATCAAATTCCTTCTCCCTCAAAAGCCCTGGTAGTTCTGCAGTTTCACCTCCAACTAAAGGGCAATCATACTCCTCACACGCCTTTACAACGGAATCCATAACCTTTCTTGCCACTTCGAGATCCAGATTTCCCATAGCAAAATAATCCAAAAACATAATAGGTTCAGCACCGTGTACAGCAATATCATTTACACACATACCCAGAATATCATATCCGAGGCCGCTGAGATAGTCCCAGTCAATTGCCAGTTTGATCTTGGTGCCAATCCCATCAGTCGATGCAAGAAGAACGGCATCTTTATACCTTTCTGACACTTTACCTAACTCCACGATGGCTGAAAATGGGCCTATATTTTCCTTTCCACTTTT
>DCDE01000031.1 GCA_002316275.1 Caldifarciminota bacterium UBA1063
GGTCCCCCCTTTTGTTTTGAACTCCACCCCAATTACTTTATGGCTTTCAACACATAATCAAGAAACATCTCTTCGGGTAATGCACCCTCAAAACTCACCTTATCGTTAATCACAACCTTCGGGACACCGTAAACTCCATACTTCTGTGCCAGAAAAGGAAACTCAATAGATTCAATGACCTCAGCTTTAATCATATCACTTTCCATCGCCATTCTGTGAGCGGTAATAGCTGCCGAAGGACAATAAGGACAAGTAGGAGTAACAAAAACACGTATGTTAACCGGTTTTGTGATTGTAGCAAGAGAATCTCGAGTATCCTTTTTAAGTCCAGAATCTCTCTTTGAAACCATAAGAATATCTTCAATTAAAGTGGAAAACTCATACCCTGATGGTATCCCATAATAGCGTATCCCATAGTCCTTTTCTCCTTCTAATATAATAGCTGGTATCTGATTTTCAATCCCGTACTGGTCTGCTTTTTCTTTATTTTCAAGGAAATTCATAAACTCAACCTGGATTTTATCCGACAGCTGTGCCACTTCTTCAAGAATCTGTCTGGTCTCCCTACAATATGTACACTCAAGAGCCTGCGTAAAATTAATTATCTTTACGGGATGAACAAGCTCTTTAAACATCTCCCGTATCTCTTTTTGATCACTCTCAGATAGAAAACTCATACAAAAACCTCCTTTTATGATAATTCTAACATTCTATTGAGCGCCCTGGATGCCCTTTCGATAATATCTTGTTCCAGGACGACTTCATATCTCTCATACAGCAAAGACTCGTATATTTTCTCCAGTGTGATTTTTTTCATCTCTTCGCATACAGCAAGTTTTGAAGTTGAATAAAATTTCTTATCTGGTATTTCTCGCCTCGCCCTTTTTGTTAACCCTTCTTCTGTGAAAAAAACAAACTCAGATGCGCTCAACTCTTTGGCAAGACGCATCATTCCCTGTGTAGATTCAACATACTGAGAGTTCATAATGACCTCTTCTCTGCACTCCGGATGGGAGATGATAACCGCTTGGGGGTGTTCATCTTTTATTTCATAAAGGTCATCCTCTGTAAAAGCATTATGCACATAACAATATCCATCCCAGGGAATGATCTCCTTGTCCTTTACATATATGGAAACATAGGTAGCAAGATTTTTATCGGGTATAAAAATTATTCTCCGGCCATCTAAATTATCCACAACTTTTACAGCATTACTACTTGTAACACACACATCAGCCATCGCCTTAATTTCTGCAGTTGTATTTACATACGCAACAATTTCAGCATCAGGATACTGCTCTGCAAACTTTTTAAGCTTATCGGGTTTAGCCATCTCCGCCATTGGACACCTGGCTGCAGGCTCCGGCATCAACACCTTCTTCAAGGGAGAAAGGATTTTTGCAGTTTCTGCCATAAAAGTTACACCAGCAAAAACGATGATATCTGCCTCGGTCTCTTTTGCTTTCCTTGACAAATCAAGGGAATCCCCTATAAAATCCGCAATTTCCTGTATCTCTGGACGTTGGTAATTATGTACAAGCAGTATAGCGTTCTTCTTTCTCTTTAAATCTTTTATTCTCTGCTTTAGCTCTCCGGTAGGCATTAATTCTATTCCTTTACAATCTTAACTTCCCACTTATTACCTTCATTCTTAACGTATTCCACTTTTGTTCCCATAAACTTTGCAATCTGTAAAATTTCCTTAAGGCCGTCGGGATTATCACCTTCAATAATAAAAAATCCACCATGCGGAGTTTTTACATACGCGTTACGAAACTTTACCACATGTTCCGTAACACAGCTTTCTCCAATACAGCTGAATCTTAATTCGTCCATTAACTATATTTTACCTCTACTTTCTCAATATCCCAAAGGGGCGAAATCCGCTCTTCTATCTCCTGAGCAAGGTGCTGTGCAAACTCCTCATCTTGCTTCAAATTAAGGGTTATAGTAGCAACCCCATTTTCTACAACCACATCCTTAACAGTCTTAGCCCTCACTACATCAACCCCCTTTCTCGGGTCTATTACACGTTTTAATCGCTGTA
This sequence comes from Caldifarciminota bacterium UBA1063, assembly GCA_002316275.1. Classification (GTDB taxonomy): domain Bacteria; phylum Hydrothermota; class Hydrothermia; order UBA1063; family UBA1063; genus UBA1063. The sequence goes on from DCDE01000031.1 coordinate 2,048, forward strand.
TAATAATTTCGGGAGTTGTCGGAGTTTTTTCTTTCAGAAGTCCGTGCTGATGCTCATAATTCTCAATAGCAGTATGAAGTGCATCAACCGCAAGGACTGCACAGTGAATCTTGGTAAGTGGCAGTCCTCCTAGTTCTCGTTCAGCATCTTTCCAGGAAATGCTCTTCGCTTCCTCCAGAGTTTTACCCTTAGCCAACTCTGTAACGATGGAAGCAGTCGCAATATTAGAAGCACAACCGTAAGACTTAAATTTTACATCCATAATTCTCTTTGTTTCGGGATCAACTTTAAGAAATAACTGTACCATATCTCCACATGCCGGCGAACCTTCAGTAGCTTTCGCATCAGCATCTGGTATCTCTCCAACATTCTTAGGGCTTAAAAAAAGCTCAATCAATCTTTTCGAATAAGGTAGCGCCATTAGTTACCTCCCAATGGACTCAGATCCCTTAGAGTTTTTATCACATCTTTTAATACTTCAATGGTATAAATTACCTCTTCCTCGCTATTAAATCTACCCAGTGAAAACCTGATGGAACCATGTGCATCTTCATGGGAATGTCCCATTGCCGTTATTACATAAGAGGGCTCAAGCCCCCTCGAAAAACACGCTGACCCCGAAATTACTGCAATTCCTTTCATATCAAGGTATAAAACGATAGACTCACCTTCCACATATTTGAATGAAACGTTGAGGTTAGCAGGATGCCTTTGGGAGAAGTTTTTTGGTCCCATTAGAACAGTGTCGGTAATATTTTTTTCAATTTGCTTGTAAAGGAAGTCCCTGAGTCGCCTTATGCGTTCGACCTCATTTGAGACCACGAGCTCTAAAGCTCCTTTAAACCCTATGATTCCGGGAATATTTGGAGTACCACCGCGCATATTGAATTCAGCATAACCACCATCAATAATCTTCGCAATTTTTGCCCCTTCTCTAATATAGAGAGCACCAATCCCTTTAGGACCATGAAGCTTATGGGCAGTAAAACTCGCCAGATCTACGCCAATACTTTCAACATTAAAAGGTAGCCAACCAAGTGCATAAGTTGCGTCAGTGTGAACTAATGTATCAGGGTTTTTCTCCTTAACAATCTTTACAATTTCTTCAATAGGCTGTATCGTACCAACTTCATCGTTCACAGTCTGAACACTCACAAGAATTGTATCCTTTCTAACAGATTTATCTAAGAACTCAAGGTCTAAAAAACCTTCTCGATCAACGGGTATGAACTCCACATCAAACCCCATCCTTTTAAGAAACCTCACAGAGTCAAGGACTGCACGATTTTCAATGGTAGTCGTGAGGATATGCTTTCCACGTATGCCATGCTCCAGAGCAGCACCTTTTATGGCAAGGTTTATGGACTCCGTCCCACCCGAAGTAAAAACGATCTCAATAGACTTTGCTCCAATAAACTCTGCCAGAGACTTACGTGAGCCTTCAACCAAATCCTTAACCATCTGCCCTGGAGTATGTATGAATTCTGAAGTAGGGAGCGCATAGTTTTCTGTAAATACTGGGAGCATCAAATCCACGACCCGAGGATCAGTCACTGTTGTACTCGCGTTATCAAGATAGACTTTCATCGATTTCCTCTAATTTTGTCTCCATCAAGATTTTCATAATCTTTTCTTGAATGTTTCTCCAAAATTTCTCTGCCTTACACTTTGATTTCAGGGGACACTCAGGCTTTGCAATGTCAAGGCAATGTGCAAACTTCACATCCTCCCTCAGTGATTTCATAACTTCATAAAGGCTAACTTCTTTTAAACTTTTCTTTAATCTATAACCACCTTGGGCTCCCCTTTTCGACTCCAATATATCAGCCTTCGCAAGAGATGCAAAAATTTGTTCTAAGAACTTCACAGGTATATCTTCTTCCTTCGATATTTCCTTAAGGACCGTACCGCCTTCTCCAAAAGTTTTTAGTCTCAAAAGTGCACGTATGGCATATCTAGTCTTTTGTGTAACTTTTACCATTTTGATTCCTATATGTTTGGTATGAATTATTAAGTTAACGCCGTGTCAAGTCAAGTAGATTGTGCTAAATTACGCTCTCTACTCACGTTTAAAACAGTTTCCTTAATTTCTCCAGCAAGGTAAAAAGAACCAAAAACAACGATCCTATTTCCGTGTAAAAGCGCTTCGTGAAGCGCTGCATCAGAGTTTTCTTTTACACAAACCTCTTTAAAATCTTCCTCAGTAAAAATTTTTAAAAGTTCTTCTGGCCTTGTAGCTCTTGGACTTTTAGAACAGGTAAGCACAGTAAACCTTGGGTTAGAATGAGAAACTATTTCTCTGACTATTCTCTTAACTTCTTTATCTCTATTTACGCCAAAAATAAAAACATAATCCTTAACCAAAAGCCGGTTTACCGCATGAAGGAGGTTTTTTACAGACGCAACATTGTGTGCTCCATCTATTATTATTAGTGGGTCCTTTGATATGACCTCAAATCGGCCTTCAATATGTACCTTATCGAAACTGAAATTAGAAAAACCGAGTGTTTCTAACGCTAATGCAGAGAGAGCCATATTTTTAGCCTGAAAAGTGCCAGCCTGATTTAAGACCAACGTTCTCTTTCCGGAGAGCCCCCTGTACTTGACAACGGTATGATCCAAGGTTGCCTCTTTCATGCTGTACTTTACACACTTATTTAAGAAATATGTCCTTGCATCCTGCTTCTCTGCAAATCTTCCAATGACCTTATATACCGCTGAGTGCTGAGGAGCCACAACAACGGGATTTCGATTCTTGACTACCGCTGCCTTCTCTGTAGCAATTTGCGTAAGCTTATTCCCAAGAATCTCCATATGATCATAATTTATGGACGTTATTATGGTCAGAATCTGATTAACTACATTGGTTGCATCTAATCTACCTCCAAGACCCGCCTCAAGCACGGAGTAATCTACCCTTTCTTCGTTAAAGTACAGGAATGCCATAAGCGTTAAGGTCTCGAAGACGGTCCTAATGCCCCTTCTCTCTTCTATGTAAGGGCGTATTCTCTCAAGGTACGTACAAAATCTATCTTCAGGAATCTTCTTCCCGTTGATTCTTATCCTCTCCCTTATATCAACCAGGTGTGGAGAGGTGTAGAGCCCGACTTTGAATCCCAGTGATTCAAGGCCTCCGGCGATAAGATGTGCCGTCGAACCTTTGCCCTTAGTTCCTACAATTAGAATGGGATTTGGAAGCACCGTTTGCGGGTTTTCAAAATGACTTAGGAATTCGAGAAATCCATCAAGAGAATCAACATAACCTCTTTTCCTTTCGTAATCAATCAAAGAGTTAAGGTATTCGACAGCAGCATTAAATTCCATGGATTTTTTTTATAAATTCATTGGCTTCCACAAGCAATTCTCTTGCGTTTTCAAAATTTAATCTGATGTAAGCTAACCTTAAAGGGAACCATCCAAAATCCTGATGCTCTCGCGAAAGGATTATTTTCTCTTTTTGGGGACATCTTGCAAGGAAATAGTATACATCTTTCACGACACGAGCGTGATCCTTTGTAAACGAATAGCTCAAAACTTTGCAAAAACCTTCAACAATTTCAAAATTCTGAATACCGGTCTCTTCAAGCATCTCTCGCTTAGCTGTGACGATCAAGTCATTGTTGTCATTATGCTCCACGTGTCCCTTAGGAAAACTCCAGTGAGTTGGATGTTTTAAAAGAAGATATAAAATTCTTTCATTTTCAACAGTATATACTACGAATCCACTGGATATCTCTTTTTTAGTCTTGAGTTCCATCTTTTTTAACCCTGCCAAGACCTACGACGAGCTTCCTGATGCATGAATCCTTTCCGAGCACTTCCATAACCTCAAAAAGCCCGGGACCTACGGTCCTCCCTGTAAGTAATATCCTTATAGGATGAATTAATTCTTTCGGATGCACCCCCCTTTCCTCTGCGAAGGTTCTAAGGGTTACCTCAATATTTTCCTTCGTAAATTGAGTGATACCTTCAAGGGATTTGACAAAATCCTCGAGAATCTTAAAAGTTTCAGGCTTAGCAAGAAAATTCTTTAATGCTTCTTCGTCATAAGGTATATCATCTGTAAAAAAGTACATAGATAATTCAGGTAATTCCGAAAGAGTTTTTATACGCTGCTGGTATAACGATATGATCTTCTCAAGCTTTTCCTGCCCCAGGCTCTTCGCATTAATACCTTTCTCTTCAAAAAACGGCAGCGCAAGATTCGCCAACTCACTTACAGATTTATTTCTCAGATAATATGAGTTCATCCAAAAAAGTTTATTAAAATCAAAAACAGATCCGCGCTTTCCCACTTTTTTGAGGTCGAAAAGCTCGACCATTTCTTCCAAGGAAATTATTTCCCTATCACCACCAGGCGACCAACCAAGTAAAGCAAGGAAATTAACCAAAGCCTCAGGAAGAACACCCATTTTCCTGAATTCAAGCACAGAAGTAGCTCCATGCCTCTTAGAGAGCTTACCCTTTCCATCGGGGGCAAGAATTACCGGAAGATGTGCAAAAATAGGCAGTTGCCACCCGAAAGCCTCATACATAAACACATGATAAGGTGTACTTGGAATCCACTCATCAGCGCGCATAACATGGGTAACGCCCATAAGGTAATCGTCTACAACATTTGCAAGGTGATACGTAGGAAATCCATCAGATTTGAGCAGAACGATATCCTCAAGCTCCGAACCCCTTACTTTTATTGTCCCCCTGAGATAATCTTCAAAAACAATTTCTCTTTCAAGAAAGACCTTCAATCTTATTGTATAAGGAATACCTTGTCTCACCTTGCTATCAACATCCTCCTTAGTCAAACCCCTGCATAGTCTATCATAACCGGGTTTTAGACCACTTCTTGATTGTTCCTCCCTCAGCTTAGTCAGCCTCTCTTCAGAGCAAAAACATCGATATGCAAAACCCTTACTCACAAGAAGCTCTGCATGCTCACGGTATAGCTTAATCCTTTCACTCTGGTAATATGGACCCTCATCCCAGTTAAGTCCCAACCACTTCAAACTCTCCTCTATATCTTCGACTGAACCGGGTACATATCTCGTTCTATCGGTGTCTTCTATCCTGAGAATAAACGTACCCTTGTTCTTCTTAGCAAAAAGCCAGTTATACAACGCAGTTCTTGCCCCGCCTACATGCAAATATCCTGTTGGAGAGGGTGCAAAACGAACCCTTACCATATAACCTTCCTTTTAAGTATATTTTAAGGCACACCATTTTAACATACAATTAGCGATTTGGTTTTACGAAATGGCAATTTTATAATTTTTCTATGAGGCCATTCAAAAGAAGTGAAAGAGTCGCACATGAAATTATGAAAATCCTCTCAGAAGTAATTCTGTACGAAGTAAAGGACCCAAGACTTACTGGAATCACGATTCTGAGAGTTGATATTTCAGATGACCTAAAATATGCAAAAGTATTTTACGAGTCCAATAACAATGATGTAGAAGAGGGCCTCTATAGCGCAAGGGGTTTTTTGAGAAGCTCTGTTGCAAAGGAGCTGAATATAAAGTTCGCACCAGAATTGGAATTTATAAGAGTTGAAGATGGATGGATTTCTAAATATCTATAAGGAAAAAGGTCAAACTTCTTACGATGTAATTAGAATCTTAAAAAAACTCCTTGGAATCAGGCAAATCGGTCATGCAGGTAATCTCGATCCTTTAGGTGAAGGAGTCCTCGTTATTGGCATAGGAAAGGCAACACGATTCCTTGAGTTCTTAATTGAATCAAAGAAGGAATACAGGGTCAAAATAAAATTTGGGATTTTGACTGATACCCTTGATAAAGATGGTAAAGTAATCGCAGAAAGACCGGTGCCAACCCTTGATAAAGCGGGAATTCTCGAGGTACTCAACGCTTTTACTGGCGAAGTTGAACAAGTTCCTCCCTCTTTTTCCGCTATTAAATACAATGGAAAAAGACTGTACGAATATGCAAGAGAAGGGATATACTTAGTACCAAAACCGAGAAAAGTAAAGATTTCCAGAATCGACTTAGAAACGATTGGGCAAGATTATATAGAAATTGTTGTAGAGTGTTCTGCAGGAACGTATATGAGAGCATTGGCGAGAGATATTGGTGAAAAGCTTGGTACCTATGGATTTGTTGAAGAGTTGGTGAGACTAAAAGTCGGAAACTTCACCGTCGAAAACGCTGTAAAAATCGATACTAAAAAGAGAATTATAGATTCAATAATCCCTATCCCCTGTGGGTTACCTTTAAAATCTTCCGTCATGATTTCTTCAAATGGAGCAACCTACTTTTTGAATGGGAACAAGGTTCCGCGCAAACTCATAGTTAGAACCTCCCCGGATACAAGAACCTTTACTCTGGTAAAGGTAATGGATCAGGAAAATAACTTCCTTGGAGTAGGATTCCTGACCTGGGAAGGTTTAGAACCAAAAAAGGTTCTCGTCCCCTCACCATGAAACACTCTTGCATAACAGTAGGAACCTTTGATGGTGTACACCTTGGGCACAGAAAAATAATTACAACGACACTTAAAATTGCAGAAGCCCTTGATTATGTGCCATTAATTGTCACCCTTAGCTATCTACTTAAGCATAATAACTCCAATGAAGAAAGATGGTCAATCACAACAGAAGATGAAAAGATGTCCATACTAAGAGAAATGGGGGCAAAAAACATCGAGGTTATCGAGTTTAGCCATGAGATTGAAGAAATGACTGCTCCACAATTTATAGAATTTTTAAAAGAGCGATTCCAATTAAAACATCTCGTAGCTGGCTACAATCATACTTTTGGAAAAGAAAGAGAAGGAGATGTTAAATATCTGGCTGGAGCAATTGATACACTCGATATTGCGGTTACCTTAATACCACCTTATAGGGTTGGTAATAACATTGTAAGTTCTACTCTTATTAGAAACCTCATAGTTTCAGGAGACGTCAAATCTGCGAGCCAGTGCCTTGGCAGATTCTATACCATTTCCGGAATTGTGGATAAAGGCGTAGGGATTGCCAGAGACCTTGGGTTCAGAACTATTAATCTAAAGATTCCAGAGAAGAAGCTTATCCCAGCTAATGGAGTCTATGCAGTCTTAGTGTACATTAGAGGTAAGACTTTCCCAGGCGCATGCTACATTGGTGAAAGTCAAACCCTTAAACTTTCAAGAAAAAGTGTAGAGGTCCATATCATCGACTTTGAGGGTGACATATATGGAGATATTGCAATGATAAGTTTCGTAGACTTTTTAAGAGAGGATATCTGCTTTCCTTCAGTAGATGAATTAAAGAAACAAATCTCATCCGATATATTAAGGGCAAAGAAACTAATTGCCGAGTTCCTTTAGCCTTTGATCCAAAACCTTACGCGCGCCTTCCTGAGTGTCCATATACTCCTTCCGCGCTGCTACAGTTATAACTCTCGCCTTAAGGTGAAGCAGATTCCTTTGATACTTCCTGTTTGTTGTAGTCGTACTCACAAACTCATATAATGCAATTATATAATGATACGCACCGTAAGCAACAATTAGAATCGACAGGTACTTCAGAATTTTCCGTCTTAAATTAGCCACATTTTCCGAAGTTTTTAACGGCATCTAAGCCAAGAAAAACAGCATTATTGCCGAGTTCTTCTTCAATCTCAAGAAGTCTGTTATACTTGGCGATCCTCTCTGACCTCGATACAGAACCTGTTTTTATCATGCCAGCACCGATACCGACCGCAAAGTCTGCAATGGTTGTGTCTTCCGTCTCCCCAGAACGATGTGATACCATCGTGGTATAGCCTGCTCTGAGAGCAATATTAATAGTATCCATAGTCTCGGTCACAGTTCCTACCTGGTTTAACTTTATGAGAACCGAATTAGCAATCCCTTCCTTTATGCCTTTTTTGAGTATTTCAGCATTAGTTACAAAAACATCATCGCCTACGATCTGAACTTTATTTCCAAGACTTTCTGTAAGTTTCTTCCACCCTTCCTGGTCCCCTTCAGCAAGCGGATCCTCAATACTAATTACAGGATACTTCGAGATTAAGCGCTCATATATAGAGATCATTTCTGATGATTTCAACGCCTTTCCCTCAAAATGGTATAAACCATCCCTAAAGAACTCGCTGGCAGCCGAATCAAGTGCAAAAAATAGATCTTTCCCTGGCCTATAACCGGCTTTCTCAACAGCTTCAAGCATTATCTCTAAAACCTCTTCAGATGTGTTAACTTGTGGTGCAAAACCACCTTCGTCCCCAACGGAGGTTATTTGACCCTTTGATTTCAAGATTTTTTTCAATGAATGGAATGTTTCAGCTCCGTATCTAAGGGCTTCAGTGAAATTAGGCGCTCCAGCTGGTACAATCATAAATTCCTGGATATCAAGTGGATTATCCGCGTGGACTCCACCATTTATTACATTCATAAAAGGCACTGGTATAATTCTTGCATTAAAACCGCCAATATAACGGTAAAGTGGAATCGAAAGAGAACATGCTGAGGCTTTCATCACAGCTAAGGAAACTCCTAAAATTGCATTTGCTCCATAACGAGATTTATTAGGTGTCCCATCTATTTCACATAATAGACGGTCAATTTCTGCCTGATCAAAAGGGATTTTACCCGAAAGGGATAGCGCAAAAACCTTGTTTACATTTTCAACTGCCTTCCGTACGCCCTTACCTAAATACCGTGATTCGCCATCCCTCAATTCAAGTGCTTCCCTGGAGCCTGTGGATGCTCCTGAAGGCACCGCAGCCTTACCCATTGAACCATCATCTAAGAAACAATCTACCTCAATTGTAGGGTTCCCCCTTGAATCCAGAATCTCCCGTGCTATAAGCCGCCTTATTCTTACTTCTTTCATAGGTCCTCCATCAGTAAAGGTAGAAATAGCTTCTATAATCCTTAATATGTTTTAAGTCGACAAATTCTTGCTGAAACTCTCTGAAGGTGAAATCCCATATTCTATTATAGGGTCCTGTAGTATACATTAAATAAGCATCAATTTCATCAGCTTGTGGCTCAATCCTCTCAAGCAATTTTACGATATAACCTCCTTGAGGGTAAGAGAGGTATGGTCCATAAACTTTGCCTGTATCTTTAAGGTTGTAAACGAATCCACTAAATTTGATATCCCTCCCAATGAACTGGGAAGGAACACTCTTAGCAGTGAAGTATGCCGTACTTTCTACCACACAAGGTATCGATAATCTTGACGGGATAGAGTCCATTTCAACGCCCTGACTTAAAAAAGCCATTGCGCGATCCAATTCTTCCTTTATGAGGTCCATCTTCTTATCTTGTAAGTACATGCCTTTAATCCTGGCTCGCACCTCGTTGTCCTCAAAGTCTGGAATTATACCCTTATCTTTACTGTAAAGGTAAAATACCTTGTAGGAATCTTCATCCCTGATCACTTCAGATATTGTACCTTTTTTCGACTCCTTTACAAATGCCCTCACAGTTTCATTTCTAAAGCTTGTATATGGGATAAAATAACCGTCAATGTTAAATTCTTGTGTATCAAAAGTCTCAATCTTTAATTCTTCTGCAGCCTTTTCAAAGCCCATATCCTTAGCTAATTGTCGGAATTCTTGGGCTCTTCTGTAAATATCGGCATAGGTGTTTTCCGAAGGAGTTATGGAAACATAAATGTCCTTTACCTGGATGCTGTCTTTGGTCTTATTAGAAACTTTAAAGAGGTAAAAACCTTCACCAAATCTAAAAGGCCCGGAGACATCCCCTACTTGTAACCCTTGTAGTTCACGGTAAATTGTATCAAATTTTGTATCTGACCGCCTTATCCAACCAAATTCCCCTTGGTCGTCAGAAAAATCTCTAATAAGGTTTTCGAAGCTTTCTCCCTGTTTATAGATTTCCATCGCAGTCCTAACCCTTTCAAGTGCAAATGCGGTATCTTCTGCTGATGGTGAGACATTAAAAATTGCAACTTTCATTGCAGCCCTGGGTTCCCTTCTAAATTTTTCTTTGTTTTTCTTGTAGTACTCCTGTAAGTCCTTGAGCTCTACTGTAAATATAGTGTCAGGTATCTGATACGCCTTTACACCAATATATTTTATCTTAAAGCGCGTATTTTCGAGCTCATAAATACTTTCACGTTCTTTTTGAGGAATGCTAAACGAAAGTGCGAGATCTTGAATCGTAAGTTCTTGAACGAGATCGACGTGTATGTTCATCAATTGGGTTAAAACGTAATTACGGTTCCTTGGATCCTGCAAAACCTCGATATATTTGTTTTGATCAAATTTCCCATCAGTATAAAACAAACTATCATTTAAAATCTCTTGCGGAGGGTTCATAACCAGAATTTGAGTGTAGACATCATTTGTAAAATTCATCTTTCTATAATTCTCATCGAATTGTGACCATTTAATTTTTCTAACCACATCGTAAAAGCTATATTCCCTGATCCTTTGAAGCTCTTCCGGAGTCAAGTTCTTATTTACGCGGTTTCTCAAAGTTTCTTGGACTGCGTTGTTTATCATGTTTTCAAAATCAGTATACTTGATCTCGACTCCGTTAACCTCTGCAAGAACACCTTGTTCCCATTTTTTCTGGCCGCCGCCTAAACCCGTTAATGAAGCGCCAAGGTCAAGAAACAACCATAATACAAAGGCAATAACAACTACCCATAGTATAATCTTCGTTGAAGCCCTTAACTTCTGCATGAACATAAAATCAAACCTCCATTTGAATAAAGTATAAGAACAAACCTTTGCATAATCAAGGAACCCATCGCTTTGATGAAAACCCCATTACTATGGTTCAGCGTTATTATGTAAGCCAAGCAAAAATGCTTTTTTTATGTCTTCTCTGGTATTAAGATTAACAAAACTCTGAAGTCGTGGATCGCATGTTAAAACTAAACGCTCCGGTACCTCTTGAATACCAACGCTATTATAAAATGACGTTACCTTTAGGATTCCATTCGAGATACTACTTTCTATAAAAGGTATGCAGTTCTTCGAATAAACAGCAAAAAGTGGCTCATAAAATCCCCTAATAACAGGCACAACTACATCTGGACCTTCACGATCGGCTTGCTCCAGAAGGAAAGACACAAGTTCCCGCCTTACAAACGGCATGTCACATGCAATTATAAAACTGTAAAAAGAGTTCGCATGGGTAAGCCCTGCGTGAATACCAAAAAGGGGAGAAAAATCTTTAAAATTATCGTAAACACAATAGTATGGCTCGATAGGGTCCATCCCCTCCTTTAAAACTACCAAAACTTCTTCGAATAGGGACGAGATCTTACAAGCGACTAAGTCAATTAACCGGCTCTCCTCCACAAAAGTATGAGGCTTAAGCTCTCCCATCCTCACAGACTGGCCACCAGCGAGAATGACAAGACTATGCTTTAGATCTCCGACCTTTATTAACATAGACTAGCCAGTATAGACCTGCCACAAAGCCCGCACCACCTACGATATTTCCAAGGGTAACAGGGATAAGGTTCCTTACAAAGAAGCTGTACCAGGAAAGTTTAGAAAGGTCAGCTATGCCAGCCATTGAAACAACAGCTGGAACATCCTTTAGTAAAATGCCCATAGGTATAAAGTACATATTAGCAACAGAATGTTCAAAACCAGAGGCAACAAATGCCATGATGGGGAAGAAAATCGCAAAGATCTTCCCCACAACTTCCCTTGATGCAAAAGCCATCCATACTGCAAGACACACAAGCCAGTTACACAAAATACCACGAGCGAAAGCAGAAAGAAATGAGAGGTTGACCTTAGAATTGGCTACGCTCAAGGCATAGGCACCAACGAGGTTGTTATTCATATTCCAAAGTTCCGTCCAGTACATCAAAACCACAAGAACAAGGGAACCGATGAGATTCGCAATATATACTACGACCCAATTATAAAGAAGCTTTTTCACGCTGGTCTTTCCATCGAGAACAGAAAGCATAACAAGGTTATTCCCTGTAAAAAGTTCTGCTCCAGCTATGACGACAAGCATTAGACCGACTGAGAATACAGCTCCTTGAACGAGCCTTGCAAACCCAACTCCCAAAAACCTGGCAAGATCGTGACTAACAATAGTAGAGAGCTCTGCTCCGAATCCAATATAGGCACCAGCAAGGACACCGAGAATCACGAGTCTACCGAAACTAGTATTTACTTTTTTTAAAGAGACATCATTAGACAAAAGGTTAGCAACTTCAGCTGGAGTCCTGGATTCAAGCTCCATTACATCTCCTCCTTTTTACAAAACTGCACATCTTCTAAACGCTCCTCTTAACTCTTAACAAACCCATTCTCAAAACAGAGCAACTTGTTAATGATAGGGCATCCGTTAAGAAGAAAGAATATGTGTGCGCTTAACCTCACGGATCTCTAAAATTAAAGACGAACAAACTTCATAATAGTAATTATCTTTTATAGTCCGCAGTACCCACAAAAACTTCATCCACATTACCCTGCCTCTTCAACACTTATATTGAATGGCTTTAAAACCCTCTCCAGGACCCCATTAACTTTCGAAATAGCAACGCCATAGTTTGTAATCGGGACACCTCTCCTCTTGCATTCCAAAACCCTGCGTCTCATTTCAGTGGGAGTTAACATACACGCACCACAGTGTATTACCAACTTATACTTTTCAAGATCTTCCGGAAAATCACTGCCAGATCTCACGTCAAACTCTATTTTCTTTCCAGTATAGCTCAAAACCCACTTAGGAATTTTTACCCTACCAATATCATCCTCCAACACATGGTGGGAACATGCCTCGCTAATCAGGACTCTATCACCATCTTCAAGATTTTCAATCTCACAAATACCCTCTAAGAATGCCCCTAAATCTCCACCTTTGTGACGTGCCATCAAGATCGAAAAAGTAGTTAAAGGAATACCTTCGGGCACAATCTCCGCTACTTTCTTTACTACTTGAGAATCCGTAATAACGAGGTTAGGTTTAACAGCTATTGATTTTAACGCTTGAGAAAGCTCCGTTTCTTTAACCACAAACCCCGTTGCATTACAATCAAGCACACTCCTTAAAACCTGAACTTGAGGTAGAATAAGCCTGCCCTTAGGTGCTGATAAGTCAATAGGAACTACAAGAATAACTAAGTCCCCCTGCTTTACGAGGTCTTGAACCAGAAGTGGTTCCTCCTTCAAATATGGAGGTGCAATTCTTATAATCTCCTCTTTTAAGTCATTTATGCCTATGCCGGTCTTTGACGAAACCTCAACATAACTGAGTCCATTCTCTTTGCAAAATGAAATATCTTCTTCCTTTGGTCCCCGGATGTCAATCTTATTAAATACCACTATTATAGGTATTGCCTTATCTTTAAGCTCTTCTATGATGTCTTCTTCGTAGCTTGTTATTCCCATTTCATCTACAACAAGAAGAGATATGTCGCACTTAGAAAGCACCCTTTGTGTTGCCCGTATTCTCAGTTCCCCGAGGTATCCTTCATCGTCTAAGCCGGGAGTATCATAAAATGTGACGGGACCAAGGGGTAGTAGTTCATAGTGTTTATCCACCGGGTCTGTAGTAGTTCCAGGGGTATCAGAGACAATGGCTATCTCCTGTCCAACAATTGCATTTATAAGTGAAGATTTTCCTACATTTCTCCGCCCTAACAGGGTAATAATTATTCTTTCTCCCTTAGGAGCACTTTTCATCCAACCTCCTCTTAGAATAACCCTTTGATTCTGATGGAATGAAACCAGCTTCCCTAATTAATCTTTTAATTCCCTCAACGGCATCGAAAATCTCATCGTATCCACTATTCTTCCCAGGGTAGATACTGTACAAATCCTTTACCTTTTCGGGAGTTAAAGAGGGCATTACAACATTTGCCCCAGCTTTTAAGCCAGCTCTCCTCCATTCTTCACCAAACGATGAAAGTGCACTAGTAGAAGGAATATTTGCAGAAGGGTTCAAAATCCTTAAAATAGCAACAACCCTTATTGTTGTTAAGGGATCACCAGGTGGGTACCCACCAAGAGGTGTTTCGGGATGGGGAATAAATGGCCCACAGGCAATCATCTCGAGGTTAAGCTCCGATAATTTTATGATATCCCTCGAAATACTATCTACCGTTTGTCCCGGGAGTCCTACTATAATTCCAGAACCGGTTTCATATCCCAATTCCTTTAAGTACATGACCTTCCCTATTCTGTCCGAAAGTCTTTTACCCGGCCTTAGTTGCTCGTACAACTTTTCATCAAAGGTCTCTACTTTAAGGAGATACCTCTCAGCCCCAACATCAAACCAGAATTTAAGCTCGTCATTCCTCCTCTCTCCGATGGAAAGCGTAACAACAATGTCATATCTCGACTTGACCCTCTGTATCAATCCTGCTATCTGTTCTTTTGAATAGAAATAGTCTTCACCGGATTGTAATACCAAGGTCTTAATTTTCAAGGAGTCCGCCACTTCAGCACACCGCATAATGTCAAGAGGGGCTAACCTATACCGAACTAAACAACCATTACTCCTTCTGAGGCCACAGTAAAAGCAATCTTCTTTGCAAAAATTCGAGAATTCAACTACACCTCTTATGTAAACATCTTTCCCAAAAATATTCCCTTTGATTTTAGACGCTTCCTCAAAAAGCCATTTATCATCTTTCCCTTGAAGCAAATCGGTTATTTCCTTTTGACTCAGCTTTTGTACATTCATTTACCCACCAGAAGCTCTCTCAATTTGTTAGTTATTTGAACAATCTTTTTTGAGATTTTCTCGGGATTTTCACAAAAAAGCATGTAATCGTCGTCAATCTTAAAGCGAGCTGGCATCGAAGGCCCAGTGGGCTCAATACCACAGAGGAACGACCATCTCCTCCCAAAACGCCTCGCAACCCATATTCCACCAGTTTCATATGTACATCTAACCCTTTCGAGAAAATCCTGAACCTCTTTAGAAGAATAGATCTCTTTCTCCATTTTCAATCCTGTTATAATATTCCATAAGTTTATCATAGACACGAGGCATTTTCTCTTTGACCTCATTCAGTTCTTTTTGAATTAACCTATCCCCCACTTCTTGGGTCTCATTTGATGCATAGTCGAGAAGCCACTCCTTAAAAGTCAAAATAGCATTCAGCTTGCAAAATTGACCCTCTTTCCCCGTTTTGAGAAGTTTCATAATTAGATCGCCTGTCCTTCCACAACGGTATCCCGCAGTGCAAAAAGAAGTAATGTATCCAAACTTCGCAAGATCTCTAATCAATTCATCAAGGGTCCTCGTATCGCCAATCAAGAATTGTTGCCTTTCCAGCTCCTGCTCACTGCACCTATCACTGTAAGCACCTATTCCAATTTTTGTTGATGCATCGGTCTGGGTTATGCCGTAATGGATAACTTTATCCCTTATTTCCCTGGGTTCCCTTGCTGTCAATATCATTCCCGTATAAGGAATTGAAAGCCTTAAAACCAGTATCAATTTCTCAAAATCTTTATCACTAACGCGGTACTTTGCTTCCTGAATATAGGGTGTATTAGCGGCAGGCTCAAGCCTTGGGAATGAAACAGTATGAGGACCTATTCCAAATTTACTCTCAAGCTCCCTCGCATGGTAAACAAGCCCCATCACTTCGAATCGCCAGTCATATAGACCAAAGAGGGCACCAATTCCCACATCGTCTACGCCTGCCTCCAGTGCCCTGTGCATACAATACAACCTCCACTTGTAGTCACCCTTAATTGTATTGCGGGGGTGTACCAGATTGTAGGTTTCATGGTGGTATGTCTCCTGAAATACCTGAAAAGTACCAATACCAACTTCCACAAGTCTTCTCAGCTCATCAATCTGAAGAGGTGCAGCATTCACATTACACCTACGAATCTGCCCATAACCATTTCTTACCTTAACTTTAACACTGTACACAAGCTCAAGGCTTTTCGCTATATATTCAACATCAGTTGCAGGATGTTCACCGTAAACGAGGATTAACCTCTTGTGTCCAATTTTACCTGCAAGTTCTTCAGTCTCCCTTAAAATCTCTTCATCACTCAAAACTTTCCTTTTTATAACCTGGTTATCACTACGGAATCCACAGTATAGGCAGTTATTCACACAATAGTCACCAAGATACAATGGAGCAAAAGTAACAATTCTGTTATCGTAAACCTTCTTTTTTATCTGTAAAGCCACTTCTTTCATCTCTTCTATAAGATCCTCATCCTCAACATTTATAAGAGCAGCAGTTTCATCTGGAGTAAGAGTGTTAATGGAAAGGGCTTTCTGAAATATTTCTCTAACCCACTCTCTATCAGGACTCTTATGCTTTTCTATCTTCTCAAGGATTTCATCATCGTTTATAAAGTCTCTACCGTTCTCAAGATATTTATCGATTTCATCTTGTTTTATCCTGCTTTTTACCCAGCTTTTTACCTCTTGCATAACATTTACCTCCTTAAAGTTCCTTTTTTAAAAGGGTCTTTACTTGAACGCCCTTTATTTTCCCGAGCTTACCCGTAAAAGCACCAATTTCATCAGTGGTGCCCCTAAACAAAAGCACGATAACGGTAACTTCAGGAATGTTAAAACCGGCTCGACCAAAGATTTTATTCGAATTAAGTGAAATTACTCCCTGGATAGACTTATAGGCTTCTTTATCATTTACAAAAATACCTACAAGTCCAACTCGATCTTCATTTTTCTCTTTATTCTCCATCAACCCTCCTCAGGTCAGGTTTAAACCCTTCCCTCAGAGCGAGAGAGCACTTTACAGACTGCTTATCCCAACTCTGACTTCAGGAACTTCCTTTTTCAGTGCCTCTACGAGCTCCTTTGCCTTTGCCTCTTCACCGAGAAACACTACCGTAATTATAAAGAAACGTGCGCATTTTGAAGGAAGACCAAGCCTACCATAAATGTAATTTGCATACCTATGGAGTATGTCCTGAACTTTCATTGCATAGGAATTGTCAGTCATTGCTATTGCAATTGTGCTTATTCCCCATTTTTCTTCCATATCTCACCTCTCTAAGTTAGTGGTGAACATGTTTTTCTGTCACAGCTTCAACACAAGCCCCATCCAAATTGCTTCTTTTGAAATAATGCGTATGAAGGAGCCTGTGTGCTAATTCAGAGCCCTGTTTGCCAAGGAATTTATCATAGAGCCTTATAATAGCGGGGTTTTCATGGGATTTACGGTACGGTAATTCCCTATCTTCCTTATAAAGCCCTTCACCTCTCCTCGCCCTCATAGCAAAGGTGCTCCCCTTAGGTTGACCTCCTCCACCTACACAGCCACCCGGACATGCCATAATTTCAATAAAAGCATACTCGCTCTGACCGGTTTTTTCAATTTGCTCTTTTACCTTAGTCAGTAACGTTCTTGCATTTCCAAGTCCATGGGCAACTGCAACCTTTACCTTCATACCATTAATGTCAAGTTCCGCTTCCTTAATTCCTGCCATCCCTCTGACTGCCTCTATATCAAGGTTAGGTAAGTCTTTCCCAGTGAGCATCCAGTAGGCAGTTCTTACAGCAGCTTCCATGACTCCACCAGTGGCGCCAAAAATCGTTGCAGCACCAGTATACATCCCCATAAGCTCATCGGGCTTTTCGTCAGGGAGGGTTTTCAAGTCAATATCAGCAGCTTTTAACATTCTAACGAGTTCTCGAGTAGTTAATACATAGTCAACATCCTGATAACCCGAGTCTCTCATCTCAGGTCTCCTCGCCTCAAACTTCTTTGCAGTACAAGGCATTATTGAAACGCTAACAATCTTCGAAGGGTCTATTCCCGATTCTTTAGCAAAATAGGTTTTTACCAGCGCACCAAACATCTGCTGTGGAGATTTGCAAGTAGAAACATATTTTGCAAGGTCTGGGAAGAACGTTTCCATGAATTTTATCCAACCAGGAGAACAGGATGTTATCAAGGGTAACGCTCCGCCATTCTTGATTCTTTCAACAAGTTCATTCGCCTCTTCCATAATGGTAAGGTCTGCCGCAAAATTCGTGTCGAAGATCACATCAAAGCCCAATCTACGCATGGCAGCATACATTTTACCCACAGTAACAGTTCCAATCTCCATACCAAACTCTTCGCCAAGGGTCGCTCTAATAGAGGGAGCCTCCTGGACAACAACTACTTTATCAGGATCGAGAAGGGCATCCCAGACTAAATCAATCTCACTTCTTTCAGAAAGGGCACCTGTAGGACAAAAAACGGTACATTGACCGCAGTTCACACAAGCGCTATTTCCCATACCTAGAGAGAAGAAAGTATCTATAGTAGCATCGAAGCCCCTATCCGCAATGGTCAATGCAGAGACCGTCTGAATATCATTACATACATTAACGCATCTGCCGCAGAGGATACACTTATTCGGATCTCTTACGATAGCAATACTTGTCTCGTCAATTGGTTTTTTCTCAAGAACCGTAGGAAGCCCATCCGTATCTACACCAAGGTAGTTAGCGAGTGACTGAAGTTCACAATGTTCATTTGCTGGGCATGTGGGACAAGTCACATCGTGATTAGAAAGGATTAATTGTACCAAAGCTTTCCTAATTTCTCTGAGATACTTTGAATTAGACGTAACCTTCATACCCGGCGCTACTGGAGTACAACAAGATCTCTTGGGTGTCGGTGAACCCTCAATTTCAACTACACAAACTCCACACGCACCAGTGGGAGAAAGATCAGCGTGATAACAAAGGGTAGGGATGTGAACCCCTACCTTTTTGGCTGCATCAAGAATAGTTGCGTCTTTATCTACCTCAACCTCTTTTCCATCTATATAAAGTTTAACCATTTCAGCCATAAAAATTACCTCCTACATTTTTCACATCTATAATTTTTATCAAAGTGTGCAACAAATTCTTCTCTGAAATTTTCAATAGCACTCTTTACGGGCATAATCAGGGATTGCCCGAGAGGACAGAAAGAAGAGTCATTCATCACCTCAGAGAGGCCTATCATCATTTCAAGATCCTCTTCCTTAGCCTCTCCAGACCTTACTTTGTTAATAAGGGTATAGAGTTCGTAAGTTCCTATACGGCATGGGCTACATTGCCCGCAAGATTCATGTTTGAAAAACCGAATTATAGAGAAAAGCATATCCACCATACAGGTATCTTCATTCAACACGAGGATAGCACCTGAGCCAAGAACAGCTTTATACTCTTTTAAACTATCAAAGTCCATCTTCACATCCAAAAGTTTCTGAGGAACGAAAACACCAGCGGCACCACCCACTAATGCACCTTTAAACTTCTTTCCATCTTTTATCCCACCACCATAATTAAAGATAATGTCTCTAAGGGTAGTCCCCATTTCCACTTCGATCAGACCGGGGTATACTACATGCCCAAGGATGGTGAACACCTTCGTCCCCGGACATTTTTCAGTGCCTAATTTCCTGAACCATTCAGCGCCTCTCATCACAATCGGAGGTACGTTAGCAATGGTCTCTACGTTGTTAACAGCCGTTGGCTTCATCCATAAGCCATGGGTAACAGGGTACGGCGGTTTGTTACGTGGCTGGCCCCTCTTCCCCTCCAGTGACTCGATAAGGGCCGTCTCCTCACCACAAACGTATGCACCGGCACCCTTCTTAATCTCCAGATCAAAGGAAAAGTCAGTTCCAAGGATATTTTTTCCAAGGATGTTGTACTTATACGCATCATCAATGGCTTTTTGCATCCTGTTAATGGAGAGTTCATATTCACCTCGAACATATATGTACCCTTTACTTGCACCAATAGCATATCCTCCAATAATCATTCCCTCCAAAAGCTTATGGGGATCTCCTTCCAGAATAAGTCTATCTTTAAAAGTCCCCGGTTCACCTTCGTCAGCATTACATATTATGTACTTTTCGTCACCTTCGGCTTTCCTAGTTAATTCCCACTTGAGCCCAGTCGGGAAACCAGCACCGCCACGGCCTCTAAGCCCTGACTTCTTTACCTCGTCAATCACTTCCTCAGGTTTCATGGATGTTAGAACCTTCTCAAGGGCTTCATAACCACCTGTAGCTATATATTCTTCTATATTCTCAGGGTCAATGATACCAGCGTTTTCAAGAACAACCCTCCTCTGTTCGCGTACAAGTCCAAGTTTTTCTCTCTTCACAAATCTGGCAGGCACCTCGCCAAGGAAGAACTCCTTTACAGGCCTCCCCTTTATGAAGTGTTCCTCCACAATTCTTGGAATATCTGAAATCTTAAGATTTGAATAGTAAACACCCTCGGGGTAAACCACCATTAAGATACCCTTCCCTGTAACGCCGATAGATCCCGTTTCAAGTACTTTTACCTCATTTTCAAGGTTTCTCTTCTTTAGTTCTTTAAGAAGGGCCGCCTCAAATTCCTTAACACCTGAAAGTAAAGTATCTGGATCAAATGGAAACAAAACGTGCATTCTGGGTATAGTCATCTTGCCTCCCTCCTCTTTTCTTCAATTATCTGAGCAATCCTCTCGGGGGTCAGATTCCCGTATGCCTCATTATTGATCATCATCGCAGGCGCCACTCCACATACTCCTATGCAAGAGGTAAGCTCAAGGGTAAAAAGTTCATCTTTGGTAGTTTCACCAATACCAACACCAAGGTGCTTAACAAGCTCGAGGATAATATCACTCGATCCCATTAAATGACAAGTCGGTGATTCACAGACTCGGATTATATACTTACCACGAGGTTTTAAACTATACATGGAGTAAAATGTAGCCACCCCGTGCACATAACTATATGAAAGACCGAGCCAGTTTGCAACCTCTTTAAGGTCTTCTTCGGACAGATAGTGGCGGGGATTGTTATCCTGAACATCATGCATGATATATAAAAGGTTATCTTTTGATTTCCCATACTTTTTGAA
>DCDE01000008.1 GCA_002316275.1 Caldifarciminota bacterium UBA1063
GCCTGTGGCCCGCCCCGCATTTTGTATATGAATGATGAAAAGAAAATTCGGAAGTTTTTTGTTTGTATTACCATTTGCGTTGATGTTTTTTGTCTTTCTCTTACTTCCCTTTTTTTATGCCTTTTACCTTTCATTTTTTAAGATAACTGATTTTTCGAATATCTTTGGAGGACTCGAATTTGTGGGGTTTAAAAATTACCTTTACGTGTTCAAAGATAAAGAGTTTATCTATTCTATTTTGCTGTCTTTAAAGTATGCACTCCTGATGATTCCTCTTAACATTATTCTTTCAATTATCCTGGCAATGGCACTCAAAGAGGACATTAAGTTAAACAGGGTTTATAGAACACTCTTTTTCATGCCTTTTGTGCTGGACACCTTTGTTGTTGGTGTGGTGTGGACCATTCTATATGCAGGAAGGTACGGCTTTCTGGTCCAGCTTCTTAAACCCATAATTCCTGAAAGTCTTTACAATACAGGTTTTCTTGGGAATGCATCTACTGCAATGCCGGCTGTGGTACTTGCTGTGGCATTAAAGAATGTAGGTTTTGGGACCATTCTCTATACGGCATCACTGAATAATATTTCTGCGGATATCGAAGATGCAGCAAAAATTGACGGAGCCCGCGGGTTTAAGAAGTTTTTCAGCATTACTTTTCCTCTCGTTAAAAATACCACTACTTTTCTTGTTATTACTGGTGTCATCGGTGCTTTTTCTGCTTTCTCTGAGTTTTTTGCAATGACCGGTGGAGGACCTATAGTAGAAAAGTGGGGCGAACCCCTCGGAGCTACAAAGGTTGCTGGATACTATCTTTACAATCATATAACTAACCTCAGGCTTGGAATTGCATCTGCCACTTCCTTTGTACTGTTAGTACTGACTCTTGTGATTTCCATTATCTATTCAAGGGCTACAAGAGAATGAAAAGGCATAGTTTCTGGAAATACTTCTTTATTACATTACTACTTATAATTTGTCTCTTCCCATTTTTATGGATGCTTATCACCTCTTTTAAACCGGAAAGCGAGGCGCTTTTGATTTCACTTCCCAGTAAGATAACATTTGAGAATTATAAAAAGATCCTTTTCGAATACAAGTTTTATCGATACTTTGTAAATAGCCTTATAGTGGCGACTGTATCTGCTACATTCTCCACATTGTTCGCTTCCCTTGCTGCTTATGCATTCGCAAAAAAGGATTTCCCTCTTAGGAATTTTCTATTCTGGTTATTTATATCTTCAATGATGGTGCCTGGACTCCTCTATGTGATTCCTCAATTTCTTATTGTGTATCAATTCCAATGGATAAATCGCTATGAAGGTATGATTGTTCCCCACCTTGCGAATGTATTTGGTATGTTCCTAATAACCCAGTTTTTAAAGGATGTTCCCGACTCACTTCTCGAAAGTGCTAGGATTGATGGTGCTCCTGAATATAAGGTGTTTTTTAACATTGTAGTACCTCTTACCCTTCCTATAATTGCAACGGTCTTCCTTCTAAATTTTCAGTTTCATTGGTCCAATTTCTTGTGGCAACTACTTGTAGCTCAGACCGAGTCTATGTATACCGTTCCCGTAGGCCTTGCAATGTTTAAAAGTGCTCATGAAGAAGCGTACGCTTTAAAGATGGCAGCATCGACGGTTTCACTTTTGCCTATAGTGATTCTTTTCTTTTTTGCTCAGAGATATTTTATTGAAGGCATTACACAAGGTGCGGTAAAAGAATAGTTTTTGCAAATAATTTGATTTTGTAAGATTTTAGTTTTAAACTTTATTGTATGAAAGGTAAAGGAGGTATATATGTTTGCACAACTTTTAAGAGAAGATAGGGTTATAATAGATTTGAAGGCTAAGGATAAAGAGGAGGTTTTACAAGAGCTACTAAGTGTGTTGAATTTAAAACCCGAGCAGGAAAAAATTGTTCTCGAACAGCTTAAAAAAAGGGAGGCAATCGGTTCTACGGGAGTAGGCAGAGGAGTCGCAATTCCACATACGAGAAGCGTTGTGGTAGATGATGTTCAACTGGTTGTTGGTGTATCGAAGGGAGGAATTGATTTTCAATCACTGGATGGGAAACCCGTCCATTTGTTTTTTCTTTTAATTGCTCCACCTCAGGATCTGGGAGCAAGGTACCTTATTACTCTAGGCGAAATTGCCAATGTTGCTAGAAAAGTTGTTTCAACGAAAGAATATTTGAATTTTGAGACCTCAAAGGAATTGATGGAATACCTTATGAAAATTTATAGGGAGGCTTAATGGACCCGATTCTGGAAATGCTCATTGCCCTGGAAAGCCTTGACGCTGAGCTAGAAGATTTTGAGTCTGAAGAATATAGAAATTCAATAAATATTACCCAAAGTGCAAGTGACGAGGTATTTTCTCAGCAGATAGATAAGTTAAAAGAGTTAAGGGAAGAAGTTGTAAGGAGTCTTCCTATTGCTATTTATAAGAGGTACCAGAGACTGAGGGAGAAATACAAGAGAGGTGTTGCTCCCGTTGTTAACGGAATTTGTGCGAATTGTTTTATGGAGTTTCCTTCAGCACTTGTTTCAAGGCCTGTTAAAAACAAATCGCTTGAGACCTGCCCCAATTGTGGAATCTATGTATACTGGACTAAATGAGCTTAGGAATAGAAGAAGAATTAAGAGTTATAAAATTTAACACAGTAGACCTTCTCCCTGAAGAAGAGTTATTAGAAAAGCTCAGGAGAAAGGGATCCCTTATAATAAAGTATGGTGCCGATCCATCGAGGCCAGATCTTCATTTAGGGCATTATGTTTGCCTCAAAAAACTGAAAGACCTACAAGATCTCGGTCATCACGTCATTTTTATAGTAGGTGACTTTACCGCTATGATAGGTGATCCGTCTGGTAGGTCAAAGACGCGGCCCAGGCTAACTCCAGAGGAAGTGAAGCAAAACTCCAAGACCTATTTTGACCAGGTATTCAAAGTCCTTGACGCTACAAAAACCGAAATCAGATATAACTCTGAGTGGCTTTCAAAGTTGACTCCGTATGATGTGATAGAACTTTCTGCTACATACACGATATCAAGGATGCTGGAGAGAGACGATTTTAAGGAACGATTCAAAAGAAATATTCCGATCTCGATTCACGAGTTTCTGTACCCATTGTTTCAGGCTTACGATTCGGTTGCCATAAAGGCGGACATAGAAGTTGGTGGGACTGACCAGAAATTTAATTTTCAGGTTGGAAGGGAGGTTCAGAAGACTTATGGAATAGAACCCCAGGTCATCCTCACGGTTCCACTTCTTGAAGGCACTGATGGTAAGCTGAAGATGTCGAAGTCTTACGATAATTACATAGGTATCACTGAAGCACCTCATATGATGTTTGGTAAAGTGATGTCTATTCCCGATGAACTCGTATTAAAATATTATAGACTTGTGCTTTACTACGATGATGTGACCATTAAAGAAATTGAAAGAAAAATGAAGGAAAACCCAAGGGAGTGTAAGGCGGACCTTGCTGAAAAAATTGTTGAGATATTTTGGGACAAAAGTGCAGCAAAAAGAGCTCGAGAGGAGTTTGACAGGGTTTTCAAATTCCGTGACATTCCGGAGGCAATCCCAGAATTTCGCATACCGAAGGAGGGGATGGCTCTCATTGATATTCTTGTGAATTCAGGCATTGTTCAGAGTAGGTCTGAGGCAAGGAGGTTGATTGCACAAAGAGCCGTAAAGGTGGGGGACCAAGTGCTTGAGAAAGAGTTTGAAAAGATTGCACCAGAAGACAATATGGTTATTAAAGTTGGTAAAAGGAAGTTTCTTAAAGTAATCCAACAAAGCGAATGAAGATCCTTGTAATCAACTGGCAGGATTTAAAAAATCCTCTAAGTGGGGGCGCAGAAGTACATTTACATCAATTTTTCTCTTATTTTGTTTACAAGGGTCATTCTGTAACTTTGTTGTGTTCTTCTTTCAGGGGGGCGGAGAGAGAAGATGTACAGGACGGCATTAGAATCATAAGAAGGGGGCATCGGCAGTTCTTTAATTTTCTCGTACCTTTTTATTTAAAGCAACTTTTATCCACCGAAGACTTTGATATTATTGTTGAAGATGTGAACAAAATCCCGTTCTTTACGAGATATTTTACAAAAAAGCCCATTGTAGTGATTACACATCACTTTTTTGGCAGAGTAATATTCCAGGAAACCAATCCACTTTTTGGTCTCTATGTGTACCTCTCTGAGAGACTTTTCTACAAGTTATACAGAGGATTACCTATAATTACAGTCTCTGAGAGCACCAGGGAAGAACTTGTGAAAAATGGAATGCCTGAGGCTTCTATAAGTGTGGTATATAATGCCGTTGATGTGGATTTCTTTAAACCGGGTGAGAAGTCAGCTTTGCCATTTGTTCTTTACCTTGGTCGGCTTAAGAGATATAAGAGAATAGACCTTTTTTTAAAAACTGTGAAAATTTTTAGAGAAAAATATTATTCAGGGCATCTGCGGGTTGAGATTGTAGGAGATGGAGATGCCAAGAAAGAACTTGAGAAGCTTGTAGTAGAGCTAGGACTTGGCGATCTTGTTAAGTTTACAGGTTTTGTTTCTGAAGAAGAGAAAGCAAGAAAATTGCGGGAAGCATGGCTTATTGTTAACACGTCGCCAAAGGAGGGGTGGGGGATTGTGGTGATGGAAGCTCAAGCATCTGGGACGCCAGCTATAGTCTTCAATTCCCCAGGGCTGAGGGAGGCGGTAAGACATGGAGAGACTGGTTTCATAGTCCCCTTTGGAGAGGTTGAAAATATTGCAGTTTTGATGAGAAAATTAGTAGAAGACCGTGATTTGAGAGAAAGACTGTCTTCGAATGCAAGAATGTGGGCAGAGAAGTTTAGAATTGACCAACTAAGAAAAGAATTCTACGAGACCTTTTTGAAGCAGGTTTCCCTACGTTAATTCAGCAAATACCACACGCTTTGCACATTTGTGGATTGCAATGCGGTGTGAGGAGGCGTTTTTGGGCTTTAAGATATTCTCTTTCGAGAAAGGATTCTTCAACGCCAGAGTCAATGAAATGGAACGGTAAGGTTTTTGAGTAATCAAGTTGGAAGAGATATTTGTTCATTTGCAGAGATGCTTCGATTTTCTTATGGTTACACAGTTCTTCCAGGATTGCATAGCCCAATTCCTCACCTGCTCTTGAATATAGGAGCTGCCTTTTAGCCCCATTATAGTGTCCGATATCTACGTTTATACCTTTTGGGATTTCAAGTGCTTTTGCTTTTTGCCTGAATTCTTCTTTAGATGCTATTGGGATATCCTGAAAAGGCGTATGGGGTTTTGGAACAAAGATGCTGAAAGTTACGCTGATCTTGCCGTCAAATAGTTCCTTTGATTGCTTTAATAGATTATTGGTCTCTAAAATATCCTTAGCTGATTCAAAGGGGAGGCAGATCATAAAATACATCTTCATATGCTTGAACCTCAGTTCATTTAGCATTTTTATAAATTCCAGAATATCGGAATTTGAAACTCTTTTGTTAAGTCGATTTCTAAGTTCCTCGCTGCCAGTCTCAGGTGCTATGGTTATACTCTCAAGCCCCTTCTCCCGAAGCAACTTTAAGGTATCGTAGAAACTGGTACTTATCTTAATTGATGATGGATTTATAACCTTACATTTATTTGTAGTTCTGATAATTTCCTTAATATCTGGGTGATCTAAGATAGACCCTCCAATAAGACCCAGGTCCATTCCAACGGGAAATTCTTCTAACATTTGGGCAAATTTACTAGTGGGAATCCACCTGGGAGGCAGGTAGTTGTAGCTTAATAAGCAGAATCTACATTTCGTGCTGCAGCTTCTTGATAGTTCGACTAGATTCATCTTGAATGTAGCGTCAGGATAATAAAAAGCACTAAAAGATTCACTTTCAGTAAGGTCCTTTAAATATACCCTTTTCGCATGGTACTTTTTGTTTTGACTAATTACCCATTCTTCATTTATGTAGCATCCTTCCCCTAAGTCTTTCAAGTTTGTGAGTATTTTTGGCATAATAACTTCAGCTTCACCTATACATAGTAAGTTAAAAAAGGGAAGAAGGGGGTAAGGGTTAATGGAAACTGCAGCCCCACCTGCAATCAGAATAGGTCGTGTCCTCTTATCAACGTGGGGTTCTATGCCGCTCTGAAGTAAAATTTTTATAACGTTGTAATAGTTTGGCTCGAAATCAATTGTAAAGAAAATAACATCAAAGTCTTGAAGTTTAAGGCCTGTCCGTACGCCTTCCGTGTGATCCAGAGAGAAAATATCAGTGAAGAATGATTTATTTAGAATCCTATAAAGGGTGTGAACTGCAAGGTTAGATGCAGCATTTTTTAAGACTTCTGGGAATACAATTGCGCATTTTTCTTTTGAGTGGATAAATGGTACAAACCATTGAATCGAGGGACTATTCTTTCTTATGTTTTCTAACTCCCGGCGGAAGGTCCAGATTAATGAGGTCTTTTGGTTTGGAGGTAATACTTTCGATAATAGAACTTGTGGTTTTCTTTCCAGTAGTTCCAATAAAGTATATTTCAGCGTACGCTTTGACTGATTTGTCGCCCTCCTTTTGTAGGCCGTATTTAAGGCCCGTCTTGTCAGGTAGATGTTTCCTCAAATTTTCCATTATCTCATTAAATGAAGTCATCTTAAGGTCGCCGTTAGTCTTTATATATACGAGGGCACCTTTTACGTCATTAATGCTAACGCCAGCTAATAATGGGTTAAATAAGACACTATCAATCGCTTTTTGTACATCCCCACTTGTCTCCGCAACACCTTTAGCGAAGTAGCCAAGCCCACCGCGTGAAATGGTTGCTTTTAGATCATTAAAATCAACATTCACTTCACTAAATTCCTGGACTATACTGATAATAGATTCCACACAATTTTTTACAACGAGATCAACGAGGGCATAAGCCTCACTTACACTTGAATCCATACTTGCTACTTCAGAAATCATATTGTTATCAATAACCACAATTGTATTCAGATATTTTTCCATTTCAGAGATCGCCCTCAGGGAAAGTTCCCTCTTCCCCTCGAAATTAAAGGGTAGTGTAAACACACCTACCGTAAGTATATTCCTTTCCATGGCAAATTTAGCAACAACAGGTGAAGCGCCCGTTCCTGTGCCATTACCTAAACCTGCTACAATGATGAGCAGATCGGTATCCTGAAGCCTATTATGGATCTCATATAGAGATTCTTCTGCTGCCTTTCTTCCGATGGCTGGATCTGCACCTGCGCCACCACCGCGGGTAAAACTTTTTCCAATTGGAATGAGGTGGGTAGCTCTTTGTTTTGATAATGCCTGCGCATCCGTATTTAGGATGATAGTTTCACAAGGTAATCCACTTAGATAAATCTTCTGGACGATATTTCCTCCAGCTCCTCCAATGCCGACTACTTTGATATTGAAATTTATACTACCTTTACTTTTATAGGCAGTGATCATTGTACCCCATCCCTATTTACCGAATATTCTCTTGAATATTCCTTTTACACTTTTTACTACATCTAAATTTGATTCATATGGATCACCTAAGGAGATGTTTCTATAAGCGAAGAGGAGAACGCCAAGGGAAGAAGAGAGGGAATAAAAAGCAGGAATATCGTAGGTGTTAACGAGAGTTTCTACTATGCCTGATGGCCTGTATATTTCAGCCTTTACATTGAATACCTCTTCAGCCAGTTTTTCAATGTTTTCAATTTGGCTTGATCCTCCTGTAATTCTGACAAAAGTGATTTTATCATTCAAATCTATCTGAATTAGCTCTTCCTTGATTACGTTAAATATCTCACTCAGCCTTTCGGATACATATTTTACGAGAAGGTCTTTTTTTATTTTATCTGTTTTCGCAGAGCTATAGCCCAGATCTATATATTCTGATATGCCCTCGCTATTTGAAACAAGTTGACCATATTTTTTCTTCACTTCTTCGGCTTTGTCCATTGTAATTCCGAAATAGTACTTTAAATCTTTATTTATGTGAATTCCTCCCACCGGCATGGTCTTCACCGTTTGTAACTTATTTTCAATGATTACACCAAAGTTGGTAAGATCTCTTCCAATATCAATGAACAAAACTCCATTTTCTTTTTCTTCGGGTGTAGTTAGTTCAAAGAGTTCGGCTATAGGCTGATATGCGAACCTATCTGCGAAAATTCCAGCTTTTTCAAGTGCTCTTTTGTAGTTTAAAAGTGCAGATTTTCTTGCCGTAATTAATGCAGAATTTACCTCGAGCCTTACGCCGAGCATGCCCTTTGGATTTCTTATGTCGGTCTTTGAGTCGACATCAAACTTAATGGGAATAGTTTGGACGATCACACGTCCTTCCTCGAGGTTTACTGTCTTTGAGCTTGCAATTGCTTGTTCAAGGTGTTTTTCCGTTATTTCTGCAGGGTTGTCAGGGGTCCCGCAGCCTGCCATTCCCTTGGAAAGTTTGAGTTCTACTTCCGGATCAGAAAAGCCAATGTACACGTATGAGGGTTCAAATTTCAACTTGCCAGAAGTCTCTGCTAAGCCTTTTCTGAC
>DCDE01000006.1 GCA_002316275.1 Caldifarciminota bacterium UBA1063
CAACGAGCGCAACCCCTGTCCTTAGTTGCGGCAGCACCCATGCGGTGGCTGAGCACTCTAAGGAGACTGCCGCCGATGAGGCGGAGGAAGGTGGGGATGACGTCAAGTCCGTGTGGCCTTTATGTCCAGGGCTACACACGCGCTACAATGGGTGGTACAACAGGCATAGCGACCCTGTAAAGGGGAGCGAATCCATAAAACCATCCTCAGTTCGGATTGGGGTCTGCAACCCGACCCCATGAAGACGGAATCGCTAGTAATCACCTATCAGCATGGGGTGGTGAATACGTTCCCGGGCCTTGTACACACCGCCCGTCACGCCATGGGAGCCGGGGGTACCTGAAGTCGCTGGCCCGATCCGCATCAAGCGGTAGGGAGGCGCCTAGGGTAAACTCGGTGACTGGGGCGAAGTCGTAACAAGGTAGCCGTACGGGAACGTGCGGCTGGATCACCTCCTTTAAAGAGTTTAAAAGCGCAGCTCTAATCTGCTGTTTCACTCACCTGATTGATTTCTCTTTTTCTATGTTTAGTAAGTCGTATGAATAAGAAGTGGTTGCGTTCAAATATATTGTAATTTCTTAGGTTATGTTTGATATCTCTCAGATAATCAAGTATCTTGCATTTTTGCTGGTTTTTCTTTATCATATTTCTTATGATGAAGTTAACCTTTCTTTTATGTATAATGGGTGCATATAAGCCGGGTTTAGGCATTATTTTAGGAATTCCCACTGGAATAAACCTAAACCTGGAATCAAAATCCCATGCCACAAATGTAACAATGGCTTGGGCGATACCCGATGCGTTTTATACCTCGGCTTCATATCATGCAAATTTCAGGATTCAGACTTCAGAAGAGGTTGCAGGCGATTTTAAGGCATATCTTGGCGTAGGTGCTTTACTAAGAGTCAGGTCTGATGTGAAATTTGGTGTAAAGGTGCCTCTTGGATTGAAGTTTTTCTTCAGAGATCTTCCTGTAGATATATTTGCTGATATTTCACCAGGAATTCATATAATACCGGAAACAAGTGCCTTTATCGAAGGTGCCATAGGAGTCAGGTATTACTTCGGTAATGTTGTAGTTGTTAAAGAGTAGGAGGGTTAGCCTAATTGGTAAGGCGGCGGATTTGAAATCCGCTTCCGCTGGAAAGCGGATTGGGGGTTCGAGTCCCTCACCCTCCGTAGTTGTATATTATATATATGCTATATGCCCACGTAGCTCAGGAGGTAGAGCACTTCCTTGGTAAGGAAGAGGTCACCGGTTCGAATCCGGTCGTGGGCTTTTTATATAGTGACTTGAGGTGCGTTGGAGATTTTATTTAGAGATCCAAATTGTTTGCAAGTTTCTTCTTTGAAATAATTTGGTTGTAATTTAGAGACTTCATAAAATATCCATGAAAGTTATGTATCAGTCACCATAATCTTCGATTTCAATGTTAATTTTTCCCCTTCTGTAACCTTTAAGTGGTGAAAGGAAGCCTTTTACCACATTTTTAAGCATTTCATCGAGGAAGGGTGAAAGTTCAATTGGGATGCCTTCTATGGTTATATTACATTTACCGCCGCTTAACACTTTACAATCCTTTTCGCTTGATTTGCCTTTTAAGATCCGAGAGAGCAAAGTTTTGCAATCAAACCCACATTTGTTGCAGTCGAGCTGTGGTAAAAAGGGAGGAGTTTTCTCAATGATGAAGTCGACAAAGGGACTAATATCTTTAAGTGTAAAAATCCTTCCGTTTTTGTACTCTTCTCTTTCATTAATTGAGAACAGTGCATATATTAAGGGATCTTCAGGTACAGGTTCAGTTCCGATACAGTAGATTTTAGGTACACTTAAGTTCATATCCCCTTCGATCAAGAGGTAGTCCATCTCGATGAATTTTTTTATGAAGTTGAGGTGATTCTCTGAATAGTTGTAGTAAAGAAAAGCACTGTTTTTTGAGTAAGCACCAGTTATCAACGCACCTGCGCATTCCATTCTGAATGTGTCTTTTCCCTCCTTGTCATATTGAACGTCGTGATAGAAACTTTTCTTTATAGCGCCGACCTTTATCCCTCTTTCTATTAATTCTTTAATTAGTCTCTCGATAAGTGTGGTTTTCCCTGAGTTGCTTAACCCTACGACTTCAACTACTTTCATTATGATGACCCTTTAATCCCTTTATTTCAAGTATGAGATGGGGAATGAGAGGAAAGAGTACTGGAAGGTTTTCGGTAATCGCCCGTGGATTCCCAGGCAAGTTGATTATAAGGGTATTGCGGCATGAGCCTACAACAGCTCTTGAATATGCTGCCTCTGGAGTCTTCTTCATTCCCTCAAGGAGCATAACAATTTCAAGACCATAAAACCTCTTTTCAACCACTTTGAGTGTAGCTTCGGGTGTAACATCTTTTGGCGATGGTCCTGTTCCACCTGTTGATATAATTAAATCTACATCCTGTGAAATCAACTCTCTAAACGAACTCTCGATAATTTCAAGATTATCTGGGATTATCTTGTAGGTTATGTCTGAAACATTTAGATTTTTGCGGACTTGGTCCATTACAAGTGGACCTCCCCTATCCTCTCTTTCGCCTCTGAATCCACTGTCTGAGATAGTAAGGACAGCCACCTTCAAATACATTACTTTAGCTTCCTCCTGCCCAGGATCGATTCTTTCAATGTGAAGGGATCCATCAGCGTAATATCAATTCCGCGTGGTAAGCCAACCGCGATCCGCGATATGCTTACTTCCATATCACTTAATAGCTGCAAAATGTAACTTATAGTGGCGTCACCTTCTACGTCTGGACTCAACGCCATTACAATTTCCTTAATATTCTCTTTACGAATTCTATCTCTTATATCGAATATGTTTAGTTTGTCCAGAGTTATGCCCCTTACTGGAGAGAGGACTCCTCCTATGACATGGTATTTCCAGCCAAGCCCTTGGACCGATTCGATTATATTCACATCCTCAGGCCTTTCGACTATGCACAGCACTCCTGAGTTTCTTCGCTCATCCGTACATATGGGGCAGATATCTGTATCCTCAGAAAATCCATGGCATATTTTGCAAAGTTTCACCCTTTCGTTAACCTCTCGTAGGGATTCTATAAGGTTCTCGAGGGTATCCCGATCCTTTAGCAGAAAATATGCAATTCTGAAGCCTGACCTTTCTCCTATCCCAGGCAATTTCTTCAGATTTTCGATCAACTTCTTAAGTGAGGAAGGGACCCAGCTCATTTATAGGCACGTCTTTCATTAATTCTTGCATTTTTTTCTGGGAAGCCTCTTGCATCAACTCAAAGGCTTCATTCAAACATGCGATTACTGACTTTTCAAGTTTGGATTTGTCTTTTAATAAGTTTGTATCGTTGATTGCGAAGCTAGTAATTTTGAAGAGACCGTTGATGGACACTTTGATTCCATCCTTTTCTACATCTAATTGTAGTTTCTGAATTTCTTTTTTTGCCTTATTCATAGTCCCCTGAAGTTTTTGAGCTTCTTTTAACATCTTAAAAAGGTCCATCCCCATCCTCCTTTAGTTTAAGTTTTTCTATCATGTATTGACGAATGTCTTTGGAATTAGATTCTCCATTAGCGGTGTTGCTCTCAAGTTGTGATGCCTCAGAGAGTCCCCGGGCTATTTTTTGAGAGCCATTGTTATTATTTAATTGAGGTGTTGAGGAATTTATAAAGTTCACGGTAGGCAGGAGTTCTAACTCCGATTCAATCTTGGAAAGACGCAAAAGATGAAAATCTACAAAGATTTTTGGGTTTGAAAGTCCTTTTAAATCAAGCTCCATATCCTTTAAAACCCTTAAAAGGAATAGGATTTGGTATTCAGTAAATTTAGATGCCAATGGAGAGAATAGATTATTTTCAATCCTGTAATGTGCTTTTAGAAGGGACTCTGCTGCTCTAACAAAACTCTTGTGAAAATCCTCGAGGCTGTATCCATAGGCGACGACTTTTTCAATGATCTCAACAATTTCTTTGCTATTTTTTTCCAGTATGAGGCTAAGGATTTCATAGTATATCTCTTGGGGTAAAATTCCCGTTAGTTCCTTGGCTTTTTCGAGGGTTATGGTACCTTGAGAGTATATATAGGCTTGCTCCAACAGTGAAATGGCATCTCTAAGTCCACCTGTTGAAGCTTCAGCAATTAGATCAAGGACGTCATCGGATTCGTAACCTATGTTTTCGAGGTTGGCAATTTTCTTCAAACGTTCAATGATGTGATGTTTCTCAAGAGGCCTAAGGTCAAATCTCAGGGTTCTTGATTTTACTGTGTCAAGGACTTTATTTGGCTCTGTCGTTGCAAAAATGAAGACTACATTTTTAGGTGGCTCTTCAAGGGTTTTTAGGAGTGCGTTAAATGCTTCTGTTGTAAGCATATGGACCTCATCGATAATTATAACTTTATATCTTCCTTTAAGAGGTGTGAACCTCACGTTCTCTCGCAGTTCTCTTATCTGGTCTATGCCCCTGTTGGATGCTCCGTCGATCTCAAGCACATCGACATTTCTTGATTCGTCAATTTCTCTGCAATTTTCACATACACCACAAGGGTCTTCTGTGACACCTTTTTCGCAGTTTAAACCCTTTGCAAAAAGTCTTGCAAGGGTTGTTTTTCCAATACCTCTTGGGCCTGTTAACATGTATGCATTACCGATATTCAAAGTTTTTAAGGCATTTTGAAGAGTTACCACGACATGTTTTTGGTTTACTACGTCTGAGAAGGTTTTTGGACGATATTTAAGGGCGAGATTCATATATAAATTATATGCTTATACCATAGTAACTCCAACTGGAAAGAATTACAGAGGAGTATTATAATTAAGAGGTGAAAATTTTGGTTCTCGGTGATAATACGTCATTTCATACTCATCGGTGGCTAATTTCATATAGAGCAGCGGGTTTCGAGGTTAGGGCTGGAGGGATTGAAGAAGGTAAAACCCTATGTGAAAAATTTCCTTCAAAGGGTAATGGTAAGTCTAAGTATGTGCTCTCTATGCCAGAAATCAAAAAAACTGTCAATGAATTTCAACCAGATGCAATACATGCCCATATGGCAACAAATTATGGTTTGATGGCATTTCTTTCTGGGAAACCTTATGTGGTTTCTTTATGGGGTCCTGACATTATGGAGACACCCTTTAAATCCCCAATAAAGCGCAGCATAGTAAGCAAGGTGCTTCGGAATGCATTGTTGATTCACACGGACTCTCACGTAGTCAGGTGGTTATTGCAAAAGAGCTTTAAGATACCCCCCGAAAAGATTCTGGTTTTCCCGTTTGGTGTTTCGCGGACATTCCTTGATTCTAATGTAGCAAAACCCGAGAGCGTTACATACCTTGTTACCCATAGGAAGTTGGAGAGGTTGTATGGGCATGAGACGATTCTAAGGGCGGTGAAGTTGCTCAAAGATAAGGGTGTGGAATTCAAGCTCTTTGTTGCCTCCTTTGGCTCTGAATCTGACAATTTAAGGGATCTTGCACGAAGACTTGGTATCTTGGATCGGGTCGTTTTTACGGGGGAATTATCAGAAGATAGACTTGCTGGACTCCTTGGTCAATCACACATCTTTATTTCGGCTGCAGAGAGTGATACGACCCCAAATTCTCTCCTTGAAGCCATGGCATTAGATGTATTCCCTATAATTTCTGATCTGCCCGTTTACAGGGAGTGGATTATTGAAAATATGAATGGTTTTTACTTTAAACCGAATGATTCCAATGACCTTGCATATAAGATTGAAAAGGCGATGCAAAACAGGGAGGCTATTGGGAATGCTGTGAAACTTAACAGGCTTATAGTGGAAAATCTTGCAGATTGGGACAAGAACTTCGCTACATTCGCTAAAAAGCTTCTGCAAGTGTTAGAAAATAAAAGTTAGCGATGTAAAAATGAAGATTCTTTTTGTTGCTTACTTTTTTCCGCCCCATGCTCACGCGACTGCAGTAGAACGAACTGTAATGGTCATAAAAGGTCTCTCAGAAGAGGGTCACGAAATAGGCCTTATTACTGCCAGAAACTATACTTACTCCAGCAAGGATTATTCATTTCTTAAATATGTACCTGAAAATTTGAAAGTAGTTTCACCTTCTGCACTGGAACATTCTACGTTCTGTAAGAGCCTCTCAAATCTTCAAGGTGCATACAAAAACACATTCAGGAAGTTTATATGGCCTGATTCGAGGGTGCTTTGGCTCTTGAATGCAATACCTGCCTCTTCACATTTTACAAAAGTTTTTAAACCTGATGTTGTGGTTTCAGTTGCGCCACCTTATACGGATCTACTCCTTGGGTACCTTTTGAGTCGAAGATTAAAGGTACCTCATGTTGTTGACTTTCTGGACCCGTGGAGCGATGATCTGTACGACATGTATCCGTTGTGGTGGCAAAAGGAGCTTACTGCTTCAGCGGAGAAAGAGATTTTGAAGAGGGTAAAGGGTGTGATTGTTGCAACCTATCCAATGAAATGGAGATTGATTGAAAAGTATCCATTTCTAAAACCTGAGATGGTCGAAAATATTACCTTTGGAATCAAGGAAGATCTTGCTAACCGCATTGAAAGCCCTGATTATTCTAAACCTTTTGCTATTCTATATCTTGGGACTTTACAGGGTGGGCACAAAAATCCTAAGTCATTCGTTGATGCCTTTCGTGAATTTTGTTCAAGACATCCTGAAGTGATTTTGAAAATTGTAGGAGGGAAAATAGAGGATGGAATAAAAGATCTTTTAAATAAAGAAATTCCCAATCGAAACCTTCAAATTATGGGGTACGTTAAAAATGAAAACATTCATTTACTAGTAAATGAATCTCATGTTTTGTGGCTCTTGATTTCTCGTGCGCGCGGATTTGAGCTTGTCATGCCTGCAAAGACAATAACTTACCTTGGTCTTGAGAGGCCCATTCTTGCCACAGTTCCTGAAGGGTGGACAGCAGAATTTCTTAAAAAGGCTGGTGTTACTGTTGTTAGTTGTGACAGGAAAGATGAGATATTAACGTGTCTTGAGGAACTTTATCAAAAGTATCTGAATCATGATCTAAATGGTCCCGAGAGTAGTGTAACTGAAGAGTTTAAATATTCTACTATTGCCCGGAAGTACGGTAAATTTTTAGAAACATCGTGTAATCTTTAAAATTTGTCTATGAAGATTCTCGTGGCTGGAGGCTGTGGGTTTATAGGATCAAATTTTGTAAAACGGCTGCTTTCCGACGGTTATGAGGTTTATGTGATAGACGACCTCTCCAGGGGAAGTCTTGAAAAGTTGGACGAATACCGAAATCATCCGAGGCTAACGTTTTTTAAGGTAGATATCACTGGCGAAGAGGTATTTGATATTCAAGCTAAATTCGATGTGGTGGTTGACTTTGTAGCTTATAAAATACCAAGATATTCCAGTGGTTTGAAAACGTTAACTGTTAATACTAAAGGAGCTGAAAATCTGCTTAAAATAGCGGCAAGAGATTCAGCAAAGTTTATTATGGCTTCAACTTCAGATGTTTACGGGAAGTCTCAGGAATTCCCTTATGGGGAGGGCGGGGATTTAGTGCTTGGGCCGTCATATTCCAGAAGATGGGCATATGCGGTATCTAAGATATTCAATGAGCATATGGTCTTTGCATATCACGATGAATACGGCATTCCATTTGTCATCTTGAGGTTTTTTGGTGCCTATGGTCCTCATCAACACTTAGACTGGTGGGGTGGCCCTGTGGGCGTGTTTCTATCTAACATTTACAAAGGTTTACCTGTCTCCATCCACGGAGATGGTACTCAGAAGAGAACTTTTATGTATATTGACGACTTGATTGAGGGTATCTTAAGGGCAATGAAATTTAAAGACGCTGAGAATGAGATCATTAATATAGGTTCCTCTGAGGAAATTTCCATTCTTGATCTTGCACGCCTCATTCACAGGCTTTCTTATCCTGAGAATGAGTTAAAACTGGAGTTTATTTCCTATGAAAGTTTTGGTAATTATTACGAAGATCCTAAGCGAAGAATAGGCTCTTATGTGAAAATGAAAGACATTCTCCAGTACGCGCCACATTATGCGCTGGAGGAAGGCTTAAAGAAGTTCATTGAGTGGTTTAAAAATCGTGTAGAGAGGGGAACTGCTGTCTGATAAATGTAATCTATGAAAGTTACGCAAGATCTGGCTTCCCGTATATTGCCCTCAGAGGATTTTTTTAGGACTTGAGGTAGAATAACATATCAGTAACAATAGGTGGTTTTAAGACCGCGGGTATTATCGAAAGTTCAGATGTCTATTTCTTGCTTTTACTTCACTGAACTTGCCGCTTCCCATGTGGCCCGGATGGACAACGATATCGTCACTTATATTTTTGAATTTTAAAAGGGATTCTGCCATTTTATCGGGGCAGCTCTCTGGGAGATCGGTCCTTCCAATGGTGTCTATGAATAGAGTATCCCCTGAAAAGAGATAATTTCCTATAAGAATTGATATTGATCCACAGGTATGACCGGGGGTTTCGATAATCGTCATATGAAATGGCGATTTTTCAATAGTGCCTTCGCCATTTATAGTCTCCCATTGGCCGCTGAATGCAAAGGGGGTTCCATAGTATGCAGAATAGTTTTTCGAAGGGTCTATCAGCATAGGGAGATCTATAAGATGTATTAATACTGGAATGTTGAAGAAATGTGCAACCTCCTCATCACCTGCAATATGGTCGAAGTGTCCATGGGTGTTTATTATAAAGATAGGCAGAAGGTTAATGTTTTTTATGAAATTTAAGATCTTCGGGTCAGGATAGCCAGGATCAACTATGAAGGCTGCCTTCGAATCCAGATCGTAAGCTATGTAACAATTCGTCCTAAGAGCACCAACAACAATTTTTTTAACGTTAAGTTGCATTGCTATAACCTCAAATCCCAATTATAATTTAAAGTATGCTTACATTCCAAGATTTGATTCTAAAGCTTTCACGATACTATGCGGATATTAGATGTGTTATCGGGCAGCCGTATAACTCTGAGGTGGGCGCGGGTACTTTCAACCCGCTCACTTTTTTGCGTTCCCTTGGGAAAAAGCCTTGGAAGGTAGCTTACGTTGAGATTACAAGGAGACCTAAAGATAGCAGGTATGCTGAAAATCCTAACAGAGTCCAGCAGTACCACCAGTTTCAGGTGATTTTGAAGCCTCCACCGGAAAATCCTCAGGAGATTTATTTAAATTCTTTAAAATATGTAGGGATTGATATTGAGAAACATGACGTGAGGTTCGTTGAAGATGACTGGGAGTCTCCAACTCTTGGCGCTTGGGGACTTGGCTGGGAAGTGTGGCTTGATGGGCTTGAGATTACGCAGTTTACATACTTTCAACAGGTAGGTGGGATCGATCTTGAAGTGGTTCCTGTTGAGCTTACCTATGGACTGGAACGCATTGCTATGTACATTCAAAACGTAGATTCGATTTTTGACCTCCAGTGGGCACCTGGAGTTACCTGGGGTGACATTTACCGAAGGTTTGAATACGAATACTCAGTCTACAATTATGAAAAGAGTGATGTAAAACTGCTTACCGAATTATTTCGTAGATTTGAAAAAGATGCAGAATCACTCTTAAAAGAGGGGATCCTTTATCCAGGGTATGATTTCGTGATAAAA
Source organism: Caldifarciminota bacterium UBA1063 (assembly GCA_002316275.1). GTDB lineage: Bacteria > Hydrothermota > Hydrothermia > UBA1063 > UBA1063 > UBA1063. The sequence continues at coordinate 9,627 of DCDE01000006.1, forward strand.
ATGTCACATATTTTTAATCTCCTCGATGCAAGGGGTGCCATATCTGCTTCAGAACGGCAGGCTTACATATTAAAAGTTCAAAGGCTTGCAAGCCTGGCTGCAAGGATTTATTTGGAGGCTGAAGGTGACTGATTTTTTGCTCGAACTGGGTGTAGAAGAACTTCCCCCTTTTGAAATCTACGATATTGCGCATCAAATGGAAATGATTTTTAAGGAGTTCCTTGAAGAGAATAGAATACCCTTTGAAAGAATAAACATCTATTTTACTCCCCGTAGAATTGCGGTGTTAATTACTAATTTAGCTGATACACAAGAGATATGGGAGTCTGAGATTGTGGGTCCCCCTGCTAAGATTGCCTTTGATGCAGATGGGAATCCAACGAAGGCTCTTTCAGGGTTCCTGGAGAGTCGAGGTCTAAAGTTAGAAGATGTTTTCATTGAAGAGAATAGGAAGGGTGCGTATGTAAAGGCACGCATGAAAGGGGGTGGAAAGAGCTCAATTGAGCTTTTGAATGCGTTTCTGCCAGGTCTACTGTTAAAACTAAAGCTTACGAAGTCGATGAGGTGGAATAATTCCGGTGCACGTTTTTTGAGGCCTATAAGGTGGGTACTCTGCCTTTTGGGGAAGGAAGTATTACCAGTGGAGATAGGAGGGCTCAAGGCGGGCAATACCACTTATGGGCACCGCCTTAAGGGTAATGAGAAAATTTGCGTTCCAGAGCCCAGGTTGTATTTGAAGTTATTAGAAGAGCGTTATGTAGTTGCAGATCCTGTATTGAGAAGAGAGACTATTAGGAATAAATTGCATGGAATCTGTGAAGAGCGGCAGTTGGTTTGGGAAGAAGATGATGAGCTTTTAAGTGAAGTAGTTAATCTTGTAGAGTACCCAGGGGTTATTGCCGGTAGTTTCCCTGATAAATATCTCGAATTGCCCGACGCTGTTACTATCACGGCTATGAAGCAGCATCAGAGATATTTCGCACTTCGGCGGCTAAATGGAGAGCTTTCCCATTATTTTATTACAGCCATTGACAATACTGAGGATCTTGAAAGAGAGATAGGACCAAATCATGAAAAAGTCTTAAGGGCAAGGCTTGAAGATGCGGAATTCTACATGCATGAAGACCTGAAGGTGCCATTAGAGAGTAGAGTTGAGGAGCTCAAAAAGGTGGTTTTTAGAGAAGGCATCGGTTCCATGTTTGATAAAATAGAGCGCATGAAGTTGCTTTGTGAAGAGCTTAGAGCTACAAACTGTAATATACGGGCAGATTTGCTCTACAAAGCCCTTTATCTCTGTAAGGTGGATCTTACAACTTTGATGATTAAGGACGGTAAGGAGTTTACAAAATTAGAAGGCATTATTGGAATGGAATATGCACTGAGACAGGGAAAAGACGAAGAATTAGCGCGAATAATTTATGACCATGTGCTCCCACGCTTTCCTGGTGATGAATTGCCACTCACTCAAGAGGGAGCTCTTATCAGCATTTCAGATAAAATTGATAATCTTTTTGCATTTCTAAAGTCTGGGGCACAACTTAGCACCTCTTCCGATCCTTTTGGGTTGAGGAGGACACTTTATGCCATTTTCGAAATAGTGAAGGTTAAAAAAATTAGATTTGATTTTGTAAAACTCGCTAAAAAAGCTGCAGAACTCCTCGAAGTAGAGATTGAGGATTTCAACGAGTTCATGGAGTGGGCATGGAAAAGATTAGAAAACTATCTTGAGGAAAAGGAGGGCATTAGGTACGATATAGTTGATTCTGTGATTGGAGCGAGAACTAATGACCTCTGGGAAATCATCGAAAGGGCAAGGGTACTTCATCAATTTTATATTGAAAATCAAAAGGAATTTGAGGAGGTTGTGGTTGGACAAAAACGGGCGCATAATATACTTCAGGGGGTCGAGCCTCAGGCTGTCTCCGAAGAACTTTTTGAAAAAGATGAGGAGAGAGAGTTACACCGTGTGTTGAATATTACTGAACCTATGGTCCGAGAGGCGCTTGAGAGGGAAGAGTATCAAAAAGCCCTCAAGTATTTGAGAAGCTTAAAGCCCTACATTGATAGGTTTTTTGATATGGTTTTTGTAATGGTTGATGATCTGAAGCTAAGAGCCAATAGACTTGCCTTGCTTTACGAAGTAAGAGAATGTTTTAGACTTTATTGTGATTTCTCTAAAATAGTAGTTTAGGCTACTCAATTACCTCACCGAGCTTCTTAAGAGTATTTATGAGTATTTCCTTTTCATCTCTCAATGCTGCTTTAAAGAGGCTGTCGTCGGCTTTTCTAATCTCCGCTCGAAGCTCCAGAACCCTTTCCTTTAATAGTTCTCTAAGGACTTGAATTTCATCATCGGTAAATTCTAATATCATAATCCTACCTCCTTCTCAATTTTAAGGTATTTCCATTGAAGTTTAAAATTCAAAATGAATTTGTTCTTATCCTCGGGGGTTTCTAATTTTAAATGATATTTGAAAGAGCAGGTTATCAATAGGCCCAAGGAGCATTTGCCTTACTTTTTTTAATTCAAGCATTTCAACCTTTTTTACTTCCTTTACGTGGGGAAGGATAATTATTGCAGAGAGGAAACGAAAGATGGCGGATATGATGAACACCTGAATTATGTTGCCTGCGCTAATGTTTCTCAGGATATTGTAAGAAGCAAGAAACCCTCCAATGGTTGCGCCTATAAATGTCATAACTGCATTGAGAATATTGTAATAGGTAACACATATGGGGAGTTTCTGTCGCGTTACGGCATCGTAGACAAAGTTCGATGAAGAAAGGTTATATCCAGCCCACAAAAAGCCGGAATATAATTCAATTAAGAGCAAGATGAAGAAAACAAAATTACTCTTAACGAACGTTGTAAGTGCCCACATAGCGGGTACGAGTGGAATGAGGGAACTTGTGGTTTTTACTATTTTTAGATTTCCATATCTATCACCAAGCTTTCCCCAGAGCGGCATGGAGAGGAGACTTGCAATGGAGGATGCAAAGTTGACGAGGGTAAATTGTAGATAGGACAATTTAAGGTATTTAAGCATGTAAACTGCGAAGAACGGGCTTGCAATGGAGACGGAGAACGTAAAGAGGTTAACAAAAGCTGTGAACCTTCCAAAATTGCTTTGTGGCATTATTCTAATAAACTCCCACAATGTAAAATAATATGACTTGTGGGACTTGAAGGGGGGCTCATGCTGTTGCTTTAGTAGAAAAGCAGAAATAAATCGTGATATCATAGCTATAGAAAAAATTAGTAGGAATCCTGAATATGCGTTGATCTTCTTGAAGACATCAAGTAAGTACCCTGCAACAACCATTGAGGAGAGACTAGCAAAACCCACGATGCGGTTCCTCTTACCGAAGTAACTTCCCCGAGTTTTTTCGTCTACAAGATCTTTCATCCATGAGCTCCACGCAGGTGCAAAAATGCTGCCGGCTGCCACAAGGATAGTGTAGAATCCTATCAGAGCAATTGGAATCATAGGTCCTCTTTTATTTAAAACGAAGTAGAAAAATTCAAGGGAAATTATGGGTAGCCAAAAAATTGCCTGTAGTAGTGCTCCCCAAAAGGAAAGTTTTTTTCTTGATACTTTTCCACCGAGAATTCTCAAGCTAAAGAGCTGGATTATTGCAGATGCAATCTGCGGTATTGATGTGAGAAATCCAATGATTTTATTGCTTGCGCCAAGAAGTAATGCATAGGGCGTGATGTATCGTAACCCCATACCTTCCATAATGGAGTACGCAACGCCCTCTTTTATACTTGTTTTGAGTGCCTTCTGGACTTTGTCTTGTTCTTTCACTGTGATAATATAATTTTAAGGTGATCCCTTTGTATTTCTAATACGCAGAGGAAGCAATATACTTACCCAATGTATGTTTATGGGAAGAACCAGGTTGTCGAACTTTTGAAGAGCACACCTCAAAGGGTAGAGAAAGTATTTATCTCGAGGAAGACCCATCTCCCTCTCGAGCTTCTTAGGCTACTCGAGACACTCAACACCCCTGTAATACATGTGGATAATGAGAAGATCGAAAGAATGGTGGGCAACGACAGGCATCAGGGTGTAGTTGCTGTGGTAAGGGAAATGGAATTCAGTTCACTTGCAGAAGTAGTTGACAAGACTGTTACGAAAAGAGGGATTCTCCTTGTATGTGATCATATAAAAGACCCTCAAAATCTGGGCAATATAATAAGGAGCTGTGATGCACTCGGCGCCACGGGAGTGGTTATTCCTGCAATGAAAGCAGCGGGTTTTACCGAGGCGGTTATTAAAGCTTCCGCAGGTGCAGTTTTTAATATTCACATATGTGTTGTTGAAAATTTAGCGAGTTTTTTGAGGGAAATCAAGAAGCGTGATATCTGGGTTTATGTCCTTGAAAGGGGTGGAAAATGCCTCTATGACGCAGTTTATAACTTTCCTATGGCTCTAGTTGTCGGATCTGAGGATGAAGGTGTAGGGGAAGGAATTAAAAAGACCTCCGATGAGATAGTTTCAATACCAATGGTAGGCAAGATCAATTCGTTAAATGCGGCATCCAGTGCAGCAATTGCTCTTTCATGGATTCTTTACATTAAGGGGGCGGATAATGGAGAAAAAGTTTTTCATAGTTGACCTTCAAAATCAGATAGGGAAGGAGCTTGAGGACCTTTTTCAGATCAAAGATATGCAGATTAGGTCTAGTAAAGACGGACAGTCATATCTTGAAATTTTGCTTGCAGACATAACGGGATCTCAGACTGCGCGAGCTTTCGAAAATGTGGATGAGATAAAAGTTAAAATTGAGAGGGGAAGGGTGCATAGAATCAAATTACAGGTGTATCAATTTTCCGATCAGTTAGGTATCAAAGTACTGGATGTTTATAAAGTTGGGGAGTACAATTTAAGGGACTTCGTACCTTCGAGTAGTGTCGATTCAGAAAGGCTCGAAGGAGAATTAAGGTCAATAATAAAAAAAGTTGAGAACCCGGATTTGAAACTTCTGCTGAAGAGGATTTTTATCGATGATAATGAACTTCGCAAAAAGTTTCTTCTTGCACCAGCTGCTAAGATGAATCATCATGACTACTCAGGAGGGCTTGCGGAACATACCCTTCAGATCGCAAGAGTTTCAGAGATGATTTCTAAAATGTACGTTATTATAGACCGTGATCTTTTAGTTGCAGGTGCCCTTCTTCATGACATCGGAAAGGTTTTTGAGCTGGAATACACTCCAGATATTGAATATACTGATGAGGGAAAACTGCTCGGTCATCTGATTATCGGGTACGAGCTGGTCAGCAAGAAAATCCATGAACTGGAGTTTATGGGGAAGTTTCCCGAGGAGCTTCGGATGAAGATTCTCCATATGGTTCTTTCTCATCACGGTGAGCAGCAGTATGGTTCCCCAGTAAAGCCGATGTTCCTTGAGGCACAAATTCTGCATTTTCTTGATAATCTTGATGCAAAGGCTTATATGTTCAAAAAGGCTTACGACTTGAGAAGCCAAAATAACGCTCGGTGGTCAGAGTATTCAAAACCTCTTGGGAGGTCCATTTATCTTGGTGAGCCCGAGGATACAGAATAATGAAAGAAGTATGGTTGGAGAGCGCTACTGAAGATCTGATAAAAGCAAAAAAGAAGTTTGAGATAGGAGATTATAAAGGAGCCTGTATATATGCAAGAATTTCTGCGTCAAAGTCTGTCTTTTCGAAGCTTTCAGATCTTGCCGGATTTTCATATAAAGACGATCTTAAAAGTCTCTATGAGGATTTGAAGTCCGTATCAATTGATGATGAGGAAATTCATGAAGCAGTGGCATTTCTGTCGCGGTTTATTTTGTACGATGATATTATGACTCCTTACGTGGTTGAAAAATGGGAAGGGCTTCCCACTCATGAAGACGGCGAGAAGGCTCTGCTTTTTGCTGAGAAGCTTCTTCAGAAATTTAAGACTCGTTAGATACCATTTCAGTCCATTTTTGTGCAAGAAGATCGCGTCTTGGCTTGTACACAGTTTCGAAGAAATACCTCTGAGACATTAATACCCCTTTGTCGTATTGCTTGCAAATTTCGAGAGCCTCCTCAAAAGCTTTTTGGAATTTGCCACTGAAGCGGGATTCAATCTGTCTTCTAAATGCCTCAGGTGTTTGAATTTCGTTGCCGATGATGAAAAAGGGTCTTCCATCCATTTCCACAGAGTAAGCCTGCTCATCGCCTAAGGAGAAAATCCTAAACTTCTCCTGGAGCTCTTTAATTTTTCCCCGTGGTATGCCTTTTATAGCTTCAAAGTTAGGTTTTACAGGGAACTCTTCACCCTTCTCTGTTTTAAAACCTCTCTTCGCCGCTGCATAAAATATTGCTCTATTGAGCCCGAATGACTTGGCTGAGTCTATGGGCAAACCCAGGAGGTGTGCTCTGGCCGCTTGCAGTGTTGCCATTACCTGAAATCTTCCCACTTTCATTTGGCTTTCCTCCAAAATATTGTTGCTATTGGGCCACCCTTCCCAATTTCGTAAAGCGAGAAGAACTCTTTGAGAACAATTCCTTCAAACCCATCTCTTTTGGCGTTAATAACCATCGTTTTAACATCATAGTGTAATTTTTCGTATGGCATAAGCTGAAAGGGGTCTTTTAGATTCAAATCTTGAAGAAGTAACTTTCTCTCTTTTAAGGGGACTGTGAAAACTTCCCTTCCCTTATAGTAAATCACATCAAAGACATAAATGATAGCCTTTACATCCGGAGTTTTCTTAAAAAGCGATGGGATGAACCTCCTCCCTTTTTCTGAGGTAATCTCAGTATCGAGAAGAGTATTATCGGGTATAGATTCAAGGTATTTTGAGAGGTACGATAACTTCTCTGTCCAGTTAGGTTGTTTTTCCAGCCTCCTACCCCAGAATTCAATTCCCTTGTCTGATTTAATTATTTGCATTCTCCACCCATCGACCTTTTGCTCGATGATCCATACACCCTCAAGATCCTCTCCCATATAAGGTATAGGCTGCATGAGCCAGGCCGGAGCGAGCTTCATCTTTATCTCTTAAGAAATTCTAAAATTTCATTGAGGTCAGGAAGCTCTCGGATTTCATATACTTTTTTGAAGATAATCTCTCCATTTTCGTCAACGATTATGTTTGCTCTCTCAGAGAATCCATCCTGTTCTCTGAAAATTCCGAGCATTTTTGCGATCCCCCCATGGGGCCAGAAGTCTGAGAGAATCCTCAGTTTTTTAATCCCAAGCTCCTTAGCCCAGGCATGTTTTGCAGGGACAGGGTCTACACTGATTCCAACGGGATAGACACCGAGATTCGCAATCTCGTCGTAGCGTTCCTCCAGTTCCTTCATCTGTTTGCTACAGAGTTTTGTAAAGGCCAAAGGATGGAAAGATAGCAGGATTTTTTTGTTACCGAGTAAATCCTCGGTGTTGAATAGTTCCCCATGCTGGTCTTTCAGTTTGAAATGCTCAATTTTGTCTCTCATTGTTTCCCCCTTTTATAAAATTGTATCATATCAGGTAGAGATTGTAAAGAGGATATGTTACTCAACTCTTGCACTAACTTCTTTATTCGGTGGAGCACACGGCAGACTCTTGACAAAATAACATTTTTGTGGTAAAACATCAACAACATTAAATGTAGAAGACATAGTGGGTTGAAGTGACATTGCCCGTTGGTGGGATCCCTGGGTCTTTTTTGTATATAACTCGCAACTGACAAGTTTTATTGTGAAACCAGAGAGATGCAAGAACCTCAACCTCGGCATTACCGAAACCGATAAGGTGGTCAATAGCGTAGTTTTCGAGGAATCCTTTGACACTTTTGGATAATGGGATGAACTTGTGTTAACTGAAACAGACAATGAGGCTTACCTCTCACTTGCCGGTGATCGCCCATGGCGCCAGTGGTTTTGTCGATCCGATTGCGACACTCATCTATGGGTCCTGATTTACAGTGGTCCCATTGCGGATGTCCTTTGGCACAGAAATAGAACCAAGGTATATTTTACCAAACGGGAGCTCTTTGTGCTTGATCCGGTTGTTGATATGGTTTATGAGCCAGTTGAAAGTGGGAAAGCTTTAGCACTTGATGAGACCAATGATAAACTTTATTTGGTGGATTCCTTGGAGAGATTAATTAAAGTAATTGAATGCGAGAACGATACCAAAGCAGTGGAGATACCTGTTTATGCAGGAAGAGTTACCCTTTGTTGGAATCAGGTTGAAAATAAGCTTTACGTAGTTCACGACGGTTTGCACAGATTATACGTAATTGATTGTACAAGAGATACAATCATCAGAGCCCTTTCAACGAATCTCAATCCAAATTGTCTATTGATCAATGAGGCAGATAACAGGTTATATGTTATAGAAAATTCGACAGCATCTGTTATTGATTGTAGTGCGAACACTGTTGTTACAACGATTCCGGTAAGTGCGAGTCCATATAGGATATCTACCTATGATATTACAGGTAAGGATGTAAGAGGCTGGCATTCTGGGGTAACGGTGAGACAGTTATGTCATATGGGATGGGAAGGATGCGAGGAGAGACTATAAAACCTGGGATTTATTTCTGCAGGGTTCAAAGAGAGGACTATTCTGCTGAGAGCAGGATTATAAAGATAGAGGCGCAAGGCGCTATTTCTATTGGCAAGGTAACTGCGTAATACAAACTAAAAGGGTTACCTAATCAGTTTCTCAATGTTTTGGGGATTTCTTTTTAAGAACTACTTACCGTATTGAGTTCTCATTCGTAAATAAGACAATTTAATGGAGTGGGTTAGGATAAATTTTAAGGAGATTGGAGGACTGCGGAGCACTTAAAGACTTGATATATAGATTTTCGTTTTCATATTCTATGAAGGGATTATGCGCGAGCAGTTCCCTCACTCTCATGCGTTTAGACGTTAGAGTATGGCTTTGCAACGATACCTATATAGAGGCTTATATCTGGTGATAATACCCATTTCCGGCGTACCGTCTATTCGTACTATTTTAATTATTTCCTTTAAATCTCTCAAAAGTTGTTTCCATTGAAACTCTTATGATGGTGCCTCTCCAAGAGATTTGTTCTCCCAAAATTGAATTTAAAAGTTCTTGGAGTGTATAGCCGTCCATACCCAAGGAGAATGTATTCTTAACGATGCACTTAAGCAGGAGTAAGATCCCTATTTCTTTGAGTATGGTTATGAAAATGCAATGTTTTGTGTGTTTACTAATCTTTTCAAAATACGGCATAATGAGGGGAGAGTGCATATGTTCTAAGGTCTCCATAATTATTGCAATATCAATAAGTGCAGCTCTTCTGGTCTTGTGCATTCGTAGAAGTGAAAATTCGGGGAATCCTTCCATTTATCTCTTGCGACGTCTAATTCCCCTCCCCGATCGGCATCAAAAGATGCATTCTTTATATCATGTGTAATCTGTACCTCAGCTCATTTAATACCCCCCGTATTGTTATAAGTTATAGACTATAGGCGGAGATGTGAAGACGCTGCTCAAGAGGTAAAAATAGAAATGCTGGTGCAGAGCGATCTATCAAGAATCTTAATTTTTTATTAGAGGCCTTGTCCTTTAATTTTGCGTAAATTACAATTCTTTTATCTTACAATCGCCAATTTATTTCTCGCTAAAATAAGTTCATTCGAGGTCAATAGGTAGTAGTATACACCATTTTTCAGATTGCCACTATACTCAAGCTTGTTGGTATTATCAATTGCTGAGATTCTATCTACGATTCTACCCGTTACATCGTAAATTTTAATCTCCAGATTGTCATATGACTTGTCAACGTTGTACAAAAATAGGATGGATTCTCCTGATGGGCTAAAGTGATGGATAATTTCATTTTTGCTCTCAGCGAATTCATCGATTGTAGTGGGATTTGGAAGGACAATAGTTGGTGTATTGTAAGTAGAGGCGTATCTGTACCTTGTGGACCAGTTCCCTCCGGGCGGGGTGAGGATGGAGAGAAAGTAGACCGAATAAACCATAAGTGAATCTTGTGGGGTAAAGCTGAAATCAAAGTTGTAATATTCGGATGTGAGTCCCTCTACGCGCTCGAAGTCAATGATATCTCCTGTGGTTCTATTTTTTATCTCGAAGATAAGGTCTGCTGGCCTCTGGCTAGGGGCTACATAAAGGCTCTCAATTACTACGGAGGGTTCTAATGCTGTTACTGTATCGGGGAAACTTTTGTAAAGGATATAACTCGGTGAATTACTTAGTACTGTTGTCGGTGTAGTATATGTTGATTTGTAGGTGTACCTGTTACTCCATCCACCCCCGGGTGGAGTTAAAATGGAGAGGAAATATACTTCGTATTCTCCGAAACTGTCAGCTAACGTTATTTGTGGATCCAATCCGAAGGTTTTAATCCAGTGGCCACAACTCAAAGATTCGATTCTTTCATGATATAGTATATTTCCGCTTTCTCTATGTTTTATTTCGAATATTAGGTCTGCAGGAGCCTGAGATGGTGCAATATAGAGGCTTTCCTGTACGAATATACTGGAGTCCGCATAGATGATCTCAGGGTAGCTTTTATAAACTATACAACTTGTATCGGGGGTTGGGTTTGTTTTCACTTTTGTGGGCAGGAGCGAAGTTGAAACATGGGAATATCTGTTATTCCAGTTTCCTCCCTCAGGGACGATATAGGAGATAAAGTAGACATAATAATCATAACCACTATCCGGTAGTGAAATAGTTGGGTTTATTCCAAAGGTCCTTATCCAGTAGCCAGGAGATATATTGGCAGTCCTTTCAGTGTAAAGGACATTCCCTGATGTCTTAGATTTTACTTCGAAGATTAAATCTGCATTTGCTTGAAATCCCGCGACGTAAAAACTGTCTCTTACTGTGAAATTGGAGTTCGAGTACACGCTATCGGGATAATCAGTAAAAAGTACAAAGGAAGGGTAAAGAAGTCCGAGGTGCTTGCATAATCCCTTTGTGTAAGCATGCCCTTGTCTTGAGGAGTGTGCGTACCAGTTATACGCATACCTCCAGGATTCATTGTAATCTCCGTTGTAATCTATAAAAGAGCCTTCTCCAAGGATTGCAGGCATACTTGTGTACCGAAGAACGTAATATCCTGCTGTTTGGGCGCCTCTATCGTTGTATAAGTACGCTCTTACGAGTTCGGGATGGGTTGAGTCCCTTAGAGCAAAGCTTTGAGCACTTCCATAGGTGTAGCAGTAAGTTTCTGTTCCCTGTACGGAACCATTATATGCATTCTGGTGAATGGAAATAAATCTGTCGAAATCGTTTGTATTTGCATAATTTACCCTGTCTTCAAGGGAAACGTCCATATCGGAGTATCTTGTCATACTTGTCCAAGTAATCCCACCGACCTTATCCATATAAAATTTTGCCCAATTGGCAACGTCTAAGTTTGCCTGTTTTTCAGTGTAGTATGTGCCTATTGCTCCAGGATCGGTTCCGCCGTGCCCAGGGTCGAGGCATATAGTCCATGCGAAAAGGGCGCATGGGAATGCTAAAGAGATTAAGAAGTGCTTCATTTTTCGTCGTGCACTCTTATTAATTTTACTTTGCTGTTTATTTTTATATAACCAACTTCTAAATCTGGCGTATTAAAATATATTGTCTTTCCGTCAGTGGAAAAGATAGGTTTGATTTCGTGAAGAGCGGGGGTATCAGTGATTTTCGAAACTTTTTTGTCTTCAATGCTATAGATGTAAATATCCGAGGAAGTTATATTTTCCCCGTCATCTTCTGAGATGTTGAATACAATTTTTTTACTGTCGGGTGACCACCTGGGATTGTTTCCTGGAGATACAAAAGAGATAGCGCGAGTTTCAATGTCATACAGGTATATGCCTTTGCTAATGCAGTTTAAAATTAGCTTCTTTCCATCGGGCGAGAAAGAAGGTCCATAACACACGCCATCCACGCTGATTTTTTCTTTCCTCCCATCTCTATCAATGAGGTATATTTCGTCCCGTTCTTGAAATGCAAAGATATCACCATTTGTATCTATGTATGGAGAATTCACATTCTCAATGTTGTTTTTTAATGTACCATTAGTGTCTATTATCTTAATACAACCTTCGTACGGGTATGCGATCAGCTTTTCACTGTACCATACGGGGAATCCGATGTTACCTTTCTCCTCAACGATGACCTTTTCACCGCCATCATCGGTCAATAGAATAACTTTCCCCTCGTCTTTTACTAATATCTTTTTCCTATCAAATGAAAGGGATATGTGAAAGCCGTTGTAATTCGAGATTTTCCTTGCAGTTTCCTTCTTGATCGAGTAGATATATATACCATCGTATTTTGGCCCTGTGAGTACGAGTCTCTGGTCATCGAGGATTTCATTAACTATATAGGGACTTCCTGCTCTTAACATATATAGCAAAAGTATCATCAAATTCACGATGCCTCCTTTGTGAAAATAATAATTGATTCATATAATACTTCCAAATTTTTCCAACAGATGCTCCCTCGAATATTTTACAGCACTTTAGGGCTTGAAGCTATAGCACAGTTTTAGATATAACTTCCTATCAATAAGTGGTGGCAACGTATTTAGAGCACTGAAATTACTGATATCCCTTGTTTCATTTAAGACGATATATATGTGCGAACCCACAGAAAAATCGTATGCCAAGAGGAAGTTTGTCTGGAACTCATAAGAAATATCAGTCCATTGGATAAAATACCTAAAGCTGAGCTTATCGGTAACATTCCAGTTTCCTCTCACTGAGGTAATCATAACCTGTTCCTCATTTTCACCGGTTGTAGTAAAGTAATCCATTGAAAAATCGAGGGAGACATTCCTTAAAGGGTAGAGAGAAAACGAAATCGCAGGATACTTTAAGAATGCGTCGTAATATTTACCAAAGGTGTAAGAAGTAAAAATTTTCATACTTCCTGATGGGTATATAGTTGCATTAGCTGCGTAAGTCAGGTTATTGTAGTATCTATCTTCATACAGGCGATAGGTCTTCTCTATGAATAGATTAATATCGAGATACTTTGGAAAACTTATACCCAGGTAGGGGCCTATTTCGTCCTGCATGAGCTTTTTATCACTACATCTCGTCCAGTTAGAGTAGTAAGCACCGGGAGTGATGCTCTGCACGAAGGAATTATCGAGGGAAAAGGTGTATGAGAGGTTGTAATATCCTGCCTTTACATTTGGTACAGAGATAAATCCAAGCTCCGGATTGTAGTTTTGTTGGAGTACTCTATAGGATAAGACAGCTCCAAAGCCTTCATTGATGGGATATCTTGTTAAGTCACACCTAAACGCAAAATCGTCACCCCCCGTCAAACCCCCTGTGAATGTCTTAGAAAAGGCGAAGTCGAGATCTACATCAAAAGGTATCTTAACTCCTCCATCCAGGCTTAAACTATGGTTATAATGGTCGGGGGCAAATTTACTTACCTCGTAGAATCCGAACCAGTTATTTTTGAAATCTTTCTTGGAGCGAAGGCAGATAATATCACTTGGCGAATTACCACCTTCTGATACAAAAAAGGAGTAGAGATCAAATCCGTTGTAATTTCCGGTAATTTTGGCACCATACCTTATCTCTTCGATGGATCTTGTATACATTAATTGTAATATTGAGCTAAGTATATCGCTTTTTTCCATAAAGAACGGTCTCTTTTCTAAGAGGAATAACTTTGTTTTCGAGAGGTCTATCTGATCCACATCTCCTTCAATCTGTGCAAAGTCAGGGTTATATGTAAGATTAATGCTATAATTGTTACGAATAACCCATCCTAAGTCGCATCCTGCCTTATATTGAAAAGGTTTATAGGAACTTGCAAAATAAGGGATAATCTCGAGAGGAGTCGTCATTGGGGCATCGGGAAGGGCGAGTTTAATTTTTCTGAAGGTAGAGGGGTCGATTATGTTGCTCACTGGTATTGACCATGAAAGCACCTCTGTTTTTGGTGTACCTTTAACCCTTTTGATTGATTCAATGAAATTTAAACCCCACAAGCCTCCACGAAATCTAAATATCTTAATGGGCGTTATAATCATACCTTCCCAACCATTATCTGTTAAATTTGTTTCTGAATACCACTCCGCGTCCCAGGAGGGGTCTTGGGAAACAGCTGCATTGTCTCCATAAGCGTCTGACTGAACATTGATTGCATTAACGCTCAGTAGATAGGCGCTTCTTCCATTGTTGTAAGTATCTATTAAGATACCAAATGCATCTTGGCTGGTGAAGCTGAAGTCCCTTGTGGTTGAAGTAAAAATGGGTGGTTCTTCCTTAGGACAGAAGAACTTAATCCCGAGGTTTTCACCATCAAATAGTATATATACGGCTGGGGCATAAGGTGGATTAGTATCAACCTCAGGATAGATAGCATAGAAGCTGTCGATCTTTGTTCCGTATTTTTCCCAGAGAGTATCGTGGAGGGAAATTCTGGATATGTTTATATCAATGGGCGTAAGCTCCAAGGATAGAGATGCTGTAAATATAACAAGCAGAAGATTAATATGCACTGTATTTCCCTGTTTGTTTTACGTGCCTTACACTTTTTTTGAAAGTGATAACTGCAACTGTGAAGATCAATATACTGTAAAGGATGGTTAACAAAATTTCTTTAAAGAGTAGCATGTTTTTCTCTATTCCACTCAGCACCCTTATTCCAAGGCCCATGGGAAGAAGATTTGAGAACGCTCTCAACGGTTGTGGCATACTTTCATAAGGAATTACAATTCCTGAAAAGAAAAGTATCAGATATTGAAAAACTGAAGAAAAGGAACCTATTCTTAGGAACATGAAACCAAGAGCTGCCAATAATAGTCCAAACCCATAAAGGGTTATTATGATAGAGATAATCACAATGGTAGTGATAATCGAATTTTCTAACGTTGTAAAAAAGATGCCAATTTTCGGCGAAAACAAAATGAACATTGGTAAACCTATGAAAAAGATGCGGATTACTGCAAATAGAAGATCTACGAAGAATCTCGCCATGAAAATATTTGGAAGTGAGAACCTCGTTACCGAAATTTGCTCAATGGTTCCGTAATATCTCTCTTCGAAAAGATTGTCAGAGGCATCGGATATGCATCTTGCTGCGAAAATCCAGAGAATGAGCCCTATAAACGTTGTTGCATTGCCACTTTCTTCTGAAGAACTGGTAACTCCACGGTAGATGCCCGTCAAGAAGATAAAAGTCGCTAAAAGCCCGATTAAATAGTTAAATTTATACCGCTTTAGGTCATACCAAAATTTTAGTATTTCAGCTTTCAGAACGTACATTGTTCCCATATTCCTCCTTGAAGATAGTTTCAAAGTCCCTTTCCACTTTTTCGACACTTATAAATTCATTTAGGCATATTAATCTTTGTAGTAAAGATCTGTTCTCGGAAGGGCACTTACACTTTATAATTCCTGCTGCCATTTTTTCCCATTCCACCTTTTCTTTTGAAAGGACTTTTTCCACACTATCATTGCTTCTCAAATAAACCTCATACATTTGCTTAGCTGTGAGCGATTTTAACTCGTGGGTCGAGCCTTTTCTCACAATACGGCCATTTTTTAACCATACCACCCTATCGGTAACCTTTTCTACAAAATCCATTCTATGACTCGCAATGATAAATGTTACATGCTTCTCCTTGACTATATTTTTAATGATATTGGTAATCTCCTCTGCGGCGATGACATCAAGGGCTGAGAGTGGTTCGTCAAGAAATACCACCGATGGCTCAGTTAAAAGGCAGAGGGAAATGGACAATTTTTTCTGCATTCCAGATGAATAGTCCATTACATAGTCGTTTTGGAAATCTTTTATACCCATTAGTTCGAGAAGTTCGTCGATCCTTTTTTCCGCAGTTTTTTTGGATATCTTATGAAGATATGCAAAATATAACAGGTTAATCCTGCCAGGGAGGTATCCGTAAAGGTTTCTCGACCCTTCCATCAAAAAAGAAAATTTTCCCAAGAAGCTCTCGGGATTTTTTACAATGGATGTACCTTTATAATATATATCACCCTTGTCTGGGATGAGGAGGGTTGCTATCTGTTTGATAAGTGTGGTTTTACCTGCGCCATTTGGTCCTAATATACCAAGTATCTCTCCCTGTTCTACTTCGAAGGTAATATTGTCATTTGCTACGATTTCTCTACCTTTAGCCTTATATATCTTTGTGACGCCGTCGATATAAAGGAGTTTTTCTGCCAGTTTGTTCTTTGTATATCTTTTCATATATACTTCCTTTAGCTCGTAGCCAGACTTCTTCAAAATACTTTCGTTGGCAAGCTATCTCTTGAGGAGTTCCGTATTCTGCATAAGAATGATAAAAACATCCGCCGTTACAAAGCGGTAAATAGGGGCAGTTTACTTCAATGCATTTTATGATTTTCTTTGAGCCATAAAATAAGAGTTCTCTGTAGAGCGGATATACCTTCCCTTCTCTACAGTTGCCGACTACAAAGTTCTTATTACCAACGAGGGAGTAGCAGCTGAACATGTCTCCATCTGGTCCGATGAAGAAAGCCCCATGAATTTTGGCGGGGCATACACCAAAGTTAAGCCCATTGAGTCCAATTAACAGTTGAGTATCGTCTGTAACCTCTATCATTTTGCTCCATACCCTTCCTATTAGGGGAATCCTATCATTTAATTTTAAAGGAACATACTCGTTACACCAACTTTGACCTGCGGTTGAAGGGTCCACTAAGCCTTGGTAGAAAGAAAAGTTTTTCTGACTTAGGAGATTGTTTTCTTTGAATAGACGGATTAAGTCTTGTACATACATTGTGTTATGGGCATCTACATTTATCCTCACAATGACATTTACATTCTTTTCTACGATTTTTTTGATATGCTCAAAAATGACATTGAAAGAGCCTTTACCACTTAGGAAAGGTCTTCTTTCATCGTGGATGTTCTCGGGACCATCGAGAGTTATCTGTATTTTTTCCAGTCCTAACTCTATTAGGGCATCTATTATCCTTTCACTATAGATTGTACCGTTGGTTACAATCGAAAAAGAAAAATTTACCCCCTTTTCCTTAAGCCACTTGTGAAGTTGTTGAGTTATGTTTAAAAAGTGTTCTGGAAATAAAAGCGGCTCTCCGCCATAGAAAACAATTCTGGCCTTTTTAAAGTGAAATTCGTTGTAGTAATTCTCAATAAATTTCTCTAACATTGGGAATTCAAGACGTTCGTTCTGTGGAACATCGGATAATTTTTCCAAATAATGGTGGTCTTCAAAACAGTATTTACATGCGAGATTGCATCTGTAGGTCGGTATTAAAGTAAGGAATAGTTCGTCATACACAGAGCGATATACGACGTTGTTATATAAACTCCAGTACAGGGAAGCCTCCTCTGACGGGGAATAGGGTACAAGAAAACCATTTTCTATTAAGTTATTTATCAGAGTTTCTTCAAGTTCATTAAATGTGTTATTTTTCAGTAATTGATATTGCCCATGAGTTAAAATTACACCCGCACCTGAGAAAGTGTTTAAGACCATTACTCCTGGTTCTATGTCTCTTTCTACGTTCCATATGGACCAATTGTACATAATTACTTATTCTCCTTAATTAATTCATTGCTGTGGCCACAGCAAAAAGAGTTTATGCTATTTTATCTGATGCCGCATCTTTGCTTTCCGCCGCACTCGTATCTTACGAAGCATGCTTCGATGCCTGCTGCGACTTTTACCACAATGCTGCTCAATTCTGGCTTGAAAGTTGCCTTTTCGATGATCATACGAGCCTCCTTGTTTTATTTAGATCCGCTATTATATGCTAGTTGCCTGTGCTTGTTGTGGTAATACATGTATTACCTATTTAGTATTACTGCAAATTTTGTGCCAATCTGTGCCTGAAACCCTCTGATTTTATAATTGCTTGAAAATGAACGGCTAATACAAAAAGTAGTGCATTATTCAAAAGTACCCACTGGGAAAATAATACGCACCTAATAAAAGATCGTAGATTTCATTTCTTTTAGCTCTTTGGTAGCTCAAGGTTTAACATACTGTGAACATAAATTTACATTAAGGCAGTGAATTTTCACATCTGTTGGGTGTTTTGTATACCCTTGTCGGCTCACGCATGTATGTTTTTATATTCCTTCAATAAAGGCCGGGTTTTGAACCTTTGTGCTTTCAGTCTTAGTGTTTTCCCCGCATTCTAAAATTATTTAAGTCTTTAGATTGCATAGGCTTCTGCCACTACCTAAAAGGATAAATCAGAAAGTGCGAAATAATGGTTTTCATTATGTACAATAGTTCTTACTACAACACTCAGGTACAGAGTGACTTAGAGTGCCCGCAAAAAATTAGGATTCATGGTTCGCAACTTTAAGCTTGATGTAATTCCCAACGTATTTTATTTTGGAACTCTTGGGAAAGTTCGAAATAGATGCACAGCCAGATTACAAGGGCTGTAGTGCAATGGAGTATTCTATGCATATGGAATATTTTATCCGTGTATCACTATTCCCAATAGGGTTGGGGAGCTTATACGAGCATCCTCGATATGTTAATTTTGTTCGGCGTGCCAGGTTGGAACAGATCGGGAGCTTTGAGGCAGGTACTTATGTTCCAGTTGTAGGAACAAACTTTTACAGCTCGGAATATACAGCAAAGGTTGAGTTCCAAAGTGCTGGTGAAGATTTTAATCCAATTGTGGAGCCATATTCGGCACTTTCGGAGACTGGAAACGGCTCTGTCATATCATCAGGAAGTGATATTATTCTGAAGGGCGGGTATATAACATCAGGAATTACCTTAAATCCTGAATACTTAACTGTGGAAGGTGATGTTGATATGTTCAATCTTGAGAAATCAGAAGTGCTCTATTATCCTGAAAAAAGCCCTTTTTTAGAGGGCTTCGAATTATGGAATATGGATTTTAAAGTACTTCATACGAGGAAAATCAGCGACATTAATGGAGGTTTAGAATTAAATCTCAAGTATAAAACGGCTCAATATTTTTGGTGTCAGCAAACTCGATTCTTCTCATATTGATCTAATTTCTCGTTATACGTACGGCGCAAGGGAACTTTATGCCACAGAATTTGCGAATCTTGGAGTGTTTTATCTCGCAGATCAGGATTCTCTCAATGTAAAAGGTGGGGATGCCCTTGTTTTTCTCCCTTCTTCCTGCCGTCTGAATATTTAATATACCGCCGATAAAGATGGTAAGGGAGATCTTTTCGTCCATTTCTACAGGTATGTAAGGCCCGGGATTAACATTAAAGGAGGTTATGAGAGCTTGATGGCGTTAATTATCAGCCTTTCGATAAGCATCTTATTGAAGTTGAAAGCTGGTTCGGGGATTATTTTGGTGGTGACCTCGTATTTTATTTTCTCGGTTATAGTGCTCAAAACTTGTCTATTTCATGCTGCTACGGATATGATCACGAGTTCCAAAGGCATGATGAAAGTAAAAGTGCAAGGTTTATCATAAAGTTCAAGGCAAGCTCCAGTGTTCTTTAGGATGATAGTCTTCTCAGCTTAAATTCTAAGAGAGGAAAGCTACTATTATCAGGTATTTTATTGTTCCACTTAAATTTTAGACTTTTTGGACCCATTAGCATGTTTTCCCCATTGGGATCTCTTTAGCAGATTAAAGAAACTAATGTATGAACACTTGTGTGAGTAGCGAATGGTTCAATGTTTTTATTCCAATTTTACTCCTGAATTAAACGAAAGGACGGCTCAAGGTGTCGCGTCGGGCTCCATAATTCGTAGAGTTTTAATGTCTTGAGCTTTGTGGAGTTTGTTAAGAAATGGTAAATCCTCGAGTTAAAGAGCGTTGGAAATTTCTCCGCACCGCCACTTCTTTATGCACATTAGAAGTTTGCTTGTGCCTTTTAAAATGGACCTGTTTTCGTGATGCAGTTTTATTCTTCGTTTAGTTCCTTTTATAATACATAAAGTTCTTATGAATATTACTGCGATTATTTTCCTTATAACTTATGTGTTGATCATCACGTTTAGAAAGTATCAATTGCTCGTTGCATTATGTGGAGTGTTGGTTTTACTTTTAACGGGCCTTTTGCCGATATCCGAAGCTATTGCTTCAATAAATCTCAATGTTCTGGCTATCTTTATTGCAACAAGCATAATTACAGCTCTGCTTTACGAAGTTGGATTCATCGATTACATCGCAACGCATTCAATAAATTTTATTGCACGCAAGACGAAGGACCCAGTAAAACTAAGGATTGGAGTGATGCTTTCCCTTGTTCTGATTGCAGGTATTATTTCGAGTTTTATGGAGAATGTTGCGACAATAATGCTTCTTTACCCTGTAGGGCTCGAAGTATCAAGGAAACTAAAGATCAATCCATCGACTCTTCTCATAGGGATGTCTGCAGTTACGAATCTTGAAGGTTCCGCCCTTTTGATCGGAGATACACCTTCAATTCTCACTGCTATGTTCGCTCGCATGGATTTCCTGGATTTCTTTTTTCTTAAAGCGTTGAAGTACAAACCTTCCCTATTTTTTGCAGTACAGTGTGGGCTTATTGTAGGAGTGGGTGTGCTTTATATTTTATTTAGAAAAGAGGTAAAAAGGGTTAAATACGATTCAAATGTAGAGGTTTTTATAAGCGAAAAGAAGATAATGAGTCTATTTCCCGTTGTTATATTTGCTTTGTATGTCCTAAGCCTAATCGTGAGTTCTTTTATTCCGGATAAACCCGAACATTACATAGCTTACATATGTACGTTTTTTATCGTAATTTCGGTGATCTGGACTTTTGCCTTCTTTAATAGGAAGAGGAAAGAAGAAATAGATCTTTTAAAACATATTGATTTTCAGACTTTTTTCTTTCTCATCGCAATTTTCATACTGGTTGGGTCACTGAGCTACAGTGGGTTCATAGATAGTCTTGCCCAGTGGTTTGTAAACATTTCTTCACGATTCAAAGCAAATCCTATCCTTTTGGCGTATTTCTTGATAGTGTTTATTTCTATGGTGGTTTCTGCCTTCGTCGACAATATTCCGTATACTATGGCAATGTTGCCCGTTGCTAAAATGATGGCGGAGGCTCTTGGTACTAACATGTATTTGTTCATTTTTGGGTTGCTTTTAGGTACTACTATAGGCGGTAATATTACTCCCATTGGTTCCCTTTCCAATGTTACTATCCTTGGGGTGTTGAAGCGAAACTCGTACAATCATGATTTCTGGACCTTTATAAGAATAGGCCTGCCGTTCAGCCTTACAAGCTTAGCAGCCAGTAGTATGTTCGTGTATTTTGTTTATAGCTAAGGAAGTAGTGTAAATTTACTGATTTTTTAGGCTCTTTTTGCTATAGGACAGATTTTTTGTTTCCATAATATGTAATATAATTCGCACCTACCATGCAAAAGAAAATATTTGACAGCCCGCCCCTTCCTCGCAATAAAATTTACACGTGATGGAGAGAATTGAGCAATTTAAGCCAGAGGAGGGATATCTTTTTCTACGTTATATACTATTTTTGTGTTACCACTCTGGCTTGAAATATTTGAAGGCGGAAAAGGTAGAAAAGAGTAGCAAATAAATTTAGTTTTTCAACTTGTGGGATATCGATGTGTGTAATATTGACCTTAGTAGTAATGTGGATGGTAGCTTTTGTTTCCTTTAGTAAGAGATTTTTGATTCTTGTGTTTTGGCGGATTAGAACTTTTAATGGTTAACACTTGACAATTTACTAAAAGTGCGATTATAATTAAAGTAAGGATTTAACAACGTGGTCTTTGAAAATTTCTGGCAAGGTGTCTGTGCTCAAATCATGCATCCCTGAAATAAACTCAGGGCAGGCTCTGAACTTGTTTCAGGAACTGTCAGGGGACGCCATTGAATAAACAAAATGTGGAAGCTTAGATCTATGACTCTGTCTTTCTTCCACATATAATAGTTAAGAG
>DCDE01000005.1 GCA_002316275.1 Caldifarciminota bacterium UBA1063
GGGATACCCCGAAGCCCATCCCTTAAAGTAAATTTTTATCTTATCACTATCACTCTATGGATATTATGCTGGCTGCCAGTCTTGACCTCAACGAAGTAGACTCCAGATCTCACCGTTTCTGGAATCTTATAAATCTTCTGCCCCCTCTCCACAAGCCCATCCACCAGCACTGCAACCTGCCTTCCTTGAATGTCAAAAAGCTTTATGGTCAATGGTAATACTGTTGGGGATATCACCTCTATACCGGCGCCGGGCTTCAATATGGAAGGGACATTGTATAGCATTTTGTTTATTGAATTTGATTGATTTTCTTCGACAGGAAGTATGGTGATGTTATTGAACCTTATAGTATAGTCCTCTGAGCCGGATTTCCTGACTATCAAAAGCCCAAGGGTATCAATAGTCGCTGAAGAATAGGAAATCTGCTCACCTACGCCCGCTCCGTTGTTGTCAGCATAGGCGACATACTCGATGGGATTTCGGAAATTCCCAGGTTTTGAACCTTTGCTGAAGAGGTAAATAGCGATGTCAGCGTTGCCACTTTGCACATCTACAGCGATCGTTTGCTTTGTGCTGGCAGGGAATACAATATTCTCCATGTATGCAAAATTGGCATTAGGTAAGTGCACATCCGCTGTACCTGTCCCACCTGCAACGAGATAGCCATTCACAGACCTCGTTACTATAATCTGGAAGCTGTCCCTCGTTTCACCAAAAGAGTATACGCCTGGGTAGAGGTCATCTTCGTTTCCTCCCCATGTGGCAATAAAGTCTATTTTATCCGGTCCAAGGAGTGAGTGTGCAACGGGGTTTTCAAAGCCTTCCCTTGGAGAAGTTGGGGCATCTTCATATATTCTGAGATCCAGGTCTACGGAGTCACCACTTATGCCGTACAGGCTGTTCTTCACTGCTGCAGCAACCCATTGATTTAAAGTGGGTTTCGTTCTGAAGGCAGTGAAGTTGAACCTGTAGCCTGCTCCTGGGCCTGTCATTTCGGGAGCGTAACCAGACCAGGTGGGCGTGTTATAATTCAGATAACCGATAGGTGAGAAGACATACTGTTCACCCCAGTACCTCAAATAATCGTTAAGTATATTGCTTGGAACTACGTTATCCCAGTCTATGGCATAATAAAGGGTGTGTCTCCCCGCGGGTATAGTATCTACATATCCTGAGTAGTAAATGTAATTCCAGGGGGATATGGTATCAGGACCGGGGATGGAAACCTGGGCGAGCCCATAATTATCGAGAAACATGATGTTCCTGACGCTTCTTCCCATAGGGACAACAGCATTGACATTGCTTCTATTAAGGGCTACCCAGCCGGAAATGTAGACCGTTGTATCCCCCTTGAGTATGGGAGGTGAAGTTGTAGAATTACTATTTGATGGCACGACTGGGCTATCCCAGTTATCTGGAGTATAGTAGGAAAGAGCGGGGTGGTTGTGCTTTATCTTTATATCAGCAGCAAGGGGTAGTTCCAGAGAGCCATAAATGTTTGTCCAGTTGTTATCAGAAGAATTAGCTAGTGTAAATAGCCCGATGAATGGCGACCCCCAGAATGAGGGTTTCAGACCTGAACCTTGTGCTATATTGGAGTTTTGCCCGTACCAGAAGATGCCGGGGACTTTCATATTGGGTCTGAATGAGTACCATCCCGACTGGTTGCGTGGTATACTCACGGCTGTGCTTGTGTAAATTGGAGCTCCATCGGGAAGCCCGGTAGAATTATTGTGATCCCATAGGTAGAGAGTTAAGTTTCTTGCGTTATTTGCGTTGTTGTAAGCATAAATACTAATGGAATCGATCTCTATAGAGTCTGCTGCTCCATAGCCAAAGACTGCAGGTGTTGCCCAGTAGTAAGTGCCATTAGGATAAGAGCTTAGTAGATAAACTTCTCCTGTTCCTGCTGGATACCAGTACCAGGCATTTGGCTCAGTGGCGAAGGGCCCGGGGATTTTAAAAATGACCGTATCCTCTTTTTCTTCCCACTCTTCCCTGTACATATACTTATAGTTGAGTACGAGTAGGAATTGGGGGTTGAATCCGGAAAGACCACTTAATTTTGTGAACTCAATAACGAAGGGATCGAGATCGTTGTCACCTTCTCCATGGTGAATGGTACCAAAAAAGGCAGTGTCTTTAATAATAGTTACACTGTCGGCGGTCGCTCCAATAGGGGAAAGGCATCCAACTACACTGTCTGCGGTTATGCCAATATTATTCACGGAGACTTTTAAACCAAAACGCTCTCCGGGATCTATGTAACCATCATTGTTGCCATAAAAGGAATCGTCAATTCTGTGAGACGAAACTTCGACTATAACTGGGGATGTAACCTCTTCTGCTTTAATAATGGGTCTCCAGCAGAAGTCATACCAATATTCTGCGCCCCACCAGGACGATGGGTCCATTCTATCGTTTGTGGAAACATGTACGGAAAGAGCTTCGTCATCGTCCTCATATGGAACTGCCTCTTGGGATGATTTTCTGATACCAACCCAGAAGTATCCGGGTTTTGATATATATATCGGATTTGTAAGGGTCACTGTAGTCCAGGCATCACGAGTGGTTACGTCAATAAGTCTATAAGCATAGATTTCTGCATCAGGAGCATCATAAGTTGCATTGTGTTTCCATACAAAGAGAGTTTCATTGGTCGCAGTCCCATCAAAGTACAGAGTTATCGCTTTTAGGCTGCAGGGTGAGGCTGTCTCAAAGCGGGTTGCGAAGTAATTATACTGGACATAATAAGGGTCGGTGCTGGTGTTATAGTATGGGATATTATTATCGTATATAAGGGTATCTGTTATTGCAGGATACGAATAGGCTACAATTGGGACGTGAAAAAATCGATACATCGTTCTGGAACCGGCAGTGATCTTTATAGTAAAGTAGAGATATTTATCGTACAGGGCACTCGAGGAGAGGGTGATATCAAAGGAACCATCCTTGACTTCACCAGAATACATGGGGCCGAGGTTCGCGGTTCTCTGATTGTAAGTTACGTAGTGTGGAAATCCCGGGATTGTATCAAATGCAAGGGTGGCTGATACACTCGAGGCAGGTCCTCCACGGTTTTCAAAAGAGATGATAAGGGTTGCCCTTTCACCTGGCTGGAGATGTGCATCGACATTACCGTTCCTGTCATCTACTATGTACCCCTTGACAATAATACTGGGATCGGTGGGTAGAGGTGTGTTTAAGACGGCCTTATACGCGTCTATTCTGCCCCAGCCAGTGGTATCATTGGGATAATTGTAAATGTCATGCTCTATAAGTTTAGTGTTGTTTCTGATTGCTAAATAAAGCTGTGAAAGGGAGAGGTACGGGTTTTTGGAGAGAATCAGAGCTGCTTCACCCGCCACGTGAGGTGTGGCTGCAGATGTCCCAGCAAAATCGGATATGAAATGCCAGGATAGGCTGTGAGTACAGGATCCGCAGGAGCTACTACGTCGGGTTTATGCCTATTCCAGTCAAGTGCATACCAGTTATAAGTATTATTCCATCTTGGAAGGTTCGGTGCTCCACCCCTTGCACTGTAATGGGTAATTTCATCGTTTGGGTCTGTTGCTCCGACGCTCAATGCCATTGGATAAGTACCAGGTGTAGATTGGTAGGTGGGTGCATCAGGATTATTTCCTGCTGCAAATACGGGTAAAATTCCGAGGGCTTTCCATGTGGAGCATGCGGCAAACAATGTGGTATTGTCCCAGTCATCCATCCCCCACGAGTTGGAAACTACCCTTGGTTTTAAGCTATCAGGTAATCCAGCTATCCAGTTAAAACCCTCCAGCATGTCAGCACCGGATGCTTCACCATTGGCATCCAGTATTTTTACAGCAATCCACTTAGCGTCGGGTGCAATACCGAGGTTGTACTTGCCTGCAATAATGCTTGCACATGCCGTTCCGTGCATGTTGTCGTCGTAGGGGTAGGGTTTCCCATTTACAGCATCATGCCATCCTGCTATTCCTCTCCATGTTTCTTTCAGTACAGGGTGATCGACATCCACCCCCGAATCCATAATCCCGATAACTATTCCCTCTCCTCTGTAGCCGAGGTCATTCCATACCTTGTCGGCATTCATTATCTGCCTGTCCCACGGTATTTCCGCTGATCCCGACGGATATGTGGCTATAGTATAAGCTACATCTTCTTCAGGAATTAGCCTTCGGTAAACATCTTCCTCAATATACTTAACATCTTCCCTCTGAGCGAGCTCCATAAGAGCAGATTTTGAAAGTCTCACGGAGAAACCATTGATTACAAAAAACTGGATTAGATTCTCTGCCTCTCCTATCGAGTTTAACCATTCTACTACAGGTCTCTGGGATTCTTCAGCTAATCGCTTTATGTACTCTCTTTTTCCGTCATAATCATCTTCACGGAATTTTGAGAAATCATATTCTTGCTTCATCAAGACGATAACGCTAATACGGTCGGTATTTGAGAGGTTCTGTAACTTTCCATATAGAGAAGCCTCAAACTTATCAGAGAGGGTATTTGAAAGTAAGGTTAAGCAAAGGATTAGCTTCATTTCAGCTCCTCCTTAAGTTCTTTAAGTGATTTTTCCATGGTATTCAATCTCATCTGAATGCGCAGTAATTCCTCATCTTTGCCTTCGAGCTTTGCAATTTCTCGATGTTGCTCCAACATTCTCTTTTCGGTCTCGAGTTTCAGTATGATTATTTCTTCGTCGCTTGCTCCTCTGTTTATGGCTTCCTTCAATTTTCGCCTACCGTCTTCAATGGTTATTTGAGACAGCACGGTGCTGAGGAGTTCATTGTAAGAGATCTCTATTCTCTTAAGTTCCGGAATGCTTCCTGTTTCAGGCTCAAGCTCAATTACGTCAATAGCTTTCAAAGCTTGTCTTACACTATCTTCGATCTGAGGGATCACGATGGGGGGGATGCCCTTTTTGATTTCTATGTCTAGAGTACCCCTTATTGTGGCTTCATGGGGCATCTGGATGCATAATAAGAGTAATATCATAAACACCTCCTGAAACTTTCAAAAAGTGTAAAGGTTACATGTGGCGTTGTCAATAGCTTGACATTTCTATTCCGACCAGATTTCCTTTCAAAGTAAGTGAAGAGAAACATCAAAGGTTGAAGGTAAATATCCGTATTGATTTTCTTAGTCCCCTTGAGTATAATTATTAAGAGGAGGAATTTAAGAGTGAAGAGGTTTTTGATATTTATGATAGGAGTTGGCTTGGGCGCCATTGCTGTTTGCATCTTTACTCCTTTACCAGGTGAGGAAATGAGAAGGAGAATTAAACTTCAACTTAAAAAACCCGATATTGAAGATAAGATTTCAAAAATTAAGGAATCCATCGATAAATTTCAAATAGAGTGATATCATGTTATTTAAGAAGAAGAAGGAGCTGGAACCTCCGAAACGGGAAATTCCGGAAGGGCTATTTGTTAAATGCACAAACTGCGGGGAAATGCTGTATAAAGCTGTGCTTGAAAAGAATTTTCTCGTATGCCCGAAGTGTAATTATCACTTTCGTGCAAATGTTGAAGTTTATAAAGCGCTCCTTTTGGACGATGGTGGCTTCAGTGAAACAATAGCTTCACAGCTGGAGAGTGACGACCCGCTGGATTTCCCAGAATATAAAGCAAAGCTAAAGCAGGCTCAAGCATCCACGGGGCTCAGAGAAGCGGCAATTGCTGGGGTTGGCACCATTGGTGGTTTAGAAGTTGTGCTTTTTCTTACCGATTTTCGTTTTCTCGGTGGCAGCATGGGGTCTGTATATGGGGAAATTTTCTTCAGGGCTTGCGAGACTGCAAGGGATAGAAACTTACCTCTTATTTCTGTGACCTCTTCAGGAGGAGGTGCAAGGATGCATGAGGGGATTTTCTCACTTATGCAGATGGTTAAAACCACGATGGGTGTTGAAATCTTGAATGAGCGTGGGTTGCCGTTCATTTCTGTAGTATGTGACCCTACGATGGGAGGGGTAATGGCGTCTTTTGCTTCCCTTGGGGATCTTAATATTGCAGAACCTGGTGCTCTTCTTGGTTTTGCAGGGCCAAGGGTTATTGAACAAACCATAAAGCAAACCCTCCCCCCGGGTTTCCAGAGAAGTGAATTCTTGATGCAAAAGGGTTTCCTGGACATGGTAGTCCCGAGGAGAGAAATGAAGGATACGCTGATTAAGTTATTAGACTATCTGGGAGTAAAACATGGCAGAAGTTAAACTGATCAACGTTTCTAAGATTTTCCCCAGAGGAAACGTAGGTGTGAAAGATGCTACCTTCGAGGTGGCTGACGGAGAATTTTGTGTAATCTTAGGACCTTCGGGATGCGGAAAGACAACGACGCTTAGATTAATTGCAGGCTTGGAGTATCCTACCGAAGGAGAGATATACATTGGTGGGAAGCTCGTAAATAATGTTGAACCAAAAGATCGCGAGATCGCCATGGTTTTTCAGAATTATGCGCTATATCCTCATATGACTGTATATGATAATATGGCTTTTGGTCTTAAGATGAGGAAGGTACCGAAGGAAGAGATTCACAATAGAATTTTGGAAGCTGCTGAACTGCTGGATATTAAAAACCTCCTCGACAGAAAGCCCAGGGAGCTGTCAGGCGGTCAGCGGCAGAGGGTTGCGGTTGGGAGAGTTATTGTAAGGCATCCCAAGGTTTTCCTCTTTGACGAACCCCTTTCGAACCTTGATGCGAAGATGAGGACTAAGATGCGTGCTGAACTCGCCAGAATTCACAGGCAACTTAAAACCACAACGATTTACGTGACTCACGATCAGGTGGAAGCTATGACTCTCGGTCAAAAGATCGTATTGATGAAAGATGGTGAAATTCAACAGATAGGTACTCCATTATCGATCTACGACTATCCAATTAATAAATTTGTTGCTGGTTTTATTGGCTCACCGCCTATGAACTTTTTTGATGGTGAAATTGTGGAAGAGGACGGTAAGCTTGTTTTTAATTTTCAACTTGGCAAATATGTTTTGCCTCAAGAGATCGCAAAAAAAGTTAAAGAAGTTGGAAAATCAAAAAAAGCTATTTTAGGGGTGAGGCCCGAAGAGATCATACTTGGGGAGGGTGATTTTCCCGCCCAGATAGACTTCTTTGAGCTTTTGGGGAATGAAACTATCGTTTACCTGGATGCAGGAGATACTACATTGAATGTAAGGGCTCAGTCTTCTTTTAATTATGAACCTGGTTCAAAGGTGGTATTCAAGTTCTCCGATAGGGGCCACCTTTTTGATAAGGATACGGAGGTAAGTCTATTAAAATAATAGAAGCTGTAAAGCGATTCTGGGAAAAGATACAAGACGATGAGGTTTTCAGTAAAGCATCATCACTTTCATATATGACGGTATTTGCTTCTATTCCGGCACTTTCGCTGGTATTTTTCCTCTTTGCCCAATTTTCGGCGTTTTCTGGAATGTATGAAAAAATCAAAAATTTTATATTCACGTACTTTATTCCTCAGAGTGGCATGATGATCGAAGAAAAACTCGATGAGCTCTTAAAGAATATAGGTTCTCTTGAGGTCATTGGTGTGATTGCGTTAATAGTAACTACGGTGCTTATGGTGGATTTTGTCGAAGGGAACATCAACAAGATCTGGGGGATTAGGCAAAAAAGGGCTCTTCTTGTAAAAATAGCGTCGTATTGGGCTTTTATTACACTTGTGCCCATACTAATAGCATTGTCGATTTATATTTCAACGCGTCTTGCTTCCTTCGGATTCTTTACAACGCTAAAGGAGTCTCCTGTTTTCAGATCGATACAGTATATCCTGCTGCCTTTCCTTATCACTGTTATTGCCTTTTTTATCGTATACTTTATTCTACCCAATGGGGAAGTAAATCCCCTTGCTGCTCTTGGTGGTGCTGTTTTTGGTGCATTTTTGTGGGAGATATCAAAACTCTTATTTGATGTATATATCATATATTTTTCTACTATTCCCAGGTTTTATGGTACGCTTGGGAACATCCTAGTTTTTATTTTTTGGATATACCTTTCTTGGACCTTTTTGCTCCTTGGAGCGGAGGTTGCTGTGTTCCTTGAAGGCGACCCAGGGGCACAGATAACTCCTTCGCTTCTGTTTGTGATAATGCTTTTGACATACAAGAAGTACGAACAGGGTGAACCTTCGAAGGTCATGGAAATTGCGAAGCATTTGGAATTAAACATGACTAAGGTTCGTTATGCATATAGAATACTGGAGAGCTCTGCTCTGGTGGTGGAAATCAAGAAAAGTCATTATGTGCCTATAAAGCTTCCCGATAAGGCTTCAATAAAAGAGCTACTAAGCACCCTTAACGTAGTGAACTTTAAAACTAATGGGATGTTCAAGGGAGAATTTAAGGCTCTCGAGTTTGTAAAAGAAAAAATGGAAACTGGCCTTCAGAATATCACAGTGAAGGAGGTATTGCCATTAGTACCGGAATTATAATCGCCTTAAATACCACATCTATCGAAGAAGCATTAAGCTGGGTGGATTACCTTGGAGAGAACCATGATTTCTATAAAGTAGGTTTACCCCTTTACCTGAGATATGGTAATACCGTTGTAAAGGAGCTTAAGAGGAGAAAGAAGAGGGTATTTCTCGATCTGAAACTTCACGACATTCCATCAGTTGTAGCCCAGAGTATTACACCATTTGAAAGAGGTGAAGTAGATATCATTACCGTCCATATATCGGGTGGTATGAGAATGCTTATGGATGCAAAAGCTGAGGCTCACCTTAGGGGGATTGCCGTTGCAGGGGTTTCGATTTTGACAAGTATTGATAGGCTTGATCTTCAGCGACTATTTGCATTTCCATGTGAGTTGGATAAGGTTGTTGAAAGTATGGTCAATATTGCTTTAGAGGTTGGACTTGACTATGTGGTACTTTCGGGCTATGAGGTAAAAATATTAAATGAAAGATTTAAAAGTAAGATTGGATTTATTGTACCAGGGGTAAGGTTTGAGGGGGAAGAACCAGGCGATCAAAGCCGAGTGATAACTCCGGTGGAAGTGAAAGAGCTTGGGGTAAACTACATAGTAGTGGGTAGACCGATTACTCACAGTAGTGATCCTCTGGCTGCCCTGAGTCGGTACGTAAAAGCTCTTCAGGCATGACATTTCTTTTTCTAACCTTGAATCTTTATTTTGTTCCATGGCAATGGAGTCGTTTAGAGATAGATTTTTCTAAATTAAGTCCTTTGCTAGATAGGGTGTATGTGTATGATATGCCTTTGAATTACAGAGAGCATCCCTTGAGATTCTGGGAATTTGAAGAGGTACAAAGAGAAAGGTCTTTAGTAAACTATTCAATGTATCGGGATTCTCTGCTTGCACCCGAAGTTTTACTTTTCTCTAAAAATGGTGTGAACCGTTCCGAAGTGGGTGGATTTTTACGAACTCCGGTATTCAGAAAAGAAAATCAGCTTGCATTGTCTTACTTTAACTTGAAAGACAACTTAGGCAACCCATCCATATTCTTTGCAGGATTTAAAGGCGCAGGCAAAGTAAACTACGATATTTCCTTTGGAGATCTTGCTGGTGAGAAACAGTATGCCGTTAAAGCTAGGTACAGTTGGATCACAGCCTGCTACTCTCAGGGTGATATCCTGGAAACTTTTCTTGAAGCCGTTCCGGTCGATAACTTCTCTGCAAAGTACCATAGGGAAGGTGCCATACATAATGCTATTCTGACTTACAGGTTTTTATCCCTTGGTTTAGCGTATAATGATGAGGAGTTATCACCTTACGCCGGAGTTGATATGGAGCTCGGGCATTTTAATATACTTCTTAATATGGGGAAGAAGCAATTTGGAGACAGGGTAGAAAACAGGTTTTATAGCTCTATAACTTTTAACAAAGCCCCCTTTTATGCGGGTTTCGAAGGGAAAATTGGTAAGGAAGGCGTGTTTTATTATGATGGAGATTTAATAAAAGGTGCTCCCTACTCAACTGGCTTTTATATGGGGTACTCAAGTAAGTGGTTCAAAGGAGGCGCTGCTTATTATTTACCTTCTCCCACAAACCTAATCGCTATTTTATCTCCGAGGGTTTGTTTTAAAGAGGGGGAAATGGTGTTGGAGCCTGGAGTCTTTTTGAAAGTCGATCCTTTTGAGAGGAAAGTGAGCGGGGATGTTTACTTTTCTGTGTTGCTATTTCAAGCTGTAGAATTTAGGTTTTTATATGACATAGAAGATGGCGCTGAATTTGGGGTTGGCGTTAATCTTTTCGATTAAAACGATAAGGCGGGTAAAAGATCCCTTCTTCAGTGATAATTGCGGTGATTAGATTATTTGGTGTGACATCGAAGGCATAGTTTAGGATATCCACATCTTTTGGTGCTACTGGACAGCCTCCGAATGCAATTACCTCTTCTTTATTCCTTTTTTCTATTTTCATTCCGTCTCCATTCTCTAAAATAGGATCGACGGATGAACTCGGAGCAACTATGTAAATTGGTACACCGTGATGTTTTGCCAGTATTGCCAGCATGTAAGTTCCTATCTTGTTAGCAGTGTCACCGTTTCGAGCAATGCGATCGGCACCGGCAAAGATTGCATCTATTTTTTCCTTCTCCATAACAAAGGCAGCAGAGTTGTCTGTAATCAATATGGGTGTTATGTTGTTTTCAAGGAGTTCCCAAGTGGTGAGCCTTGCACCCTGGAGTACCGGCCTCGTTTCGAGAGCAAAAACCTTCTCTATCTTGTCCTGGGCTATACCTTCGTAAATCACTCCTAAGGCAGTTCCGATGTGGTTTGTAGCAAGATAACCTGTATTACATATGGTCATCACTTTTGCCCTATCCGGGAGCAACGAAACTCCAAGTTCAGCCATTTTTTGACATCTTTCGCCCTCTTCCCTATCAATAGCTTTAGCTTCATCCATTAATGATTCTACAAGTTTATCCTTACAATTTCCGTGAAATTCATTTAGAATTTTTTCCATCCGGTCTAGGGCATAAAACAGATTTACTGCGGTGGGACGGGTGCGTCGAAGCTCATCAATGGAGGAAAACCCTATCTCTTTTACCCTCTCAATGTCAAAAATATCAATGTTTCTCAGTACCTGTACCACAGCGTAGGCAGCGAAAATGCCTAAAAGCGGGGCTCCTCGCACCTTTAGGCTTACTATTGCATCAATTGCATCTTTGAGTGTGTAAATATATTCGAAACGCACCACCTGGGGGAGTTTTGTCTGATCGATGACTTTTATTGTGTCCCGAAAAATTTCCACAGGTTTAATCATCTCTTAATGACCTTCATGCGTTTGCCTTCAGTTTCACAGTAGAGCTCAATATTTGCTATATATTCTTGATCGTTGAAATCGCCATGGAAATCAGTGCCGCCTGTGACCATTAGGTTATTTTTGAAAGCTATCTCTGTAAGTTGTTCCTCAATGTAATGGGAGTTTTTCGGATGATAAACTTCAATTCCATCAATGCCTTTTGAAATAGACAGGTTTATAACTTCATCCTTTCTATTCAATAGACCAGGGTGAGCGAGGATACTCACGCCTCCACTTTCATGAACTATTTCAATAGCATCTTCGACGTAAATCTTAAACTTTTTTACGTAAGCAGGTCCATTATCTCCAATATACTTTTGAAAAGCCTCTTCGAATGAGCTAACATAACCTCTTTCAAGTAGTGCTCTTGCCAGATGAGGTCTGCCAATGGCTTTTTCTTCTTCGTAGCTATCAAGGTCCACAGGAACTTCTATTCCCATTTCCTTGAGTTTTTCTATCATTTTGGAGAAGCGAACCCTACGTGCCAACCTGAATTTCATTAAGTATTCAGAAAGGGAAGGTGAATCTGCATCAATAAAGTAACCGAGGATGTGGACCTCTTCGTCCAAGTACTCTGCCGAGAGCTCTATGCCTGGTATGAGGTCCATCCCGAGCTTTTGTGTTTCCTCTCTTGCCTCGGGGAGGGCTTCTATAGAGTCATGATCCGTTATTGATAGGACTTTAATGCCTCTTGAATAGAGAAAATAGACCAGATCCTTAGGTGAATATATTCCATCGGATTTGTTTGTATGGGTATGTAGGTCACACTTCCGCATCATTATATTTTAAAGAAAAACAGTTGAACTTCTGAGGCGCAGGACTGATTCACCGTAGAGTCTGGGTTATAATTTCAGAAACTGGTATTCTATGGATGACACTGGAAAACTTAATTTCAGAAGCGCATTAAAACTTTTTTTCTCATTCTCCGTTGGTATATGGGTCCATGCAATTATCAGCTTTTTCTCGGTTCCAATCATCACATACCTGATCTCACCGGAGGAATTTGGAAAGGCCACGATGTATTCTACCCTATATTCACTACTTCTGGTTTTGGTGATGGCGGGAGCTGATCAGAGTTTTATGAGGTCCTATTACGAGGTGGATGAGAAGAAAAGAGCGGAACTTTTATGGACTTCCCTTTTTACACCAGTGAATCTTTTCATACTTGTTAGCCTTTTCCTTATAGCTCTTTCTGGTAAATTATCACTTTTGCTATTGGGTGAATCAGGGCATCCTATCGGGCTCCTGGTCTCCGTCTCACTAATTACGGGCATATTCCAGACCTTTAATATGACGAGCATTCGTATGCAGAAGAAGGGTTTTCTATACTCTGTGGTTTTTATTGCTCAGTCTGTTGCCAATGTTGGTGGGACTATAGCTTATGCATTGCTCTTTGGGAGAAATTTCTATGCTATCATATGGGGCCAAATCTTAGCCAATCTGATTTCATTTCTTGTAGGATTTGCCTTTGAGCATGCCCATCTTTTGCCGGTCAGAATTAACTTTCGCCTTTTAAAAAGCATATGGTCTTATGGCATTCCACTACTTCCAAGTGCATTGATGTGGTGGCTTTTCAGCTGGACTTCAAGGATTTCTCTCAGAGCATTCTCTACTTTTACTGAACTTGGTTATTACTCCACGGCACTCAGATTAAGTAATGTAATGTACATGATCTGTGCGGGCTTTCAGAACTTCTGGTTCCCTGTTGCGTATGAAACTTATGAAAAAGATCGGGAAAATCGCAAATTTTTTTCTGATGCTGCTCATGTGATCAGTTTCGTGATGATTATCTTTGCACTTCTTGTTATTGCATTGCGAGATCTGATATTTCTCATAATATCGAAGGACTACAAGCCATCAGCCTCTGTGTTACCGTTTTTGCTTTTCTCACCCGTAGTACTTTCAATCCTTGCGGTTACTGCAAGGGGTATAAACTTTACAAAGAAAACTTACTGGTTTATTGTATCAGACTCTGCTTGCGTAATCTTGAATTTACTTGGGAATTATCTTTTGATCCCAAAATTTGGAGCTCGTGGTGCAGCAGTTTCAACAGGCATTTCTTTTATTGCCCTTTTCACCATTGAGAGTTTCGTCTCAATGAAATTGTTCCCCGTAAAATATCCGATTCTTAAGATATACTCGTCCCTTCTATTCTTTATCTTTAGCTCCTCAGTTGCCACCTTTGTTAACAATGCTCTTGTAATTTACACTGTCGTTATTGGTAGTATAGTTGCAGTCTGTGCCATCAATGCAGATCTTTTGAAAGTGGGCATTAAAGAAGCAAAAAATGTCTTAAAGAGATGGCCCCCTACTTCAAAGATGAGTAAATGAAAGTATTTTAGCTTCTCCGCATGTTGCTGGGAGTTTCAATGGCAGAGGAAAGATTGAAATAAAACTTGACAAATACATTATTTTGGTATTATAATTTTACTGAGGTTTTAACAAAGGAGGGGAAATGAAGAAAGGGTTGTTGGTGTTGGTGATGGTATCAGGAGTACTTGCTCAGGGGTTCAAGGGCACATACGCAGATATTCCACTCCCTATAGACAGTAAGTGGCCTACTATACACATTTCAACTTTTGGAGGCTTTAAACTCATTGACGACTATTTCACGGATACTGCTTACAAGGCAGTTCTTCCACCTTACGGCATAGCTCTTGGTTTTTCAACCTCAAGAATATTTGCTAATGTTGGTTATGCTAAGCACAGAGGCTTTGAGGTGAGTTTTCACCATACCCTTATAAAATCTAGATTTTTTAAAGCCCTTTGGGGCGTCAATGGACTTTTAATACCTGACATTGAGTCTGAACACACAGTGTACATTCCAGAGGATTCTACAGAAAAGGTATACAGAGTACCAGCCTTTGCCGCAATTTATTTTACTCCTCATCGAATAATTTCTGGAGGAATTGGGGTCGGCCTGGGGAAATATGGAATCAGGTCATACTTTGATGAGCCGCTCTACATCCCTGGTGTTTTCTTTGAGGTAAACTTTACACCTATAAAGGAAGTAAGTCTCTTCTGGGAAGGATATACAAGAACTTACAGACGAAATATTGGAATCACAGTAATCCCGACGGAATTTCTTGAGATTTTTGGTTTTGTGAGATATGCTCAGTATTGGCCTTACAACGATACTAAATTACGTCAACTGTTTGTTGGTGTGAGATTTAATGTGCCTATAGGCAAGGAGGAAGAAGAAGTTGTACCACCTCCACCACCTGTAGTTACAGTAGAACCAGAGGAAAAGGTTGAGGAGCCGGCACCTCCGCCACCTCCGCCACCTCCACCACCAGAGGAAGAAGAAGTTGAGGTCATCATTGAAGAGAAACCTGAAGAGGAGGAGCTCCCGACGGAATATATTGTTCAGGAAGGTGATTTTCTGACCAAGATAGCAGGATACTCTTTCATTTATAATGATTCTAGCAAATGGCGCATAATTTATGAAGCGAACAAGGATCAGATTAAAGATCCTAACCTTATATATCCGGGACAGAGATTGGTAATTCCACGGTAAAAAGTATTGAGACCAGCGGATACATAAGTGGCGGGCGAAAGCCCG
>DCDE01000019.1 GCA_002316275.1 Caldifarciminota bacterium UBA1063
TAAAGAGTTTAAAAGCGCAGCTTTCCTGCCTGATTAAAGAAAGGGAGGTAGTTATGAAGAGAGTTGCTCTAACAGCAGCGGTACTTCTGGTGCTGATAGGTACGGCACCGGCTGGGACATGGGTTGGACTTGGGAATTATATCCCTTCCAGTGATACAACGTACGGCATCTTATCCTCTTTAACCCCGACAGTTGTTGCAGTGAGATTTGGTGAAAATATACTTATAGAACCTACAGTTACAGCCATATATGATCATGTGGTAAATAGGACTACGGATAATGTTATAGATTCTTTTGATGTTGATTATACACATTTTGGTCTTGATGTAAAAGGTTATTTTCCTTTTATGAAGGCAAAAGACCTGGTTCTCTATGGTTTTGGAGGTATAGGAATATACACTGAAACAGAAAAAGTAACTTATCAGCAAGACTTCGGAGGAATTGTCCGTGGAGACTATGATAAGTGGAATGCTTTTGGCGTAAGGGCACCCCTCGGCATTGCACTCCAGTATAGAATATCGAATTTTGTTTCCCTCGGAGTAGATCTCGAGTCTGAAATTTATTATGAAAAATCTTCAGGGGAAGAGAAGCGATCAAATACAACTACAGATTTGGGATCGGTTTCATCCACTGGTATATTCTTGCAAAACCAAGTTTTCCGCTTCATGATTTTCTTTGGGAATAATTAGTGATCCTAAATAGGGGCCTGTAGCTCAGTTGGTTAGAGCGTACGCCTGATAAGCGTAAGGTCGGTGGTTCGATTCCACCCAGGCCCATATTCAAAATGAAGTTAATTGCTTTGTCCTTTTTATCTTGTCTTACCTTTGGAGAGACCTTTTTAAACCCTGAAGGGGTTGAATTTTCAAAATATTATTTCTCTCCATTCAATTCTGCTCCAGTAGGGATGTCCTTAGATCTTGCAGATACTTCCTTTACTCTCTTTTCTTCTATTGGAGGATACATTGGTGGTTTTGGATTGAATGCTGCGCCTATAATTTTAAGCACTGGGAAGCCTTTAAGTTTTTATGGTGGAAAACTTATAGGGACTTCGAGGTTTGTTGGGGTTTCTTTAAGTTCATCCTTTAGTCGTACAAGTAGCTCATATACGACTGACATACTAAGTAAAAGTGAAGGTTTATATCTATATCCTGCATTGTATTATAGCAAAAAATCATCAAGTGCCATATCGACGGTTCGCATTGGGTTCCCTTACGAAAATGATGCCCTCAATACTCCTACCGACACAATTCAAACTAAGACTCGTTATTCTTTGAATGTAAGTGCTAACGTATATACGGTACTGGCTCCCCAGTGGAAAGTGCAGGTAACCTTAGATTTTCTCACTCAATCGAAAAAGAAATCTTTTCATTCAATTCAGGAGCTTCTCAATTATGATTCAACATATACAGAGTCGAACCTCGGGGTTAAAGCATTTGCTGTTTACTCTCCATTCAGCTCGACCTTTTTTGTCTTGGGACCTGTAATTAATTCCTACCCTAATCTTACTGAATACGGCCTTGTTTGGGCTGGTGAATACGAGGTTTTTCCTTTCTTTTCATTGTTAGGTGCCTTTGGGTATTACTATCAACACTCGAAGGTATTTGATGCAGGAGTGGAGCATAATTCTGTTTGTGAAAAGGTTTTGGGCCCAGCAGTGGGGCTTAAGATAAAGAAAGACTTTTTGCAATTTATGTTTCTCTATGAATCTAATGAGGAGAA
The DNA here is from genome assembly GCA_002316275.1 of Caldifarciminota bacterium UBA1063. Classification (GTDB taxonomy): domain Bacteria; phylum Hydrothermota; class Hydrothermia; order UBA1063; family UBA1063; genus UBA1063. The sequence goes on from DCDE01000019.1 coordinate 1,720, forward strand.
GGTTTCTTCATTTTCTTTTCAATTTCGCTTTGCAAGATAATGTTGCATTACTCTTTGTGGGATCTCAAAGTCTTTGAGCAGGAGTTTTTGAAGTTTTCGCCGGAACGACTTATCAAAGTGCAGAAAGGTGGAGCTTCTTTTTTTCTCGTTTTTGACAGGAGGGATTATTGCGTAAAATTTTACTCGTCGTTCCCAGGATATAGGCTGGTACACATTCCAGTTTCGAGGGTTTATGGCTCTGATGTTCTTTCAGATCTTTACCCCGCGAGGGTTGTGAGAGCCAAAGTGTTAAACAACGATAGGGTCTTCGGAATCTGGTTCACTAAGAGTAAGTTCGAATTTGCGATTATTTTTGAGCTAATAGGTTCACATACTAATTTTGTTGTTCTGAACGGGGATGGCAAGGTGATCTACCTCGGAAGGAGGATAAAAGACGGAAGGGGTCTGAAAACAGGAGCGTACTATTCTTTACCCGAAAAGAATATATTTGTTAATACGCCTCAGCGTGTGTGTATCGATGAAATTGATCCTTCAACTGTAATCAAAGGGTATGTTTGTACAAGTGGAGAAATAGGGTCCTGGAGTCATGCAAAGAGAGAGGATGCGATTTGTATAGAATATCAACCGTACACTTATGCCGTGGAAAAGTATTTTGAAGATATTGAGGGTTACAAGAAGCATGAATCTGGTGATGCTAAGTTGATTGCATCTTATATTGATGCTGTTAAATCCAAGTTCCCTCATGATTACATCTTCGATACGGATATAGTGGAGGTAGGGCAACTCAAAATCCCCGTAAAGAAGGGTGTCAGAGTCTCAAAATTAGTGGGCCAATGGAGAGCTTCAGTTTTTGCTTCAATGTCAAGAAAGGATCAAGAGGCAAAATCTTATAAGGGTATGATGGAATATACGTCTCCTTCAGGTAAAAGAGTTTTGGTAGGCAAAACTGCAGATGTTAATCACCGGCTTACGTTCAATATGGCTAAGAAGCACGATTATCTATTCCATATCCGAGACTTTCCAGGTGCCCATGTTGTGATTTTTACTGAAGGAGATGAACCAACCGAAGAGGATATCGTCTTTTGTGCAAATCTTGCGTTGAGGCATTCAAAAGCAGGTGGAGGGAAGCAAGAGATCATCTACGCTCCCGTTTCTGATATTTGTAGAAGAAAAGGTATGCCAAAAGGTTTGGTGTTATTTAAAAAGTATAAATCCATCCTTCTTGAGAAGTAAATGCTCGAAGATTTTTTTAAGGTTTTAGAAAGCTATTCTATAAAGCCCTCTCGAAAGGTGCAAGATCTTCTTGAGCTTTATGCAGGTAGGATCGTACGTTTCAATGATGTCGTTCACCTTACAAGCAAGAGAGATACTAAAAATGCTATAATGAGGAATTTATTTGACTCTATAATGCTTGATATTTTCTTGCCAAAGATCGATGCTCTTGTTGATCTTGGTGCTGGTGCGGGGTTTGTGGGAGTTGTAATGAAAATTTTAAGACCGGAGCTTACAGTATTTTTTGTGGAAAGAAACAAACGCAAATCATCGTTTCTTTCCGTTGTTTCGAAAGAACTGGGGCTTGATAGGGTGCAGGTATTATGTGACAGTTGGGCGAACATGAACATGTCTTGTGATGTTGCAGTATCAAAGGCCTCATGCGGGATTGAAGAGTTAGTCAGAATAATGCCGAATCTCGTGAAAGTTGGAGGAATGCTGGTCCATTATTCTTCAACTCTTGAACAATTCCTCAATCCTGACGATTTTTTTAGATATTATTCTCCTTATTGCAATACCTTTCAATACCTCCTCGTTTTTAGAAATAAGGCGTCAGAGGGTCATTAATGTTCCACGTGGAACGTTTTTTGATTATTTCCTGTTGCACTCTTATAATATAAATATGGCCGCGAGGAAGACTATAGCAATTTCTAATCAAAAGGGGGGTGTGGGTAAAACTACCACTTGTACCAATCTCGGGGCAGCCCTCGGGCAACTTGGGGTAAAAACACTAATAATAGATATGGACCCACAGGCTAATACTTCTAGTGGTTTAAGGTATTCAGATGCAGATAATACTATCTATGATGTGCTTCTTGGTGACGTTTCAGTTAGAGAGGCAATTAGGGTTACGGAGGAAGAGGGTGTATGGTTGATCCCTTCGAATAAGGATCTTGTTGGCGGTGAAGTCGAGTTCAGGGATATTGAAAAATGGCAGTTCCTTTTGAGAGATGCTTTGGAGGAAGTTGATGGTTTTGATTATATTCTCATTGATACTCCACCCTCACTCGGGACACTTACAATTATGTCTCTTGTAGCTGCAGATTCTGTGATAGTTCCAGTTCAATGTGAGTATTATGCCCTTGAGGGATTGACACAGTTAATTAAAACCATAATGCTCGTCAGAAACTCGTACAATCCCGATTTAAAGATTGAAGGGTTACTACTTACAATGTTCGATCGTAGACTAAATCTTTCTAAGCAAATTGAGGAAGAAGTAAGGAGGCACTTTGGCAGAAAAGTGTTTAATACGGTGATTTACAGGAGCATAAGGATTGCCGAAGCGCCCAGCTTCGGGCTTTCTATTGTGAAATACGCCCCAGATTCTCTCGGAGCTATGAATTATTTAGGGCTTGCTAAGGAGATTGCATATGAGGAAAGCTTTAGGTAGAGGGCTTGGTGCTTTAATTCCTGACGCAGAATTTGTAGAGACAGTAAAACTTATTGATATAGATAACATTGTAAGAAGTCCTTATCAGCCTCGAGAAGAGGCAGAGAAAAACATTGACGGACTCGTGGAGTCTATCAAGCAGCATGGAATATTGGAGCCCGTTCTAGTTAGGAAAGAAGGCGATAAGTATATTCTTGTAGCTGGGGAAAGGAGATTTCTTGCAGCACAGCGTGCAGGTATGACAAAGGTGCCTGCTCGAGTACTTGATGTTAGTGACGCCACCATGGCAGAAATTGCTCTTGTTGAAAATTTGATGAGGGAAGACCTTAATCCCTTGGAAGAGGCAGTGGGGATTGAAACCCTTGCGAATAAATTTAAATATACTCATGAAAAGATTGGAGAGCTTCTCGGAGTCGATAGAGTAACTATTACGAATAAATTGAGACTTTTAAGGCTTGCAGAGCCTGTGAAGGTATTTTTGAGAGATGGTTCTATTTCCGAAGGGCATGCGAAACTGATTCTGGCTTTAGATGAGAAAGAGCAGGTGCAACTTGCAAATCGTATCGTTAGGAATAGGTTGAGTGTTAGGGAAACGGAGCGGCTCATACAAAGGCTAAAATCTGAGCAGGAGAAATCTACGCGCACAAAATATGTAAAGATGGTATCGAATACCACCGGGTTAAGGGTATCCGTGAAAATTAGCAAGTCCGGAGCGGGTGAGGTAACGATCCGCTTTAATAATAAGGAAGAATTTGTAAAACTAGCCAAGATCCTTGGCTTAAAACCGGAGAAATAATAATGGTAAATATGATTTTAGCTACCTTACTCTCTTGGTATTCTTTTTTTAACATAACTCCCTTTAGTAGCAATGCTACAGAGGAGCTCTATTATAATGGTAATCCGGCTACTGTAGCAGAGGTTGAGTTTCTGAGCGCAGTATCCGGGGCTTACTGGGACAGAGATTCGAGGCTTGCAGAAGTGAACTATTTTAATAAAAGATTTAATGTTGACTTTGTATTCTACAATTTTGGAAACTTCAAGTATTCAGGAAATTTTCCCGTAGATGACATCTCTATCACCTATTCGGCTTTTGCATATAAATTTGCTGTAGGTTATGCCTTAGCCTTAGATAAAAACCTTTACTTTGGCATCCAGCCGCAGTACCACAGGTTCGAGTATTACAATCAAAAGGCAGATGGTTTTACTTTCAATACCGGTCTATTTCACAAACTTCCGCCTATTCACCTGCATTATGGAATATTCTTAAGGAATTTTGGTCTTTCTTCCAGTGAAGGGTACAATTTCCCTGGAACTCTGAATTTGGATATAGGGTATTCACCCCACAGCAAAGTGATGCTCTATTACCGTTACGTTAGGAATGTTTCGGATGGAGCTTTAGGCATCTTTGGGGAAGGTGTTAACCACGAAATTTCAGCTAGGTATGACTATAGAGGTATGGTAAAGCCATCAATTTCTTTGTACATGGGTGACGATCTTCGGGTTGGTACTGTAAGCATTAAAGTTAACACATCTGGAAGGCTTTTTGTACTATATGATTTTACTTATAGGACGAACGGCTTCGGGCCTATACATATGATTACGGTTGGAGTGGAATGAGATGTTTTATCTTGAGTTTGAACGGCCTATCCTTGAAATTGAGAAAGAAATCGCAGAACTAAAGCGTATTGCTAAAGATAATTTGGAAGTATGGGGTGAGATAAGAGAGCTTGAAGAGAGAGCTGTGAAACTGAGAGAGAAGATATATTTGAATCTCAACAGGTATCAGAAAGTTCAAATAGCGAGGCATCCTGATAGACCCCACACGATGGATTATATTTCGTCCGTATTTTCAGATTTTGTAGAGATACATGGAGATAGGAGTTTTGGTGACGATCCTTCCATAGTATGCGGGTTTGCCACTGTTGAAAGCTATAAGATCGTCTTCGTTGGAGAAGAGAAAGGTAGATCAACCCAAGATAAAATTTTCAGAAACTTTGGTATGCCTCACCCAGAAGGTTATAGGAAGGCCATAAGGGTAATAAAACTCGCAGATAAGTTTGGGCTTCCAGTGGTCACTTTTGTAGATACTCCCGGAGCGTACCCGGGCATCGGCGCTGAAGAGAGGGGGCAAGCTCAGGCAATTGCTGAGAGCATTAAGACTATGCTGCAGATAGCCGTTCCAGTGATCGTCGTAATCATTGGTGAGGGCGGATCTGGAGGTGCGCTGGCTATAGCGGTTGGTAATAGAATAATAGCTATGGAACACGCTATATACTCTGTAATTTCACCGGAAGGTTGTGCCTCTATACTCTGGAGGGATTCTACCCGATCAAAAGACGCTGCTGAGGCTCTGAAATTGACGGCGCAGGATCTTTTTGAATTCGGAATAATTGATGAAATTATTCCGGAACCACTCGGTGGGGCACACCGAGCCCCTGATGTAGCATCCAGATACCTTAAAGAATACTTAGTAAAAAATCTTAGACTTTATGAGAATTTTGACCGTAAAAAAGTTAAAGATGAAAGACATTCGAAATTTAGGAAATTTGGTGTTGTCATAGAGTAGTAGTGCTTCCCCTTGTTTGTAAAGGTACCCCCATTTTACAAAGTGGGCATTCATCTGGTTTGTAAGTAGCTTGTTTGCTTTTATAAATTGATAAGATGGGTTTTGTGTCATCAAAGACTTCTGCAGATCTATCTATCAGAACAAAATACCCTTTAACTTTACATGCATTTTGCCCCAATCCTTTTAGCATTTTCTGAAAGGAACTTCCAGTAGTCAAGACATCGTCGCATAGAAGAATATGATGGTGTTCACCTATAGAAAAATCTCTCCTTAAAACGAGATCGTTTTGTTCTTTTTCCATGTAGTATGCCTTTATGTCCAAAATTAGAGCTATTGCAAAGGCAACGAACGCCCCACCCGTTAAAGGGCCTACACACAGGTTAACATCAAGCTCACGTAGTTCTTTCTCACGGGTAGTGATAATCTTGTATAATAATGAGGGTTTTTCCAAAAGTCTGAACTTTTCGAAATAAATGTCGGAATGGAGCCCGCTTGAGAGCAAGAAGTGGCCCTTTAATATGACATTGTTCTCTTCAAGGATTCTTTGAATGTCCATCATTCTTGAGTTTTACAGTTTTGAAGATTAGATATCCTCTCAAAATGTATTCAATCTTGTCCTGTACATCAGGATTGTATATACCATAATCAAACATATAGAAGCAGCCATCTTTGTTAAAAGATATGTTTATAAGGCCGCCTCCGGTTGTATTTTTGTCGTTTTGCCAAGCACCTACTATGACAATAGCGGGGACTCCGTTTATGCCTATAGTGTCAACTCTTATGCTGCTCCGCAAAATCTGATCACCGTCATAATATATTTGGCCTAGGGAGTCTCTAATGTGCATAAAAGCATTAGCATCAAGGGGTTTTTCTGAAGCAGCAGTGTAACAATAAATAAAACGATCGGGATAGTGTTTATATAGTGTGAAAAAGTTTTCATCATGGTTAATGTAAACCCACCCAGGGGATAGTTCAAAGGTGAAACCGTGTTCTTTAAATAACTTTTTTGTCAACTTCTTATCGTATCCAAGGAAGTATTCCTTGTCTTTAAGAAAACTGATATAGTTTTCGAAGATCCTTTGCTTGAGCACAGGAGCGTAATAGTTGAGAAGTTTTAAAACCGAATCCTTAGACTCGGAGTAAACACCAAATACCAGGTCTCTCTCAGTGAAAACATTTTTCCTAATATAGACCCCAACTCCAGTTGATGGAAATACTCTCGAGTAAAATTCATGGTTAGGGGAGTCGGGATATGAGAGAATTACTATATTTTTGTAGTTCATATAGGTTATGAATTGCTCATAGGTAATAGGGGTGATTCTAAATAAGGGAGTTTCTTGAGGAGTAAAAAAGGTGTCGTTAATAAGGGAATCAAGGGTAAAAATGTGGTCGGGGAATCCATCACAAATAAAAACTACTTCGTTTTCCCGACCAGTGGGGCGGTATTCCTCTGCCCTTTCGCATGCCAACAAAAGTACTATAGGCACAGCAAAAATGAACTTACGCCACATACACTTCATCGCCCTCCAGTAAAGTTCTCAAGTTTTCACTTATTTCCTTTATGTTCAGGATCTTATCTTTATTATTTATTAATTTTAAGGCTTCAATTTTAGATTGTTCAATTATCTCCTTATCCTTTCTTAAATGCAGTATCCTAAATCCACCAAATCCGTGCTGTTTAGTACCAAGAAACTCTCCTGGCCCTCTAATTTCTAAATCCGCTTCGGCAAGATAAAATCCGTCGTTCGATTTTTCTAAAGCCTCGAGTCTCAGTTGTGCATCTTCTGAAATGTTCTTACTTCTTATCAAAATACAATACGATTTCCTTTCACTCCTCCCGACACGTCCCCTGAGTTGGTGTAGCTGCGCAAGCCCAAATCTTTCAGCGTGTTCAATTATTATGATTGTAGCATCTGGGACGTCAATACCTACCTCTATGACTGTAGTTGCAACTAGCAAATTGAACTCGCTAGTCCTAAATTTCACCATTGTTTCCTTTTTTTGCTCTGTGGGCAGTCTCCCGTGCATTATGCCTATTTTCACATATTCGGGGGCAACCTCTAATAGATTTCTGTAAATTTCCTCACATGCTTTAATTTCTAAAGATTCTGACCTTTCGATCATAGGAGCAATTATATAAGCCTTGTGTCCTTCTTTTATTTTATCAAATAGCCACTTGTATATTTCTTTTCGTTTTTCTTCTGACCGCACTGCTGTTACAATTTTTCCTCTGTTAGCGGGTTTTTCATCCAAGATACTTATGCTGAGATCACCGTAAAAAGTTAAAGCAAGAGTGCGCGGGATTGGAGTAGCAGTCATTACGAGAAAGTGTGGTGTATGTTCGCCTGATTTCTCAAGTAGTTTACCTCGTTGTACAACTCCGAATCGGTGTTGCTCGTCTACAACAGACAGCGCGAGGTTCTTAAATATGACATTTTCTTGAATTATTGCGTGGGTACCCACAATTATTTGAGCATCGCCTTTTCTTATTGATTCCAGGAGCTCTTCCCTCTTTTTTCTTGTGATGCTGCGTGAGAGGAGTACTGTATTAATATTCAGGTGAGCTAAAAATTCGTTCAGCACGATGTAGTGTTGTTCTGCTAAAGGCTCTGTGGGCGCCATGAGGCAAGCCTGAAAGCCATTTTGTACGGCGACTAGGAGAGAGTAAATAGCAATGATTGTCTTCCCAGAACCAACATCTCCTTGAAGCAACCTATGCATTGCTTTTGTGCTTGAAAGATCTTGTGAGATTTCTGCGATTACTTTCCTTTGAGATTTCGTAAGCTGGAAAGGAAGGGTTTGAAGGAATTTCCGTGTAATTTCTCCATTTGGCTTAAGTACATGTGCTTCCTTCAGTGATTGTTCTTTCTTCCAGTTGATTTTTATAAAGAAGTAAAAAGCCTCCTCGAATACGAGAGTATTTCGCGCCTTCTGCGCCTCGTCTAAGTTTTCTGGGAAGTGTAGCTTTTTTAACGCTTCTCTTCTTGAATATAGATAGTAGCGTTCACGCATGTATTCAGGAAGTGTTTCAGGGACCCTCAGGCGGCTGTCATTTAGAACATTGTAAATGATCTTCCGTACCAGTCGCGTATCAAGACTTTCCGTTTGTGTATATATTGGAACTATGGTCCCGGCAACAAGTTCCTCAACTCCCTTTTTCCCGACTATGGCATATTCGGGGTGAATAAAAAACGGCCTACCCGAATATCTATCTTGAGAAATTCTCCCGCTTGCAATAACTTCATCTCCTATACTGAACTTTTTTACCATTTCGGGTATGGTAAAGAATATTTCTACCCAACCTGACGAATCCTCGATTACGACCGAGGCGCCATTTTTACCGATGAGTTTTCTTGGCCCGATGAGTGAGACAAAACCCCTCACAGTTGCATAGATATTAGGGGTAAGTTCGCTAATTTTAGTGATCTTTGTGCGATCTTCGTATCGTCTTGGTGCAAGATAAAGAAGATCGTAGACTGTTTCTACATCAATTTTTCGAAATAACTGTGCCCTTTGTGGGCCCACCCCCTTAACATATTGTATGGGTGTATCAAGAGTTATTTCAGAAGGTTTCTGTTTATCCATCCCATATTTGAAGCAACACTTAAGAATTTATATATGTCCACGAAATTTGATGAGGAGTAAGAGACTTTTCTCCCAGAAAGTAGTGTAGTTCCAGGAATTTGAGATATTAGAAAGGCTGAAGACGTATCGATGAGCTCTAATTCAATAGTAAAGGGTGGTGTTATCTCCAATGGCTTTACCTTTCCGATGGAGTGTAATGCTCGCTCAATGGCTGACTCATAGCGTTGCACCAGTTGGCCATAGGGTATCAGTTCCGCCGAATACCGACTCAATGCTTTTTTTGTGATGACAAATTGTGTGGAAGGGAAATTTTTGCTTGAGAAACTCGAAAGTACATCATCACCAGAAATGAGCAATACAGGCACATGGTGGTAACCTGCTAAAAGGCCATTGATTTCTGCTTCACCTGTTACCTTTCCATTGATCGTGACCTCATAAAATGTGGATGCAGAGTAGGAATGATCCATTTGTCCTGGAAATATGCCGATAGGAGCATGGTATCCGATGAAAAAACAGCCGTCGAAGCTATTATCAATCCCTTCCAGCATGTAGTATGTTCTGGGGAACCCTCTGATTAAAGTAATATCTTCAGGAAGAGCTTCAACCAATATGTTATCTCCCTGAGCATGTGAATCTGAGACTACTATAGTGGTATCCTTGGCATACTTTTTTACTAACTTGATTACAAGGTTTAACTCGTTCGTCATATACTTGCTAATCTTATCCCCTGATTCTTTCCACGAAGTAAGCCCCCAAACACCTTCCATATCCACTGAAATGTAGAGTTTCATAAAGCCTCCCATTTAAATAAATGGAGCAGAGTAACAGTCGTTTCCAACTTTATCCACGCATATAGTACTTTTATCGTAAATGTTTTTAACAATCATAAATGAGACTTCATCCATCTGCGTTAATTATAAAATGTTTGTTGCGATTTAAAAAGTCTTTTGACGGGTAAGTCTATTGTCCTTGATATTGAACTCTTTAGATCAGAAGCTTAGCGGCGTTGAAAAATTGAAACGGGTCGAATTTTTAGAAAACAAAATTTACCGTTAAAAGTTTAGGCTAAGTTCAAAGGTAGGATTTGAGTCTCAATATGTTCCACGTGGAACAAAAGCTGGAATAGGATTTTCCTCAGGGATTTTAGAATTATTTTACTAAATTCTTTCTACATAACGCAACTATGAGACTAAAGTGTTTTACTTCTATTACTTCAAGCTTACTCCACCTGTGGTGTTTTGAAGATAGGAGACGGGCGTTTTTGTATGCACCTAATATATGTCCTTTTAAGGTCTATCTGGATTCCATGATTATTAACGATTTTATGCTGGTTCCTGGCATTCTCTATTTGTCATAATGAGTTCCCTCATAAAACAGATTTAGTATAGTAATGATTGAGATCAAATATCAGAGGATCTCAAAAATTGAACATAGGTTTGTTACGCAAAAATCAGCAAAGGGCACCAATTCTTGTTTTACATCGTGGGTTAAAAAAATAGTTTTGAATCCAAATTTGCGTCCCAGTAATATATCGTCATGTTTGTCCCCCACTACGAAGGATGAACTTGGATCAATATCAAATCTTCTTATGGCAGTCTTTAGGAAATACCCCTCAGGTTTCCGACAGCTGCACCGCTCGTTTGGGTGATGATCACAGTAATAAATTTCTTTAATCTCTATTTTTTCCTGTTTTAGTCTTAGCAGTATTTCCCTGTGTATTTCCTCGACACGTGGCCTTGAAAGGTAACCTCTCTTGATACCAGATTGATTTGTAATGATGAAAATATGATAACCCCTCCTTTGGATCTCGTAAAGAACGGCAAAGGCACACTCAACGAACTTTATACCTGTTGTGGTTGATAGATAATGTTTGTTTACTATTAAGGTGCCGTCTCTATCAAAAAAGAATGCCTTCATTGTGAATTAAAAATTGAACGAACTGGCTTAAGGCCTTTGCTCTATGAGAGATTTTGTTTTTTGTTTCTAAAGGTAATTCACCAAAGGTTCTTCCGAGCGGAGGATACAGGAAAATTGGGTCATATCCGAACCTGTACTCCCCTCTTTCTTCTGATAATACAAAGCCTTCAGCAATACCGGTGAAAAAATGGGTTTCTCCCGATGGTGCGATAAAACAAATTACCGTTTTGAAATAAGCTTTCCTTCTTTCAAATGATACGCCAATTGTTAGGTCCATAAGTTTTGAACGGTTTGATTCATAGGTAGCACTGCCCCCAGAAAATCTTGAAGAAAATATACCAGGTATTCCATCAAGAAAAGGTAAAAAAAGGCCGGTGTCATCAGAAAAGACGGGTTTGTAGCCTTTATCGGAAAGAAAACAAGCCTTTTTGTACGCATTCTCTTCTAGCGTGGTGCCGTCTTCTAATTTTTCGAGTTTTAGAGGTGACGGTACTATATTAAATTGAATATGAAATAATTCGAAAAATGAGCGGAATTCCTCAATTTTGTTTCTGTTGTTAGTAGCTGCGTAAATCTCAGGGCACTTCAACTTGAGTCTCAACTATAAACGCATCAATATATCCATTTTCCCTAAGGAAATCCCTGTACTTTTCGGCCTCTTGTCTTGTAAGGAAATTCCCAACCCTGATCTTGTATGGAGTGTCGTCAAGCCCAGCGAGGTATTCCATGTAAACAGGTACATTGAGCCTTAGTTTAGCATCTTGGTAGGCGAGCTCTGCGCGGGCATTGTCGGAAAATGCATATATTTGCACGCGCCATCCGTGAGCGAGCTTTGAAGGTTTTTGAAATGTGATAGTGTCTTTAACTGTTGTTGCAGTAGTATCAATTTCGACAGGTCTTATAGTGTCAGCCTGGCCTGGTGCTGGTTCAATGGTGATAACTTTTTCCCCTTCAGCGGTTTTCCTAACTGCACAGGAAAGAAACATAGATAATACAAGCATTAATAAAAGTGTACGTTTCATTTCTTTTTAGCTCCATATTTTCTCTGAAACTTTTCTATCTGACCGGTGAAGTCCGAAGTAACGGTTTTCCTCGCTTGACCTGTGTAAAAAGGGTGACACTTGGAACAAATTTCTACCCTGGCTTCTTTAACAGTGGATCCTGTGACAATCTCATTACCGCATGCACAATGTATAACCGCATCTTTATAATATTCAGGATGTATGTTCTTCTTCATCACTTCCCTCCTTCAGGATTATGAATTTATAATTATAAAGTCTGTGGCTGGTGTTTTCATTCGATGATTTAGATATAGTCTGAAGTAATGTAATGGTCACCCTCAGCCACTGCCCTAAGGTATTCACCATATGGCGTATTAAACTGTTTGGAAAGTGAGAGGAGCTGGTTTTTGTCTATATAACCCATACGGAAAGCTACTTCCTCCACGCATGCAATGTAGAACCCTTGCCTATCTTGAATGGTCTTAACAAAATTTGAAGCATCTAAAAGACCTTCATAGGTACCCATATCCAGCCAGGTAAACCCTCTGCCCAAGACCACCACCTTAAGTTCACTTCGTTCAAGATACAATTTATTTACATCTGTGATCTCCAATTCTCCTCTCTGAGAAGGCTGTAAACGTTTTGCGATCTCAACTACCTTTTCATCATAATAGTACAAGCCAGGGATTGCCAGCCTGGATCTTGGATAGCCTGGTTTCTCTTCAATTGAGATGGGAGCACCTGTATCATCAAGCTCGATCACCCCATAGTTTCTTGCATCCCTAACAGGATAGCCAAAAATTATGGCACCTTCAGTTAATCTTGCCGAGTTTTGAAGGATCTCGCTAAATCCTTTTCCATAAAAGATATTATCGCCCAATATAAGAGCAGTTTTATCATTTCTGATAAACTCCTCTCCAATGAGAAATGCATCGGCAATACCTCTTGGCTTTTCCTGTACGGCATAAGAGATGTTAAGTCCGAGGTGTGTCCCATCCCTAAGAAGTCTTTGGTAGAGGTTTACATACTCAGGATTGGTTATTATAAGGATTTGCCTAATGCCCGATAGCATTAAGGTGGATAAAGGATAGTAAATCATTGGTTTGTCATAAACTGGAAGAAGCTGTTTACTTACAGCTATTGTTATAGGATAGAGTCTTGTGCCAAACCCTCCAGATAAGATGATGCCTTTCATGGTTATCATTATATATCAGGTTTATCGTTTATTGAAAATCCTTAATGATTTCTGTATAATATAGCTAAACTCAGCAGAGCGGAGGTATATATGGATTTGGGGAAGTTTCGTGAAATATTATCCAGTGAGAGGGAGAGGATCCTTGAAATTTTGAAAGCAGAAAAGGAAAACGACGTAAACACCAATGATCAATGGACTGAGCCGAAGGATCCGGAAGACCTTGCAAATTTGACTTTATCTGATGATATTAGAACAAAAATTTGTGAGCGGGAGTACCATACTCTCAGAGAGATTGAGGAAGCCCTTGTAAGGATTAATTCGGGGAAGTATGGCATTTGTGAGAAATGTGGTAAGTTTATAGAGGAAGAAAGACTTGAATTAATACCCTGGACTAGATACTGTTCGGCGTGCTCGAAGGTCTACACTAAGGATAGGTAAGTGCTCAGATGCTTGAAAATGATGAGCGTAGAGAAATTCCTACATTAATAGAAGAGGAGATCCGCTCTGCCTACATAGATTACGCAATGAGCGTAATCGTGGGGAGAGCTTTGCCTGATGTAAGGGACGGATTAAAACCTGTTCAGAGACGCATTCTTTTCTCCATGAGAGAAGTTGGCCTTCTCCCTTCAAAACCCTTTAGAAAATCTGCTACAGTTGTCGGGGAAGTGATTGGAAAGTATCATCCCCACGGTGATCAGTCTGTTTATGATGCACTTGTTAGGCTTGCGCAGGATTTTACTATGCGTTACCCCCTTGTAGAAGGGCAAGGGAACTTTGGTTCTATAGATGGCGATCCTCCTGCAGCTTATCGTTATACTGAAGCACGGCTTTCTCCTATAGCTATGGAACTTTTGGATGGGCTCGATGAAGATGCTGTGGATTTTGTCCCAAATTTTGATGGGCGGCTAAAAGAGCCGGTAGTTCTTCCCTCGAGATTTCCAAACATACTGTGTAATGGTTCATATGGTATAGCAGTGGGAATGGCTACAGAGATTCCGCCTCATAACATTGGCGAAGTTTTAGAAGCGTTAGTTGCATTAATTGAAAATCCGCAAATTTCTATAGAGCAACTGATGCACTATATAAAGGGCCCAGATTTTCCCACGGGTGGCATAATTATTGGGTCCAAAGGCATAAGGAGTGCATATTCTACAGGCTCCGGGACGATAACCGTTAGAGCCCGTGCCCATGTTGAAGAAAAACAGGGAGGTCGGCTTTCGCTTGTATTTACTGAGTTTCCCTACAGGGTGAGCAAAGCGAGCATAATTTTTAAAATTGCATCTCTCGCGAAAGGTGGTGTTATTACTGAGATTTCTGAGGTCCGCGATGAGTCAGATAGGGAAGGTCTCAGGTTAGTGGTGGAACTTAAACGGGGTGCTGACCCTGATGTAGCTTTGAATAAACTCTATAAGCATACGCAGCTTCAGGAGACTTTTGGTCTCAATTTTCTTGCTCTAGTTGATAATGTCCCTGAAGTTTTAGATATAAAAAGGATACTCGAAGAGTATTTAAAATATCAAGAAGATGTAAACACAAGGGTAATAAAATTCAGACTCGGGAAGAAGGAAGAACGGGCGCATATTTTGGAAGGTTTCAAAATTGCCTTAGAGCATCTTGATGAAATCATCGAGATAATTAAAACATCGGAAGACCAAGGGGACGCAAAAGAAAAATTGATGGGTCGTTTTAGTCTTTCAGAATTGCAGTCACAGGCAATTCTTGATATGCGGCTTGGGAATCTCACCAAACTTGACAGGGATAAAGTGGAGAGAGAATATGAGAATTGCGTAATGGAGATTGCTAGGTTCAGAGAAATTCTGAGTGATAGAAAGCTTTTACTTGAAGAGATAAAAAATCAATTCATGGAAATAAAGAAAAAGTATGCTGACCACCGTAGAACAGAGATTGTGGAAGAAGAATTGACATCCTTTGACGCTGAGGAATTAATCCCCGACGAGCAGGTAATTGTTACTGTTACACTAAAGAATTATATCAAGCGTAGTTCTATAGCCTCCTTCCGGACCCAGAGGCGTGGTGGAAAAGGTAAAAAGGGTATTAGAACATATACAGATGATTATCCTATAGCTATAATACTTAGCAGTAACCATAACAATCTTTTACTTTTCACGAATCTGGGTAGATGTTATGTAGTAAAAACTTACGAAATTCAGGAAGGGGGTCTGCAGGACAAAGGTGTCTCCCTCCGAAGGCTTATAAATTTGAAAGATGAAGAAAGGGTAATTTCAGCTGTCTCTATAAGAAATGATGAATTTACTAAGGATAAGTATCTTGTTTTTGCCACTTCGAACGGCATTGTTAAGAGGACGCCATTGAGTCTTTTTGCAAAAGTTGGAAGGCCAGGGAGAAGAGCAATAAATCTACGAGAGAATGATACTGTTGTTGATGTATTAGTTACTTCAGGCGACGATGAGCTGATAATAGCAAGGGATTCCGGGAGAGCTGTTAAGTTTAGCGAGAAGGAGATAACTATACATGGGGTAGCAGCTTATGGGATAAGAGGCATAAAGCTGGCGAAAGGCGAAAGAGCAGTTTCCATGGTGAAAGTGTCTCATAACAAGGAAGTTTTAACAATTACAGAGCTTGGTTATGGGAAGAGATTCCTTCCCTCGGAAATAACTTTGCATCACCGGAACACTGGTGGCGTTAAGATTCTTTCAGGAATAAAGAAAACCGGGAAGTTGAAAAAGCTTGCCATGGTGACCGAGAAAGATGACATTATTATTCTCGCAAAGAGTGGAAAGGTTATTAGAATAAAAGCTGCAGAGATAAACCTTCAGAAAAGGGCCTCCATGGGTACAAAACTGATTGATACTATTGATGGAGATCTGGTTGTAGATTGCGAGATCATTCCCCATCAGGAAGGATTAGAGGAGGAAGAGCTATTTTAGCTAAATTATTAATTTTACTTTCTGTGACTGCAAATGATCCTGGTCTTGTTCCATCCCTTTTAATACCCGGGTTTCATGAATTTAGGAGAGGTGGGAAGAGAGGTTATATTTATGCTGTGAGTGAAGCTGTTATTATCTCTTACTACGGTATTTCCAGTTATGAGAGGAGGACTCTGTTAAATTATAGTAGATCGTATGTTTTTGAACATGCCGGGACATTGCTCCCCACAAGTTATAACGAATCTTGGAGAGTTGTGGAAAGTAGCATTTCTTATGAAGACTATGTTGAAGATCTATATAGAACTGCCAGACAGATGTATCCAGATGACCCTGCAAAGCAGGATGAATATGTCGAAATGAGCAAGCCTAATTACTACTGGAATTGGGATGGTTCGCAAAGTTTTTTGGAGTTTCAAAATTTGATGCGTAGATATAGAGGGATTGGGAGCCGAAAGACAATTGCGCTTGGCCTTATAGTCCTGAACCATCTTGCCAGTGGTATTGATTATCTTGTTAGTAAAAGTATCAAAAGTGCAGGACTTGATGTAGATCTAAAGACTTATCTTGGACCACAAGAGCTAACGATGTCCTTAAATTATCGTTTTTAAAGGGGGTTAGAAAGATGAAAATACCTATTATTGACCTTGTAAGGCAGCATAAGCCTTTAGAGCAGGAATTGGAATCTGCGTTCAGGAAGGTACTCGAGTCTGGTCAATTTATTCTTGGAAGCGAAGTGGAAGAGTTTGAAAAAAATGCAGCCAATTTCCTTAAAATTAAATATGCAATTGGTGTTGGTAATGGCACCGATGCCCTTACTATTGCCCTAAAAGCCTTGAATATAGGAGCCGGCGATGAGGTGATTACAACGCCCTTTACTTTTTTCGCAACGGCAGAGACTATCGCTATGATTGGAGCAAAACCTGTTTTTGTTGACGTCGAAGATACGACTTTGAATATAGATGTACGAAAAATTGAAGAAAAAATCAATTCCAAGACCAAAGCCATTTTGCCTGTTCACATTTTTGGTCAGGGTGCGAAGATGGAAGAGATAATAGAGATTGCAAAAAGGCATCAGCTAAAGGTTATTGAGGATACTGCTCAGGGCTTTGGTTCGAAAAGGAATGGTAAGTATCTCGGAACCTTTGGTGACATTGGAACGTTTAGCTTCTTCCCCACTAAAAATCTTTCGTGTCTTGGGGACGGTGGCCTAATTGTTACTCAGGATGATCTTTTGTACGAAATGGGGAAGAAGTTGAGAGTACACGGTTCTTCTAAGAAGTATTATCACGATTTTTTAGGCTACAACTCCAGGCTTGATGCCCTGCAAGCCGCGTTTCTGAATGTTAAACTGAACTACATTGAAAAATGGAATGAGCGAAGGAGAGGGATTGCTAAAATTTTTGATGCTGAGCTGAAACCCTATGTGAAGGTGCCAGAAGTGGATGCGGGGAATGAACATATATATCACCAGTATACCATAAGGACGGACAAGCGCGATTCGCTTAGTGACTTTCTACATAAGAAAGGCATTGCTACGCAAGTACACTACCCCGTGCCTCTTCACCTGCAGCCAGCTTTGGGATATCTTGGCTACAAAAAGGGCGATTTTCCTGTAGCGGAACGAGCCGCAAAAGAAGTCCTGTCGTTGCCTATATTTCCTGAACTGATGGATCAAGAGGTCGAATATATTGTAAGTTCCATAAGGGAATATTTCAGAGGGTAATAAAATGAATACGAAAGAACTCCTTGTAAGCCTCTCAAATGTTTTTGGACCTGCTGGTTTTGAAGACGAAGTGCGGAGTCTCATTAAGGAGCTTATAGAAGGCTTTGTAGATGAGGTTCATGAGGATACCTCGGGGAATCTTATTACAATTAAAAGGGGAACTTCAAATCAAAAGGTTATGCTGGATGCACACATGGACGAAGTTGGCCTCGTAATTTCACACATTCAGAGTCCATTCCTAAAGTTTCAACTACTTGGTGGATGGGATGCAAGACTTTTACCCGGGCAGAAGGTTTTAATCAAAACGAGGAGTGGTAACAAGATTTCCGGAGTTATCGGGACTATCCCCCCTCATGTACAGACTCAGGAAGAAATGAGAAAGGTTTTTGAGGTGCACGACCTGTTTATTGATGTTGGTGCTACTTCGGAGGAGGAATTACTTTTAAAGGGGATTACCGTGGGTGATCCAGCCGTTGTGTTCTCTCCTGCTGAGCTGACGGGAGAGGATACGGTTATTGGAAAAGCTTTTGACGATAGGGCAGGTTGTGCAGTACTGATTAAATTACTTGAAAGGCTGAAGAATTCGAAGCTCCCGTACGACCTTTACACTGTATTTGCTACAGGAGAGGAATTGGGACTGAGAGGTGCCAAGGTATCTGCGTATAATGTAGACCCTGATTTTTCATTGAGTTTAGAAGGTACCATTGCAGTAGATAACCCAAATATATCACCGTACAAGCAGCCGTCTCACTTAGGTAAGGGCCCTGTAATAACAATAGTTGACAGGAGCATCGTCGTAAATCAAAAGGTAGTGATGTTTTTTGAAGAGGTTGCGAAGAGGAACTCAATTCCTTACCAGTATAAGACACCAATTTTTGGGTCTACGAATGCAGGTGTGATCCATCTTGAGCGTGGAGGGGTTCTCTGTGGAGTAATTGCAGTCCCCGTTAGATACATTCATTCTCCCCTTTCCATTGTAAAAGTTGCTGATTTTGAATATACAGTAGACCTTTTATACAACATCCTTATTGAACTTCCTGGGACAGGGTTTTTAAACAAAAAGCTTAGATTATGAAAGTAACCTTGAGAGTTTACACGTACCTTAAAGCTGAATTGGGAAAGGGAGAGATATGTATTGAAATTCCGGATAGTGATTCTATATCTTTAGGTAGGCTGCTGGAGGAGGTGCAAAAATCCACCGGGAAGGATATAAAAGAAAAGATCATTAAAGATAATAAAATCCGAGACGGCATTATACTCATGCTGAACGGCAAGAATTTGCTCACTTTTGAATCAGGGGAAGTATTATTTCACGACGGTGACGTGATTTCTGTTTTGCCTCCGGGCTCTGGTGGATAATGGAAGAGATCTTTGCCCGGCACTTACCGCTTATCGGTAAAGATGGTATCCGGCGACTTTTGAACTCGAAAGTATTAGTAGCGGGGGCAGGTGGCCTTGGAACAGTAGTACTTCAGATACTTGTAAGGACTGGTGTAGGGAAGATTTACATAGTAGACCACGGAATTGTGGATGAACCTGACTTGAATAGGCAGATTCTGTATAATCGTGGAGACATAGGTGAGGCGAAGGTTGACGTTGTCATTCGCGAGCTTAATAAAATACGTGATGTTGATCTTATCGGAATAAAGTGTACTATAGACGAAAACTTTGAAATTCCGGAAGATGTTGATATCGTTGTAGATTGCCTTGATAACTTTTATGGTAAGTTTCTGTTGAATGATCTGGCGTTGAAGAAAGATAAGCCCCTTGTACACGCAGGCATATCGGGTTTTTATGGCCAAGTCACTACCATCATCCCGAAAGAGACCCTTTCTTTGAGGGACATGCTAAGAGGAGCGTTGATCGAGAAGAGAGGAGGTTTGCCTGTAATTGCTGTATCTTCATTTTCGCTTGGAACAATAGAGGCCAGCGAGACAATTAAGTACTTAATTGGGAAAGGGACTCTTCTTAAAAATCGCATACTTGTAGTTGACGTTCTTCACAACGACTTCCAGATTATTGAAATTGCTAGTTCATAGTTTTTCTATTAAAATTTCTTTATGAAGGCGATTCTATACCTTATTACACTTTTATGTGCATCTTCCAAACAGGATACCCTTTGGTACAGCATGTATTTGCAGGGGAACAAGGTGGGTTATAGCTCAATTGTCCTGTATAGCAAACCATCCGGTTACCAAATTGATGAAAGTAACTATATGCAAGTTCAGATGCTGGGTACTTTGAAAAGGGTTCTGATTAATACCAGTTACAATACTGATAAAGCACTTAGAATTTCTTCAGCAAAGTTTGATATGAAGAGTCAAGACCAAAAGATCTCTGGGACGTTTAAAGTTGTTGGAGATACGATTTTTCTTAGTTATGCATCTGGGGGCGGTACACCAATAGAGCGGAAGATACTTGTGTCTGAACCTGTCTTTACAGAGACTACGCTAAGACTTTACCTTGAAAGGAATCCGGTAAAAAGCCTTAAGGTAGCCCTGTTAGATGCACCAACAGCTAGTGTCTCAGAGGGGATTTGTGAGCTTATTTCTGAAAAGAGTGGAACGAGGACCTATAGACTATCTTACCAGGGTACAGAAACAAGGCTTACTATTAAGAACGGTTCTTTTGTTAGGGAAGAGGGGCCGATGGGAATTTCTATTGTGCGTGAAAGTAAAGAAGATGTGGTGGAATTTGCTCGTGAGATTGATATTACAGAACTTTATGCAATAGTTCCCAATAAACCTATAAGAGCTAAAGATTATCTTAAGTTAAAACTTACCGGGAGCCTGAAGGGCATCGACGTAAACTTCGGCCCTCAAAAATTGTTAGATAAGACTCAAAATACTATCCGCCTTGAAATCAAGGCCCCCGATATAAAGTGTTCGCAAACCTCTCCTTTGAGCGGTGAAGTAAAGAAATATCTTGAGCCTGACGCTTATGTTCAGTCCAATGCCCCTGAAATCATTGAAATTTCTGAAAAAATTACTTCTGGTATCAAGGATCCATGTGCAAAAATTCGGGCATTAAATAGCTGGCTTTTTCATAATATCACAAAAGCACCTTCGGTTACTGTCCCGACAGCCTTGGATGTGCTTCGAGAGCGTCGAGGAGACTGCAACGAACATGCTGTACTTTTCACGGCTTTGGCAAGAGCGGCAGGGATCCCCACGGATATAGTCGTAGGTCTTGTATATCAGGACGGAGCTTATTATTACCATGCGTGGGCTATGGTTTTTATCGGTGGGGAGTGGATTTTTGTGGACCCAATTTTTGGTGAATTCCCCGCTTCTCTCAAACACCTTGCACTTTCGAGGGGATCTTTGGAAAAACAGACTGAAATTATGCAAGTTGTTGGGAATTTGAAGATCGATGTGGAGGAACAGTTATGAAAATATTCTTGAAAGTGGGCACACCTGTCTTCTTATTTTTATTCATGATATTATTAATGATATCGGGTTTGAGAAGAGAAGAACATCTCGAAGTTGAATTTAACGGCAATATACTTTGCCTCTCATGCATCGGAATAGAATAGCCGAAAGAACAAAAAAAGTTTCAGTTTCAAGAAGAGTCATTCAAATACTGTCTACTTTAGGTATTAATAGTTATATTCCTGATTTTCAGAAATTTTCAATTTACCAGGGACCCATTAAGGGTTTGTGTGCACCTGGTCTTAATTGCTATGCCTGCCCCTTCGCAAGAACCTCGTGTCCCATAGGGTCGTTACAGCATTTTATTGTAATAAGGCAATTTCCTCGGTATGTGCTTGGTTATATCGGTGCAGTGGGCGTTCTCTTTGGCAGGGCATTTTGTGGCTGGTTATGTCCCTTTGGCTTCCTTCAAGAGCTTTTAAAGAAGTTATCCAAGTTCAGGGTTAAGGTAAGTAAAGCCTGGGGGAATTTAAAGTATCTACTGTTGGCAATAATGATTCCAGCTGTGTTTTTCACCTATGAGCCATTATTTTGTAAGTTGTGCCCAGCAGGAACCATTGAGGGAGCTCTACCCATTATGCTTTCTCCGCTCTGGTCTGACCTCTCGAGTCTCATTTCTTATAGGTTTGTAGTTAAGATATTAATTGCAGTTTTGTTTGTAGTACTCTTCGTGGTAATTAGAAGACCATTTTGTAGATTTGTATGTCCCCTTGGTGCTATCTGGGGATTTTTCAACAAGATGAGTGTTTTTAGGTTTAGTATTCAAAGTGAGGATTGCATTAAATGTGACCTTTGTCAGGAAGTTTGCCCCATGGACATAAGGATCTATGAAGATCCAAACCATTACGATTGCATAAGGTGTCTTAAGTGTGTCTACGCTTGCCCGAAGAACCTGATAAGGCTGGAAGCTCTTGGTGCTCCAGTTATCAAACCAGGTAGTAGTAAAGAGAGACCTCGGGTATCGCCACAGTTATAAAGTATATCCTATTTCTTGTAGTTTTTAGTCCAGAAATCCCTTAACTTTGAGGCTTTTTCTTCGAGCCATTCTCTATTTTTGAGGTACCAAGTTACGGTTTTATAAAGTCCCTCTTCAAAAGATGTATGTGCTTGAAAGTGAAGTTCATACTGGATCTTTGAAGAATCTAATCCGTATCTGAAGTCATGTCCTGGGCGATCCTTCACGAATGTAATGAGGGATTCATAAGGTTTTTTCTGGGGAATTAAGTCATCCAGGATTCGGCAAATTTTTTTGACTACATCGATATTCTTTAATTCTATTCCGCTACCTATGTTGTAGACCTCTCCCGGTTTTCCGCTTTCTAAGACTTTAAAGATTCCCTCAATGCAATCGGATACGAATAACCATTCCCGTATATTTTCGCCATTCCCGTAAATGGGAATCTCTTCTAAATGTATAGCCTTGAAAATAGCGAGGGGGATCAGTTTTTCTGGATATTGCCATGGTCCATAGTTGTTAGAGGGCCTCACCGTAGCAACGGGCAACCCGAACGTCTTGTAGTACGACCTCCCAAGCATATCCTGTGCAGCTTTGCTAACTGCATATGGTGAATTTGGTTTAAGAGGACTATCTTCTGAGAAGTATCCCTGGGTACCGAGCTCTCCGTACACCTCGTCGGTGGAGATGTTTATGAAGAGTCTTACCGCAAGCTCTTTCGAAGCCTCCAAGAGGTTAAGGGTTCCTTTAATATTGCTATCGATGAAGGCATGTGGCTCGAATATACTCCTATCTACATGACTTTCTGCTGCAAAGTGTACTACAATGGATGGCTTTTCCTGGTTGAATATCTCAAGAATCTCAGAGTAGTTTGCTGTATTAGCCTCGTAGAATTTAAAGTTTCCGATAACAGGGGATAATCTCCTAAGGTCTCCAGAGTATGTGAGTCTGTCAACAACGATGGGGTAAAGGCCATTTTCTACAGCCTGCCTGACAAACTCACTTCCAATGAACCCCGCGCCACCTGTAACAAGGACGGTATCAGCCATAGCGTAATTATAAACCCATTATTTTCATAACTTCAAAGGAAACGGTGCCTATTGGGCCTTCCAGCTTCAGGGTGCAGTAGGGGTCGTATTGTGTCTCGCCCTTATTTATTATCACCAATGGGATTTTTTCTTCCAGTGCAACTAAGGGAAGCGAAGCTGCCGGATACACAACGAGGCTGGATCCCATTACAATAAAGAGATCTGATGCCATTGCCATTTCAAAAGATACCCGTAAGCTTTCCTCTTTTAGAGGCTCTCCAAAAAACACCACATCGGGGCGAATAATGCCCCCACAACTGCATAGTGGAACTTCTATTGTTTTTAATAGTTCGAGTACAGTAGTGTAGTTATATTCGTTATTACATTTCTCACAGAAGAAACGCTTTGCGTTTCCATGAAGCTCGGCGATTTTTTGGGAGCCAGCCATTTGGTGAAGTCCGTCGATATTTTGGGTTGCAATAAGTAATATCTTATTGAGGCCCTCAAGTTTTGATAGGAGGATGTGGCCATAATTTGGCTCAGCACTTAATATCACGTTGAGAAGTTCAGTAAATATCTTATAGAATCCACCAGGGTTATTTTTGAGAAATTGGATATCAAACATATCTTGAGGATATTTAGAATAGAGTCCTTGAGGGCTACGAAAGTCAGGTATTCCGCTCTCAGTGCTGATGCCCGCACCAGTAAGGACGAATATCCTACTCTTCTTTTCTATTAAATTTGCAAGGCGCTCAACCATTTCCACACTAAAAATACCTCCACATATTAATAAAATCTCCAGGTATTACACATAATCTTCGGAACCTGATAAAGTATAGTTCTCGTGAGAGGTCTTATCAAGATTATCTGGGCTTAATTAGAACAATATATTTTGCTCTTGACTGAGGTTTTAAGCGATAATTTGTGAGGGAGTTACGGCTAAATTCCTCTAAAGCCCGTATATCGGTTTTACAAGAGATCATAGTTTACTCTATAGATGTAAGAGAGATCTACTCGAAAGCTCTTGTTATAAAGCATTGCGTTTGGCTCGAATATGCTGGAACCCTATCACCATGTTATAGATTGAACTTACACCTGGATGAGTTTAAAATCATTCTCATGGGTGTTGTAATTCCATATAGGGGGATGATGCCCCGGATGGGTAAAGAGGTGTATATTGCCCCTACAGCGACTTTAATAGGTGATGTAACTCTTGGAGACTTTTCATCTGTCTGGTTTGGAGCCGTACTAAGAGGCGATGTTGAAAATATAGTGGTTGGAGAATGTACAAACATTCAGGATAATGTAGTGGTACATGGCACCCTTGGTAAGTTTAATGTAGAAATAGGGAGTTATGTAACTATTGGCCATGGCGCTTGCGTACACGCTTCGAAAATTGCGTCCCATGTAGTCGTAGGGATTGGGGCTATTCTTCTTGATGGTGTAGAGGTCGGTGAATACAGTATAATTGGGGCAGGTGCACTGATCCCTCCAGGTATGAAGATCGAGCCAGGTAGTATTGTACTAGGTATTCCAGGTAAAGTTGTTAGGAAGATAACGGATAAAGATAGGGAAATGATTGAAAGAGACTGGAAGAACTATTTAGAGTATGCAAGAGAATACCTCAGAGATGAGAAATGAAGATTGTTTTTTTGTTTTTGTTATTCGAAAAAACGTTAGATCCCTCAAAATTTTATAAAGAAGGTAAATTTAGGGAGTATCTGGGTGTCTTCTATTCCGACGCAAAATATGCAAAAAACCCCGAATATATCGCCTATACTTCCCTTGTGTACCTTGAACTCGGGTCTGTTGATAGTTCTTTTCATTATTTCAAGCAGATTCCGTTGGAAAATACAGATTTGTTGACTCTCCAGGGTTTGAGTTACAGGTTAGGTGAAGTTCTTAAAGTAATTGGTAAATATAAGGAAAGCGCAGAAGCCTTCTATATTTCATACTCCTCGGGGTATAGAGGGAACGAGGCTTTGGAGCACCTTTCCACAATTTTCGGAATTAAAACAGAAGACATGGTAGATTCCCTGCTATATGGTCTTTTTACCCAGCGGAAGTTAACTCTCATTGCACCGCTTTCAGGGGACTTTTCAGACGTAGGCGATGAATTTATAAAAGGTTTTAAGATGTCTTACCGAGGGGATTTTGGCATCATTGATGAAGAGTATATCTCCGAAGAAAAAACATTACCATTAACAAGTCTTATCGTAGGGCCACTTAAAAGTGCAAGTGTAAGGTATCTGGAACGTGTCTATAGGGAGCCCATTATTTGGTTCTCCCCTATTTCCGAGTACTTGCCTTATGGACCCCAGTTCTTCTATTCCCCTTTTAAGACCTTAAAGAAGGAAACGGAGTTTCTCATCGATTATATTATTGATTCCATGAGTATTATGAAGATTATTTTAGTAAGAGATACTAGCTGGCTTGATAGTATTTATGCAGATTATGCGAGGGAGTCCTTAGCGAGGAGGGGGAAGTTTCCTAAATATGAGATCGTGGTTTCAAACCCCTTTGAGTTTGATTCAATAGCGAATGATATCGATTCCGAGAAGGTAGAGCTTGCGCTCATATCAGGTTTATCACCTAATTCCTATTTTATTTATTCTGCTTTTAGAACCAGGTTTCCTGAAAAGATAGTGGCAGGTTCGTCTGGGTGGCTATTTAGACTATTTCAAGTTCCAAGGTATATGTTGAATATTCTAATTGCATCAGTTCCTGTAAGTGAAGATGTAGTTTTCAGAATTGCTGAGGAGGCTGACAGGTTTTCAAAGAGTTTTTATTCACTGTATAACTACCATCCATCGGATGCTGGTATGTTGGGATACGATCTCGGTCGCCTCTTTACAGAGATTGATGATAGTTGCCTTGCAAGTGTTCTTTTGAATATGAGATCTTCAGGTAGTTATGTGGGTGCTACTGGAATCTTTTTTGAGTTTTCCAGTGGATTTAGAATTTATGAATTAAAAGCAGGAAGTATTAACATACGGAGGGAACCTTATGGAAAAGAAGAATATTAAAAAAGTTACTACAAAGGAAAAGGCTGAGTTTAAATACTCAAAGAAAAACTGGATTTTGATTTTTACAGGGGTCGGCTTGGGGATCATATCCCTTATCATAATGGCTTTCGGGGATATTACTATCTCTGTAATTCTCTTCGTACTGGGCTTTATAATCCTATTACCAATAGGTCTGCTTCTTAGGCCTTGAAGTCGTAGCATAAAAGGTTCTAAGGTTTTACATATATTTTTTATTTTTGGGAATATAAACATATTCAGTAAGGAGGTATTGATGCGTAAATTTTTCTTGCTGCTGTTTCCAGTTCTCCTTGTGGCTGGGACGGTTACAGATAGAGTGAGCTTAAATCCCCAGTCGCTACAAATTCGTGAGGTATCGGGATACACCCTTATAGACTACCCTGATGCTCACGTGTTTGGGCCTGCTGGTGCTCCGATGGTTCCGAGAATTTCCTTGCAGGTGCTTTTACCTTCCGGTGCAGTAGCAGAGGGTGTAGAGATCATAAGAGTGGAAACTACGATAATTCCATTAAAATGTCCCCTTTATCCTCAGCAGAAGCCAGTACCCTTATCTCGAACGAAAGAAGCAAAGTTCCTGGAACCCGATCCTAAGTATTACAGCCTTGAGAAGTATCCTGCAGAGATTATCCAAGTCGCCAATACTGGCTATATGGCTGGGTATACTATTGCAGGCTTGATCCTGAACCCCGTCATTTATAGACCTGAAGAAGGATATATAGAGTTCATAAATGAGATCGAATATAGGGTAAATTACGTTGAAAATAGGCCTATGGAGCAAAGTAAGAAGCAGATTGAGGTTTTCGGGAGCCTTGTCAAGGGACTAGTGAGAAATCCACAAGATGCTGGCATTTTTGCGCCGAGGCTGAAGGATATCAAAGATCCTGACACAGTAGAGATGGTTATAATAACTTCGAGTACCTTTGCACCATACTTCGACAGCTTAAAAAAGTGGAAGGAGATGAGGGGGATTCCCACCCGGGTTGTAACACTTGATTATATCTATTCGAACTATACAGGCAGAGATAACCCCGAGAAGATCAGAAATTTCATTATAGATTATCATCAGAATAAGTCCCTCTTGTATGTACTTCTCGGTGGCCAGGCTGACCATGAAAACAACCAGGCAATCGTTCCAAGGAGAGACGTATTCTATTATGTGTGTAGTGAGGGTTCTTATCCAGATGAGGACACCATCCCTTGCGACCTCTACTACTCCGATTTGACCGGTACATGGAATAATGACAATGATAATATTTGGGGAGAGTTATCGGATAATGTGGATATGTATCCAGATGTATTTGTTGGGAGGTTCCCTATTAAAAATGTGAATCAGCTTAATAATCTTATCGGTAAGGTTATAACGTACGAGTTAAACCCTCCCTCAGGCTACCTTACAAACATCGTATTGCCCGCTGAACTCTTGTGGAGCCAGTTCCCATATTATGGAGATTCTGTAAACAACAGGATTGCCAACGTAACTCCAACACCCCCATGGAATGACATAAAGCTGTATCGATCACTTGGTAACTTGAGCACCACAAGCTTCTTGAATGCTGTGAATAGTGGTGTTGGCTATGCCCACTATGCAAGCCATGGCAACGAGACCAGTGCTAGTTTTGTGGGAATGAGTAATTTTAATAGTTTGAACAATGGGAATAAGTTCGGAATTCACAATGCTATGTGTTGTTTCACGGGTGCCATTGACGAAGTTGCAGGTGGAGACTGTTTTGCAGAGTCTCTCGTTAATCATACAAATGGTGGTGCTGTTGCTACAATAATGAATACTCGTTATGGATGGGGATATCCACCTTCCCTTGGTCCCAGTGAACTTATTGATTCGAGTTTCTATTACCATATTTTTACAAATAATGTGTGGACTGTAGGGGAAGCACACGCGCTTTCTTTGGCTGACTGGGTACCTACTGCAGTTGCTGAGGGTGGTAGCGGAGTATATCGCTGGTGCATTTATGAACTGTGGATATTTGGTGATCCTTCTCTTCAAGGGTGGACCAATGAACCTACGGCGATATCCGCATCTTACTCTTCGGAGATACCTGCCGGTATTTCGAGTTTTGATGTGTATACCGATGCCCCGGGGGCAGTAGTGGCGCTTAGCAAAGATGGTACTTTAGTAGGTAGAGCCATTACTGATGCGACTGGGTACGCTTCGGTGCCAATTGGTATGCTCCTTGCCCCTTCAGATAATGTTTCCATTGCAATAAGGGTTAAGGACAGGCTCACCCACGTGGGTAGCATTGAGGTCGACTCAAGTGGTGCTTTCGTTTGGTACCAAGGTTCAACCATTGAAGAAATTAGTGGGAATGGTAACGGTCGCATCAACCCTGGTGAGGATCTGAAGCTCTATGTAATGCTGAAGAACTATGGGCAGGATGCGGCAACTAACGTAAATGCAACTTTAACAACCACAAATTCCCACATTACCATTACTGATAATTCAGCTAATTATGGTACTATCGATCCATATGATTCCACATATGGGTCGGAGTGGTTTGAGTTTACTGTGGACTATGCTGCGGTGGATCAGGAAGTTATACCTTTTGAAATCAATATTACATCGAATGAAGATAGTTGGACCTCGAGTTTCAACTACAATGTTTATGCTCCTATGCTTTCGTACTTAAGGGTTCAGGTTAATGATAGTGAAGGCAATGGTAATGGTTTAATAGACCCAGGTGAAACGGTTACCCTCAGGGTTTATGCTCGAAATAGCGGTCATGAGGATGCGCCTGGTGTTGTGGGGAAGCTAACCTGTACTGATACGCGGGTAGTGTTTAACAACAACAATCTATCTATGGGTGACATAGCGGTAGGTGGTAACGGTTATGCAGATTTCAGTGTTACTTTTGGGAGTGATATTGAAATAGGAGAAATTATTCCCATAGGGCTGAGGCTTACTTCATCGAATCTTGTATTTCTTAGTGAATTTGTAGTATTTATGGGTGCTCAGTATTATACGACGAGTTTTGAGGGTGACGATTACCTTGTGTGGACATATGAAAACCCATGGGCGAGGCGTAGTGATCAGCGTTATCACGGCAGCTATTCTTTAGGCACAGGTGTTTATTCCAACAATATGAATGCATCGCTCTATACTCCATCCTTTATAGTTATGAGTCAATGTACGTTGAGTTTTTACGAGTGGAGTAATTTTGAGAATAATTTTGATTTCGGTTATGTAGAATACCGTTTAAATGGTGGTTCATGGGTGCAGCTGAGTCAGAGGAGTGGTGATAACAGGACCTGGCAGCGGGCGCAATATGTAATATCGGGCAATCCTGGGGATACTTTGGCTATAAGATTCAGGGCGACGTCGGATGTATATTTAACTCGTGATGGCTGGTATATTGATTCTTTGAAGGTAGGCCCTGTGATATTCATTCCTTCGCTCCAATATGTTAGATATGAGGTTGAGGAAGTAGAGGGTAATGGTAACGGTGTCCACGATCCTGGGGAGACCGTCAACCTATATCTTGTACTTGGTAATAGTTTAGCTCCTGTAAGGAATGTAGAGGGTCATCTTGTAGCTATGGATGAAAATTCAGAGGTTTTGGACAGTGTGAGCATTTATGGAGACATAGAGTCATTTGGTTCATCGACGGGGGACGGATTCCGGGTTTCCATAGTTCCATCAGTGGACATCGAGGGGCTTTCATACAGGCTTTATGTAGTAGGTAGTGGATACAGTGATACAATTGACATATCGTTACCTGTAGGCAGGTATGTAGGTCCATGTAATTATGGATACAGGGCTTTTACCGATCTTTCTTTTTATGAAGGTTTGAGTCCAGAATACAGCTGGATAGAGATAAAGAACATAGGTACGCAGATTGCGAGTACAGGAGACGATGTATACGCAAGTGTAACCTTACCCTTTACCTTCAAGTTCTTTGGTACAAACCAAACCTCACTAACGGTTTCTTCGAACGGATGGGTGGGGTTTGGTGCATATAGTAGTGCTTATTTTAGTAATACTGGTATTCCCAATTCCTCGTCTCCCAACAACATTGTAGCCATCACGTGGGATGATCTCAATCCAAATGCTGCAGGGAGTGGTAAGATATGGTATTACCATGATACTGAGAGTCACATATTCATAGTGGAATATGACAGTGTATATCATTACGGTACGAGTGTTCCTTTGAAGGCTGAGGTGATCCTATATAACCCTGCGTACTATCCGACGGTGACGGGTGATGGTGACATAGTAATCCAATATAAGGTAACTCCTGGTCAGGATGATTACACGTGTGGAATAGAGAATGCTTCAGGTAATGATGGGATAGGGTACTATTACGATGGCACTTATGCAGCTGGAGCTGATCCTATAGTAGCGGGGAGAGCGATAAAGTTCACCACTGATACGACGGGACTGGTTTTTGGTGTAGAGGAGCATAATCCGAGGGCAGTGAAGCTTCTTGGTGTATCGAGTAATCCTTTGAGAGGACAGGGATATGTAGCCTTTGAGCTTCCGGCGAGGGCGGTGATCAAGGTGGAGTTAATAAACGTTCAAGGAAGGGTAGTGAAGACGCTGGCGAGTGGCGTATATGACAGGGGATATCACCGAGTTAAGGTAGATGGTACATCACTTCCTCAAGGTATTTACTTTGTGAGACTAAACACTGAGACGAGAGACGAAATATCAAAATTCTTGATAGTAAAGTAAGGGTTTCATAAGAATAACAAAAGAGGGGGCTCTTCGAGCCCCCCTCTTTTGTTAAGATTTAACTTATTTATTTGAAAGTTACTCACTACTAAATCCGGCGATTTTTATTTCGTTATCTAAAGATGAAACAAAGGCTACGGGCATGTTCTCTGCATTATGTGCGAAGCCGATTTTTCCAGATTTATCAAGAGTAATTATCCCCGTTTCGGTCATAACGGTATTGTTAATAAGATCGATGCAAGCTTCTGCAGTTTTCTGCGCAGAAATTCCCATTTTCATGAAGTCACATGCGGTTTTTGCAAGGAGTGTCCTCATTATACCTTCACCTATTCCAGTGCAGGAAGCCCCTCCGAAGGGTGTAGCATAAGTGCCTGCGCCTAAGATGGGTGTGTCGCCGACTCTTCCGAAGAGTTTAAGAAATACTCCGCCTGTGGATGTTCCAGCGACGATTTCTCCATTGTCATCAATAGCGACGCATCCAACCGTCCCGTGAAGTAGTTCGGGGTACTGTTTTATAAGCTCCTGGATCTTCTTCCAGTGAATTGGTTCTCCTTTGATAAGAAGGCTTTTTAGTTTTCTCCACTCCTCCAGCCTTTCTTCAGTTATGGGGTTGTAATCAGGGATGCCCATTAGCCTTGCAAAATTGTTTGCACCATCACCGATGAGCAGTACATGGTCTGTTTTTTCCATCACCATTCTTGCCAGACTTATAGGATTTTTTATGTTCTCAACCCCTGCCACGGCTCCAGCCTCAAGGGTAGACCCTTTCACTATAGCAGCATCAAGTTCGCATCTTCCGTCGAGTGTGAGTACAGCGCCTGTACCGGCATTAAAGACAGGTTCGTCCTCGAGTACGTTGACTGCAGTCTCGCAGGCTACAAGAGCATCATTCTTTTCGCAAAGGATTTTGTATCCTGCTTCAATTGCCCTTTTTAAGCCTGCTTCGACACGATCCCGTTTCTCATTTTTCACCTTACCAACACCACCATGTAAGATCATTGCTTTCATAGCAAAATTATACAGTTTTGTGCGAGCACTAACATTTTATGAATTGGAAACATAAATTGTCTATAAAAATACGCAAAATCCTCAAAATTGTTGAAAATACAAGTCAAAAACATTAAAATTAAACAATGTTTTTGGTTTTTATGGTGATAGAGTTTACCGGAAATGTTTGTATTCCTTTTTATGATGTTGAGTTGACCAAGGATGGATTTCTTAGATTACTTACTGGCATGCCCTGCCTTGAAAACCCTGGTATTCCTCCAGTGCCTGTTAAGGCTTTAAGCCTAAAAGTCAGCAATTTTAAGGGTGTCAATGTCAGACCTTTGAAAGCTGACACAATCAGGATCGACGCTCCAATTGGGCCTTCGGTAAAACAAGAGATCCTTTCTCGGCTTTCTCCAAAGGGGGAAGTTTACTTTGAAAGGGAATTTTATAAGCTCACGGAGTTCTTCCCAGGGGGTTATTTTGATTACAATATAGCTTTGGGTGATGACGGTGATTCTACCTTGGAATTGCTGCTATTTCCGTTTAGGTATAACCCGGGACAGTCGCTTCTCGAGCATGTGTCTGAGTTTGAAGTGGAGGTAGTGGGGACTCGGAGCGTAAAAGGGGAAGCCTTTCCCCTATACCTTGTAATTGCACCTTCTTCTTTTTTAAATACCCTAAAACCTCTTCTTAAATGGAGGAGGCAGCAAGGGCTACAGGTGATTATTAAGACTTTAGAGGATATTGAAAGGGAATTTAGTGGAGTTGATTTGCAGGAAAAAGCAAGAAAATACATCAAGACTTTTTCTGACTTAGACGGACAAAAATTTCTATTTCTTGTAGGTGACAATTCAATCATCCCTGTGCGGTACATATATGCCTTTGATTGCATGGCGGGAATACACCCAGATGAAAACCAGATTCCGTCGGATCTCTATTTTTCTGACATTGATGGTAATTTTGATGCAAATGGGAATGGCATTTATGGAGAAGTTGAAGATTCGGTGGAACTATATCCCGACTTCTTTGTAGGTAGATTACCTGTAAGTGACACGAGTGAGGTCGCGCTTTATGTTTCAAAAGTTTTAGAATACGAACGGGTGGCGTATGATAGCCTCGATGGTTATATTACCGACTATGCTTTTATTGCTCAGATACTCTGGCAGAATCCATACACTGATCAGTCAGGCCATAAGAATCGAATTGAGGAAAAGTATTTACCCTCATATATAAAGGTTGATAAGTTTTATGAAAGCTACGGTACTGCATCAAAGGCAGCGGTTCTTCAGGCACTAAACCGGGGGAGGCACCTTATAAACCACGATGGACACGGTTGGTATGACGGAATGTGGCTCAGTAGGAGTGAATATATTGGGATTTCAGATGTAGAGTCGTTTCAGAATTCAGGCAAGTATTCGCTCTTATATTCTATAGGGTGTTGGGTGGGTGCACTGGATTACAGTTCATTGGCCGAAGAATTCGTAACTGTAAAAAATGGTGCCGTTGGATTTATTGCAAACTCGAGATATGGCTGGGGTTCTCCGGGTAATCCAGGATTTGGTTACTCAGATATATACGACGATGAGTTTTTCAATCTCTTTTTTGAAGATAAAGATGCACGTCTTGGAGAGTTGTTCAGTAATCATAAGGCGGTTTTTGCGCCCCTTGCAAGGGATTCGAACGTATACCGATGGATCTATTATGAGTTAAACCTCTTTGGAGATCCTGGGATGTATGTGTGGAGAGGTATGCCGAGGAGGATGGAGATCGTCTCTGAACAGATGTTACAAGAGCATCTGTATGAACTTTTTATATGTGATAATACCATTCCCCTTGAAGGTGTCTATGGGACCATTTCTTACGAAGATTCAGTTTTTTCCCGAGCCTGTTCTCAGGTTGACGGTAGGCTCACCTTTGATATCCCGTCTTCTCTGTGCGATTCAGTTTTCATAACTCTGTGGAAGCCTGGATATCTCCCCTTTCAAAAGTGGGTAGATTTAATGAGCTATAATGTCTTTTCTTTTTCAATTACCGATAGCAGTGGCTTAGTGAGGGATTACCTGATGTATGGGAGGGAGAATTTTATAAAACTCTGCATCAGGAACACGACCTCAAGCGTGATAACGGATACTTTTTATTTTAGTGTTAGCGGCGGCGTTATCGTAGAGCCAGCTGAAGTTAAAGTTACCATTGGAATTTATGATAGTGATTATGTGTATTTGAATGCCTTTGTACCTGAAAGCCTCAATGTAAATAGAGTTGAAAAATTTACCATACGTACTTCAAGCTACGTAGTGGATTTGCCTCTTAAAGTTGCATGGCCAATCCTCTCCCTTGAAGGGTATGAGTGGGTAGACAGTTCTTCACTTGCATTGAGGTATTTGAACAGTTCCCTTATGACCATTGAGGGTCGGACTATTGGAGCCTTTGATCCTTACGGTATCAAAGTATTCCAACAAGTAGATCCTCTTTCTTTTGGCGTTGATCCTGGTGAGAAGCTCATAATAAATGTACATGAATTATCCAGAAACACGAGGAGATTAAATCTTTTTTTCGATCTCGACGGTATGAGCTACATAACCGATCTGGCTCTATACAGGGATTCCATCCTATTTAGTGAAGACTTTGGAAATGGGTTATCCTGGCATGGGCAAACTGAGTATTTTGAACTTGGAGACGAAGGAGGGATCGATGGTAAATATCTAACTTTTAATAGGGAATATCTACCATTTTCTATTAATGCACAAATAGCTTCCAATAGATTTCAAGTAAAGGGTCCCTTTAAAGTGAGGTTTTGGTTCAAATATCAGTTTCCAATTTATGGAACTACCGGAGTGAGGGTTTCTGTCGTAAAGGAACATGCGGCGCACCGGCAAGTTGATACGGTGACTTTCATTGGTGCCGGAGGTGCCCTTGAGGAAAAGTCGATTTCCGGTGAATGGGCGCTTTATGAGTATTATGTGGATACGGATGTTGGAGTGGACTCTGCAATTCTTATTCTCACATTTATTAAAGAGGCACCTGATGATGCATTCTGGGCAATAGACAAGATTGAAATTGTAAAAGCATCATCTGTAGACCTTGTTGGAGAAGGAGAAGGAGATTATGGATCTAGTGAGCTTTTGAACTACACTTCGGTAATAAGGAATGATAGGTTTAGATCAGTTATTTTTTCAAGAGAAGCCAGGGCTTTATTAGTTGAGTTTTATGATATAGCTGGAAGGAAGGTAAAGGAGGCAAGTTTTAGTTTGCAGGAAGGTTTTAATGAAGTTTCCGTACCCTTAGGGGATCTTGGAAAGGGTGTCTATTTTGTTAAATTATTAAATGAGACAAAAAAGGTGGTGTTAATAAGATGAGCATAAAATATCAAAGACCAAGGGGAACAAGGGACATTCTCCCTGAAGAGGAGAAGTTTAGAGAAGGACTAATCCGGGCTGCCAGGAGGCTACTAGAGAGCTATGGATATACATTCCTCGTGACGCCTTCTTTTGAATACGCAGAACTATTTTCAAGGAGTATCGGTTCCACTACGGATATTATTGAAAAGGAGATGTTTGTATTTCAAGACAAGGGGGAAAGGGTTCTTGCATTACGTCCCGAGGCGACTGCTTCGGTGATAAGGGCATTTCTGGAGAACCAGATCCATCCGCCATCTAAGCTGGCATACGTTCTTAATATGTTTCGTGCAGAAAGGCCGCAACGCGGACGCTACAGAGAGTTCTGGCAAATTGGTGCCGAGGCGCTTGGGATAAGGGATCCCTTGTTGGATGCTGAAATGATAGAAATGGCTGTGAAGTTATTGACTGAAATGGGCCTTAAAGATTTTCAGGTGGAGATAAATTCCATAGGTACCCCTGAAGAACGAGATGTGTACAAAAGGTCACTACTTGACTATATAGAAGAAAAAGAGCTGATGAGAGAACTTACATTGTGCGAGTCCTGTAACAGGAGGAAGACAGTAAATGTACTAAGAATACTGGATTGCGAGATCGATGCTCCTAAACTCGTTGATGCTCCTGTGATTCTTGAATTTCTTTCGAGGGAATCCTACCAGTATTTTGAACATGTTCGATCCTACCTCACTAACTGGGGCATTGAATACGTTGCGAATCCTAAAATGGTTAGAGGGCTTGATTATTACACTCACACTGTTTTTGAGATAAAGGTGAAGGATCTCGGGGCTCAAGATACTGTCTGTGGTGGAGGTAGGTATGATAGACTTGTTGAAGAGCTTGGAGGACCTGCCACACCTGCAATGGGCTTCGCTGTGGGGCTTGATAGGGTAGTGGTAGCTCTTGAGAATCAAATCCCAAAGCTTAAAGGGCCATTCTATTTTGTTGCTACCGTTGGTGAGATGGAGAGAGGTTATGGCGTAAGACTTCTCAAAAAATTAAGGGAGTGGTATATTCCATCGGATATGTGTTATGAGCTTAAAAGTCTCAAGGCTCAGCTTAAGATTGCTGACAGGATTGAAGCTCAGAAAGCGGTGATAGTAGGTGAGGACGAAATCTTGAAAGGGAAGGTGAAAGTTCGCGATATGGTTACAGGTGAAGAGCTTGAAGTAGATGAAAAAGAACTTAAAACAATTTATGAAAATTCCATCCAGCGACATAAAGCATCTTAAAAAGGTTCAAGAAGAGCTTAAAAGCCTTGTGATACTGGTCAATAGATTTTCAGACTATGAGCTTATTGGTGGATGTGATGTTTCTTACCGAGGCGACTCCGGTACTGGCGCTTTTGTGGTTTGTGACAGAAGACTTAAGTTGGTTGAACATACAATTATTAAACAGAGAGTCGAATTTCCGTACATTCCGGGTTATCTGGCTTTTAGGGAAATACCCTTTTTAATAGCGGCGTTCAACGAGTTGAAAACGAAGCCCGACATAATCCTCGTTGATGGTCAGGGTATAGCTCATCCAAGGGGTTTTGGAGTTGCATCTCATCTTGGAGTGCTTTTAGATATCCCAACAATAGGCGCTGCAAAAAATAAGCTGTTTGGTCGTTGCGAGATGCCCGTTTTGGAAAGGGGGAGTTATACCCTCTTAAGGGATCCCCAAAACAACGTTATTGGCGCATGCCTTGTTACTAAAGATAGGACTAAACCCATATTTGTTTCAGCGGGCCATATGGTGGACCTGGAGATGTCTGTTAGGGTGGTACTCGAAAGCGCACTTTCTTATAAAATACCAGAACCATTAAGATTAGCACACATGTTCAGTAGATGCGCTGAATAGGAGGATTTTATGGAGAAGGTTGCAATTATAACTGGTGGGTCAAGGGGGATTGGGTTGTCAATTGCCCGGGAGCTCGGGAAGAATGGATATATTCCAGTAATTACTGCAAGAAAAGTAGAAGAACTGGGGCAAGCGCAACGCACTCTGAAGGATGATGGTATTGATGCCTACATTAAATCTCTCGACGTTTCAGAGTATGCCAATTGTAAGGAACTGGTTGAAGATGTACTTGAGAGGTATGGCAAGGTCGACGTCTTGGTTAATTGTGCGGGAATTACTCGCGATAAGCTCTTTATTAGAATGATTCCGCAGGACTGGGAAGAAGTGGTAAAGATAAATCTTCTTGGTACCTTTAATATGACACATGCGGTACTAAAATCGATGGTTTCTGCGAAAAAGGGGGTAATAGTCAATATTGCTTCCGTAGTTGGTATTTCTGGAAATGCCGGTCAGACTAACTATTCAGCTTCCAAGGCGGGGGTTATTGCTTTTACACGTTCTCTTGCGAAGGAAGTGGGAGGATGGGGTATAAGGGTTGTTGCTGTAGCTCCCGGTTTTATAGAGACCTCTATGACGGGTAAACTCAATGAAGATATAAAAAAGGATTATTTAAGTCGTATTCCCCTCAAGAGATTCGGTACAGCACAGGATGTAGCTAAGCTCGTTGGCTTCATGGTGAGCGAAGATGCAAGCTATATTAACGGACAGGTGTATGTGATTGATGGTGGGCTTGTTTGAGATCACTGTACAGTAATTATTTCTGGTTCTACAGACTTTACCCGGATAGGAGGAGAAGCGCTCACTGAAATCTTGTAAAACTTTATTTCTCCCGTACTGTCGATAGGTAATGCCGTCACTTTGAACATCTTTGAGGTAATTGGGGTAAGATCGTATGGTTTTAGATAAGTTACCTTAATCTTCTCTCTTGAAACAGCTGTCCTTAGATAAATAGAGTCAACTTTAAGAGAGTCGAAGGTCATTTTGACTAAAAATGGTCTTGTGATGGCAGGGATTTCGATATACGAGTTTGCTATTTGCTCAAGTTTTACTTCGATGAGGGTGTCCGTTGATTTTTTTACTTTCACCGGTTCGAGGGTAAGGTATTGCATGTTTCCAACAATAGAGGCTGGTCCCCTAACTGTTGCTGTTTCGGGGGAAATAGTTGCCTTTTTTAATGTAAGTAATTCATCTTGGATAGTAATGGTTGAGGGTTTAACCTGCAGCGGTTTTGAAATCTTCCTGTCTACGTTTATAAAGAAACTCTGGGGATTTATTGAAAATATTTCGATATCCTTAAGAGAAACAGGTATGTCTTCATAGCTGAACTTAATTTCATTTATCCCATATCTTAGATTTTGGATGTTCTTGTGAATGTATCTATCGGAAAAGCGGAGTCTTAAAAAAGTTTTACCGGATGTTTTTATTGAAGTGTTAACACTTTGTGGCAGATCGCTAATTATAACCAGCGTATCGCCAAGATCCTGTATCGAATATTCCACTTTGAAAGATAAGGAATACACGGAGATGTCGTCAGTTACTGCGTTAAACCATACTACTACTCCAAGTAGAAGAGATATAATTTTAAGGTCAAGGTTTTCAGT
Source organism: Caldifarciminota bacterium UBA1063 (assembly GCA_002316275.1). GTDB lineage: Bacteria > Hydrothermota > Hydrothermia > UBA1063 > UBA1063 > UBA1063. The sequence continues at coordinate 40,245 of DCDE01000019.1, forward strand.
TAGTCTCTTGAATTTCATGATGCGCCTTTTATCAGGATTTCCTCTAAGTACGTTCTGATATTTTCAAAGGTTAGGCTTTCTGAGAGGACTCCTTTTTGTGCAATTCTTACGGATCTCCTTTCTTCAGAAATTACTATTGCAAGGCAATCAGACTGTTCTGTGATTCCGAGTGCAGCTCTGTGTCTCGTACCTAAGCTTCCTTCGATTACGCCCACCTGAGAGAGAGGTAATACTACTCGCGCCCCTACGATGAAATTACTGCGTATGATGATTGCGCCGTCGTGAAGCGGACTATCCTCGAGAAAAATCGAGACAATGAGGGGTGCTGATATAGCAGCATGAATTTTTACACCACTCTCACTAATTAGATCCTCAAGCATCATGTTCTTCTCAAATATGATAATTCCGCCTAATCCGCGTTGGACCATCTGTCTGATTGCGCGTTCTATTTCTTGTATTTCAGGGATACCAATCTTTCTCCTTTCTCCCATGAAAGGTCCCGTACCAATAATTGCAAGGCCTTTTCTTATTTCTGGTTGAAAGATGACAATTAATGCGAGGAGGCCATAGCGGGTAAAAGCTGATAAAAGCCATATCACGCCTTTCAGGTTAAAGAAAGTCGAAAGAACTGAAAGAGCTATAACCGCAAGCAGGCCTATAATAATGTATATGGTTCTTGTTCCTTTGAATAGTTTGAGGATATGGTAAATTATAACTGTTACAAGTAATATGTCAACAATATCTCTTACCGTAAGTGGAATGAACCTCATGCTTTAATTGTAAACTGTTTTTTCAGTTGTTCAAAATTTCTTTCGTTATGAGTACGAATAAGATACGGGTTCACCTTGAAGTGGTGTGGACGATACACAGTATATATGTTGTAAAGCTTCATAATATGTTAGGAACAAAAGGAACTTAAGTTAATGCGCTTTCTAAAGAAGCGTCCCTACGCTCAAGATTTTGCTTCTAAAGCATTATTTAATTTGTAGGATTTGTTATATAATTTTACAATATGCTGCGCGATTCTACATTTCTACAGATACTCGAAATTGTAAAGAAACAAAGCTCATGTGTATATTATAAAACAGGCGCTCTTGTGGTAAAAGATAATCGCATCGTATCTATGGGTTATAATGGTTCGCCATCAGGATTTCCGCAGTGCAATGAGCTTCAAGAGGTGCTTTATTTTGCGTTGGAGCATACCTCGGAGGTAAGGAGCATTCTTGAACAAGAAGGATTCAAGGGTTTCACCTCCAGGTTTTTTGATAAATTTGTATATTTTAACAAGTATTCAGATGATTTCCTCGATTACTTTGCATTGAAATTAGAGGATTCTGTTAGAAAGATCATCTTTGAGGGAGCGGGAGAGAGTGACTTCTACAACCTAAACTTTGTGCATTCGCGCTATGAAATTCACGCAGAGCAGAATGCCATTGCTTTCTCACTCAAGGCGGGGACAAATATCTCTGGGGCTACCCTGTATTCTTCTCTTTTGCCTTGTATGGAGTGCGCTAAGCTAATTGTTGCAGCTGGAATCAAACGCCTTGTTTATGTAGAAGATTATGAGGATAAAAGATTTAAAGAGAGCTCGAAAAAATTCCTTACTATAAATGGTATTCAAGTGCAGCAAGGGAGTGGTAGAATTTAGATCTTTCTTTTGTAATACTTCCCTGGTAACTCGGTGATAAATCCGTCTACTTCGAGTTCGAATAATATCGCAAGGAGGTCGGGAGTGCAAAGCTTAGACTTTGCTAAAATTTCGTCAAATGAGAGTGGCTCATAGGTTATTATCTCGAAGATTTTCTTCACAGTAGGTGGGAGTTCTATCTCTTGTACTTCATTTTTTGCAACTTCAAGCCCTATTCCAAAGTCTTCAAGTATATCTTCTATACCGAGGACCATTTTTGCGCCATCTCTTATGAGTTGATTTGTACCTCGTGACATAGGAGAATTTATCGGACCTGGTACCGCATAGACTTCTTTTCCCAGTTCCAAAGCCCACCTTGCTGTTATGAGAGCGCCACTCTTGTCTCCAGCTTCAACTACTAAAACACCACTTGAGAGTCCGGCAATGAGGCGGTTTCTCCTGGGAAAGTTTTCTTTAAGGGGTTTCGTCCGTGGTAAGAACTCGGAGAGGATAGTCCCGGATTTTACAATCTCTTGAAGTAAACTGCGATTTTCAGGAGGATAATGCACGTCGATACCACAGCCAAGGACTGCAATGGTATAGCCTCCCTTTTGCAGTGCGGTTTTATGGGCTACGGTATCTATGCCTCTTGCGCCTCCAGAAATAATCATAAAGCCGTTCTCTACAAGGTCTGAAATAAACTTAGCAGCAACCTCAACACCGTATCGGGTAGGTGTGCGTGTCCCCACGACAGCGATGGATTTACTTGTAATCAAAGGGCTTTTCCCCCTATAAAAGAGTACGGGCGGGAACATTTCATGAAGCCTGAAGGGTTCTGGATATTCTTCAGAGAGAAGGTCTATACATTTTGACTTCGATTCTTCCAGAGATTTTAAATTCTGAGCGATATCATCCTTTGAAGTGTTTTTTATCTTTAATGCTATGTTATCTGGTACTAAATTTTTTAAGGTACTCAGTGGTGCATCGAAAACCTTCTCCGCAGAGCCGAAGTATTTAACGAGTTTTGAGTAATGTACAGGGCCGATACCTTTGATTGAGTAGAGGGTGTATATGTATTCTTCCATAGGGTCTAAGGATGGTTTCCGAGGTCAAATTCCTTTAAAACCGAGTGAAGAGCCTCAAGCTTTTCTTTGACTTTTTCCCTGAGATCCACTATTTCTGCCACATGCAAATTTTCCGTTATTTCCAAGAAGATAAGCATGTTAAGAGCATTTTGATTGGAAATTACCTCGATGTTTTTAAAATCAACACTCTTTTGTATTGAAGATTTCAGCGTAATAATTGTTTCCAGAAGCTCTTTGAGGTTTAAAAGGAAGGTGCTTCGCGTCCTTACACTTTTTAGCAAAGCCTGTGCACTTTGCAACTCTTCAAATCTTATGAGGTAAGAAGCGAGTTCGAGAGAAATTATGTTTGACCTCAGGTAGTTATGCTGTGTGCGTGTCCTGGCAATTTCCATTTCCATCAGTTTTTTACCCTTTTCGAATTTACCAACTTTAAGGGAATAGAGGCCCATAAGGTAAAAATAAGCATAATTTTGGATAGGAGGGCCGCTAAGCATGTCTTCGATAGAGTAACGTAAAAACCTTGCAACATTTTCAGGTGGGAGTATGTAAAGGTATATCTTTCCGATTTGTTCCAAGATATAGTTTTTTGCATATTCGTCGTTGATACTTGTAGAAAGCCACAATACATGCTCAATGTGGAAAAAAGCCTCCCGGGCCTTGAGCTCAAGAAGGAGCGTTTCAGCCAATTTGAGTTCAGTCAAGAGGGATAAGCTTTCTTCAGAATGTATCTTTAGTGATTTTGTGTAATTCTCTATAGCCCTTTCGGGGTGGTTGTAGTAATATTCTGTATCACCAACAAGTTCATATGGGAGTGATCTATTGTATGATGTGGGGCTTAAGTTCCGAGCGACTTTCTTAAGTTTCTTCACTAAGTGAGGGTCTAACTGGTCCTTCTTTAATGCGAGTTTGTATTGCTCAAAGAATAGTTCTGTTGGGCATCTCGAAGAACTTGATTCAAGCTCCTTTAGGATCTTGCATGCAGATTTGACTTCGCCGATTTGATTTAGTAGCTGAATCTGTTTTATGGAAATACTCCTTTTGAGTTTAGTTGGAGCTTTGCTTGACTTTATGGCTTCCTCCATAAATTTCAGCGCGCGGTGATAGTTTCCATTTTTTGTATATAGGTTAGCTATCATCAGTCTTAGTTCTGTTCTAATACGTGGGCTTTTTGTAATAATGAGAGCCCTTTTCAGGTGCTTAATAGCTTCTTCTATTTTGTTGTTCTTAAGATCTTCATCTGAGGCCTCAAGGTAATATCTTAAGGTACTCCTATAATTTCCAGCCAACTCAAAATGTCGAGCAATCTGCCACGAAGGTACTAACGATCCGTTCATTTTCTTTTTACACAGGCTATCTGCGAGATAGCCATGAATTCGCCTACATTCGGCAGGAGAAAGGTGTGCCTCGGGTATAAAATCTAAAGCAGGTAAGGATGAAGAGAGTTTACCTCCTCTGACTCTGATAGTTCCCATCTGCACGAGCTTCTCAAGAGCGGCTTCAAACTCCTGAATTTTAACACCGGGTATCATTTTTACTAACTCTTTTTTTTCGATAGGATGTGCAGAGGAAATTATAGCGTATAATAAAGTCCTTTCAGTTTTATTCAGAGAGTCAAATAAATTGCTCTCTGTGAAGGGGAAAATTTTAGTGTGAGAATCCGTCCCGGGGACTTCAATAATCCAGCCTAAATCAGGGTTCCATAAAATGTGTTTCTGGGAAATCATAGAATCGACGAGACTTAGTATTGTTCTGTACCTTCCCATAGATCTATAATAGATAATCTCAAGTAGGTCCCTGCCGATGTTCGGATATACGAAATATGATTGTAGTATCTTTTGAGTCTCTTCTATTGATACGGAATCAATTTTTATGACCTCATCGGAGGAATCATCAAGATTCAATCCCTTAAATTGCAACAATTTTAAGGCTTGCCATTTATTATCTTTATTAACCTTGAGAAAGTAATCCTCTGATTTGCGCTCAACTGTACATGGCATTGCAGAGATGATGGTGAGAAGATCAGCGATCTGATTGAACCATGATTCAGGGGTGTCGACTAAAGCTTCTTTTACGCCCCGATCCAAAAGTTCCAGAAGTTTCAGATAACCTTCTATGTTCGGTATATGAAGATACCGCTTTTTATTCTTTACCTTAGAATAAACATTGTGGAGATGTGTAGAAGGGTGACGCATAATTTTTTTTATTTGGACCACGGCGCTGTTGAACTTAACATTTTTGTGGGACAGTTCTCCAATTCTTTCTGTTATTGTTTTAATGAAAGCGTAGGGGTCAAAACTAAGTGAGATAAGAGCAGAGTTCTGAAAGTAAAATGTCCGTGCCTTGTCTATATCTGTGAGGGAGTCTAAAGGGGAGTTAGGTGTGTCTTTGAGCTGTAATGGAGCGAAATCCAAAGATTCTATATATACTAAATAAAATGGTTTGCCCGTCAAGTGGAAATCGATACACGTATCCAGAAAGTCCAAGTTATTTAAGCTTGAACACAATGGGGCAAAATCTTGCATTTTCAAAGCATAAATCATACCTAAAACTTTTTCAAACTCGCCTAAGTATACCTGGCTTTTGGTAAAATTTCCTTTTTGATTGAGCTCTTTTCAATTCAATACTTAATGTAAAATTTTGAGAGTTGGCAAGAACCTTAAAGGTGGAAAAGAGAATTGTTTCATTCCCCGTGTGCTCGAAGCATTTTTTATGCAATTGAGCCTTATGAAACTGGAATTAAACTTGTAACAAGTTTGTCTACACGCTGACGAGCAATTGTTAGAACAGGCTGTTTCAAATATAATAGAGAATAGCGTTGAGGCTTCTTAGGGAGGCCTATGGCAAAGACTAATGGGATGGGTATAGGATTCAGCGTTGTCCAGTCAAAGGGAGCACTCGATATATTACTTAGGTACGATTATCCTGGTAATGTGTGTGAATTATGTTGTTGGCGAGACGAGCTTGATTTCAGAAATTTAATGGGGATTGGCGATTTGCCACTAAATGTATTCAAAAGGAGACCTTGTTAAGCTGAGAGCAGCTCAAAGGTTGGGAATTTCTGAACGAGGGTTTAGGTATAAAATGAAAGCACAGAGTATAAGATTATGGAAAGAGCGATAGTTAAGGGAAGCCCTGCTCAGATGTTAAATCACCCATGGGTTTACTCTGGAAACTTAGTTGAATGTAAGGCAGAAAAGGGCGCGTCGGTTGAGGTGTATTCTAAAAGCGGGGTATTCCTTGGCTCTGCGATATATAATCCCGAATCCTCCATCGCTTTGCGCTTTTACTCGAGAAAAAGGGATAAGCTCGATTATTATGCAATTAAAGAACGAATAATTCTTGCTGATGGGAAAAGGAAAAGGTATTTTACGGAACCTTATTACAGGATAGTCTTCAGCGAGAGCGATATGCTCCCTGGCCTGATTATAGACCGATATGGCAATGGCTTTGTGCTCCAAATCAACTCTTACGGCATGGAGATAAGGAGAAGCGAAATTGTTAAAGCCCTTTACGACGTCTTTCAGCCCGATTTCATTGTGGAAAGAAGCTCAGGTTATTCCAGAAGGTTGGAGGGTTTAAAAGAAAATAGTGGAGTATTGATGAATGAAAGTGGCCTCGATTTAACTCGTGTAATAGTAGCAGAAGGTGGTCTTAAGTATTACGTTGACCTTCTCAAAGGGCAGAAAACCGGATTCTACTATGATCAGAGAAGAAACAGAGAAATAATAGAGAACTACATTTCAGGGGGCATCGTAATGGATTTATTCTCTTACGTCGGGGCTTTTACTCTAAGAGCATTAAGAAAGGCTAATAAAGTGTTTGCAGTAGACATTTCTGAGGAGTCAATTACTCTTCTTAAAGAGAATGTTAAATTCAATGGGTTTAGCGAGGATCGCATAATTGTGGAAGTTAAAGATGCTTTTGATTTTCTTGAGGAGGTAGGGTCTCTTAAGCTTAAATTTGATTTTATTATAATGGATCCCCCTTCCTTTGCTAAGAGAGGTAGGGACGTGGAAAGTGCAATTGCCTCATATATAGAACTCGTATCCAAGGGTATTGATATACTCGAAAACAAGGGACAAATGGCGATTTTTAGTTGTAGCAATTACATAAAGTGGGAACATTTCGCTTCTGTGCTTCAAAGGGGGACGAGGAGTACAGGCAGAAGTTTTAGCATTTTAGACTATATGTATCAAGATTTTAGGGACCATCGCGTCCCGACAAACTTTCCAGAGGCAGAGTATTTGAGGGGGTATATAATTAAGGAGGACATATAAGATGGAAAGTTTCATATTTATGTTTCCTGGGCAGGGTTCCCAGTATGTGGGAATGATGGAAGATTTTTATAGAAACGATGATAGGACAAAGAAAATGCTTAGGGAAGTAGAAAATGTTCTTAACTTCCCACTGGGGTATACCATGTTTAATGGACCTGAAGAAGGGCTAACAAGGACTTTATACACGCAACCAGCGATTTTTGTTCATAGTGCTTCTATCTGTGCCATTCTTAGAGAGAGTGGTATTGAGCCTTATGTAGCGTTGGGGCACAGTCTCGGGGAAGTGACCGCTCTCTTTGCAGCGGGAGCCTTGAATTTCTCCGATGCAGTGAGAGTTGTAGCAAAGCGCGCCGAGGTTATGGACAATGTGTATGAAAGGGGAGCAATGTCTGCTGTTATAGGCCTTGATATTGAGAAGATAGAAGAGGTGCTTAAACCTTTTGGAAGGAGAGTGGTTATTGCTAATATAAATTCTCCATCACAGGTAGTGGTTTCAGGGTTACTTGCCGATATGGAAGTGGTAGAAGAAAAACTTAAAGAACAGGGTGCAAGAAAAGTCATAAGGCTTAACGTTTCTAACGCATTTCACTCACCCCTCATGGAACCTGCTCAAAGGGAGTTTGCAGAATTTATCGAAGATATTAAATTCGAAACTCCAAAGGCTCCAGTAATACCTAATGCAGAACCCGGGCTTGAAACGAACCCCATTGTTTTAAAAGAACTTCTGATAAAACAGATGTGTAGTACCGTGAACTGGGTTGAATCGATTCGAATTGCAGGAAAGATCAGGTCAGGGGTTTTTTTAGAAGTGGGTCCGAAACGAACTCTCGGTAGATTTCTGAGAGAGATTCTTGGCGATGTTCCATATATTTCCATCGATACGTATCAAGATCTTCTGAATTTTTTAGATCAAGCGAAATCTTGAAAGTACCTTAAAATAGTTTTATACTAAGTAACTCAAGGGAAGGAGGTATAATGAGAAATTATGAGATGATGGTCATAATAGATCCGACACTTCAAGATGAGGAAAGGGATGGTTTAATTGAAAAATTGAAGAGTATTATAGAAAAAAATGGGAAAGTTACATCGATGGAGGTATGGGGTAAAAGAGAGATGGCTTACGAGATAAACAAAAACAAAGAGGGCTTTTATGTTCTTTTCAACTTTGAAGCCGAACCTCAATCTATATCGAAGCTAAAACAGGAAGTCAGGATGAATAAATCCTATCTAAGGGAACTTATTGTGAGGAAATGATGGCTGAATTAAGGTTTCCGAATATAAATTTAGTGGTGTTGTCAGGGAGACTCGTTGAGGATGCTGTGGTACGCTATACTCCGCAAGGTACTCCCGTTTGCAATGTGCGCTTTGCCAGCGATAGAAATTACCGTAACGCTCAGGGTCAATGGGTAAAAGAGCCCCTTTTTATTAGCCTTGTTTTATATAGAGGAGTTGCAGAGAGAGACATTGGAAAGCTAAAAAGGGGTACTCCTCTCATTGTTGAAGGCAGTTTGAGGTCGAGGGAATTTGAGACTCGAGAAGGGCAAAAGAGGACGGTCTTTGAAATTGTTGTTCGAAGGCTACACATACTTGAGAAGGGTCAAGGAGAGGAGCCTGTATATGCCCCTGAAGAGGAAGAGTTATCTGACGAGATTACTGCCGAGCCTGACGAAGGCGGTGGAATAACAGGGGGAAAGAATGATGAAGAAGGGGAAGATCTTCCTTTTTAAAATGAGGAGGTTTTGAATGGGTAAAACTTTCAGAGTAAGAGAGGTTTCATGTGAATTCTGCAAAGATGGAGTTAAGGAGATCGATTACAAGAATGTGGAGGTGCTTTTAAAATATGTTTCAAGGAAGGGTAAGATTCTGCCGAGGAGGACTACCGGAACTTGTGCCTTCCACCAGAGAAAGCTTTCAAAGGCTATCAAAAGAGCAAGAATGATTGCTCTGCTTCCTTATAGTGAAAGCTATTATCTCTCATGAAAGTGTTCCTGCTTAGAGACGTTCCTAAGGTGGGCAGAGCAGGAGATATTGTAGAGGTAAATGACGGGTATGCGCGTAATTTTCTCATAAAGAACGGATTCGCTGAGGTAGCGACTGATTCAGTGATCAGGAAAGTTGAAAACGAGAAAAGACTTGCAAAGTCTCGAGAGAATTCGAAGAAAGGTAAGGCTGAACTTCTTAAGGCTGAGATCGAGAACATTGGAGAGGTTGTTTTCGAAAAATCCTCCTCAAAGGAGGGTAAGATCTTTGGTTCGGTGAGCAGCATCGAAGTTATGGAAGAACTTAAAAAGCGAGGTATTTCAGTAGAAAAAGGTATGATTCACATGGACCACATAAAAGAAGCGGGAACTCATGAAATAAAAATAAAGTTATATCCAGGGGTAGAGGCAACTCTTCAAATCAGAGTAGTTCCAAAAGAAATTGGCACTCATTGAACTTATAGTTGAGAAAGTTCGTTTTCCTGAAATCGCCGATGAAAGCCCCGTTATATACTTAAAAGAAAAAGATGGCGAAAGGGAGCTTCCCATTGTAATTGGACTTCCTGAGGCTCAATCTATTACAATGGCTATTCAGAATTATAAAACTCCCAGGCCACTTACTCATGACTTAATCAAAAATCTTATTGATGCGTTCGGTTTGAAACTCGACAGGGTGGTGTTAAACGATCTGAGAGATAATACCTATTTTGCAAGGTTAGTTTTATACGATGAAGAACGGAGAGTCATGTATAGCATCGATGCGAGACCTTCTGATTCCATAGCACTCGCGGTCCGTACGGGCGCTCCTATTTTTGTTTCCGAATATGTTTTAAGAAAGGCACTATATTTTGGGGAAAACCACTGACAGATCATTAGAAGTCACATATGCGGGAATAAGGTTTTCTACACCGTTTTTACCAGCTTCAGGCACCTTTGGTTATGGTTTTGAGCCCGCTAATTTTCGGGCTTTGGGCTGCTTTGGCGGACTCGTGACCAAGGGCATATCGTTTAAGCCAAGGCACGGAAATAACCCACCCAGGGTAAGGGAAACACCTTGTGGAATGATAAATTCTGTGGGTCTTGAAAATCCTGGCCTTGATGTTTTCATTAGTAGGATCCTCCCGGAGATGAGAAATTCAGGTAAACCAATAATAGTAAATCTTGCGGGGCATAATGTAGAAGAATTTGCAATGATGATTGAAAGATTAAACGAATATGATGAAATCAAAGCGTATGAAATAAACATTTCCTGTCCCAATGTTGAAGAGGGAGGACTCGAGTTTTTCAAAGATGTAAAAATCCTTAAGAACCTCTTGGGTACTATTAAGAGATATTCAACAAAAGTCAATGTTATCAAGATTCCACCCGATATCTTCAATTACAACGCGCTTATGGATATACTTCTTCAGGATGGTTTTACTCGTATCACAGTGGCTAATACTTATCCTGCAACCTTTGTTGACGTTGAGGAGATGCAATTCTATTTTGAAAGGAAGAACGGTGGACTTTCCGGATCTGCCATATATCCAATCACGTTGAGGCTGGTTTACGAGTTAAAAAAAGATTATCATGAAGTTGAGATTATTGGATCAGGTGGGGTGTACAGTGCTGAAGTGGCGATTCAATACTTTCTCGCAGGTGCTTCTCTCGTAGAAATTGGGTCTGTGAACTTTGTTGATCCCAATATTGTATGTAAGATAAAGTCAGGGGTGGAACAGTATTTATTGCAAAAAGGCTTTAATTCCATAAGTCAGATTGTAGGCATGCTACTTCCGAAGTGATCGGAATGTTATCAAAATGAGTATCACAAGTTGAAGTTTCTCTTGGCTCAGCAGCCTTTTGGGTTCATGTGACTTACTTGAAAGGTATTAGATACTTGTGAGAATATTCTCGGCGCCTCTGAAGTTACGTACAATTTAAGAGCGTTAATTGACCGGTTGAAGCTCTACTATTATACTTCCAACGTCATATAAAAGAAGGAGGTAGTAAGTGTATGAAGGCGCTTATCTTCGGTGGAAGTGGTAAAATTGGTTCTGCGATTGCATGGGATCTGTCAAAGGATAAAGATATTGATGAGATTGGAATTGTTGGGAGGAATCAAAAAAAACTTGAAGAGGTAAAAAATTGGATTGGGAGCGATAAGGTAAAGATTCGAATCCTTGATATAGATAATAAAACGGATACGATAAGTCTAATGAAACAATATGATGCTGCTGCTATTACCCTACCTGATCGTAGGTCAAGTTACAAGGTTGTTCAATATGCAATTGAAGCTGGATTGAATATCGTAGATGCTTTAGAGGAGTTTCATCGGACGCCGGACCCCTATGAGACTGAGGGATTAGAATTGCCCAAGGATGTGAGTCTCAGGGAATACGGGGAATGGCTTCATGAAAAGGCCGTGGAGAACGGCGTGACGTTTGTTGATGGAATGGGATTTGCACCTGGCTTAAGTAACATCACTGTCGGTGAGGGCATTAGAAAAATGGATGTTGCCGAGAAGGCAATCGCCAGGGTTGGTGGTATACCGTCAAAAGAGGCAGCCCAAAGGCATCCACTAAGATATATGATTACCTGGGCGTTTGAGCATGTGTTGAGAGAGTATATGATAAATGTTAACGTGATAAAGAATGGAAAGGTGGTTGAGGTGCCCGCATCGACTGAATTGGAGGAATTTAGATTCAATAAATTTGGTAAGGATGAAGTATTAGAATGTGCAATTACCCCGGGTATGCCCAGTTTTCTGTTTACAAGGCCTTGGCTCAGGGAGTTTGCAGAGAAAACGGTAAGGTGGCCAGGACATTGGGAAGGGATACAAGTCTTAAAAGAATGTGGCATGCTCGATATTGAGCCTGTTGATTTTGAAGGTAAAAAAATAAGCCCAAGAAAATTTCTATCAGCAGTACTCACTCCGAAACTCTTACCCAATGAAGGTGAAACTGATGTATGTGTAATGTACAATACTGTCGAGGGGAAGAAGGACGGGAGAAATATTAAAATTGAATACTCAATGTGGGAAGAGGCCAACACAAAGAATAATATTTCGGCAATGATGAGGGTTACGGGTTTTCCAATTGCAATAACAACAAAGATGCTGCTTCTTGGCAAAATAAAAGAAACGGGCATTGTTGCACCTGAAGATGCTATAAAGGGCGATCTTTATAAAGAGTTCTTAAGAGAACTTAACAAAAGGGACATAAATATTTTAGAGGAGATTACCGAAGTTTAGAATTTAACACAAAAATAGACATTTTCCTTGGCAGTGGCCTGTTTCAGAGGATATCTTAAGAGAAGTTTTAATGGATTATAAAAGTTCAAAGTGTGTATAATTTAAACCTCTATAACTTAGCGTAGATCCTTAATTCAGTAGTCAGAATGAATAGTTATCTTTGTTACTGGGAAGAGAACCAAAGAATTTTTATGATTAATTTATTGTGTGAACTTTACAGAGTACGTGTTATAGTTTACAATTTTGATAACTAAGGAGAATTGATGGAAGGCAGGGTTTTAATAGTTGATCCTGATGCTAGCCTGAGGAATAAGGTACAAGAAGTTCTAAGTGATTTGGGACTAACGGTTTATACTGCAGGTTCCTTTGATGAGGCTCATTCTTTTCTAAGTTTTTACAAGATTGACCATATGATTATGGATCTAATATTGCCGGATAAGAACGGAATCGATTTACTGATTTATACGAAGCAGGTGAATCCGTCCATAAAGGTCTATGTGTATACGGATGTTAAGGGCGCTACTATTGAGCGTTCGGTCTTAAAAAAGGGCGCTGATGCTTTTATCAACAAATCGGGGGATTTTCGTAAGGATTTTGACAAAATCTTCTTTGAGATTCCGCAGGAGAGTGTTTCTCAAGTGGAGCAAATTCAGGGGTTTAAAGGGACCGTTGCGGGTGTGGATATCATTGACATGGTCCAAGCCTTAGCCTTGATGGGTAAGAGCGTTCTTTTGAGTTGTAGGGATATCAAAACTTTCAAGGAAGGCATTATTGTATTTAAAAACGGTGAAATAGTTGATGCAAAATCAGGTTCAGAGAGGGGAAAAGAAGCTCTATTTGATATCCTAAGCTGGAAAGACGGTGTTTTTGAAACTAAGGCTTATTCGGAAGAACCACAGAGGACTATAAATGAGCCAGTAGAGCTTCTACTTCTAAACTTTGCGAGATTGAAAGATGAGGCTGAAGACAGGGAATCCAGAGTGGCTGAGCTGACGCTTGCTGATATTCTTAAATTTTTTCATGCTGAAATTCCGGGTTTTATAGGTTCTATGATTTTTGACTACGAAGATGGTGTGCCTATTGCTTATGAGACTATTCTTCAGGGAAAGACATTCCAGGCTTCAGCTGCTTTGTATGGGGGAATTATGAAGGCTGCTCAGGAAGCGATGGAGATTGTTACCGAGGGTAAAGAAAAGCGTGACGAACTTTCCGAAATTATCATTTCAGACAAAAACGATCATGTGATGCTTTTTCCATTACCAGTAAATAATTTTGCTATATTTTTGTTGGTTTCAAGAGATACTTCGGTGCAGGAAGTAAGATCCGTAATACTTAAATATATCCCTGATGTCATTAAAGTCTTGAAAGAAAAGAAGATTTCCTGAAGTGTCATTTCCTTTTAATGTAGAGATTCTTGAATACCTGAGAAAAAGAGGGATTACAGTAGAAAAAATCCTTGAGGGTTATCTTCACGGTAAACATAGAAGTCCCTTTTTTGGTCATAGCATGGAATTTAAAGATCTGAGGGTTTATGAAAAGGGTGATGATATAAAGTTCATTGATTGGAGACTTTACGGGCGCACGGAAAAGTATTTTGTAAGGAAATTTGAAGAGGAAACAAACATAAGAGTTTTTATCGTTCTTGATATATCTAAATCGATGTCCATAGATGGTAAAGGATCTATGGCTCGTGGTCTTGCTGCGATTTTTGCTTTCCTATCCTATCTTTCTCGGGATTCCTTTGGGCTTTTCCTTTTTAATAGTGGTGAAGTTTTTTTTGTTCCGCCTGCGATGACCTATTACAATCTGCAAAATTTTCTGAAGTGCTTAGATACTTTTGATGATACCGGAAAAACCGATTTTCTAAATGCTATGCTGGATCTTGAAAAAAGGGTAAAAAAGAGGAGTCTCATCGTGGTTATTTCAGATTTTCTATTTGACCTTAACAATGTAAGGAAATTCATAAGGTTTTACAAGAGTAAAGGGAATGAGATAATGGCTTTACCTGTGATATCTTCAAGAGAGCTTAAGGAACTTACACCTGGATTTCTTCTTAAAGATGCTGAGTTTGGTGATGAATTAGTTGGATCTAAAGAAGTAGTTGAGGACTATGCAAGAATGCTCAGAGAACACTATGTTGATTTGAAGGAACTCTTTACTACCTATGGGATAAAGTTCAAAGAATTCCTTACCGATAAGGATTTAAGTGTACAGATAAGGGAATTTTTAGAGTTATGACATTTCTCAATCCAGGTATTTTTGTGCTCCTTCCATTAGTATTTTTTCCCCTTCTTTCACTTTTTCTAAAGGCGAAGCCTTCCAAGGTTCGTATTGTATCGTGGCTACTACTTCAGAAAAAAAGCAGCATAGATAGAAAGAGGAAGATACATCGCAATTTACTGCTGCTCTTGAGATGCGTTATATTATTCTTGATTCTCTTATTTATTTCTAAGCCTGTACCCAAGAGATTGAGGTTTGACGAGATATGGGTGAAAGCTTCACCTGCGACCCAGAGCAGGAGACCAGAGTTAGAGAGGTTTTCGAGGGCTGCATCAAGCTATTATGGGGAGAGGGTGAAATTCTTTGGAGGTGAACAGGAGCTGGAGGAGCAATTTGGAAGGAATTCACCAGGGCAAAGGTATTACATCGTCTCAAACTTTTCGAGCCCTGTGGTTGGTCTTAGTATAAAAGACACAGTTTTCTATGATACTCTGTCCATTAGAAATGCAGGAGTGAAGTTCGTTGACTATTCTGTTTTTTCAGATTCCTTTTACGTTTATGTGCAAAATTATAACCTTCAGGATTCCATTATTCGTGTGTCTTTAAGGGATAGTTCTCAGGATTTATGGAGTAGGGAGGTTTTGATACCGAAAGGAAGTATAGTGAAAGTTGGGGAGAGATTGCCTCCAGAACACCATACTTTTGTATTTAGTATTTTAACCCATGATGATGTATTGTATGATAATCATGTGACAGTGATAAGACCCTTTCCCCAGTTGAAGTATCAAATTGTAGGCACGAATATATATTTAGAAGCCTTTTTTGATGAATTTGCAGCCGCTTCTTCAAAAGACGATGCAAAACTTCTTGTATCGGTTCGGAAGGTTCCAGTTCCAGGGCGCGCCACGCAAAAGGTTTTGGTTTTTACCGATAGGTTTGATGAGTCGTTAAAATTATTTGATGTACCAGAAGTGGAAATTGCGGGACCTTTAGAGATTGCTGGTTTAAATTTTTCAAAGGTTTTGCTTTTCCATGAAGGGGCGATTACAGATCTCCACACCCTTCTCAAAAATGCAACGTTCACTACTTCTGTAGAAGGAGTTTTGTATTACATTTTAGGTATTGTTCCTGATCCCGAGTATAACGATGCTGTCTATTCACCATACTTCTGGAGTTATATTCTGGACCTTGTAGGAGGCAGCCTTCCCGTGGCTTATACCGATGAAGGTGAGAAGGCTGGATATATCTCTCAGGATACTCTGTACCTCTTGGATACCTTAGAAGCTAACACTGCTAGGATTTTTGTTGATGGATTTGAATCGAACTGGATATCAAGACGAAATATAGTTAACACTATCAATTTGACGAAGTGTGTAATCCTTGGGCTATTGCTTCTTACAACGTTGCTTGAGGCGCATTTAAGCCGCAGATTTCTGACAGTCTAACTTATTTTGTTTTTAGTAGTAAGTATTTTCTTATAAATTCGTCAATTTCCCCGTTCAGCACCGCTTCGACGTTTGTTTCCTCATAATCGGTTCGGTGGTCTTTTACGAGCCTATAGGGATGCAGGATGTATGATCTAATCTGTCTCCCCCAGGCAATTTCAGATTTTTCCCTTTCAATATCTCCCAATTTTTCCATTTCTTGCTCTTTTAAATAATCGTATAACCTTGCCTTGAGGATTCTCAACGCAGTAAGTTTATTCTGGTGCTGGGATCTCTCAGACTGGCAGGAAACGACTATGCCTGTCGGTATATGTGTAATTCTGACTGCAGTTTCATTCTTCTGCATGTGTTGACCTCCGGGCCCCGATGATCTAAAAGTATCCATTTTAAGTTCGTCTTCAGATATATTTACTTCTACATCTTCTCTTTCAGGGTATACAAAGACTGAAGCGAAGGAGGTGTGACGTCTTTTTGATGCATCGAAGGGGGAGATTCTTACAAGCCTGTGAATCCCACGTTCAGCTTTGAGCAGACCATAGGCGAACTCCCCTTCAACAAGAATCGTTGCATCTTTAATGCCTGCATCGTCTCCTGGCTGAAGGTCAACAATCCGGTATTTGAAATTTCTTCTATCAAGGAATCGAGTGTACATCCTCAGCAGCATCTCTGCCCAGTCCTGTGATTCAGTCCCCCCTGCACCTGGGTGTATGGTGAGGATCGCATTTTTCCTATCTTCTGGCGCATTTAATACCGTTTTGACTTCCAACTCTTCTACTTCATTCTGAAGGAGCCTTTTCTCCTTTTCGAATTCCAAAAGAAATGCCTGTTCTTCGTCTTTCAAGGGTTCAAGTTCTGAAAGGTACTCAAATTTTTTTTCGATGGCATCAATCTCTTCAAGTTGCCTTTTGAGTGATGAGAGTTCTTGGAGTAGGACTTGCGACTTCTCCGGTGAAGCCCAAAATTCCGGGCTCTCCTCTGTTTTTTCGATTTCTTTAATTCTATCTTTAATTTTTTGTTCGCCAATAAATTTCTTGAGTTCTATGAATTTTTCATACGTCTCATTGAGTACAGGATCTTTGAACATAACTTTTTAATTATAAAGCGAGGGTTTCCTCCAATTTAACTCTTGCGTTATAATATTGAAGCGATGAAATTTTCAAAGAAAATAGGAAGGTTCGAGTTAAATGTATCTTCATATTCATCGAAGAGCGAAATTGCACTGCTGTACGATAGGACTGTGGTCAGAGAGACAGTGGTTTATGGAGAAGTAAAAGAAGATGATGTAAAACTGAAACCAGGTGGATATGACCTCCCCCTTCTCGTTACCTTTGAAGAAGAAGTGATAATTTCTCCAAATTTCAGGGAAATTCTCTTTGTGCCCATTCCTCCTTCAGCTGAAGTGATCATAAAGCAAGGTCCCGTTTACTTAAATTTTCATTCAAGCCCTGAACCCCTTAAGAAGGGTTACAGAGCTCACTATTTCCCAGAGGACGATTTCTATTATGTAACTAACGTAAGACCTGACTTTAGTGCGTTCAGTGATTTTTTTTATCATGTTCCCATAAGGCTTAGGAGTCAGGAGAAGAAGATCGTAGCTCTGAAAAGTTTGCCTCTCGAAACCTTTCAGCTGGACTGGTTTTTGCACAAGAATCTGGTTGTTTCAGAAATTGTTGAATGTGTCGAAAGAGAAGATGGGCTCACTATCTATTATACAGGAAAATCATTTTTTGAGGAGAGCCTGGACATTGGCTCCGGTGAGGAAAATGCCCAGCTCCATGGAAGAAAAAGGCAGATGAAGAAGGATTTCGAGGCACCGGACTGGAGGTCGTGAAATGCCGTGGACTTTGATAATAATGCTCATTATTGTACTAGTTTATCTCGTATACTGGTTCTTTATTGAACCTTTACTTGTAGAGAAATTCAGACTACTTAAAAAATTCAGGTTTCACTTAGATGTATTCGTTACAACGGTTTTCCTTTGTACTGCGTTAGTTTTTGCTGGGATTCAATTCTGGATCGTTGCTCTTATTTTATCCTTGATTTCCGCCTCTATAATAGTCAGCATTTCATTCGTAAATACGAGAAAGGTCGAAGGGGAGGAACTTCCCGTTGACCTGAAGGAGAAGGATTTACTTTTGTGGGAGGGGGAGATTGTTGAAGTAAGGTCTACAGGTGGAGGTATAGTCAGAGCGATTTCTGAGGACGGCGCATGGTATATTCCATTAAAATTACTTCTTCAAAGGGGTTTTAAGAGGGTGAGGAAGGTCTTACCCAATAAAGTAGTCTTTTCGCTTTTTTTTCCAATAGAACTGTATATAAACCTTACTAGGAAATTGGAAGAATTTCTTAAAACATCGACAAATGTTTTAGTCTCTCCACCGTTCAAGATTGAATTTGTTTCTCTGGCGATTAATGAAGTTGAGATTAAAGTTACTTTCTTTACCGAAGATTTCAGATCTGAAAACCTATTCTGGGACGAGTTTTTTGCGTTCTTAGAAAAAGAGCAGTTAAGCATTAACAGGCTTGCGAAATATGGGGAGACTCAGTCTTACGGGTGGTGAAAATAAAAGGAAGCGGCTAAAGGTTCCAAAGGGAATAAGACCTACAAGGGCGATAGTGAAGAGGTCTATTTTTGACACCTTACGTGGAGCTGTAGAGGGGAGTGATGTGCTGGAAATTTTCGCTGGTTCAGGTGCCGTCGGTTTTGAGGCTCTGTCGAGGGGTGCGCATTCCTGCGTTTTTATAGAAAAGTCCAGGGATGGCTTATTAGCTATAATTGAAAATGTAAAGAGCATGGGACTTAGTGACAGGGTGAGGGTTATTAGAGGTGACTATGGACGTAAGTTAAATGACCTTATAAAAGAAGGGTACAGATTCGATCTGATTTTTGCAGACCCTCCTTATGATTTTAACGCCCATACGGATGTTTTCTCAAGGGTTTCCCAGCTTTTAAAGCCCGGCGGCATCTATATAGTTGAAGTGAGAAGCAAAACCATTTTACCTGATAAGGCAGATGGACTTGTTAAAGTAAAGGAGGTTAGCTTTGGACAGACCAAGATTGTATACTATAGCTTGTTATCCGGGGACCTTTGACCCCATTACATTCGGTCATCTGGATATAATAGAGCGGGCTTCTAAATTATTTGAAAAGGTGGTCGTAGTTGTGGCAGATCCCGTACACAAGAGGTCACTTTTTACCCTGGAAGAACGAGTAAAGATGATTGAGGAATGCATTCAGAACTTATCAAATGTGGAAGTTAAGGTTCTCCAATCAAAGCTACTTATGGACTTTTGTAAGGAAAACGAGATCGGGATTGTTATTAGAGGTATGAGGGCGGTGTCAGACTTTGAGTATGAATTCAAAATGGCATGGATGAACAGGAAGCTCTTCCCTGATATTGAAGTGGTATTCCTTTTGCCATCAGAAGAATATACATACCTTTCCTCAACTCTTGTGAAAGAGATAGTCGTTCTTGGCGGTGACATATCATCCCTTGCGCCTATGCCTGTCGTTTCACGTGGACATCTCATCAAGGAGAGGATCCAAAGGGCGGGCCTTGGGGAAGATAATGAGCAATCTCTATGATGGAATTTTTAACATTAGGCCTTCCTGAAGAAGTAGCCAGAGCTAAGGAAAGGGGTGACTTTGCCCAGGTCCGAGGGCTTATTAATTATTTGCTATCGAAAGAGCTTCCTGTATTACATAGAATGAGACTTGAATTCGAACTTGTTAGGCTTGAAAGGGTTGAAGAAACATATGTTTACTCGTTAAAGGAGGCTATGGCTCTCGCAAAAGAGGCAATAGTAGACTTTACCGATGACGAGTTTTTCAAATATTATAATTTGGGTGTTATCGATTATATTATCTTGAACGGTGAAGTTAGATTTGAAAAGAGGTTCATTGATAACCTGGGATTTCAGTTTCCTGAAATAGGGAAGAGGATGGAGGAATCGGAAAACCAAAAGAGGGCGCGGAATTTACTTGAAGAAAGGATAAAAGCACTTATAAAGGGGGATAAGCCTCGTGCATATCGGGTCAGAGCGAAGGTCTCATATCACATTAAAAGTCCGAAGGGTAAAAGAGTTCGGGTATGGCTTCCTTTGCCAAGGCTTACTCCGGCGCAGGATGACATTCAGGTTTTAAGTGTAAGTCATGAGCCAGTATTCATTGCAAAAGAGAATTATCCCCAAAGGACCATTTACTTCGAGGGTAAAGATACGGAAGAGTTTTTTGTAGAATTTTCATATCTAACTCGAGAGAGGTGGAATCCTGCCCTTTATGAGCGAATATCTTCAAGCGCTGAAGGAGGATGTGCAGGTGAAAATGTTTGCAACGAGAAGCATACAGATTCCAATGTGATGGAATACCCGCCACACATAACCTTCACCCCTTCGCTGAAGTTAATTTCCAATGAGATTATTAGTCCCAATGATCCGATGATTTTAAAAGTAGAAAAGATATATAACTTTGTTACGAAACGGGTCAGATACTCTTATGTGAGACCCTATATATTCTATGATCACATCCCCGAGTTTGTATGCTGTAACTTAAAAGGAGATTGTGGCTTTCAGGCACTCCTCTTTATTACCCTTTGTAGGATGAATGGAATCCCGGCGCGCTGGGAGTCAGGTTGGTACATTAATCCCTATGTAGCATCGTCCCATGATTGGGCTATGATTAAATTTGAGGAGTATGGGTGGGTCCCAGTGGATCTCTCCTTTGGTGGAAAGAAGAATACAGGTGATGAGAGGCGTCTTTTTTATCTTGGAAACCTTGATGGTTTTCGTATGATTGCCAATGATGCATTTCAACGGGAATTTGATCCTCCAACAAATTTTGTGAGGTGTGACCCCTACGATAATCAGGTTGGGGAATCAGAGTATTTTGATGGTAAAGCCTATGGAGACACGAGAATTACAGTTGTTGATTTTCAGGAGGTATAGAGGTGGCTAAGATTAAAAGGATAAAGTTTGAAAAAAAGGTGTATGAGTACTTGAAGCCTTTTCACATTACCGGTAGTATAGCTTCTTCCAGCACAAACATTGAAATAATAATGGAAACCGGTGAAGGAATAATTGGTTATGGCGAGGCTTCACCGTCTTTCAGGGTAAATGGTGAAAAGGTAGAAGCCCTTATGGCTATGGAAAACTTCATAAATGAAATGCTCACCGACATGGATACTAATAGGTACAAGAGCATTTTTGATGTTACAGACAAGCTGATTGCATCGCCGAGCTTGAAGGCAGGTCTTCAATTTTGTGTAGTATCCATCTTTTGCATGGAACATGGGATTAAAGTTAATGATTTCTTTGGTGGTGTTAAGGAGTACATTGAGACTGACAAGACTATTGGTATAGATAGTGTTCAAAATAGAATTAAGGAAGCTGAGGAAATTATGAAAAGCGGATTCTATCACATAAAAGTAAAGGTTGGTGAGAATCTTGCCGATGATATAGAAACGATGCTGAGGATTGCTGATAGGACGCGTGGTGCTACTTACATAGTAGATGCAAATATGGGTTATACCCCTAAGGCAGCTTTAGAATTTGTAAATCAGATATATCGGGCTGGTATTGAGATTGCCGTATTCGAGCAGCCTGTCTTTTATCAAGATATCGATGGCCTGAGGTTTGTGAGGTTCCATTCTCCATTTCCTGTTGCTGCCGATGAATCGGCTAAGAGTAGGTATGATGTTTTTAGACTCATTAAAAGTGAGGCAGTAGATTTTGTGAATATTAAGTTGATGAAATCCGGCATATCTGATACTCTCGCAATTATAGAGATGGCGAGGAGCGCTGGTATTAGGCTTATGATAGGTTGTATGGGAGAATCGAGTGTGGGGATAAGTCAGAGCGCCCTCCTTGCACTTGGCACCGGGGCTTTTGATTTTCACGACCTTGATTCCCATTTAATGCTTAGAGAGGAAAGATTCAGGGGGCAGTTCGTTCAAGAAGGACCTATAATAAGAGTACTCTAATATCAGGTTAACTGCACAATTATTGTGCATCTTTTTAAGTATCTTTGCATATATTTTGTTAGAAACACCGTCCCTATTTTGGCACATAATTTGCAGGTAATAGATATAGAAAAGGGGGACAAGATGAGAGATAAGCTGAAAAAGACGATAGAAGGCGGGGTGATAGGATTACTAATGGTTTTATCCGGGTGTTACGAGGTGGATACAACGCCTCCCGAAGCGCCTACAGGCCTTACAAGCATTACAGGAGATGAGGCTGTTTACCTTTACTGGAATGAAAATACAGAACCGGACCTTACCGGTTATCGATTGTATAGAAACGATGCCCCTTCAGGGTATTTTGTCTTGATTGCGGATATAAAGGAGCCGTGCTATGTGGATAGGGATGTGGAAAATGGGATTACATATTTTTATGCTGTAAGTGCCTACGATGATGATGGTAATGAAAGTGAGCTATCTGAAGAGGATTGCTTTGATACGCCGAGACCCGAAGGTTTTAATATGAAGATTTACGAGAAGGATTATTTGCCGGATTTTTCAGGGTATTCATTTGAAGACGCCCGTCCCTGTAAATACAATTCGATGTATACTGATATTTATTATGACCTTTTGGGTGGGATTACATATATCATTGCTACGACGGGAACTTTAATTCAAGATATGGGGTCTTATTATATGGATGATATTTCATATGCGCCTATTGATGGGTGGGATACCCTTGGGGTGGTACCTGCTATCGATGGCCATGTTTATGTGGTATGGACGAGGGACAACCATTTTGCGAAGTTCAGAATAAAAGCAGTAGGTAATACCTATGTGGTATTTGACTGGGCTTATCAGATAGCAGAAGGCAACAGAGAGTTGGTCCCAAAATCATTAAAGTATATGAGAAAGGAGGTGCTCCATGATTAAATTATTTTTTCTTGCAGCCCTTGCCTACTCAGGGGCTGAGTTCGCCCGGGTTGGTGATTTGACCGGGGATGCAAGGATATGGAGATATGGTGAGGAGGGTGCAGAATGGCTCACCATAAATAATATCGTCGGTGAAGGAGATGAAATCCTGACTTATGACAATAGTTTTCTTGAAATAGAGTTTAGTGACGGTTCGGTGCTTACACTGTCGGAAAACACGAGTATCTATGTAGAACGTGTAGAAGACGATAGAACCTACTTTACCCTTAATAAGGGTGTTGCGAGGATTTATGCTAGAGATAGGGTCTTTGGAATCATTACCGGGGACCAGAATGTATATATTAAGGAAGGCTCGGTGGTCAGGGTTGAAAAGGATGGGAATTATTTTGCTACCTCCGTTTTAAAGGGGATTGCCCAAGTTGGAAATCAAGAGTATCACGCAGGCTCTGAGGTTGTTATTGAAGGAGGGAGATATTATTTGGGGAAGACTGGTAAGCCCGACAGGTTTGACCGCTGGGCAGAAGAAAGGGAGAAGCCATACTACTACGTTGAAAGGGTTGAATATATTCCGGTCCCATACTATGCTGGTATTTACCACCTTTCTTCCTATGGTGAATGGGTATACATAAGACCTTATGGTTGGGTTTGGGCGCCAAGAGTGTCAAGATCGTGGAGACCTTATTGCGATGGTCACTGGGTTTTCAGGGTTGGTCTTGGATGGGTCTGGGTTTCTTACGAGCCGTGGGGATGGGTACCTTATAGATATGGTTGCTGGACATTTGTAACTGGTTATGGGTGGTTATGGATTCCTGGTGGGACTTTTGTAGGTGGTTGCGTAGAGTGGTATTATGGTCCCAATTGGATTGGGTGGGCCCCTCTCGATTACTATGGAAGACCTATTGTTGTAATAAATGACTTTACCATCGTTAATGTAGTCCATAAGCGTGATTTTGATGATCCTATCTATAGATATAAACCGCCTAAGGGAAAGACATATAAGGGAACGGTGTATAAACCATACAAAGATATAAATGCAAAAGAAATAACGAAATTCAAAGCTACCCAGTTGGAGAAACCAGTCTATGTAAAAGATGTACAACTTAAGAAGGACGTTGAGAAGCCTATCATTTTTGGAAAGCCAACCGTAAACGATAAGAACAGTGGTCCGAAAGAGAAGGGGACAACCAGTCGCATAGCTTCAGAAAAGCATGATGAAATTTATCCTGAGAAGCCGCAGAAAAAATCTGAAGTAAATACGAGAAGGGAGTCCGAAGATAAGCCTTATATTGAAAAGAAAACAGCAAATCCGAAGTTTAAAATGGAGGGAGAGTTAAAGGAAACTCGTCCTTCGAAACCCGAGAAAAAAGAGAGTAATACAAGCCCAGCCACAAGGTTAGACGATGCTATTTATCCAGAAAAGCCGCCCATTCAGACCAATAATGATAGTAAGACATTGGCGAGGGAAGAGGGTTCTGTAGGTGATGTTAGGCTTCAAAGAGAGCCTAGATCGGAGTTGGGTACAAAGCAGACAACCTTACGAGAAAATGGTAATAAGGAAAGTAAAGAAATTGTTGAAAAAAAGACCACAGGAAATAAGAGTACTCCTGCCAATTATACATACCCTACGTCCAAGTCTGTGACGGATGATAAACCTCAAGATAGGTTAAAACTTGAAAGACGTGGAATCGTGGATGATAATAATGAGAATATTAAAGGGGAGACACAGTTAAAATGAAGAAATTGCTTATTGCTTTTTTAACTATAATGTTTTTTGTGGGTTACGTATCAGGGGGAGAGGGGAATAATCCCCCTCCTCCAGATACTTCCAAAAAGGCAAATGTACAGAAAATTGAGAGCAAGAAATTTAAAGACGATAACAAAGATGGATTTAATGACATTAGGGACAAGGGTAATTACGAGAAGATTCTTAAGGAGGCTTTAAGGGAACGTAAGGGGAAAAAGTGAGGTTTAGAGTTTATGTAGTGATATTTACACTTTTGACTTTGGCATGTGGCTATAAAGCGTCTCCACCTGGAAAGCCGGACTGGACCCCACCACGGGTTAAGATTATTTCCCCTGAAGATGGGGATACCATATACTCTGATGCAGAGGTTGTTTTAAGCATTACTGACGAATCATCAATTAAGAAATTGGGTCTTGTGATTTATAACCGTATATTAGTTCAGGATTCTGTGGAACCGCTCTCTCTTGTTGTTCCAGTCGACTCAATTCGAGATACCCTTGTTGAAATTAAGGTCAGAGCCTTTGATGTTTGGGATAACATTGGAGAATCTCTCCCTATAAGGGTTTATAGAATTTTACCTTATGAGGATCAAAAGAATAACGGCGAGGGCGAGGGTATAAAACCCGAATAAGTAAAGCTTTCTGATTTTTAGGATTTTCTTCAGGAGATACAGGCTAAAAAGTCCTGTGATCAGTGCACATAGTGTAGGTATAATTAGAGAGGGTATTTTTGTTAGAGTAGCTTCAGGTAATTCGAGAATGGCGGCTCCTAAAATAGATGGTATGGATAGAAGAAAAGAAAAAGAGAAAGCCACCTGAGGCTCGAGTCCTAAGAGGAGGCCTGCACTGACAGTACTTCCTGAGCGTGAAATACCCGGTAGGATTGCAAGAGCTTGAGCAAAACCGATGATAAGGGCATGGAGCGGTGTAATTTTATGAATCTCATCTTTTTTCTTCAGCTTGGTAGATAAGAGGATAATGCTGTTTATGATAAAAAAGTACGGGAGGTAGCGAATATTTTCGAAATATGTTTCAATGTTGTTCTTAAACAGTAAGCCTATGACTCCTGCAGGGATTGAACCCACGAAAAGTAAGAATAGCGGATGCTCCACAAATCGCTCTCTCACAAATAGAGCTTTAATGTCTT
Organism: Caldifarciminota bacterium UBA1063; assembly: GCA_002316275.1. GTDB lineage: Bacteria > Hydrothermota > Hydrothermia > UBA1063 > UBA1063 > UBA1063. Next base: position 65,887 of record DCDE01000019.1, read on the forward strand.
TGAAAAAGAATATCAAGACTGCAACTAACGTTGCAAGGTGCAGTGATACTTCTAATGTAATCCCCGGCTCCGAGATGTTAAGTAGTTCCTGGCATAGGATTAGGTGGCCTGAACTCGATATGGGCAAAAATTCAGTGATCCCTTGAACTATTCCAGTTATTAGTTCTTTCATTTATAAATTTCCTCAGACTCTCAAGCTCTTCGAGAGTATCATCAAGAATTTCTTTTATCTCATTAGCTACTTCAGCGAACACCTCTGGCATTATTTCTTCTAAGGGCTCTTCTTCCAACTTTTTCTTTACGCCTTTGAGTGATAACCCGCTATCGAGTAGCTTTTTCACAAGGAGAGCTTTTTTTAAATCTGTTCCCGTAAAGAGTTTCCTAGCACCTCTCTTTTTGGGCCTAAAAATGTGCAGTTTTTCTTCCCAATATGAAATTATTCCGGGATTAACACCGATAAGATCTGCGACCTCTTTTTGTGTATAATACCGTTTGTTTAACATTTTTAATAATATACTGGGAAAACTGAAGATTTCCAAAGCATTGGTTTTTAAAAATTTGGAGGAGGCCTATAAGCCGAGTTCTGTCTGAGGGGAACCATTTCTCTGAGCCAAACGTCACCGGTTGGCTTTAGCGGTCTACCCGGGACTTCTCCAACATTTCGCCAGATTGGAGCGGGCAACTCCTTTGTCCCTGCTTGACCTTGCTCCAGGTGGGGGTTACCTCCTCTGCTGTTGCCAGCAAAGGACGTGGGCTTTTACCCCACGGTTTCACCGTAGCCTGATTCAATACAACTTGAACCATCGGCTGTCTTGTTTCTGTGGCCCTTTCCGCCGCGTTTCCGCGCCCACCCGTTAGGTGGCACCTTGCCCTTTGGAGCTCGGACTTTCCTCCCGTTTTAGGGCGGTCCCCCGGCCTCCTCCATACTTATTAATAATTGAAAGAAAGTGAAAAGTCAAGGTCATTTTTGACTAATTGTCTTAAGCCATTTAAAATTATGGAAACTATATGTCTAACAGGAGGAGTTAAATGTTAATACCCGATGATTTGAAGTACACCAGGGAACATGAGTGGGTGAAGGTTTTAGATAAAGACATTGCTGTTATAGGTGTAACGGATTTTGCGCAATCTGAACTGTCCGATGTTGTTTACGTAGAGCTGCCTGCCGTAAATAAGAAGGTAAATAAGGGTGAAGAGGTTGCATCAGTTGAAGCTGTTAAAACAGTGGCAAGTGTATATTCCCCGGTGTCCGGTGAGGTCATTGAAGTAAACGAACGGCTGAAGGATGATCCTTCGCTTATCAACAAAGACCCTTACGGGGATGGGTGGATATGTAAGATCAAGATCTCGAACCCTCAGGAACTGGACGATTTTCTGTCTGCGGAACAATACAAGAAGTTGATTGCGGAGGAGTAAACCATGGCACATCCATTCCTCCCGAATTCAGAAAAAGATAGGGAGGAGATGCTTAAATTTCTTGGAGTAGCCTCTTATCGTGAACTACTTAAGGACATTCCTGAGGAGTACTTTCTAAAGGGGGATCTTAAACTCCCGTCTAGTCTTTCAGAAGAAGAAGTTTCCGAACTAATGGAGGATATTGCAGCTCAGAATATTGCTAATCTGAAAATCTTTGCTGGCGCTGGCGCATACGACCATTACGTACCTAAGGTAATTCCCTTTATTGTGAGCAGATCTGAATTTTATACTGCATACACACCGTATCAAGCAGAGGTATCTCAGGGTACGCTGCAGGCGATTTTTGAATATCAAACTGCAATATGTGAGCTTACTGGCATGGAAGTTACGAATGCTTCAATGTATGATGGTGCTACCGCTCTTGCTGAAGCCTGCCTTATGGCTTTGAGACTGAAGCCTGAGAGAAGAAAAGTAATTTACGCATCAAATATCCACCCAAACTATATTTCGGTGCTTAAGACATATGTTAATCTTGAGGGTATCGTTCTGGAGCCGGCTTTGTACGATGAAGAGAGCGGCAGCATTGACCTTACAGATTTAAGAAGAAAGCTTGACGAAAATACTGCATGTCTTGCATTTCAAACGCCTAATTTTTTTGGTATTATTGAGGATGGATTTGAACTTAGGCGTATGCTTAATGAAAAACAGGTACTGATGGTTTCTGTTTACAATCCTATTTCCCTTGGTATCATTGCACCGCCAGGTGAATACGGAGCAGACCTTGCGGTTGCGGAAGGGCAGCCCCTTGGAATTCCTTTGTCTTTTGGTGGCCCTTACCTCGGATTGTTCTCCGCTCGTAGTGAACACATAAGACAAATGCCTGGCAGGATTATTGGAGAGACGGTAGATCTCGACGGGAATCGGGGTTTTGTTATGACACTGCAAACAAGGGAACAACATATTAAAAGAGAAAAGGCTACTTCTAACATCTGTAGTAACCAGAATCTTTGTGCAATTACGGCTTTGATATATCTCTCCCTTCTTGGTAAAGATGGATTGAAGGAAGTCGCAACCCAGAGTGCTTTGAGGGCGCATTATCTCTACCAGAGGCTCGTTTCAGAGACTCCCATAAAGATGCAGTTTAACGGTCCGTTTTTTAATGAGTTTGTTATACAACTTCCTCTGGATGCCGAAACGTTTATTGAAAAGGGTATTGAAAGGGGGATTCTGCCGGGTGTTAGTTTAAAGCAATTTGGCTACCCCAATAACTGGTTGCTTGTGGCTACTACAGAGAAATTGTCTGGTGATGACCTGGATCAATATGTCACCTTTTGTAAGGAATTTATTTGAGGGAGGAGGTGTGAAGTGGCTTTTCCAGTTGAGGAGTTGTGGGTAAATCGAAAAGTAGTGAAAGTTATTTTGAGGGGGGTTAAAGATAAACCCGGTATTGCAGCTGAGGTTTTTGAAAAACTCGCTTCTCAGGGAATCAATATTGAGCTCATTGTTTCGGGCCCTTCGAGTAAAGGTAGATCTGATATCGCTTTTTTAGTTCTTGAGAGCCAGCTTTTTAGAATCCAGGATATGGAGAATGATCTTATGGAGTCCACAGATGCGATGGGTATCGGGTACGACCCTAAAGTTGCCCTACTGGTTTTTTATGGAAGTAAAGAAATCTCTAAAACACCTGGAGTCGCATCAAAGATATTCAACATTCTTGCAGAAGCAGGTGTTAACATTGAAATGGTCAGTACTTCAATTGATTCGATTTCGATTGTTATAAGGGAAGAGTTGGTTGACAGAGCTGTTATGGTCCTATCGGATATGCTGGGACTTTCTGTAGAGGAGGCATATTAATAATGAGTCTCGAGTTGCTTCAGGGGAATGAAGCGGCAGCTATTGCAGCTATAAAAGCAGGTGTGAGGTTCTACGGTGGTTATCCTATAACACCATCTTCAGAAATCGCTGAGGTAATGGCAAGGGAGCTTCCTAAGATAGGTGGCATATTTATCCAGTTTGAGGACGAGATTTCAAGCCTTGCAGCGTGCATCGGAGCCAGGTTGGGTGGATTAAAATCTATGACTGCTACAAGTGGGCCTGGATATTCCCTTATGCAAGAGCACGTTGGATTTGCTGCTATGACAGAAATTCCCCTAGTTATAGTGGATTCTATGCGAGGAGGACCATCCACCGGCGCCCCGACTATGCCCATGCAGGGAGATGTCATGCAAGCTCGATGGGGGACTCATGGTGACCATCCTATTGTTGCGCTCGCGCCTTCTTCGGTTCAGGAAGTATTTGAAACTGTTGTACGAGGTGTCAACATCTCGGAAGTACTCAGGGTTCCAGTTATCATTCTTACTGATGAGATTACTTCTCATATGAGAGAGAAGGTAAACATTCCGGATGCCGTTGAAATTGCGGAACTTAAGAAAGTTGATCCTAAAGATTTTCTACCTTATAAAGATGGAGAAGAGTTTAATGTTTATCTTTTGCCCTTTGGAAGTGGGAAGAGGTACCACATATCGGGATTGTTCCACGGCCCGGATGGTTTTCCTACCAATAAAGGCGAGCTTATGAAGTGGAAGCTCGATAGGTTTGCAGTAAAGATGAAAGAAGCTGCTAAAATTTCGGAGAATTCTGTTGAATTTTATGGGAAGGATGATGCTGAAATATACTTTGTATCTTATGGTATAGTTGCCAGGGCGGTTAGGGAAGTAGTGGACAGGCTTAATGGAATGGGCAAAAGCGCTGCAATGCTGAGACCGCAGATTCTATGGCCTGCCCCTGAGGCATCAATTCGGTCAATTAAAGATAGGGCGAGGATTGTGGTCGTTCCCGAAATGAATATGGGACAGTATTACTATGTGGTAGCTAGGTTGGTTGGGGAGGAGAAAGTTGTTCCGCTTAACCGATACGATTGTGAGTTGTTTGAGATTGACTCAATAGTTGATTTTGTGCTGGGAAAGGTGTCCACATGAGGAGAGGTGATGTTAGTAGGAACCTATATGTGGTAATACTTGCAGCTGGTAAGGCGAAGAGAATGAATTCCTCCCGGAGCAAGGTGCTTCACGAAGTGGCGGGGAAACCTCTTCTATTTTTCCCCTTGCGGGTTGCGAAAAGTCTTAATCCTACAAAGATTTTCGTTGTAATAGGTGGCATGTATATGGATCAGATTCGGGAATTTTTGAAGGACGAGCCTGTAGAGATTGTGGTGCAGGAAGAACCAAAAGGTACGGGTGATGCTGTTAAAAGATTAGCTAATTGTATAGATGATCAGGACTCTGATTTGTTCGTTATTCCGGGAGACGCTCCACTTCTTACTGACAAGACTGCTATGGAACTTATGGGATTTCATAGAAATAAAGGGGCTTGTTGTACTGTACTCACGGCTGAGGTCCCGGACCCCACAGGTTATGGAAGAATTGTAAGGTCTGTTGGGGATAGGATTCTTATGGTTGTTGAGGAGTCCGATGCATTTCCTGAAGAGAAGTCTATAAAGGAAGTAAATTCGGGTGTGTATTTTTTCCATACCTCGGTGCTCTTCCAGTATATAGGAGAGCTAAGACCCGATAACAAACAGGGAGAGTATTATCTTACCGATATAATTGAGGTCCTGCAGAGGAGAATAGGTAACGTTTTCGCTTATAAAATTGAAGATTGGGAAGAGATTCTTGGAGTTAATACGAGAGAACAACTCGGCATGGTAAATCGGATAATGCTAAAGAGGATTGTACGAGATATCTTAGCTAACGGCGTGTCTATAGTGGATCCGGAAAAGGTGTACATTGAGGCGGAGGTTCAGATTGGTAGGGATGTTACGCTGTATCCATTTGTTGCCCTTCTTGGGAGGACAGTTATCGGTGATAATTCTGTAATCGGTCCAGGTGTTGTTTTGCAAGATGCTATAATAGAACCAAATTCTCGAGTTTTTGTTCCCGTCTTTTACACTGACAAGGCGAATAAATGAAAGAGATTGTACAACATATATTAAATCTGGCTAAATTGTATATGGACGAAAATGAGGCAAAGCAAATGGAAGAACACTTGAATAATATTCTGATGATGGTAGATAAGCTAAGAGAGATTGATACTGAAAATGTAGAGCCTCTATACTATCCCTATGACGAACTTACGTTGAGATTCAGGGAAGATACAGAGAAAGAATCACTCGCAAAGTTTGAAGTACTCGAGAATTCACCTGAATCGTTTTCTGATTTTATTAAAGCACCATCCCCCTTAAAAGGTGTTATTAAGAAGTCCCTTTAAAGATGCTCTTACTTCTTTTTGATATAGATGGGACTCTTATAAATTCGGGAGGGGCTGGGGCTGCTGCTCTGAATAGAGCCTTTAAGTCCCGATATAATGTCGATGATGCGATGGCTGCGGTAGATCCTCATGGGCAGACGGATATGGTAATTGTTGAAGAAATATTTTTGAAAAAGCTGAAGAAGACCCCTTCCACGGAGGAGATCAAGGAGATCCTCGATCTTTATGTGGGTTACCTTCGCGAGGAGGTAAATCGGGCAGAAAGGTATGTTGTATTACCATATGTTAGGGAAACTCTTGATTTTCTCTTAAAGGAAAATGAATTTGTACTGGGTCTTGCAACTGGTAATGTAGAAGAAGGTGCAAGAATAAAGCTGGAGCGGGGGGATTTGAATAAGTATTTCCCCTTTGGTGGTTTTGGTTCTGACTCCAGGGTCCGCTCCGAGATTGTCCGCAAAGCGGTGGAGCGGGGGGGTAATTATTCAAAGAAAAAGCCCGATGAAGTTTATGTTATAGGTGATACTCCTCTGGACATTGAGGCTGGTAAGAAGGCAAGCTGCAGAACAATCGGTATAGCAACCAGTATTTATTCTGTTGAGGAACTTAAAAAGTGTAAACCCGATTATACGATTTCAAATATGGGTGAACTCTTGAGAATCTTTTCCTGAAGGTCTGGTTAGTGGTCATAAGGCTTGATGTTTTGCGGGACGATTGAAAGTACTTTTTCGTAAAATTATACTTTTGATAAAGGAGGAAGTATGGCGAAGAGGATACTCGTTACAGGAGCAGCAGGTCAAATCGGTTCAGAACTTGTTCCTTTCCTACGAAACATTTATGGGAATGACAATGTTGTTGCTTGTGGTCATAACAAACCCCTTCCTGTCGAAATTGTAAATACAGGTCCATCCGATTACGTCGATGTAAGAAATGTTGCTGAATTTGCAGAGAAGATTAAGAAATATGACATAAATATGGTATATCATCTTGCTGCAATTCTCTCGGCATCCGGAGAAAAGAACCCGCAGCTTGCATGGGATATAAATATCAATGGTCTTTACAATGTTTTGGAAGTTGCCCGTGAGTATCATTATGGTATATTTATACCAAGCTCCATTGCGGCATTTGGTCCTAATACGCCAAAGGTAAATACACCTCAGGATACCATTCAGAGGCCTACATCTATGTATGGAATAACGAAGGTTGCAGGTGAATTGCTCGCTGATTATTACTGGAAAAAATATGGTGTAGATGCGAGGGGAGTAAGATATCCGGGCATCATTTCTTACGTGACGCCACCAGGCGGCGGGACTACAGATTATGCAGTGGAGATATTTTATGAAGCAATTCTTCACAAGAGGTATACATGTTTTCTTAAGCATGATACTATGCTTGATATGATGTACATGCCAGATGCTCTTAAAGCTTCCGTTCAACTAATGGAGGCTGATCCCTATAAACTTAAGCATAGGAATGCTTTTAATGTAACATCTTTTAGTATTAATCCATCGATGCTTGCCGAAGAGATTAAGAAATATATCCCCGAATTTGTTATAGATTATGAAATTGATCCAGTTAGACAGGGTATAGCAGATTCCTGGCCGGATAGTATGGATGATTCCTGTGCCAGGCAAGAGTGGGGCTGGAAACCTGATTATGATTTTCCAGCTATGGTCAAAGATATGATTGAAAAACTGAGTGCAAAACTGTTGAAAGACAAGTGAGGAGGGAAAGATGGCACTTGACAGAGTTAGTAAAGTTTTAGAAAAGGAGCTAAAACAACTTGTAGCTGAGGGGCGTGCTAAAGGTAAGGAGTTTATTGTAGTAGGCGTCAGAAAGGCACAGAATGGGAAGGGTCCGAGATTCTTTCTAAAGGGGTTTGGTGATAGAGAGTTTATCAGGATGAATTCTAATTCGTATCTTGGGATGCAGTTCAATGAAGAGGTTATAAAAGTTGAGGAAGAAACGGCAAAGAAGTATGGGGTGGGTCCGGGAGCTGTCAGATTTATCAGTGGTACCTACGAACCTCACCGGTCTCTTGAGAAGAAACTTGCCAAATTCCATGAAAGAGAAGATGCCATGATTTACAGTGCCGCTTATGTAACCGTCATTGGTGTTATTTCTTCTCTTGTGACATCGGATACAGTGGTAATAAGCGATGAACTTAATCACAATTGTATCATTAATGCTATAAGGCTATCGAGGCCTATGGACAAGAGTATCTATAAACACCTTGATATGAAAGAGTTAGAGGCAAGGATTAAAGAGGTTGCCGGTAAAGCAAAGAGAGTGGTTGTGGTAACCGATGGTGTTTTTAGCATGAGGGGTGACTACGCAAACCTCAAGGATATTGAGGCGATTGCCAATAAATACGACGGTCAGTTCGAGGAGGGCATTATTACTATTGTTGATGATTCCCACGGAGTTGGAGCATTTGGAAAGACGGGCAGAGGTACAGAAGAAGTTACGGGCGGTAAAGCAGATCTACTAATCGGAACCATGGGCAAGGCGTTTGGAGTGAATGGTGGCTACGTGGTTTCAAGCGAGATTATTACTACTTATCTGAGAGAAAAAGCTATTACATATATTTACTCTAATCCCATTACAACTGCAGAAGCCGCATGTGTGCTGAAGGTCGTTGAAATGCTTGATAGTCCTGAGGGTAGAGAAAGGTTGACATACTTACGGGAACTTACCCTGCGATTCAGGGAAGGCATTGCAAAGCTTGGATACGAGACTATTGCAAGTGAACATCCTATTGTTCCGCTCATCGTTAGGGATACGAGAAGGACCTCTGATATAGTTAACTACCTTGTTGAAAATGGCGTCTTGGCTACAGGCCTTAACTACCCTGTAGTGCCTAAAGGTGATGAAACTATAAGGTTCCAGATAAATGCGGATCATACTCCTCAAGACATTGATTACGTGCTCGGGGTCCTTGAAAAATACAAAAAAGAACGGTGGCACTAAGGTTAGAGTAATTAGGACTCTTTAAGGGATTCAATCTAACTAAAAAGGTATAATTGACTATCGGCTGTGTTTATTTGATGTGGAATTGTGAGTTTCGCCTTTTGTTACCCATTATGTATGTGTTGTAGGTGGAAAGGTGGAATCCACAAATTTCTCTCAACATGCTGCGCCGTGGGAACCTTCCGGATACTTTAGAGAAAGGCAGAGCAGGCACCGTTTTACTGTAATATCAACTATATCTAATGTTTTTGTTGGAAGATGATCTATCGATCTCTTACGCTAATAATGCTTTCCATTTTTTTAGAGTTTCATCATCAGGAAATGCTATTTTCGTACTTTTGCCGATATGGAGGTTTTTCCCTTTGAAGTGGAGATCTTTTTCGATCTTTATAACCTTCTTTTTTCTTTTAAAGGAGTATATAAGGATTTCATCTCCTTTCTTGATTAAACACGCACTATAAGACTTATTGCCGAAAGGAAGTTTTTCGTATATCATTACATGGGGTGTGATGATTTCCCAGTCTGGCTCTGGGTTTTCTGGCGGAGACCCACCCACAAAAATTAGTATAAAGATAAAGAGGTCTACGATGAGTATTACACCGATGATTAGTAGCAGGAAATTTTTTGGGTCCTGCATGTGTAAAATCGGGATTTTCTCTCTGAACGCTTTAAACTCAGACAAAAATGCACCACCGGAAGCCTTTTCCCCATAAACGTTGAGGTTATTTAAAAAAAAGCCGAAATACTGGAATTTGGAGTCCAGTGAGCTCTCTCGGGAAGTAATGTCAGTCCAGGTTATAATTGAATCTATTACAATTAATGCAATAGCAGTATAGCCTTTCCGAAGAGGTATAAATACTATTACTCCAGAATCGCCTAAGGTTACGTATTCTTTACCGTACTTGTTTCCATTAAAATTGTATTTGACTAAATCTTCGAGCAATTGGAATGGGTCGTCAGCATTTCTATGGAATATTCTTAATCCTTCTTTAAAGCTGTAACCTTCCCAGCTTTCGTAATGTTCCATCTTAGGTTCAGATGCTGGGAAGGGGGCACAAAAGATAGAGAGGCATCTCTCTTTAAAGCTAATCTTTTCGCCCTTAGTTGTGGAGAAGAATATCAACGTAATTATAAAAAATTCCGCAAAGATAACGAGTCTAAGTGCCTTCTTCATAATATTCATTATATAGGGTAAGAAGGATTTGTGTTTCCTGTAAGTCCCTTTAAAATAGTGTACATAATGAGGTTTCTGAAATTTTTCCTCGTACTATGCATTTTGGTTACAGGTTGTACATATAGCTTCAAAGGCTATACATCTCAAAGGATTTATGCCGTTTATGTTGGCATTTTTAGAAATACTTCGGAGAGAGCCGGGATTGAAACTGATATTACGAGGTGGGTTTCAGACTACTTTGACACCGATGTGCGCATAAAAATGGTTTCTGAGAATAACAGTGAATACAAAATTGAGACGACCGTTGCAGGTTACAGAGTTGAACCATACGAGTATAACCCAGATGGGACGGTTCTCAGCTACAGAGTTGTACTTTTGAATTATGTAACAATCGTTGAGACCGCTTCGGGGAGGAAGATCCGAGAGGATAAACTGATCTCGGCATGGGGTGTCTTTTCCTCTTCAGAGAGAGAGGATGAGGGGCTTCAAAGAGCAGCCGAGGACCTTGGTATGAAGATCCTGCAAGAATTCCTTTCGTCTGTATCACAGTAATTTATGCAAAATACCTATACCCTTAGAGTGGAAAAAATGATAAATGAAGGTATTGCCCTGGGTAAACTTGGTCAGGGCATAAAAGTAATGGTCCCCTACGGAGTTAAGGATGATATTCTTGAGGTTAAAATAATAAAGAAAAAAACTGACTACTGGATTGGCTCTATAAAGGAAATTAAGAGTCCGAGCCCCCTCCGCGCTAGCCCCCCTTGCCCCTATTTTGGTGCTTGTGGGGGCTGCCAGTGGCAGATGGTGGATTATAAGTATCAGCCTGTATTAAAAAAAGAGCTTGTAGTTGATTCTTTCCGCCACATTGCAGGAATGAGTGATATTCCTATTCTTGATACGATTCCATCACTGAAAAGTTTTCATTATAGGAATAAAGTACAGCTACCGTTGAAAATGACTGGGCCTAATCGTGTAATAATGGGATTCTATAAGAGAGATACTCACTTTATAATAGATATAGATGAGTGCCTCCTACATATTCAAAAGTTCAATGGAATTATTGAAAATGCCAAGAAGTATATCGCACAGCGCGGGCTCAGTATATATGATGAACGGAAGCACACAGGTGCGGTGAGAAATTTTACAATAAGAGGTTCAGAGAGAACCGGTGAAACTCTTATCGTAATGGTCACGACCAGAGATTATCTATCCAGGCATACAGCACGAGACCTTATGGATATGGACAGTTCCATCTTTGGTGTTGTAGAAAATGTGAATCCTGACTATGGAAACACAATTTTTGGTGATATGAGTTCTATACGGTCTGGGGTCAGTTATTACCATGAGAAAATAAAGAATTTTACCTTTGTTGTTTCGGCTACATCCTTTTTTCAAATCAATACGGATGTTGCGGAAGAGATGGTTAAAACTCTTGAAGATACTTTTAAAGATATTGGGGAGGTCGGTACTATAATTGATGCATACTCTGGAGTGGGACTTTTTTCAATCTCCTTAGCGCGGTTTGCAGGGAAAGTTCTTGCTCTTGAAATATCACCTGAGTCCTCTAATGCTGCTTCCAAAAATGTCAAGATAAATAACAAAACTAACGTTGAGATAATTACCGGCGATGCTGATGAAATTTTAAGCAGTCTGGGAAGAGCAGAAGTTCTGATGCTTGACCCTCCGAGGAAGGGGATAGGAGTGGGGGTACTTAAATATATTGAGGATCAAAAACCTCCTTACCTTTTTTACTTTTCGTGTAACCCTGCTACCCTTGCCAGGGACGTCCAGAACATTGTTGAAATGGGATATGATATTGAATTCATCCAGCCCTTTGATATGTTCCCTCAGACCTACCACGTAGAGACTCTCACATACTTAAAGAAAAAACAAACATTCCTTGAAAAATCAAAGGATTCACAATAATATTACAACATGTGGATTTCAATAGTTTTAATTGTAATTTTGGTATTAGGTGTAGCCACAGTACTTATTTATAACGCTCTTACGAGGTGGAAAATAGGGGTTGGTGAAGCTTTTGCCCAGCTTGATGTTCAGTTAAAGCGTCGATATGACCTCGTGCCAAATCTCGTTGAAACTGTGAAGGGTTATATGAAACATGAGAGAGAATTGCTTGAGAAGATAGCAGAATTGAGGGCTAAGGCTATGAATACATCTGATATGAAAACGAGGGGTACCCTTGAGGGCGAGATTTCTGAGGGGATTAAAAAAATACTTTTACTTGTTGAAAATTATCCGGATTTAAAGGCATCGGAAAATTTTATGATTCTACAAGAAGAGCTTGTAAGTACCGAGAACAGGATTGCCTATGCGAGGCAATACTACAATGATGCAGTGAAGAATTTTAATACCCTTTGCCAGATTTTTCCTGTAAACTTGGTGGCGCACATTTTTTGGTTTAAGCCTGCAGAGTTTCTGGAATTTGCTGAAGAGAGGGGAGCTGTTAGTATAAGTTTTTAAGGGAGGTTCGTATGAGTGCCTTGGACTTTGTTAAGATTGCATCGAGAAACAAGAGGAGGACTTTTTTACTTGTCATCATTTTAATTCTTATTCTCTTTGGAATTGGGAGATTACTTGATAGTGTCTTTAATGGAGGTGGGGTTTACACCATTATTGCCCTTACTATTGCGCTGATCCAGAGTCTCGTGAGTTATTATGCTGGAGATAAGATAGTTCTCTCTTCGGTTAGAGCAAGACAGCCAGATTTAGGGGATTACGAAGAGAGACAGTTTGTGAATGTGGTACAAGAGCTCTGTATAGCAGCAGGGATTCCGCAGCCGAAATGTTATGTTATGGATGACCCATCTCCCAATGCATTTGCAACGGGGAGGGATCCGAAGCATGCTTCTGTATGTGCAACGAAAGGTCTTTTGAAGGTATTAAATAGGGAAGAACTGGAAGGCGTGATTGGTCATGAACTTTCCCATGTTAAGAATAGAGACATTCTCACAATGACTATGGTTAGTGTCCTGGCAGGTGCGATTGTGATCATTGCAGATTTACTCAGGTATAATCTCTTTTATGGAGCAACGCGAAGTAGAGATCGAGATAACGGTGGTGGTAGGATTATTGCCTTGCTTGTCTTTATTATTGTTGTGATTTTTGCAACAATAATAAGCCATCTTATGACCCTTGCGGTATCGAGGGCGAGGGAGTATATGGCTGATGCTGGTTCTGTTTCTTTAACGAGGAATCCATTAGCTTTGGCTTCGGCGCTGGAGAAGATTTCCAACTATTCCAAACCCATGGTAGGTATAAGTGATGCAGTATCTCATTTTTTCATTAGCGACCCTAAGAAGAGGAAACTTTCAGAAAAGGATTCCCTGTGGGCAAATCTCTGGAGTACCCATCCACCAATTGAAAAGAGGATTGCTATTCTAAGGCAAATGGCGGGTGCAAGTAGCTTATAGACTATCGATGGTTGGCATTTGAGCCCGTTACCTTTTCCGTGGACTTTAAAAATTTTTGCTTTTTGATGTATAAGAGTGCAAGAAACTTAAAGATTTTTCCCCAATTGTATTTTTGTTCTTTAAATTTGAGAAGGGTATATATTTGTGGTTCTTTCAAAGGGCAATATAATAATATGGAAGTGCATTGCGGAGTTGGAGTTTAACTAAAAGGAGGTAATATGGAAAAGGGTAGAGAAAATTTCCTGGAAGCTATTGTAAATGCCATAAGTCCGTCCGGATTCGAGGAGGAAGCGGTAAGGGTGTGGGCGGATAGGGCGAAAAAGTATGCCGACAGAGTCTATACTGATTACCACGGGAATGCTATTGCAGTACTGAACGAAGGAAAGGAACCGAGGGTCATGCTGGCTGGTCATATTGACGAGATAGGTTATATGATCACTTATGTGGACGAAAATGGATATCTTTACTTTTCTACTATAGGAGGGGTTGACCCTCAGATTGCTCAGGGGCAGAGGATATGGATTAAGGGGAAGGATGGTAGCCGAATCCTTGGTGTTATCGGAAAGAAAGCCATTCATCTTTTGGATGAAGAAGAAAGGAAAAGGGTCCCAAAGTTCAAGGATATGTGGATTGATATCGGGGCAAATAATAGAGACGAGGTATTTGAGAAAATAGAAATCGGCACCTGTGCCGTTAATGCGCAGATCTACGAGAGGCTATTTAACGGGAATGTCGTCGCCAGGGGTTTTGATGACAGGGTTGGCTCCTTCATTGCGCTGGAGTCTCTTATTGAACTCTCAAAGATAAAAGGTGAGCTTTCAACTTCAGTCTACGCTGTTGCTACAGTTCAGGAAGAGGTTGGATTGAGAGGGGCGAGGACCAGTGCCTTTGCGATTGATCCCCATATTGGTATTGCAGTTGATGTTACCCATACTGCTGATCAACCTGGCGTTGAGAAGAAGGTGATTGGAGACTTGAAGCTTGGAAGTGGACCTATCATTGCTCGTGGTCCCAATATTAGCCCTAAAGTGTTTGAAAAGCTCGTCCAGACTGCAAAAGAACTCAATATTCCTTATCAGATTGAGCCTGAACCATATGCTACTGGGACTGATGCCAATGTCATACAGCTCACGAGATCTGGAGTTGCTACGGGTCTCGTTTCAGTTCCCAACAGGTATATGCATACACCTTGTGAAGTAGTGAATCTTTCTGACCTTGATAATATAATAAACCTCCTTGCCAGTTTTGTTCAGAGGATCAAAAGTAAAGACGAATTTATCTTATATAACCTGTGATACTATGAGAAAAATTACTGTAAGGGATTTCTTTAAGCTGAAGGAGGCTGGGGAGCCGATAACGATGGTAACTGCTTATGACTATGTCTCTGCTAAGATTTCCGATGAAGCTGGTGTAGAATCCATTCTTGTGGGTGATTCTCTTTCTATGGTAATTCAGGGAAATGATACTACGTTGCCCTGCTCCATTGAAGAAATGATCTATCACACAAAATTGGTCAAGCGTGGTGTTAAGAATGCATTTTTGATTGCGGATATGCCGTTTCTCTCTTATCAAGTTAATGAGTCTGAAGGAATTAGGAATGCTGGGCTTCTTTTGAAAGCGGGTGCAGAGGCTGTTAAGTTGGAGGGTGGCAGAGAGGTGGCTGACCTTGTAAAAAAACTGTCCTGTTTTGGTATCCCTGTGATGGGGCACATAGGAATGACGCCTCAGCATGTGCATTCCTTTGGTGGTTATCGACTTCAGGCAAAAACTGAAGAGAGTAAGAAACGGATCATAGAGGATGCTAAAATACTCGAAGAGGCAGGGGTGTTTTCCATTGTATTAGAGATGGTTCCAGTAGAGGTTGCAAGGGAGATTACCGAATCGGTTTCAGTAGCCACCATCGGAATTGGAGCAGGACCTTTCTGCGACGGGCAAGTGCTTGTTTTTCATGACCTTTTAGGGTTCTATCCCGATTTTCGACCTTCTTTTGCAAAGGCTTATAGAGAATTATACAGGGAAGGTGTTGAGGGGATAAGAGACTTTATCTCGGAAGTAAAGGGAAAGAAATTCCCCGATGAGGGGCATTCTTTTAAGTCAAAATAGATGGAGATTCTAAAGAATCCGGTTGATGTGCAAGCTCTCTCCTCTAAAATTAGGGGGGATGGGAAGATCATAGGTTTAGTACCCACTATGGGTTATCTTCACGAAGGACATCTCTCACTCGTGCGAAGGTGTAAAGCGGAGTGTGACAAAGCTTTTGTCTCGATTTTTGTAAATCCAACCCAGTTTGCGCCAGGCGAGGACTTTGAAAGATACCCGAGAGATGAGGCAAGGGATCTTTCTTCCCTTCGAGCACTTGATGTAGATTATGTTTTTATGCCAGAAGTTGCTCATATGTATCCAGAGGATTTTTCGACGTATGTGGAAGAGTACGCCCTTTCCAAATTTCTCTGTGGGGCTTCGAGGCCAGGCCATTTCAGAGGGGTCTGTACCGTTGTAACTAAGTTGTTTAACATTGTAAAACCCCACAGGGCGTATTTTGGGAAGAAAGATTACCAACAGTTCAGAATTGTAGAGAGAATGGTGAGAGATTTGAACATGGAAGTGCAGATAATCCCCTGCGAAACTGTAAGGGAGCCTGATGGTCTGGCAATGAGTTCCAGGAACACTTATTTGACACCCGAGGAGCGTAAAGATGCCGTTTGTTTGTTCGGATCACTAAACCTGGCTTTGAATATGATAAGGTGTGGTGTGAGGGATCCTGCGAAAATAAAAAAAGAAATGGAGAAATTTATCCTGTCAAGGGGAAGCGTTCAAAGGATCGATTACATTGAAATTGTTGATAGCCATACCCTCAAACCGGTGGAAGAGATCAGGGGCAGAGAACTTATCGCCTTAGCTGTCTTCGTTGGTAAGGCAAGGCTTATAGACAATATAGAGATCACCGAGGAAATTATAAAGGGATAGTCTTCTCAATATCCCGATAATCAGCTTTGCTATTTTCCCTTAAGAGTCGGTTTTTGAAATCTTTGATGAGTTGGGAGGCTGTTTGGGCATTTATGTAACTTATTGAGTGTCCGATAGTTATACCCTACTTGACTTATTTTATTATTAGATTTAAACTTCAACCGTTAAGGAGGTGTGTATGCTAAAGCGCATATTGATGATATGCCTTCTTGTGGGTGTAACATGGGCACAGAAGGCAAAAGAAGGTGAAGAGCCGCCTTTTCCATTGGAAAAGGCTCAGTGGGTGGACAATTTTTCAAAAGCCCCAAGGCCTGTTTTCGATACCAACTCTATATATACGGGCGATCAGGCTAATCTAACGCGAAAAATTGCCGTAGGTAAGCACTTTATGGGTGCCTCTGACGATACTATTAGGATAATTTCGCCCCAGAGTGGTGGTAAGAGGATGCTCGTAATTGCAACTGATACAACGAGTACGGAATTTGGAACGAGCAAATTCCGTATCGATACAACTTATTCGTTTCCTTCGGGTGCAACAGAAATGGCTGTTGCTGTTGGTGATGTGGATGGCGATGCATATACGGATATTCTCACGGGGGATAATGCTGCCGTTTCCGGTTATGTCTGGCTCAGGTGGTTTGAATGGGACGCTGATTTGGCTAACTGGGTCTTCAGAGATAGTATAGGCGTTGGGTCCGGAGATTTCATAAATGATATCGTAATAGGTGATGCGGACAACGACGGTAGTGCAAGGGATATAGTATTCAATCTCGCAAATGCTACCAATTCAGCCGTTATGGTAGCAAAATGGAATGGAACTTCCTTCGATACCACGAGGATTACCTTTGGCAGAACCCAGAGGTACAGAGGTGTCGCCATAGGGAATATAGTTCCAGAACTCCCGGGCAACGAGATCTACGTTACAGGAGGGTATGACATTGCAATGGCATATTGGGATGGAACGAGCTGGGCAGCCCAGGTTCTTACTACGGGACTCACAGCGTGTTATGATATTGCCATTGGTGATGTAGATCCAAATCTTCCAGGGGATGAAATCGCCATAGTTCATAGTAGTACATCCTATCAGGTTTCGGTTACCAACTATGTTGATGGGACCTTCTATATACGTGCTTGGACACTGTACTCAACGTGGGGCACTCAGAACAGCGATATCGATATTGGTGACTTCCTGAGGGAAATGCCGGGGAATGAGGTGGTGCTCAGCAATACCAGCACCACTGCAACGGCATATTCACTCTGGTTTTCTATTCTACCAGGTGGTACGGCATATGTTGGTACTCTACCTAAGGTAGCTACAGGTGCAGATTATGGAATTAAGATAGCAGATGTTAACCGTTTCAGAGAGGGGAATGAACTGATTATATCCTGTAATGGTAACCTGGTGGAGGTTGAACAGCACATCTATAGTAATGACCTTGCACTCCTTATGTTCCAAAGAACTGTTCCTGTTTTAAAGCCTTCCATTTACGATACCATACGTGCCAGTGTGATTAACACGGGCGCTAATACTGTTTCCAGTGTTACCTTTAATATTTCCTTCCAGAACTGGATTGGAGCGCAGATTTATACTACTCCTGTTTCAATAGAACCTGGTCAACTTACCGTAATAGATGTTCCTGTACAGATGCCCGGTCAGTTGGGCATAGATACTATGTATTTAAGCCTTCAAGACGATGGTAATACGGGTAACAATGCTGGTAAATCCTACATAGAAGTATGGGATGATTCCACAGTGGCTGCCAGTTCTTTTTCAGATGTGTTCTTCCCGCCAGTAGGCTGGACCTCTCAGATCCTTTCAGGTAGTTATAATTGGCAGAGATTTACCAGTGGAACATCTCCTACCTGCTCACCCCTTGATGCCCCTGCCATGGCAGGGTACAGATCTTACTCTGCTACTGGTGGAAGTGGTGCAAGGCTTGCAACTTCTTTCAATGTGGATACATCTCCCAAGAAGGTGATTCTGAAGTTCTATATGACACATGATAATGCATACTCTACAAGTTACGATTCTGTATATGCGGAATATTCCTTTGACGGTGTGAATTACATAACCGCTGCAGGCTTCCAGAGGTATGATCCTGCTGTAAGCGCTTGTACGTGGATACCCCATGAGGTTGAGATCGGTGACTTTCCACCGAACACCGAAATCTACGTGGCTTTAAGGGCAAGAAGTGGCTATGGCAACAATATGTACGTGGACTCGGTAAGGGTATTTGTTACGGCGGCCACTGCCGCTGATTATGATGCTGAAATGGTAAGCATAACGATACCAAAGCCCGTTATTTGTGATGAGGGCGTTCCAGTAACGGTAGTCGTAAAGAATGCAGGGATTGAGCCCATTACAAGCCTCCCACTCTTCTATACTACTGGTGACGCTGATACTACGTGGGAAACATTTGTGGGGCAAATTATCGCGGGTATGAGTGTACCATACGTCTTTACGCAGCCATTCGTTCCGACGGATACTGGTGAGGTGACCCTGTATGCGGGAGTCAGACTCACTGGAGATACGATACCAGATAACGATGTTGCTTCGACTTTGATCCATGTCTGGCCCTTTGCTCAGGAATTACCATACAGTACAACCTTCGACGAAGACTGGTCCAATTCAACAAATCCGCCCTTTGATGGATGGAGGATAGTAGATGGTGGTAGTGAAACCCCTCCTGTCGTTAACAACAATGATTGGCACAGGTTTAGTAGTACTTATCCCGCGAGAACTGTTGCAAGGATTTATTTCTCCCCTAAAGAAGACAGTGATGACTGGCTAATTTCGCCACGGCTAACGATTTCAGACTACGGAACCTACGGAACCTATACGCTCAACTTCTGGCACTATTACAACGACTTTTCGACATCATACCCCGATTCCGGTCAAGTGATGATTACCTTTGACGATGGAGCAAACTGGACGGAGATCACGAGATATTCCAATTTTGACGATAGCGGCGCAAGGAGCATCGATCTTACACCCTTTATTGCAAGCCAAGTGGGTACCGCAGAATACTTCAGGATAGGTTTCCATTATGGGGCTAATGATGAATTCTCCTGGTATGTTGATGACTTCAGTGTGTCGTTTACCCCAGATGAAACTCCACCTGTGTTGAGTTTTATAAGGCAACCCCAGAGTACATATGACTTAGGTCCTGATACGGTGATTTTCGTTGTAAATGACGCATCGCCCATGTATGTACTTGCATATGCTGTTGCGAATGATACGATTATTGGTTCCTATGAAAGCGAACTACCGGCAGGTGAAGATACCGTTCTGCTTGAGGTACCAGGTCAGGCTCCAGGAACCCCTATTGATGGTTACATATACGTTGAGGATGCTAATGGTAATTATTCAGAAGACCAGGGAAGCTGGTGGAAACTCCAGGCATATGCCCCAGGTATGCCGGTAGCCACTGGTGTGACCGAACCTACACCTGGTGTTAATCTTACCTGGGCTCATCCAACCCAGAGCTTAGTGTACGATGGCGGTATAGCGTATTATTGGACTGATGTCTATCCTGGCGATATCCTCTCTGTGAGGTTCACGCCGCAGTATACTCCTGCAAGAGTGGATAGTGTTGTGGCGCAGTTCTATGGAACTACCGGCGAACTGCACCTTAGGATCTACGATGATAATATGGGAATACCTGGAACTGTGATATTTGATACTACAATTACACCTCCCGTCTATCCGAATTACCTGAGGCTGGATCTTAGGAACAGAAATATTATAGTAACTGGAGATTATCACGTAGGGTTTGAGTGGACTGTCCAGGATCATCCCAATCCTCTCTCTGACGATGGAGCAAATACAATGAGGAGCCTCTACTATGTCGGAAGTGAAGAGACCTGGTATTTGGCGGGCTATGACTGGTTAATAAGAAGTGCTGTCACATACTTACCCCAAGCGGGCAAGTATGCTTCTGGATTTGTTCCTGTAGATCTGGAAAAGAATTTGAAGCTTACGAGGGTTAAACTTCCTGCGACTCTTGCAGCTGATGGTGAGCCACAAAGAATTGGTTCAGATGCCAAGAACATTTTGAGCTACACAATCTTAAAGGGTACGGCTTCGGGTGGACCATACGATTCCATAGGAACTACTTCTGGTGTTAACTTTTTAGATGCTTCGATTACTGATGGTAATACATATTACTATGTGTTGAGGATGGATTATACGGAGCCTGATACTACAGTTTACTCTGGTGAAGTTGTTGTTACTGCAGATTTTGTTGCGCCTGCATTTTCAGCTCTTGAGTTTGACACAGGTGGTGTGGGTGATATCTGGTTTAGTATTGATATAACCGATCCTTCAGGTATTTTTGCTGATTCCCTTTATTACTCTGTAAACGGAGGAACCTTTGGATTTAGCATCAAGGACAGTGTAGTCGAAAGTACATACTACTACCACATTTCTGGACTTAATATTGGGGATATGGTGGACATCTATTTCGTAGCTATGGACAACTCTCTATGGCACAACTTTGCGAGATTCCCTGAGACTGGGTATATTACCTTTGGGGTGACCCCCGTTAAGGACGAATTGCCTCTTGCATACGCCTTCAATATCAAAGGTTCTAATGTCTTTTCCAGATCGATGGATATTGTCTATGCACTACCCGAGAGAGCTGAAGTGGAGATTGCAGTCTACTCGATAAGTGGCCAAAGAGTTGCTACACTACTTCCTAAGACTACAAAAGATGCGGGATACTACACTGTAACATGGAATGGTCGAGGCGACAGTGGTTCTAAGCTTGGTTCTGGTATCTATATTGTGAAGATGCTGACTCCTAAGAAGAGTTTTACCCACAAGATTATTCTGGCGAGATAGTTTATTTAAGGAGGGATGGATGGGGGCGGGCCCTTGGCCCGCCCCCCAAATTTTTTATAGGTTTTTCCCAGAATAAACCCATATTATTAAGT
>DCDE01000034.1 GCA_002316275.1 Caldifarciminota bacterium UBA1063
GAAATGTTTATCGCCCATCCAGCAGCGTACACAGCGCGTTATAAATGAGAGAGTATTTTGTCCAGCATTTATTCCCGGTCAACCACCAAGGAAATAACTGAGAAAATCGTGGAGATAATAACAATATATTTAACCGAACGGCAAGTGAATGCGGCAAAAGGGCAGGAAAATTGGAGAATTATTCCTATGCTTGAAAGGGATTTATTTCTATCAACTTAAGACACCAAAAGCCGATAAAGTAATAAAAACCGAGAGAAAATCCAAAGATTCAATATTACACTCCGCCTCCTCGATGGGGCAGTTTACGCTCGGTTCTTTTTCGATGCCAATTATAGCCCTATTCAAATCCCGAAGCACCCCATTTCTCCTCTTTGAACATAGCCAGATTATTACTATAATTAAGACCACATCAATAAAGCCGGGAAGGCAATTTCGGTGTTCCCACCCTCCCCACATTAGAAGGTAGACAGCATAACTCCAACCTTAGACAGAACCAATTCCCCAGGCTGTGAATTCACCTTCACAGATTTTTGAATTTATAGTTAGAAAACATTAAAATTCAATTAACAACAAAGGGGGATGTTATGCTTAAAAAGTCTCTTAAATTGTTTCTCTTACCCTTGATGTTCTCATTTGCCTTCGCAGGCGTCAGCTATAAGGACGGGAAGGCAATCTTCACTTTCAATGACCCTACTGCAAAAAGCGTCGTGTTAACGGGAACCTTTTCAAACTGGAATCCTGAAGGTATTCCTCTTACAAAAGGCGATGGGGTATGGAAAGCTGAAGTAGCGCTCAAGCCAGGGACATACGAATACAAATTTATTGTCGACGGGACCTGGAAAGAAGATCCAGAAAATCCCTGGAAAGTATCCGATGAATTTGGAGGATTTAACTCAAAGTTAACCATTACCGAGGATGGAAAAGTCCTCTTCGCAGAATTACCTACTTCAACACCAGTTGCAGCCATGCGCTCCCTTGAATACATTGATGGTAAAGTTTACTTTCGTTACTATAATAAGGACGCAAAAGACGTCTACCTCGCAGGAAGCTTCAACAACTGGAGTCCAAATGCACTAAAGATGGATAAAAAAGATAGCTATTTTGAAGCTTCAATTCCTCTAAAGCCAGGGATTTACGAATATAAATTTGTAGTGGATGGCGCATGGAAAGAAGACCCCCTTAATCAGCGAAAAATCTCCGATGGATTCGGCGGTTTTAACTCCCAATTTGAACTCACAGAAAAGGGCGAACTACTCTACTCTAAAATTGTAGAACCTCAGGGCGCAGCGACACAAACCACTTGGCAAGGTCCTGAATACACCGCCGATGGAGTCCTGTTCCGCTTTTATGCTCCAGAAGCTCAAGTTGTTTACCTCGCAGGGACTTTCAATAACTGGGCACCTACCTCTCTCGCGATGAAAAAGGATGAGAACGGAGTTTGGAGTGTCAAAGTTCAGTTAATTCCGGGAAACTACCAGTACAAATTCGTCGTAAATGGAACGCAGTGGAAAGAAGACCCCACGAATCCTGCAAAAGTTGACGATGGTTATGGTGGTTCCAACTCGGCTTTTAAAATAACCGAAGATGGGAAAATCCTGCTGGAAGCGGTATCAATCACAGTACCACAGGAACCCATTATCAAAAGTTTAAAAAAGAAAGGCACACCCATATACCTTGCAATTGTGTGGCATCAACATCAGCCACGGTATTATAAAGATTTAGCGACAGGAGAGTCCTTCGCTCCGTGGGTAAGACTCCATGGTATAAAAGATTACTATGATATGGCAGCAATCCTTTACCAGTACCCGAAAATAAACTTCACAGTAAACCTTACACCCGTTCTTTTGATGCAACTTATGGACGACATAAAACTTTACGATGAAGGTAAATCCCCGGATGTTGATTTCAGAATGACTCTCAAAAATGCCGATAATCTCACGTACGAAGACAAGAAACACCTCCTTACCAACTTTTTCAGTGCAAGCTGGGACAATATGATCGATATCTACCCAAGATATAAAGAGCTAAGAACCAAAAGAGTCTTCAACACAGACGGAACAATAAACTTCGATGAATCTATAAGGAGATACACCACCCAGGATTTTAGAGACCTCCAGATGTATTTCAATCTTTGCTGGTTTGATCCTGACTTTAAAACCGGTGATGTAACCCTTCCCACTGGCGAAAAGGTAAGCGTAAAGAAATTCATTGAAAAGGAAAGGAACTTCACCGAAGCCGATAAAAGAGAAGTATTAGACGTCCAGATGAAAATCCTAAAGGCGATAATTCCAGTACATCAGGATCTTCAAAAGAAAGGTCAGATTGAAGTAATTACTACTCCTTATTATCACCCCATATTACCTCTAATCTATGACACAGAGTCGGCACACGAAGCTATGCCCAATGCAATTCTTCCAGAGCGGTTTTCCTGGCCCCAAGACGCCGATTGGCATGTGAAAAAGGCAGTAGAAAAATACACCGAAATTTTTGGGAAACCCCCACGCGGAATGTGGCCCGCCGAAGGTTCCGTTTCCCACAACATCGTCCCCATCGTGAAGAAACACGGTTTTACCTGGATGTGCTCCGACGGTCATGTGCTCGCTCGTTCGCTCAACAAGCAGATGCTTACCGACGACGACCTCTATAGGCCTTATGCCGTAGTAAATGGGAAAGACACGGTCTATATGATATTCAGAGACACCGATCTTTCCGACAGGATCGGATTTAGATACAAATCAATGACAGGTGTCCAGGGCGCCAATGACTTCATTATGAGGCTATACGAAATCCACTCCAAGTTTGCAAATGATCCAGAGCCACACCTTGTAACGGTGATCCTCGATGGTGAGAATGCCTGGGAATGGTATAGGAATGATGCGAAGGAATTTTTCCACTCCTTATACTCCCAATTAAGTGAGGCGGACTGGGTCATTACCGTGAAAGCAGGTGACTTTATGAATACTTATCCTCCAAAGAGAACTATAACCCACCTCCACGCTGGTTCTTGGATCAATGCGGACTTCTCCACCTGGATTGGAGAAAGTGAAGAGAATCTCGCATGGAATTATCTTGGATGGGTAAGAAAGGATTTTGAAAATGCCAGAAATTCGGGAAAATATGATGAAAAAAGCCTCGAAAGGGCATTCTTTGAACTTGCTTCTGCTGAAGGTAGTGATTGGTTTTGGTTCTTTGGGGCTGACCAGAGTGCTGGAGACGATAGCTGGACCGATATTATGTTCCGTAGGACATTAAAAAATGTTTATGAAATCCTCGGGCAGTCTGCCCCCTCCTACCTCGATAAATCAATCCTTAAAGAGGCTTACGGGATGCAGCAAACAAGTATGGTAATGGCAAAATCTGACCCACGTTCGGCCGCTACAAAGGTTATCGAAATAAAAGACCCTGAGAATGACGACTACGGTCCGGGAACCTATCTTTACCCTGGAAACGGCGTCTTCAAAAAAGGTGTTTTCGACATCAAATCATTGAAAATTCACGAAACAGAAAAAGACTACATCTTCACGTTGGAGTTTGGTGAACTTGACAATCCGTGGAGCGCTCCCAATGGATTTTCTCAGCAAATCATATTCCTCTACGTCGATAATAAGGAAGGGGGATCAAACGAGCCACTGAAGCCTTCATTGAATTACAAAACAAAAAATCGGTGGGATATAGGGGTCGTGGTGGCAGGCTGGACTGATGTGTCAGGCATATTCAACGCATCGCTGCAAAGTGTTTCCCAGCCCGACCTATACATAGATTATGCCAAGAAAGAAGTGGTCTTCAGTGTACCTAAAAAAATGCTTGGAAACATCGAGAATGCAAACCTTGGACTCACCATTTACTCTTACGATGGATATGGACACGAATACCTAAGGAAGCTTCAAGGGACAAGAGGCGAATGGGAATTCGGAGGTGCAACCTCAGAAAATGCTCCAAAAGTGATAGACTTGTTCTTTCCACAAGAAGGCGTACAGGAGGAACAACTAAAGGTTTACGAACGTGGTCAGGTGGCGGAAATTCCCTTTGTACAAGTAAAATAGGATTTTAAGTGCGGCTTAGGTTTATTTTCAGATTTTTGAGGTAATTAACTCTTTCAAAGCCGTACAGTAGCGTTGGAAAGACTGAATTATTAGTGAGAAGCGGATCCTTAAGGTTTAGACTATTTATCGCTTGATCACCAACGGGAGTGCCGGGAATGGGAGAAAATTCAGAAAGAGAAACATTTATACCGTACTTAGAAAGTACCCTTATACTCTCCTCAACCTCTTCAAAATCTTGCCCTGGGAGCCCGAGTAGAATGTAAGCTGTTATCTGACTCCCCTCGAAACCTGCCATCTTAAGGTTCATAAGAGCTACTTCAAGGTCCGAAAAAGAAAGCTTTTCACCCACCTGCTTTAAAAGTAAAGGATTAATAGTCTCAACTCCCAGATAGATAGTTTCAAAACCCATCTTTTTAAGAAACCTTGCAGTGTCCTCGTCTATCTTCCTTACATGGAGAGCATTAGGGGTATGAAATCGCACCTTACCAATTAGTTTTCTCTCTTCCAGTTCCTTGAAAAACTTAAGAAGCCCTTCATCAATACCATAAAGTAGTGCATCGTCATAAAAAACAAAATCTCGTATCGCCCTCTTGTTATAAAGCTGTTCTACAAGGTCAGCAACTTGTTCCACATCTGATACTCTGAACCCAGGTTTTAAAATTGAAGAAGCACAATAGAGACACCTGAGAGGGCACCCCTCCGTTATCCGAATTACAGCATAATTCAGTTTTGTATACACATCATAAAGAGGTAGTTCATTGGACGGGTCTATCTCAAGGCCGCTTCCAGTAAGGACATCCCAGTCATCACCTCGAACAACGATATCTGCCCCGAGCTTCTGATAAAAAACGGGCATTAGGGTCGCTGCGACACCGCCTACTACAATCTTCGCCTCAGGCAATAGCCTCTCCGTAACTTCGATTATCTCTTTTACCCCAATATACCAGTAAGTCATCCCAGTGGCAATTAAAACATAATCGTAGCTATTACCCTTAATTTCTTCAAGAAACACGGACAATGGAATGCCGTACCGTTTAAACTTTCTTCGCATAAAGGAAAGTACTTCAGGTTTTTTTACCTCATCAGAGTAAAATTTACCTCGTCCATAGGTGTCAGTTTTAAGTTTCAGATTTTCGTAGAAGTTATGTCCTCTATCGAGGAAGTCAAAAAAATCGAAGTCCATCCCTTGGTTTCTCAAGGCAGACGCAATTCTAAGGAGCCCGTAAGGCTTTAGCCAAAAGTCATAAAGTGCAAAATCATAAACGGGAGGATTTACAAGGAGTACCTTCATTATGCTATCTAAGAACCTTTAATTTCTTTATACGTACTTTATAGTAATCCGATTTCTGAATCCCGAACCTATCGGCAAGGGCTCTTGTAAGGGATTCTCTTGATAGATCAACCTCAAACATACTTTTACTGTCCCCCTCTTCGAGCTCGAATAAAGCCGTTGAATATAAACTCCAGCGAGGCTTCTCGTAGACCTTACGAATTGAGATAAATTGAAGCCCATCTATAGAAGCCTCATTGAGATCCTTCAGGACCCTATTAAGATCTCCGATTTCTTCAGATTCAAAATAGAGATATTCCTCTTCACTCTCGACTCCCAGGGGAAGGGGATTGGGCATAGAAATCCTTGGCCTAGGCGTAAAACCCTTCGTATACTTCAATCTCACACCCGTAACCCTCAAAAAGTTAACAAGTAATTTAGCAATGTCCCTCTGTGAAATAAACCTCGAAGTGTCCAAAATTTTGTACGAAAGCACATATCCTGTAATATTTTGGGTTTCAAAGGGAGGTTTTTCGTCGGGTAATTCTACTTCTCTTTTTTCAATTCCCTTAAGGCAAAGTTCATATCCATCCTTGCTCCACACCCCACAACCATTACATCCAAATTTCATACAGTCCTCGGTATACTCGTCCCTTAGGGATTTGTTATACTCCTCCCTCAGGTACTGAGGCAAAACGCCTGTATCTATAAACTCCCACGGAAGTTCCTCCAGAGTACTCCTCTCCCTCAGATACTCTTCTGGATTCAATCCCTTCTTATCCATTGCCCTTTTGTATCTTTGTACATCAAAAAACTCACTCCTCGAATCGAAAATAGCACCATTCTTGAAGGCTTCGAGAAGAACCTCCGCAAGCTTTTCATCACCTCGTCCCATAATCCCTTCGATCATACTCATATACGGGTCATGAAACGAAACCTGAAGATTTCTTAAGTTTTTCACTAAACCTTTCAAATACGAAATTTTATTTAGGACCGACTCCACCGAATCCTGAGCCACAAATTGGAAAGGCGTGTGCGGCCTAGGTACAAAGGGTGAAATCGACGCCCTAAAGGTGATTCGTGGATATCGCCTCGCAAGATCTTTTAGGAAGTACCCAAGTTCCTCAATATCCTCGGTGGACTCCCCGGGAACTCCGATCATCAGATACAATTTCACATGTCTAAAATTGAATGCCATTGCGGTATCAACGGAATTGTATATTTCCTGTAAAGATACATTCTTGTTAATTATCCGCCTCAACTTTTCTGAAACCACTTCAGGCGCTAATGTAATCCCAAACCTCCTTAAATCATCAAATTCAGTAAGTAAAGATTTATCCAAAGCATTCACAGGTAAGCTGGGAAGGGAAACGTGGACATCCTTTAAGTATCTTTTAAACAATCTTATCACATCAGCCAAGTACGGATAATCGGAAATAGAAAAAGCGAGAAGGCCGATCTCGTCAAAGCCAGTTCTTGCGATACCCTCTTTTGCAAGTTTAAATACTTCCTCAGGTTCCCTGATCCTTAATGGTCTATAAGTAAATCCACCCTGACAGAAACGGCATCCCCTCGTGCACCCCCGCATAACCTCAATTACGTATCGATGGTGTACCACTTCAATACTTGGGACTATCTGATTTACAGGAAAATCGGAACTTTCAAAATAAGCCTCACCTTTTCTCACTTTCCCTGAATATCCAGGGACATAAACCCCAGATAATTTTGAAACCTCTTTCAAAAAATTATCCTTAGAAATGAAAACGCTCTTACGTTCGCGTAAGAGGGGGACTACTTGCTTCACTACTTCTTCGCCATCACCAATCACGAAAAAATCTACAAAGGGCTCCAAAGGAAGCGGATTGAAGGAAGCAGGCCCGCCGACTACCACGAGGGGGTATCCTCCACCCTCCCTATCGTCTTTCTTTAAAGGGATATCCGAAAGTTCCAGAGCAGCCAATAGATTGGTATAGTTCAATTCTGTATGAAGAGAGACACCAAGAAAATCAAGGTCTCTCACCGGTGTTAGGGTTTCAAGGGTAAAAAGGGGGATGTGGTTTTCCTTCATATACTGTATGGCATCAATCCAAGGCAAAAAGATCCTCTCCGCATATACATTTGGGAACTTATTAAAGACATGGTATATGATTTTTAGGCCCAGGTTCGACATACCTATTTCGTAAGTTTCGGGATATAGAAGGCCAACTCTAACAGTGTCGGCAGTTATTTCCTTCCTTACGGCATTGAACTCTGTTCCCAGATATCTTCCCGGCTTCTCAAGATTGAGAAGATAGGAGCCGAAAGGGTGAGA
This sequence comes from Caldifarciminota bacterium UBA1063, assembly GCA_002316275.1. Taxonomy (GTDB): domain Bacteria; phylum Hydrothermota; class Hydrothermia; order UBA1063; family UBA1063; genus UBA1063. The sequence continues at coordinate 7,625 of DCDE01000034.1, forward strand.
TTTCATACAGAGAACCTGATTAAGATAACATCACCATCATTGACGATGTACTCTTTTCCCTCAAGGTGGTAGAGCCCCAGTTCCCTGGCTTTTTTTTCACTTCCTGCCCTTTTAAGGTCTTCTATATGGATCACCTCGGCTCTAATAAACCCCCTCTCCATATCGCTGTGAATTTTACCCGCAGCTTCTCTCACTGTTGCCCCACGATTTACGTACCAGGCACGTGCTTCACTTTTTCCAACAGTATAAAACACTGTTATACCCATAACGTCTTTTATAGAATTCGAAATGCCAGCTTTCACACTTACTTCAACACCAAAACTTCTCAGAATTTCAATCCTCTCTGAAGCAGGAACAGAAATCAGCTCCTCCTCAATCTCTAAAGATGTCACGAAAAAAGGAAACTTATGTTCTTGTATTTTACTTAGAATTTCCTGAGGTAGCTCTTCTCTCACTCTCGTTTCGTGTCTATTAAATACAAATATTTGAGGCAGCATAGATAGAAAGAGATAACCTCTCATTATCTCATTTTCCGACTCTGAGAACTCCATCAAGTAAAGGGGCTTTTCAGATGAAAGCCATGCATCTAACTTTTCAAGTAGCTGTATTTCCCGTTCATTTACCTTTCTTTTATGACTTTCTTTCTCTAAAAATTCCAGTCTTTTCTCTATAAAATCCAAGTCAGTGAGGAGGAGTTTGTACTCCAAATCGTAGAAAGAGGATCCAAGGGGCTCATCCTGAACATCAGAAATTACACAAAGAAGGGCTTCAAAACCGGATAGCTCATTCTTTATTTCACCCTTCTTATCATCCTTCCACAATTTCCCGAAACCGTCAAAATCATACACATCAATATGTAACAGGGTCTTCTTCTTCGATTCATAAAGTTCAGCAAGAAAGTCCAGGTTGGGATCCTCGAGAATAAATGTACCAAACCCGGAGAAATATCCCGAACCTCTTGAAAAGTTGTTCTCAGTTAGCACCTTGAGAAGGGTACTCTTACCAGTGAGGCTGTCTCCTACTATAGCAACTTTCATCAAAAGAGACCTGTGATTCTCCCATCCTCTGTGATATCAATAGATTCAGCAGTAGGAACTTTAGGAAGGCCGGGCATCGTCATAATTTCACCAGCAATGGGAACCACGAATCCTGCTCCAGCACTCAACCGTACTTCTCGAATGTGAATAGAAAAGTCCGCAGGGCGCCCAATGAGCCTGGGATCCCCAGAAAGAGAAAGCTGCGTCTTAGCAATACATACAAACAAATTCTCAAAGCCGTGCTTCTCTAAATTCTTGATATCCCGCTCTGCATCTCTATCTACGATGACTTCCTTTGCACCATAAATATTTCGAGCAACCTTCTCAATCTTTTCTCGAACAGGTTCAGATGGATCATAGACATAATTCAAATTGCCATTTGTTTTTTCTGCAGCGTTGACAATCTTTCTCGCAAGGTCCAACCCTCCTTCTGAGCCCTCAGACCACACTTCTACAACCGAAACCTCTTTGCCCTTCGAAACCACATGTTTAACAACTTCATCGAGCTCCTTTTCAGTATCAGACGGGAATCTATTCACGGCAACAACGAATGGAATATTGAAAAAATCAAGATTTTCCATATGTTTATCGAGGTTTTCGAATCCTTTTCTTAAAGCACCTATATTTTCAACTTCAAAGTCTTGTCTCTTCACACCGCCATGGTACTTAAGAGCTCTCACCGATGTAACAAGTACTGCAGCCTTTGGCCTAAGGTTGCCAATCCTCGACACAATGTCTACATACTTTTCCCCACCAAGATCGGTACCAAAACCAGCCTCAGTAACAACAAAATCGGCGAGTTTCAGTGCCATCTTCGTTGCTATAATGGAATTGGTCCCGTGGGCAATATTAGCAAAGGGACCGGTATGGATAAAAGCAGGATTATTCTCTAAAGATTGAACCATATTCGGTTTAAAAGCATCTCTTAACAAAGCTGCAACCGCCCCTTGGACCTTAAGATCCGACACCCTCACGGGAACGCCGCTCTTTGTGTATCCAACAACTATTTTTGATATCCTCTCCTTGAGGTCTGTATAGCTCATCGATAGCCCAAGTATAGCCATAATCTCTGACGCTGGCGTAATATCAAATCCGTCTTCCCTTGGGAAACCGTTCGAGGAGCCTCCAAGCCCAACGACAATCTTTCTAAGTGCCCTATCGTTCAGGTCAACCACTCTTTTCCACGTAATCTCACGAATATCCATTCCAATTTCATTCCCATGCTGCAAATGGTTGTCAATGATTGCAGAAATTAAATTGTGAGCAATAGTAACCGCATGAAAGTCGCCCGTAAAATGCAAGTTAATATCTTCCATCGGAACTACCTGCGCATAACCGCCACCAGTAGCGCCTCCCTTAATTCCAAAAACTGGGCCCATAGATGGCTCTCGCAAAGTCACAATAGATTTGTAACCTAATTTATTAATTGCATCAGAAAGACCTATAGAAACCGTAGTTTTGCCTTCACCATACGGGGTTGGCGTGGTTGCAGTAACTAAAATCAAGTTTCCGTCTTTTTTCTCTCTGATTTCCTCGGAATCGAGGATCTTTGGGTTTATTTTAGCCTTAAAGTCGCCACAGTGGGTAATATACCTCGAATCGATGCCCAGCCTTGCAGCGACATGGTCTACACTCAATAGCTTTACACTTTTCACAATATCTTCATCATTTTTCATATCTCATCCTTACTCCTTTGATAAGATTTCTGAAGATCATTATATCCGTCACCGAACCCACACCACCGGGGACAGGAGTAATGAAGGAACTCCTTTCGGCAACTTCTTCGAACAAAACATCTCCAACTATCTTGCCATCCACTTCATTTATTCCAACGTCTACAACAAAAGCACCTTCTTTTACCATTCTCCCGGTAATTAAACCTGGCTTTCCCACTGCAGCCACAAGGATGTCTGCTTCACGAGTATATATAGAAATATCCTTTGTATGGGAGTGACAGATTGTACAAGTAGCATCTTCATTCATCAACATTATTGCAATAGGTAGTCCTGACCTAAAACTCCTTCCCACTATACACGCGTTTTTCCCTTTGACATCAAATCCCGTTTCTTTGATTATTCGAATGACTGCATCTGCTGTTGCTGGTCTAAGACCTTTATCCTTTCTAATCAGCCTACCGAGATTCATAGGACTTGCGCCATCAACGTCTTTTTCCGGTACGATGAGTGACGTAAAATATAAGTAATCTGCCTTTTCTGGGGTCTGAATCATTATACCATCTACACCTTCGTCTTCATTTCCCATCATTATAGAGTTTACTAAGTCATCTTTCGTTTCGTGGTTTATGACTTCTACTTGAAATCCAAGTTTCTCAGCAACTCGCCTTAAAGAGCTCGTATATACTTCGTCGGGAACTTGTGGAAAAAGTTGAAGGACCGAGAGTTTCATAGCCCTCCCGATACTCAAACACTCGAGTTCGGGCTTCAATTCTTCCAAAATTACTTCTCTGATAGCACGACCACTAACAATAATTGCTGCCATAAGGTAATTCTAAACTGGGAACGATGGATTAAAAAATGGCGGCGGAGGGAGTCGAACCCCCGACACGAGGATTATGATTCCTCTGCTCTGCCAGCTGAGCTACACCGCCTTAAAAAAATAGCGGGGGCTGGATTTGAACCAGCGACCTTCGGGTTATGAGCCCGACGAGCTACCAGACTGCTCCACCCCGCGATGTAGTGTTATATTATAGCATGAATATTGGAAACAGTCAATAAATCCTCAAAAAATCTTGCCATATAGCCCCTAAGGCATCCCATTCATAAGTAAAAACCGAAAACATTTAATCAAATACTTAAGAGCCTGAACAACGGGTAGGAGTAAAGCTTCTTTTGACTTAGCCTGTGGTTTAATTTATAATTGGAGATAATGCTTTTCGCAAATTTTGGGTCATGTGAGTTTCATCAAATTCAGTTTTTAAATACGGGTATTTAATTATGCAAGATAAACCAGCATTTATTGAAAGATATGAGCGGTCCCAAAGCTCCTTAATTCCATTACTCCAAAAAACTCAAGAGACTTTCGGATACCTTCCAGAGGATGTTCTCATGGAAATATCAGAGTACCTTGGGATACCGCTAACTCGGGTGCTTGGTGTTGCAACATTTTATGCACAATTTAGATTTGAACCCCTGGGCAAGTATGTTATTAAGACTTGCCATGGTACTGCCTGCCATGTAAACGGCGCCGAGAGTATCCGTCAAACCCTTTTAGAAGAGACAGGTATTGATGAGGGTCAAACTACAAAAGACGGTTTAATTTCAATAGAACGAGTTGCCTGCCTCGGGTGCTGTAGCCTCGCTCCAGTAATTATGATCAACAATCGCGTTTACGGAAAATTAAACGGCGAAACAGTTAGAAAACTTATTAGAAAATTGAAAAAAGGAGGGCTAGATAATTAAATCCATTGCTGTCGGAATGAACTCATGTGGTATTGCAGCTGGAGCAAGGGAAACTTATGAAGCACTTGAAAAGTCACTAAAAGAAAAAGGAATCAATATACCCCTAAAGATTACAGGCTGCGTTGGAATGTGTTACCGAGAACCACTTGTTGATATAATAACTGAAGACTCGATCACTACGTACGGAAACCTGACAAGTGAAAAAGTGGAAAAGTTGGTAGAATCTCATATTACAAATAACGTGCCAGTAGAAGAATGGATAGTTAAAACTGATAAATTAGATGGCACGAAAGTTGTTGAAACAAGAGATGTTGATGGATTTTTCTCAATGCAAAAGAAAATAGTGCTCGAAAACAGCGGTTATATTGACCCGGAGAGCATAGATGAGTATATTGCAAGGGATGGATACGAGGCTTTAAGAAAAGCGCTGAAGATGGCACCTGAAGAAATTATCGAAATTATTGAAAAATCCGGTCTAAGGGGCCGTGGAGGTGCTGGATTCCCAACTGGTAGAAAGTGGAAACTCACGAGGAATGCCCCTGGAGGCATTAAATACTTAATTTGCAATGCAGATGAAGGAGATCCAGGTGCATTTATGGATAGGAATGTACTCGAAGGAGATCCCCACAGGGTAATAGAAGGTATGATAATTGGGGCATATGCTATCGGAGCAAGAGAAGGATTTATTTATGTTCGTGCAGAATACCCACTTGCAATAAGAAGACTGGAAATTGCCCTTGAACAGACACGCAAAATGGGATTTCTTGGAGACAACATCTTAGGTAGCGGATTTTCTTTTGAAATAAAGATCAAGGAAGGCGCTGGTGCCTTTGTCTGTGGAGAAGAAACAGCCCTTCTGGCATCCATAGAGGGAAGAAGGGGTATGCCCAGACCAAGGCCACCATTCCCTGCAGAGAAAGGGCTCTTTGGAAAGCCTACAAACATCAACAACGTGGAAACCTATGCAAATGTACCGTGGATTATAAGACACGGCTGGGAAACCTTTGCATCCATAGGCACAGAGAAAACTAAAGGCACAAAAGTCTTCGCTCTCGCCGGAAAAATTGCAAGGAGCGGTAATGTTGAAGTCCCCACAGGACTCTCGCTAAGAGAAATCATTGTAAAAATCGGTGGTGGCACAAAAACAGGCAAGCCTATAAAGGCTGTCCAACTTGGTGGCCCATCTGGTGGTTGTATACCTGATAAAATGCTTGACATACCTGTAGATTACGATTCTATCACGAAGACAGGTGCAATTATGGGCTCTGGTGGAATGATAGTTATGGATAGCGATACCTGCATGGTCGATGTTGCAAAATTCTTCCTTGACTTTACAAACAAGGAATCCTGTGGAAAGTGTACATTCTGTCGGTTGGGAACGAAGAGAATGTGGGAGATACTTGATAAGATTACGAAAGGAAACGGAGCAATATCCGATCTTGAAAAGCTCGAAGAGCTTGCATATCAAGTAAAAATTGGCTCACTGTGTGGATTGGGGCAAACCGCGCCTAATCCAGTCATTACCACTCTAAAATACTTTCGTGACGAGTATATGGAGCATGTAGATGAAAAGAAATGTAGAGCTAAAGTATGCAAATCTCTTATAAGATATGAAATCCGCGTGGACAGGTGTAACGGATGCACAGCATGTGCCCACTATTGTCCTGTAAAAGCCATCACAGGTGAAGTTAGAAAGCCGCATGCTATTCGGGAGGAAATGTGCATTAGATGTGGTACTTGCTACGAGGTTTGCAGGTTTAATGCAATTGAAATCGTTGACGCATTCCAGTGTGTAGAAAGATGGGCAAAATCAAAGTAAACAATAACGAAGTAGAAGTTAATACGGGTAGTATATTGAAATTTTTTAAAGAGCATAACTACCACATCCCGGCTATGTGCTATAACTTTGAAATGGACCCTTATGGCGCCTGTAGACTTTGCTTAGTAAATGCAAATGGGCGCATACAGGCAGCATGTACCCTCGTGCCTCAACAAGGACTTGAAATCAATACACTAAAAGAAGACGTCATTTCGATGCGCAAAACGGCCATCGAACTCATGCTCTCCGATCACTTAGGAGACTGCATCGGACCCTGCCAAAAAGGCTGCCCAGCACATAGCGACGTGCAGGGGTACCTCGCCCTCATTGCCCTTGGAAAGTATCAAGAAGCAGTCAAGTTGATGAAAGAAAAATATATATTACCTGCAACCCTCGGACGCATTTGTCCTGCTTTTTGTGAGGTCGAATGTAGAAGAAATTACGTTGAAGGCGCTGTTTCCATCCGGGAAGTAAAAAGGTTTGCAGCAGATTACGACCTTGAACATGGACCGTGGATGCCTGACATCCCCAAGTCAACTGGCAAGAAAATAGCAGTAGTTGGAGGTGGTCCTGCGGGACTTTCCTGTGCTTTTTATCTAAGAAGAATGGGGCACAGTGTGACCATATTTGAGGCAATGCCGAAGCTGGGAGGCATGACGCAATACGGTATTCCCAAATATCGGTTACCAAAGGACATACTTGACAGAGACATTGACACAATTATTAATACAGGCGTAAAACTGGAATTAAACAGAAAATTTGGGAAGGACTTTACGCTTGACGACCTTAAAGGGAAGTATCACGCAGTATTTCTTGGATTAGGAGCGTGGAAATCCAGGGAAATGGGTGTCGAAGGGGAAAAGCTCAATGGTGTTATCCACGGGACCGAATTCTTAAGGAAAGTAAACATAGGCGAGCCTTTCGAAATTGGAAAACGAGTCATCGTTGTTGGTGGTGGCAATACTGCTGTGGACGTTGCAAGGACTTGCATCAGGCTGGGTTCGGATGTCACTATTGTTTACAGAAGGTCAAGAAATGAGATGCCCGCTAACAAAGTTGAAGTTGAAGAAGCTGAAGAAGAGGGCGTCAAACTGGAGCTACTTACAAATCCTGTAAGAGTGTTCGGTAACGGAAAAGTTGAGAAGGTGGAACTCGTGAGGATGAGACTTGGCGAGCTCGATGCAAGTGGCAGAAGAGCACCTGAGCCTATACCTGGGTCTAACTTTACGGTAGATGTAGACACAATAATTCTCGCTATTGGACAGTACGCTGATGAGAGCATCCTTAGAGAAAATGGTCTCGGGGCTCAAAGAGGAACCATAACCGTTGATAAGGCAACATTAATGACCTCCATACCCGGAGTGTTTGCAGGTGGTGACCTTGTTTTGGGCCCATCTACTGTGATCGAATCCATAGCCCAGGGTAGAATTGCAGCTCTGATGATCGACCAGTATATGAAGGGCAATTTAGAAAAAGTTAAAAACGCTCTACTTTCACCCGAGGAGAATATCCCCATTGTGGCGGAAGACGAAGAAATAAGAAAGGTTATTTTTGACCTTAAGCCATATTCCCATTGGAAGACCGTATCAAGCGAAGACTATAAGGACGTTCAAAGGATTCCGAGGGTAAAGGCACCTCATATAGGATTGGAGGAACGGAAACAAACCTTCAAAGAGGTTGAGTTGACCCTCAGAGAACAAGACGCCGTAAGCGAAACCGAAAGATGCATGTCCTGTGGTTGTATGGAGGTCTTCCGATGCAAATTGAAAGAGTACGCAACGATCTATAATGTAAAGCAGAACAATTTCGAAGGCGAAACCAATAGATATGAAATTGATGAGAGCCACGATCACGTTCTTTTTGACAACAACAAATGTGTACTGTGTGGTCAGTGTGTAAACCTGACCCAGGAAATTACGGGCGAGGGTCTTGTTGATTACTTGGGTAGGGGGTTTAAAACTAAAGTCGCCACACCATTCCGCAGAAATCTAAGCCAAATGTCAGGTATATTCACAGGAGATATGATCGATGTATGTCCAACGGGTGGATTCCAGGAAAAATTACCATTCATAAAGCAAGGACCTTGGAAAACACAGTCCATACCGACAGTGTGTAATGGATGTGGCCTTGGGTGCCAAATAAATCTTGAATACTACGAAGGCATAATTGTCAGGGCATCTTCTACCCTCCCCTCTTGGAATAACGGACACATATGTGATATAGGTAGATTTTCGAGACCTTGGGAAAAGAAGGCGGGAAGCATATCCTTTAGAAGAGAAAATAGAGAAATGGACCTCGATGAACTACGTCAGATTGTAGCAAAATATGGAAGAGATGCAACCGTCGTTATTACCGGAGATTTGACAATCGAAGAAGCAAAGTCTATTTTAGAGTATGCAAAAGAAAAGGGATTAAAGGTCGGCGCCCTTCTCGAAGAAGGCGTATCCACAGGAAATCTCGATACTATTCTCAACGCAAAAAGGATCCGTCTCGCGTCAAACCTCCTTCATCACCCTTACCTAAAGGTGATCCTCCATGAGATTGTGAATAAGGACGGAGCTGCCTTTGTGGATAGAGACGAAGATGTACTAATTGCTGAAGCACCGTATGTGCCTCAAGAAATTCCGACCATTGTATTGCACAAAACTCTTAATGAGACCGGACTCCTTAAGCTCGGGATAAATCCAGAGTTTCCTGAATCTCCTTTATACATTGTTTTTGGGAACTTAACAAAAGAGCTCCATGGACTTACCATAGTCTTTGGATCAAGTCCCTATGGAGATATAGAGGTACCTTATTATTCTCATGCAGGGAGGAGTGGCACAGTTGTAACTGACCTCGGTATGATGCTCGAGGTCAGAAAAATATGCGAAGAAAATGGATTTGTGCTTAAAGATATTATTTAAAACCAAAGGAGGTTTTTAAAATGTCGCAGATAGATGAAGTCATAGCAAAAGTAAAGGAAAAAGATAAGGACCAGCCTGAATTCATTCAGGCAGTGACTGAAGTGCTCACCACACTCAAACCAACCGAAGAGAAGCATCCTGAATTTGTTAAAGCAAAGATATATGAAAGAATTGTTGAACCTGATAGAATAATACAGTTTCGAATTGCTTGGATGGATGATAACCATAACGTCCATGTAAATCGTGGTTATAGAGTACAATTTAACAATGCTATTGGCCCGTATAAGGGAGGATTGAGATTTCACCCTTCCGTTAACGTCGGCGTCATCAAATTTCTTGGATTCGAACAGACTTTCAAAAATTCCCTCACAACTCTTCCTATGGGAGGCGGCAAAGGCGGTTCGGACTTTGATCCCCGTGGCAGATCCGATGCCGAAATTATGAGGTTCTGCCAGGCTTTTATGACAGAACTCTTTAGACACATAGGCCCTGACACTGACGTACCAGCTGGCGATATCGGCGTTGGAATAAAAGAAATTGGGTATCTTTTTGGTCAATATAAAAAGATAGTCAATGAGTTCACAGGTGTCCTCACAGGCAAAGGCTTGACCTGGGGTGGTTCCCTTATCCGACCTGAGGCAACAGGCTTCGGAGTTGTCTACTTTACAGAGGAAGTACTGAAGACAAAGGGAATGAGCATAGAAGGTAAAACAGTAGCGATTTCAGGATTCGGAAACGTTGCCTGGGGTGTGGTGCAGAAAGTAGCGGAGCTCGGTGGAAAAGTGGTAACCCTTTCGGGACCTGATGGGTTTATATATGACCCCGATGGAGTTAAAGGTGAAAAGATTGAATATATGCGAGTAATGCGCGCATCTGGAAGAGATAGAGTACAGGACTATGCAGATAAATTCAAAGTAAAGTTTGAACCAAACAAGAGGCCATGGTCGGTGCCTGTGGACGTAGCGATACCATGTGCAACACAGAATGAGCTTGACATCGAAGATGCGAAACAGCTTGTAAAAAATGGAGTCAAATGCGTTGTTGAGGCAGCGAATATGCCTTGTACACTGGATGCAATGAAATACTTCCAAGAAAATAAAATCCTTTTTGGACCTGCAAAAGCTGCAAATGCTGGTGGTGTTGCCGTATCTGGCTTGGAAATGACACAAAATAGCATGCGTCTATCATGGTCAAGAGAAGAAGTTGATGCAAAACTCCGTGAGATTATGATCAAAATACACAATACATGCCTCGAAACCGCTGAAGCGTATGGAAAGCCAGGCGATTATGTTACAGGAGCAAACATTGCCGGTTTCTTAAAAGTCGCAGACGCAATGCTTGCCCAGGGAGTTCTATAATTCCCGAGTGAACCCAAAACAGAGCCCCCCAAAGGGGGGCTCTGTTTATTTATGTGGAGGAGAAAATGGATTTAAAAACGGTAATTAATTACCTCGATGAACTTCTAAAAACAAATGAAATTAGTGATGAATCCCTGAACGGGTTGGTACTTGAAAATAACGGAATGGTAAGCAAGGTTGGACTCGCTGTCGATTTTAATACCTCTGTGATTGAAAAGGGCATCGAAGAAAAAGTGGATATGATGATATTTCATCATGGCCCATATTGGGGGAGCCCGGTTCCTATCACAGGCTCATTCTACAAGAAAATAAAGTTACTAATTTCGAATAATATTGCCGTGTATGTCTCCCATTTGCCCTTAGACCTGCATCCCCAGTTTGGCAATAACTCTTCAGCAATGAAACTCCTCGGGTTCGAGAATACGGAAGAATTTGGGAACTACCATGGCATAAACATTGGGAGGAAATTTTCACTTAAAGAGCCTACGAGATTTGAAGATCTGCTTACTCTTTTAGAATCAAAAATCGGTAAGCCCATCTTGTACTGGAAGTTTGGTGAAGATTTCATCAAGGAAGGTGCTTTTGTTTCCGGTGATGCTGTCTTTTCGCTCCCTGAAGCAATTGAAAAGGAACTTGATGTACTAATTGTTGGAGAACCTCGACACTACTCATATTCAATAGCAAAGGATAACAACATAAATTTAGTTTTTATGGGGCACTATCAGTCTGAAACACTTGGAGTAAAATCGTTGGGTAAACACCTTTCAGAAAAATTTGGTCTCGACACAACATTTCTATCTGAATCTACTGGACTCTAATTAATTTGTATGGTTGATTTTACCAGTATTCCAAAATAAAATTAACTTATGCGTCAGGGGAAGAGAGAGTTCCTTTATGGAATGTTGTTTCTCTTGCCTGCTGTTGTAATACTCCTCGTTTTTAAAGTCCTTCCAGTTCTTCTCGCCTTTGATATCTCTTTCCACGAATGGGGGATCGCAGGCGACAAAGGTTTTGTCGGACTTCAAAATTACATATTCCTATTGAAGGACAGATATTTCTGGCAAGCTCTCTGGAATACTTTTTTGTACACACTTTTTTCAGTACCCCTGAGTATTATAATCTCACTTTTTATTGCCTATCTTCTCAATCAAAACATAAAGGCTGTCGGTTTCTTCAGAACAATTTATTTCCTGCCCGTCGTCACCTCCCTTGTAGCCGTCTCTGTAGTCTGGAAATGGCTATACAACCCGCAAAGAGGCCTATTTAATTCAATACTTGCAACCCTCAATCTACCCACCCTAAAATGGTTGGAAGAACCACGGGGCATCTTCGAGATGATTACCGGGGCTGACTTACCATTTTTACTGGAAGGCCCATCTTTGGCTCTTTTCTCTCTCGTTATTTTGAGCGTGTGGAAGTCCCTCGGATACAATATCGTCATCTTTATTGCTGGCTTAAAGAATATATCTGAAACATACTACGAGGCGGCGAAAATCGATGGTGCAAACCAGTGGCAGATTGTTAAAAATGTTATGCTACCACTACTCTCCCCCACAACATTCTATGTCCTTATAATGACAACGATTTCATCCTTTCAGGTGTTCGCACCCGTATGGATGATGACAGGCCCTCCTACAGGTGGGCCATTGGGTAAGACATCGGTTGTAATCTATTACCTATTTCGAAAGGGTTATGAAGAATATCAAGTGGGCTATGGTTCAGCCATCGCATTCATTTTCTTTATAATTATCCTCGCAATAACCCTATATCAGAGAAAAGTAACAGAAAAGAGGGTTTACTATGAAGTCTAAAGCAAACATGTGGAAAATAATCGTTTATTTAATTCTCGTAATCCTCGCTGTGCTTTCTATTCTTCCATTCTACTGGATGATAACCACGTCGTTCAAAACCCCTGCTGAATCTATCGCAATGCCACCCACATGGTTCCCAAAAACCCTAACCACTTCTGCATACGAAACTGTTTTAACAAAAATCTCCTTTCCAAGGTATATGTATATCTCCTTCGTTACTTCCATACTCACTGTTGCTGCCTCACTTCTTACAGCTCTCCTTGCAGCTTATGCATTTTCATGGATCCAGTTTAAGGGCAGGGATGCAATTTTCATGGGAATTTTATCATTAATGATGGTCCCAATGCCTGTTTATATAATACCGTTGTTTTTGGTAGTCCAGCGCCTGGGGTGGCTGGATACATTGCACGTAATGATTATCCCTTGGTCGGTCAGTATATTTAGCATTTTCCTTCTAAGGCAGAATATGAGAACTATACCCAAGGATCTATACGATGCGGCAATCATTGATGGCTGTTCCCGGTTGAGGTTTCTCTTTCAAATTATAGTCCCATTGATAAAGCCAGCTATCACTACTACGGTAATATTTGAATTTATATCCAGCTGGAATTCCTTTATGTGGCCCTTAATGGTAATAAATAAGGACAACTTAAGACCTATTCAGGTGGGGCTTGCATATTTCGCTCAAGGTGAAACAACTAATTATCCAGCTTTAATGGCTGCATCAACCTTGGCTATTCTGCCTCTCATTATTCTCTTCTTCTTAGCACAGAAACAAATCATTGAGAGCTACGCTCGCACTGGTCTTAGAGAATAATTTGATGTTGGATTCTTTAGCAAGCTTTATTAGCAAGAAAAGTGCAGTAGAAGAACATTATTTCAATATTAATTACATAAGATTTGTAGATGATGCAAAACCGTATAAGAGAGGTACTGTCATTTTTTCCGACGGCAAAATTATTCCTCCATATCCCAGAATCGGAAGATTTTTCATACTGGAGGAGGGTATAAAAAAATTTTTCAAAGAACCTTATTATATCGAAGAAAAAGCTGATGGCTACAATATTAGAATCACTCACTACGAAGGTACTCCTCTCGCCATAACGCGGGGCGGCTTCGTATGCCC
>DCDE01000017.1 GCA_002316275.1 Caldifarciminota bacterium UBA1063
TAAGGATCTTAGTCACACCGGAACCGAAAAGCTTCTGAAGAGTTTTCAAGGAAGCTCCTCTGGGGTAGATTTTAGACAAATATTCAAGCAAAGGGATTTTGCTTTCAATATTCTTTTTTGCGAGTTTGTATATGTACGAGCCTCTCTCAACTATTCCGGGTGGAAAGAATAAAGGAATTACTTCAGAAAGACTGGCAACATAGTAGTCGCTGATCCACTTAGCGAGCTCAATGTATTCTGAAGACGTTGAGAACTCAGGGGTCATTATTGCTTCTACCAGTTTTACCTTTTCCTCAGGTAAGTCAGATTTTTCCGAAAGCTCATAGATGACACCCTTCGAGTGGGTCTTCATAAAAGGCACAACAACCACACTTCCCACAGCTGCAGTGTCCATAAGCTGGCGAGGGACTTTATAGGTAAAATAATCCAGTCTCGTATGAGGGATGATTACCTTCGCGAAGTTTTTAGAACTCATAAAGATATTCAATGCCAATTTGGAACATCTGGCTTTTATTCCTCTCAACAAAAACGCCGAAATTTTTTTCCAGTTTATAGCGAATCTGAAACATATCCTTTGTAATGTCAAAGATGTCGTGGGAATACCAAAAATAGAGACTGGGGGTTAGGTATAATCCGATAAGGAGAGACGGGTTTTCCATACTGCCACCGTTACTTTCAAGTCTAAATTCCTGAAGCCCGACCGCTCGACGTAGATTCTGAGAAATAACGGTGCTCGCAAGGCTAAAAGCCCTGTTCTTTATGTCCTGAAGTTCCGAAGCCTGCATCGAAACTCCATTGTAGTAAACCCTTCCAAAAGTGAGGAGATACAGAATATTGAGTTCATCCAGCGGAGGTTCTGAATAGAGCGAAATTTGAGGGTTATTAAATGTCCCAGATAGATTCATTGTTATATTGAATGTATCCACCTTCGAGCTTGCTTTTATCGACAGATTTGGCTCCAAGGTTTCGGTTGAAGTGAAATTAACAACCCCTGATTCGACATTGAAGACCCTATCAAGGTAGAGGAAGTATCCTTTCACAACTTCCGCACTTCCATCGAGAAACGTCTTCCCTTCAGCCATATGAAAGACCAGATCTCCTTTTATTTCAATATCTGCAATTTCGTTAACGAGGAATGCATTTCCTTCACTTGTTATGTTTAGAATTATGTTTAAGTTTCGTGGTGGTGGGCTTGATGATGATGCGGGTGTTGCTCGAAGGCTCTGGAAGATTGTGGCTTCCTTCACAGTCACATCACCTCTTACGAAAAGCTCGTTTTCTTTGGCATTGAAGTTAATATTTCCATCACCAGATATGAATATGTTGTATGCTGGGTATAAGGATGCATTAGAAGCCCTGATTAGAAGGTTAATTTCCCTTGATACATCAAATATATTTTTGCCATACCCAGAGACACTTATAGTACCCTGGGTTGTGGAGATTACTCCTTTCTTTACATCGAATTGATCACCTGTAAGCTCTGCTAAAATGTCCGCCTTGCTGATTTCAAGTTGAATTGGAACATAAAGCCCTGAGAGGTCGTAAACCCTCAAATACCCGTTTAGGAAAGGTTTTTCATCTATCTTTCCATGGACAACTACGTCACCCTTAAGGTCAATTTTGTTTAGGAGAAGCTGGTTCTTTGAAAGTTCAGTTATCAATTCGGGTGGTATGTCATATACATGTGCTCTTAGTGTGTATTCATCATCTTTTCTCAGAGTGAACTCCATGGGCTCTATGGAGAATTTCGACGGAACGAATCCACTTAAGATGATATTCGTATTTTGTCCAGAAACTGTAGCGCTATCGAGGATAATGCCATTCTGGTTTACCCTTGCTTGGGCTTCGAGTTGGATCTCTGGGGAGCCACCATATTTAAATTTTTCGCCTTTCATCGAAAAAGTACAAACAGGGTTATCCAGGGTACCGTTCAAATAAAATTCACCGCTCAGGATACCAGATATGTTAAGGGCCTCTCTAATAGGAATGGAGGCCAATTTCATCATTACATTTATGTTTTGTGTTTTACCATCGACATAACCAAAGAAATAGAGAGGAGCACCGTTAATTAGGATCACTGAAGAATCTACAACAGAAATCCCCGTTTTATTTCTCGTAATCTTTATAGGACCTGAGGTCTCAAGGGTGTCTCTTACAAAAAATATGTGAACATCACTTGCGGTAAATGCCGTTTCATTCTCTCCGACGTATAAAGAGGCATTGCCTTCAAATTTTGTTTTTTCAGAGTTGCCTTTAAGGTTGAAAACTATATTATTGAGTGTATCTATTACAGCAACTGCTGAAAGAGTGTCCATCTTAATTCCCTTCAGTAGGGCTTCTTCTATAGTTATGTGTACTACATCGGTTTCGCCTCGTGATTCTGCCGAAGCATAAAGGTGCTTACAGCTAATGCCATAACCCTCCAGATCTATCCCTTTTAAAACTGCGTATCCGTTACGCTTTGTGTCCGAGATTTCGTATTTTGCGTCTATTTCAACATTCCCATTCAAATCGCTCATTATGTCGGATGGGTATAGATTACCTGCAAGTTGCACGGCATATAATTTGTGCCTATAGATAACCTTTGCTTGTAGATTTGTGTACGTTGAAGTCATATTGTGTATAGTTAGAGCCAATGTGCTGTTTGAGTATGCAAAATCGGCAGATATTTTGAATGGGCTCGATTTCATGTAAGTGAGTTGTTCTATAGTTACAACGCCATTTATTTTTTCGGGTGTAGCGACGATTGAAGCATAAGCCACACCTTTAAATCCTGACTCATTTAGTGAGAGATTTGCATTGGAAATAGAGAGTTTCTTCTCTTTTAAAAGGTACACACCTTCTCCAACAATTCTATTATTTCTATAAATAAAAGAAGCTGATTTTACTATTATAGCATTGGGAAGATCGAAAGTGAAGCTGCCACTTACGCTTTTTAGGATCTGTTCCTGTAATTTTAGAGTTTCGCAGGCGAGGTTGCCAGCTTTTGAATTTAGATTGTATGATGCAGAAACGTCATTTGCAGAATAATCTAAGTAATTAATCGATTCTAGATTTATTGTTATTGAGTCTTGAAGGGCAATTACTCCAGAGACGCCAGAAGCTGAGATTTTATCGTTTTGTAACTCAAAAGCTTTTATTGTGATACGGCTTCTTTGTATGATTACGTCAGCATAAATACAAAAGTTCTCCTCCTGAAAAGCGAGATCGTTAATATATGCTTTAACACTGTAAGCTTGTCCCAACTTTTTGCCATTTAAAAAGAGATTGTCAAAGTAAAGGTTTGTAGAGTCAATCATGATATGTCCGCTTCCTATTTTGAATTCATTGATGGAGATTGGAATACTTATCTCAGTAAGCCCATGAGAAGGTCCTTCTCCTTTCCTAAATGTGAGTTCCTTGGGTCTTAGGGTGAGGCTCCCAACGGAAATGGAGGAAATCGTTCTCTTAAAGAGTAGAGATGGTGCGTTGTATTTTACAACGAAGTCATTTATTTCAAGTGCATCACCAAGCGTAAGACTCTGAAAGGTAAGCTTACCGAATATGTTAAATCTATAACCCGATAGTGTAGCATGGATCCCCGTATTCTCTTTTAAAAAATTCAGTATGACTGCCCTTGACGCGTAATTGAGTGCAACTAATGTTGCTCCCACTACTGCTGCTACTATGAGGACAATTATTCCGATTTTCTTAATTTTTTGTAGCACTTTGAACAGACTCTGGCTGTGACTAACTCACCTTCTACCTCGAACTCAACCCTTCTCAGGTTAGGTAGCCATCGTCTTGGGCTTTTTTTGTTGGCATGAGATACTTTGTTGCCAGATAAAGGACCCTTTCCGCAAATAGCGCACCTTTTTGCCATTTTAGACCTCCTCCGTGTAAGTATAATTTTAGTAGAGGAGTAATGGAAAATCAAAATAGGTTTAGTCCTTCTGATGCCATTAGTTCAATTAAAACTATTTAGCAGTTAATGATCAAGAATTTGGGTTGATTAGACACATTTTACGCAGGTAAAATAGGCTTTCTGGTACAGGCTATTAAATTGACTATCCATGTTTGATGCTATAAATTATATAAACTTTAGCGTTATTTATAAATTGTTGCTGGTGTAGCTCAGTCGGTAGAGCAGGTGATTTGTAATCACCAGGTCGGGGGTTCAAATCCCTCCGCCAGCTTGTATTATACTCCTAATGAAAGTGTGCGTTGGAGGGGTACCCAAGTGGCCAACGGGGGCAGACTGTAAATCTGCTGGCTTGACGCCTTCGGTGGTTCGAATCCACCCCCCTCCACCATTAGGCGGGAGTGGCTCAATGGTAGAGCATCGGCCTTCCAAGCCGATGGTTGCGGGTTCGAGTCCCGTCTCCCGCTTTGTTTTAACTAGGATGTTAAAGTTTGCTATAATTTAAGGAGGTAGCTTTTATATGGCTTTTAGTAAAGAAGAGAAAGCGAAGATTGTTGAGGAATGGGCAGGGCATGAAAATGATACGGGTTCAGTTGAAGTTCAGATTGCTCTAATTACGAAGAGAATCAGCGATCTGACCGAACACTTGAAGATTCATAAGAAAGATGTACACTCACGGTATGGACTTGTGAAAATGGTGGGGCGGAGGAAACGTTTGTTATCCTATCTTAAGAGAACTAATTTCAAGCGATATACTGAACTTACGGATAAATTGGGTATCAGAGGATGATTTTTACTTTAGAACATGAACTTGCTGGTCGTAAGTTAAAGGTCGAAATTGGAAGGGTGGCAAATCAGGCTACATCTTCCCTGTTAATTTCATACGGAGATACCGTTTTACTTGTTACAGCTGTTATTCAGGAATCTACTGAGAAGAGGGATTTTCTTCCCCTTTTAGTTGAGTACCGTGAACAATCTTATGCTGCAGGGAAAATTCCAGGTGGTTACTTTAAAAGAGAAGGCAAGCCTACCGAGAGAGAGATCTTACATGGAAGGGCTATAGATAGAGCCATAAGACCACGTTTTCCTAAAGATATGGTGAGTGATATTGAGGTAACTACTTTTTTGTTGTCTTACGATCTTGAAAATGATAGTAACTTTTTAGGTATTGTCGGAGCCTCCGCTTGCTTACACGTTTCGGAGATTGAGTTCGATGGGCCAATTGCTGCATGCAGAGTTGGAAGGATTGGTGGTAAATTCGTTATAAATCCTACAAATTCTGAGATAGAAAAGAGTGATTTTGATATGTTATTAGCTGGATCGTCGGGTGAAATCAATATGATTGAGTTTGGAGGCAAAGAGGTTCCTGAAGATATTGTCCTTTCAGCTATTGAATTTGCACTTCCTTACCTAAAGGAAATCGAGGATTTTCAGAATGAGCTTCGTGAAAAGGTGGGGAAAACTAAAGCCCCGTACCAAAAGCTTGAAATATCTGAAGAGTTCTCACGGAAGATAGAGGAATTCGCCTTTCAGGATATTTTTGATGCTATGCACATTACAGACAGGAGGGTTCGGAATGAAGCCCTTAAGGAAGTAAGAAATTCTTTGGAGGCATATATTAAGAGCGAATACCCTCAAGAGGATTTTACCAGTGAGCTAGACCAAACACTGTACGAGCTGGAAAAAAGAATTCTTCGAGAGATGGTCCTGAAAGAAAAGAGAAGAGTTGATGGTAGGAGATATGAGGATATAAGGCCAATTACATGTGAAGTAGGAGTTCTTCCGAGGACTCATGGTTCTGCTATTTTTAGGAGGGGTGAGACTCAGACCTTAGTGGTTACGACCCTTGGAACTGGAGAAGATGTTCAGAAACTATCAGAATTAGAGCCAGAAGAGGAAAAGAGGTTTATGCTTCACTACAATTTTCCTCCTTTTTCAACAGGCGAGGTCAAGCCTTTAAGGGGTGTCTCGAGACGCGAAGTTGGGCATGGGAATCTCGCTGAAAAGGCTCTTGCTCCGCTTATTCCACAAGAAGATGTTTTCCCCTACACTATAAGAGTGGTTTCCGATGTACTGGAATCAAATGGCTCGACTTCAATGGCAACGGTGTGCGGTGGTTCGCTTTCTCTTATGGATGCTGGTGTGCCTATTAAATCGGCTTGTGCGGGGATTTCCACAGGTTTAGTAAAGGATGGTGATGAATATGTTTTACTTACCGATATTGTTGGTGCTGAAGACCACTATGGCGACATGGACTTTAAAGTGGCTGGGACTGAGAAGGGTATAACTGCAATCCAGCTGGATCTTAAAATACGTGGTCTTACAATGGGAATTATCGGTGAAACATTCCAGCGTGCAAAGGAGGCGAGGGTTTTCATTTTAGAGATCATGAATACTACGCTAAACAAACCTCGAGAGAGTATTTCTGTTTTTGCTCCTAAAGTTTCGTCTATTACCGTGCCTATTGAGAAGATTGGTTTGATAATCGGCCCAGGTGGAAGGAATATAAAAAAGATCACGGAACAAACAGGTACCAAAATAGAGATTGAGGATGGGAGTGGAAGAGTTTTGATTTCTGGTTATAGTCAAGAGAATGTCGAAGAAGCAAAAGAAATTATCAGTGGAATGGTTCAGGAAGTAGAACTTGGGAAGATCTATATGGGAGTGGTAAAAAGAGTCGTCCCATTTGGAGCCTTTGTGGAGGTACTCCCTGGCAAGGAGGGCCTGCTTCACATTTCCGAGATTGCAGATACTCGTATCAATAAAGTCGAAGATGTTCTAAAGGTTGGGGATAAAGTTTTGGTGAAGGTTATTGGAATTGATGAAAATGGAAAGTTTAAACTCTCACGGAAACAAGCTATGAAGGCTGGAATGGGAACGTCTGAAGAAGATGGTACCGAATAGTAATGTTGGTAAACCCTTCAAAATTCCCCTTTTCGAAACATACTTCGATGATGAAGACATAGAATCCGTTGTAGGAGTTCTAAGGAGTGGTTGGATTTCTACTGGCCCCAAAACAGAGGAGCTGGAGAGAGCTTTCGCAGAATATTATGGCGTCCATTATGCTCTTTTTGTCTCGTCAGGAACTGCGTCTTTACACCTTGCATACCTTGCGGCAGGTATTAATAAGAACTCTACAGTTGTTTTGCCATCGTTCACGTATATCTCCACGTTGACCCCGTTAATGTGGATTGGGTGCAGATTTAGGTTTGCCGATATACAGTCCATTGAGAAACCTGTAGTGGCACCAGATACCATTAATGAGGCTTTAAAGGATGACGCAGAATACGTCATCTATCTTCCCTATGCGGGCTTTTTAGATGGGATAGATCATATTAAGAAATTTTGTGATGATAAAGGTGTAAAACTTCTTGAGGATGCATCGCATTGTCATGGATCTTGTTGGAATGGCATAAGAGCTGGCAATCTTGGGATTGCGGCTGGTATGTCCTTGTATGCGAATAAAAATATTACGACGGGTGAAGGTGGTGTTCTTCTTACCAACGATGAACTCATTTATAGTAGGGCAAAGCTCTTAAGATCACAGTGTATCACAAGTACGTCTTTTGAAAGATATCAAGGGCTAGAGATGGATTATGATATTGTAGAGATCGGGTATACTTATAGAGCTACTGAGATCCAGGCGGCGCTTGGACTTTCACAACTCAAAAAACTTGGATGGACTACCGAAAGGCGGCGTGAGCTTGTGGGACTTTACCGAAGGCTTCTCGAGGATGTAGAGGAAATAGTAATTCCTTTTGAAGATTACAGGTTTTCGGGGAATTATATATTCTCGATTTTTTCTAAAGTGGACAGAGATGCCCTAAGGGGCTATTTATTTGAAAAGGGAATCCAGACAAGCATTCATTATAAGCCTCTGCATCTTTTTAAAGCTGTTGGTAGGGAGGTGGGGCCTTTGAGGTTGCCCGTGACTGAGAAAGCATACAAGATGCAGATCACACTTCCCTTATTTCCGACCATGAGAGAGGAATGGGTTGAGTATATAGTGGGGGCCATAAAGGATGGAGTTGTTAAGATCAAGCATTCTGGAAAATAAGAAGTTTGACGATAGATATTTCCTTCTAAAGGTTGAAAATAAGTGGGGCTCATATTTAAAGCCTGGCCAGTTCTTTCAAATTCGGGTGAAGGATGGTATTGAACCTTTTTTATCGAGGCCATTCAGTATCTTTAATGTTGATAATCAGAGTGTGTGGTTTCTAATATTGTTAGTGGGTAAGGGGACGACGCTTTTGTCTCAAAAACAGCCGGGCGAGTTGCTCGACATGTTGGGTCCTTTAGGTAATAGTTTCCCCGAGTTTGAGGATGCAACTTTAGTAGCTGGCGGGTCCGGGTTAGCTCCTCTCTATTTTTTTGCCCAAAAATCGAAGTTCAAAAGATTTATCTGGGGAGTTAAAGTATCCCCGCCTCGTGAACTGTGCGAAATGATAAAACCTTTTAATGTAACGATAGTTACCGAAGATGGTTCTAGTGGCTTAAAGGGTCTTGCAACCGAATACATAGACCCTGCACTTGATAAAGTGGTTTTTGCTTGTGGCCCTGAATCTATGCTTAACGTTCTTAAAAAGTATACTTCTATTGATAGCTGGGCTTCGGTGGAATCCGTGATGGCTTGTGGGTTTGGTATTTGTTTTGGTTGCGCTGTAAGAAAGGCAGGCGGAGACGGATTTTACAGGGTATGCGCTGATGGCCCAGTTTTTAAGCTTGAAGATATAGAATTCTGAATTAACTTACTGGAGTCTTTTTTCTATTTCAGATTCCAAATGGTGTATAAGTTTTTCCTTATCCTTAGCTAGGTCAAACCACACAACATTTTCAAAGGTTTTGAAGAATCGCATCTGTCTGCGTGCGTAAATCTTTGTATTTCTTATAATTTTGTTTATGCACGTCTCATTGTCCCACTCACCTTTTAGGCATTTTATGGCTTCTTTGTATCCGATGGTATTCATAGATGGTAGGTTTTCGTTGTACCCCATTTTTAGGAGATTTTCGGTCTCTTCAAGCAATTTTCCTTCAAACATTTTCTTTGTCCGTTCTTCAATTTTAGCGTAGAGGATCTCGGTCGGAAGGGCGAGTCCAATGTATTGAGGTTCAAAAATCCGTTCCCTTTTCATTTTCTTTCTTGCTTCACTAGCAGGTATTCCTAAAGTATATATTATCTCGAGGCTCCTTGTGATTCTTATCCAGTCGTTGGGATGAAGTTTCGCTGCTGACTCTGGATCCTTTTCCTTTAGTTCTTCATAAAGTTTTTCGAGCCCAAAATTTTTCATTTTATCCAGAATGTATTTCCTAATTGCAGGATCCTTATTTGGTTCTTCAAAGAATTCGGAGAAAAGGGCTTTATAGTATAAGGGAGTACCCCCTATAATGACAGGTACTACACCGCTGTAAATAAGATCTTTCGCAAATCTCTCAGCATCTCTCGCAAAATCACCCGCGCTATAGATTTTATCAGGATCTCTTATATCTATTAGCAAAAAGTAATGTCTTATTTCAGGTGGGGGCTTTGCAGTTCCAATATCCATGTGGCGATAAACTTTTCTTGAGTCGCAAGAGATAAACCTGAGGTTTTGTCCGAATGTATTAATGAGGTGCAGTGCGATTTCCTTTTTACCGCACGCTGTGGGCCCTATGATAGAGATAATCTCCATCAGTCGACTGTAAGGGTTTTTGAAATATTTTTGGGGAAATCCGGATCAATACCCTTGTGAATACTCATATAATAGGCAATGATTTGCATAGGGATTACAGCCAAAATTGGTGTTAAAAACTCATTTTCATTGGGGATTGCGAGAAATATATGGCTCTCTTTTCTGAGTTCGTGGTCTTCAGGGGCAATAGTGATGATCTTTCCACCACGACATTTAACTTCATTCATGTGAGATAAGATCATGGATTTATCTTTTTTTGTTGCTATAAAGATCACCGGGTATTCCTCCTCTACTATTGAGAGTGGACCGTGTTTGAACTCAGCTGAATACATACCTTCTGCGTGTACGTATACAACTTCTTTAATTTTAAGGGCTCCTTCGAGGGCTGTCGGATATGTAAGGCCAAAACCGAGCACGTAGAAATCATGCCATGGGATGAGAGCTTTTATGATTTCAGTTTTATGTTCTTCAGAAGCCTGTAAGGTTTTTTGAATTAATGATGGAATTTCACTGAAATTGATCTCTGGGTGAGGTATCCCCTTATGCTTTGCCAGTTCCATAGAGAGGTAAAGGAGGGCAATTACTTGATTTACGAAGGTTTTTGTGGCTGGTACACTAATTTCAAGGTCAGAAAGTACCGGAATTAAGTGATTACACCTTAGGGCGATACTTGACCCAAGCACGTTGATTAGACCTATAGTCTTGCCATATCCATCAAAAATGTCTACAGCATTTTTTACATCTTTAGTTTCACCGCTCTGGGTTACAACAAAGAGAAGATCGCCTCGCTCCAGCGTGGTGCCGTATCTTTCACCAAATTCTGAAGCTGCAACTGGGATAAATAGCTCTTTAGCAATGTTACCTAAGTAAAAACTACCAAGAATTGCTGCATTTAGAGAAGTTCCACTACCGGTGATAAACTTCTTATTTGCGTTAAGAATATCCTTGATGATACTGCTCATCTCAACAAAGTCCGGAAGGAAGTTCACCACATTACGCGCCTTTTCCGGGATTTCATAAATTTCTTTAATCATAAAATGTGGAAATTCACCCTTTTCGGCATCTCTGATGTTCAGATCGGTAAATATTGGTTCCCTGTAAACATTCTCACAGTTTGGCAACTTGTATATTTTATATCCTCTATCGTCAAATTCTACCATTTCACCATCTTGTAGGTTTACTACATTTTTAGTTAAATCTAAGAGTGCCACGAGATCACTGGATACTGCTATAAAATCTTCTCCTACTCCAAGGAAAAGGGAGGATCCCTTTTTGACTGCGTAATACTTATTTTCCGCAACATCGGTGATAGAAAATGCGTAGTCACCCTTCAGAATTTTATAAGCTCCAGCGATTGAAGCTTTTAAATCTCCCGATCCGAGATAAAGGTCTTCAACTACATGTACCAAGGTTTCGCCGTCGTTCTCACCCACAAACTTATGTCCCTTTGATATGAGTTTTTCCATGAGGAATGGAGAATTGACGATGTTACCATTGTGGGCTCCAATGAGTTTTCTTTTGCAGTCGAAGTGGGGTTGAGCGTTTTCATAGGAGGGAGGTCCATAAGTAGCCCAGCGAAGTTGGATCGTTCCTCTCATTCCCTTTATTTCCTCAAAGCCGAGATCTTCATACACTTTGTGAATCTTTCCTGGAGCCTTTCTTATCTCATAATAGCCATCTTCTCTAATGTATCCTATACCTACGGTGTCGTACCCACGGTATGCTAACCTGAAGCCCGCCCTTGTCAGTATGCTACCTAATTGTTCGTTATCTTTCTTGAAAACGATACTGAAAAATCCACACATGGCTACACCTCCAATTTTAATAATGTTAGAATTGAAGCCATTTCCGTGAGAAGATGGCTCCCTCCAAAAGATAAGAACGGTAAAGGGATTCCTACTACCGGTAATAGTGAGAGGTTTGAAAGTATATTAAAGGTAAAGTGGATGAAGAAGTATGCAAATATTCCACTAACTATTAGCTTTTCATTCCCCTCCTTCAATTCTAAGGTTCTCAAGATTGTCCTAAAGAATATGATGAAAGTGAAGAGTATCACGATTAGTCCTAATAATCCGAATTCTTCTCCAAAGCTGGAGAAGATAAAATCGGTGTGAGCTGCAGGTAGGAACGCAAGACCTTTCTGGGTCCCCTTCCCTGGTCCTTTGCCGATTATTCCTCCTGACCCCATTGCGATTTTTGCCTGATAGATTTGCCATCCCTCCTTGTTTAAGCTCTTTTCAGGGTTTAAAAAGGCTGTAAGTCTATCTCTTTGGTAAGGCTTTAACATTTTCTGCCAAACGATGGGTGTTGATAAGCTCGTTAAGGTGAGAATCCCAATGGTTAGGATCTTCTTGTAAATTGGTTCTTTCAAAATTATAAGGAGTGACAGTAACATAATATAGAAGATTATTGTAGAGACAATATGAGCAGAAGTCAACATAGCTATAGGAATTAGAATTGCAAGCCTTATTAGCATGGGATCTACCCCATAAACCCAGATTGTGATAAATGCAATAATGAGTAGCGTAAGTGCTGTGCCCAAGTCTGGCTGTAGCATCACCAGTATAAACGGGATTAACGTATAGATAAGGGCTTTTGTTAATTTGGTTTTAATAGTTTTTTTTGTGTCAGATAATGTTTTACCAAGTACGAATATGAGCCCGAGTTTTGTGAGTTCTGATGGCTGGAATGTGAGTGCTCCAACACCGATCCACCTACTTACACCTCCTTTTCCAAAGAGTAGTGTTGCTATGAGAAGTGGTATGGAAATATAATAGATTATTGAACCGTAGTTTAAAATGTACGGTTTTTTTATCAAAAAATAAAATCCCGCAAGGAGCAATGAATATATGATAACTTTGGAAAGTTGCGACAAAAATAGCCCCCTGTTAATAAAAAATAGCTCTACAAGTCCTAAACTGATGAGAATAAGTGGTGGGATTATTAATCCATTTCTAATTCTTTTCACCTACGAACCTCCGTACCAGCTGGAAGGCAATGGGTGCGGCAGCTTCGCTACCATGCCCTGCATTTTCTACAAGTACTGTTATGACATATTCAGGGTTATTGTTAGGGAAGAAGCACGTGAACCATGAATGTTCCCTACCATGTGGATTTTGAGCAGTGCCCGTTTTTGCAGAGATTTTTAACTGTGGGTCATATAGGTAACCTGCAGTGCCATTTCTACTTTCGACTACTCGCCTCATGCCCTCTTTAACTATATTATAGAACTCATCTGGTAAGTTTAGGTTAAAGTGTTTCTCCTGTTCATCCTTTGTGATCTTTGGTAATGTGCATTTACCGTTTCCAGCTATAATACCAGTGATAAGTGATAACCACGCAGGCGTTACCTGAATTTCTCCTTGGCCAATAGACCAGTTTATCACTGAACTTGGCAGTATATACCTCCCTTTCAAAAGGTCTTCTAAGGGAATTAGAACCTTAGCCTCTCCTGGTATTGGTATCTCAGTTTTGAGGGGGAGCTTGAATTTCTCAAGTATTTCCATGAATTTGTCGGTACCTACGTGTGCACCAACGTTGTTGAAATATACGTTGCAGGATTGAGCGATTGCATCTATTAACCCCAGTGTCCCATGGCCTTCAGGTTTCCAACAGAGCCAAATTCTGTTTCCAAATGCAAATCCTCCAGAACAGTAATATGCTGTATTTTCACTGAGAGTTTGTGAGTATAGTCCTACGAGGGCTGTCAGCAGTTTGAACGTTGAACCAGGGGGATATAGACCTTGTGTGCATCGGTTTATGAGAGGTTTTTCAGGATTATTTATATATTCTTTCCAACTACTTGTAATATTTGTTGGGTCAAAGTAAGGTTTTGAATATAATATTATCACTTCACCAGTTTTTATGTTAAACCCGAACACGGCTCCCCTTTGGTAATTCTGAAATAGGGAATCTGCAAATTTTTGAAGTCCAATGTCAATTGTAAGGGAAATGTCTTTCCCCTGTTTGGGCTCAATCGGAGGTCTGGGGTTATCATCTATGAGATTACCCTTGGAATCTAGAGCCATGAACTTTGCCCCAGGGGTGCCCCTAAGCAAGGTGTCCAGTGACCTTTCACAACCAGCTTTTCCTATAAAATCTCCGTATTCTAATTGAAATTTTTCTATCTCTTCTTGAGAAGCCTCACTAACATAACCAATAAGGTGTGAGGCATATTTCGCATCTTGGGAGTAAGTCCTTACAGGCTCTGCATCGATTACCAGACTTTTTATCTCCGGCGCCTCTTCAAGAAATTTTACAACTTCTTCGAAGGTAAGCATGCTCTTGAGTTGAACATAGTTTCCCTTCTGGTGCAAGGTATCGAGGTTTATAGTGAGTTCTCCAAAGAGGGTTTTAATCGAGTTAATATCTTCTTGTGAAAGAAATTTTGGGATAGCCATGATTCTGAAAGTGGGCTTCCAGGTTGCAAGAGTAATTCCATTTCTGTCGTAAATGTTACCCCGGGGGGCGGGAATTTTGTATTCCTTAAGATAGTTATAAGTTGCCAGTATTTCGAGCTTTTTGTGTTCCAAAACCTGATATTGAAATAGCCTAACGATTATTATACCTACAATAATCCAGAGTAAAATGCGAAGGGTTCTTTCCGGTTTCATGGAATCAATGTAACAACTACAGAAAGGGCAAGTGTCCACAATCCCTTTGACAGGAGTTCTAATGGTTTTATAGAAAGAAATACAGCATAAGCACTAAAAGAGATAATCAGTGCTAAAATACAAGACAATAACTTTACTCCAAAGTATTTAATGTTGAAATTTTCCTTTACGAAATTCATACCAAGGAATATTAAAGGGAAAAGGATGGGTGAAATCCAGACTACGTTGGGTTGAAATCCATCGTGTAGAAGACCCGCAACAAGAAGCCATATTATAGTGTCCAGTGATTCGTATTTTAGCGATAGATAAATTACGAAAACCACTGATAGATCGGGGAACGAGGGTGGATATATTACAGTACTTGCTGCAGATAGCAACAGAAGGGCTATGAAGAGTGCTTTATTCTTGTTCGCTGGTTCCATATACTATAAGTTTTCTTGAAGTAAATGGCTTGAATATGGGCTCAATTTCGAGTTTTAAAAAAATGGGGTTGGATTCATCCTTGTGGATTTCTGTAACTATCCCTACCGGGATTCCAGGAGTCGCAAGAGCAGAGAGTGAAGATGTGTATAAAGTATCCCCTGGTTTAACCTTTGCGTCGTAGGGAACATACAGAACCTCTGGTTGGGTACCACCGGTATAAACTCCTGTATAGTAATTTCCACTACTTTCGACTCCGACTTTGAATTCTTTATCATATATCGTCTTCAAAGTCATATAGCTCCCTCTAACTTGAACAATTTTTCCAGCAAGGGCACCTGAGAGGTCAGTTGCAATTTTACCTTTAAATGGCTCTGTGGAATTGAAGTTTGTTTTTATGATTATTTCATGAGGTATTCCAAGAGGAGAATATTCAACGATATCACCAGTTATAAATTCTTGAGGTAGGGGTAGAGTTGTAGTATCTTTGCCCACTTGTAATAAAAGCTGCCTAAGGTGTTGATTTGTAGCCTGTACTGTGATAGCCTTTTCTTCTGTATGCAATAAAAGGATTATCAGATTTCTTGAATAAATAAACGGTGCATAAACAGTGCTTATGAGGAAATGCGAAACATACGTTTTGACGCGGGTTAGGTTAAAGAAGATTGTAACAAGTAGTGATAAAAACAGGATTTTCCGCTGCATTCGATCAATCGATGAACTCTGTTCTCTTTACCATAGTTTTTGAAGATGCTATGAGAATTTGATTGTACTTGTCAAGGTTTTCCAGTATTTTACCTGCACCTAATACAACGCAGTTCCTCGGATA
The DNA here is from genome assembly GCA_002316275.1 of Caldifarciminota bacterium UBA1063. Taxonomy (GTDB): domain Bacteria; phylum Hydrothermota; class Hydrothermia; order UBA1063; family UBA1063; genus UBA1063. Next base: position 15,433 of record DCDE01000017.1, read on the forward strand.
TTCTGTTGTTTTTATTAAAATATTTATTTCCTCCATTAGTAAATCTGCTAATCCTTTCAACATAGAGCCTCCTCCAGTTAAGTAAATTCCACGGTCAATGATGTCGGAAAGGAGTTCTGGCGGAGTCTGTTCCAAGGCTTTTTTCAATGTAAAGACAATTTCATTGAGAACGCCCCTAAGCGCATTTCTAACTTCGGTACTTGAGATTTCAATGGTTTTGGGTGTTCCGCTCACGAGGTCTCTTCCCCTTACCTCTATTTTTTCTTCTGGAAATGTGGGGAATGCGTTGCCAAGGTTTATTTTTATCTCTTCCGCTGTTTGCTCTCCAATTGCGACTCTGTACTTTTCACGTATGTAAGAGGATATAGCCTCATCCATCTCATCCCCGGCGATTCTAATAGACTTGTTTACAACGATACCCGATAGGGAGATGACTGCAATTTCAGTAGTACCGCCTCCTATATCTATTACCATGTTTCCAACAGGTTCTTCGATTGGAAGTCCCAGGCCAACCGCTGAGGCTACAGGTTCTGCTACCATATGAACTTTCTGCACACCCGCAAGAATTGCAGCGTCTCTTACAGCTCGTCTTTCGACATCTGTTATACCAGAAGGAACAGCTATGAGTACTACAGGTCTAACAAAGAGATTCTTTTCAAGTACTTTGTTTAATAAATAAATTATCATTTCTTGTACCATCTCAAAATCAGCAATAACTCCATCTTTCATTGGCCTTTTTGCTACGACGGTTTCGGGGGTTTTGCCAAGCATTCTCTTTGCCTCAGCACCGCAAGAAATTGTTTTACCTGTATAGAGATCTACGGAAACAACAGAAGGTTCGTCTATGACAATTCCTTTCCCTTTGACATAAATGAGGGTGGAGGATGTACCGAGGTCAATGGCTATTTCATTTTTCAGGAGACTACCAAAACCTTTCAAGAATTTGAACATCTATTCGCATCCCCTTTGAGTTTGTAAAGTAAGTTTAAAGCTTCTCGCGGGCTTATTCCATCTACATTGAGTGTTTTTAGAAAACTGCAGACCTCACAAGGTGCCCCTTCCTTCGTTTCTTCAAAGAAACTTAGCTGATTCAGGTTTTTTCTTATTTTTTTGGTCATCTCATTCTCTTTACTTTCTATCTGAGATGCAATTTCTGTTGCTCTTTTTATAATTTCAGCAGGTATGCCTGATAAAGATGCTACATGTATACCATAGCTTTTATTTGCAACACCTTCTGTAAGCTTCCGCATGAAAATGACATTTCCCTCCCACTCGGTAACTTTCATATGATAATTCTTTATTTGCGTGTAAATCCTTGAAAGTTCTGAGAGTTCGTGGTAGTGAGTTGCAAAGAGAGTCTTTGCCTTAAGTTTTGTGATTATGTATTCGGCACAAGCCCACGCTATGGCTATTCCATCTGTAGTAGAGGTTCCGCGACCAATTTCATCGAGGATCAGGAGGGAATTCTCTGTTGCATTTCTCACAATTTCGCTGGTTTCGAGCATTTCTGCCATGAAGGTAGATACACCTCTGGTAACGTCATCAGAAGCACCTATACGGGTAAAAATTCTATCAGTAAGTGGAATTTCAGCGTATGAGGCTGGAACAAAACAGCCCATATGAGCCATCAATACAATGATTGCTACTTGCCTTAAATATGTTGATTTTCCAGACATATTAGGCCCGGTGATGATATACATCAGGGTTTCATCTGCATCAAGGCAGGTGTCATTTGGTACAAACTCATTCTGCAGAGTTCTTTCGACAACGGGGTGTCTGCCTTCTTTAATGATGATTTTTTTGCCCTCATGTATTATGGGTTTTGTATATTTGTACCTCTTCGAAATCTCTGCAAAGCATTGTACTAAGTCGAGCTCCTTTATAAAAGCTGAAAGGGCGCAAAGTTCAGCCCCTAATGATATTGTTTTTGTTCTCAGTTCCTCAACGATTTCCCTTTCGAGACTTTTAATCCTTTCCTCAGCTGAAATGAGCTTTTCTTCGAGATCTTTTAGTTCATTGGTGTAAAATCTCTCGGCCCCCTGAAGGGTTTGTTTTCTTATGAAATAAGATGGTACTTTGTCAAGCTGAGATTTCGTAACTTCAAAATAGTATCCAAATACCTGATTGAACCCAATCCTTAAGTTATTTATCCCTGTTTTCTCTTTCTCTTTTCTCTCCATTTCAAGCATTTTTTCTTTCGAATGGAAAAGCAGAAACTTTAGTTCATCGAGTTCCGGATTTACACCCTTCTTTGTCCAGCCAGGAGGTTCAGCGGGCGGGTCCCTCTCGATAGAGTTTTCTATATAAGACTTTACTGCCACAAGTTCCTCATAAATTTCTGGAGGTTCAAAAATGGATATGTCATTCAGTGTATCTCTAATTTTTTGTATTGCGTCAAGGCTTTCTGAGAGACGTAAAAAGTCCCTTATGTGGAACTTTTGCGTTGATAATCTAGTAATAATTCTCTCCAGATCAGCAATTCTTCTGAGCTCATTTCTCACCTTGAGGGCTAATTCCGGATTATCTAACAGAAACTCGACTTTCAAGAGTCTCTTGTTAATTTCGTTAAAATCCTTTTTTGGTGTAAGGAGATTTTCTTTGAGGTACCTTACACCTTGTGGAGTGATAGTTTCTCTGAGGTGATGAAGGAGGGTATCTCCATCATTGCCGAACGGTTTTTCGACAAGCTCTAAGTGTTTTGCTGTTTTCGAGTCTATTATCAAAGACTTTTCACTTTCTACTCTTCGTACAGTCCTAAGATGAGTGAGCATTCCAGGTTTTTTATCTTCTAAATAAGCAATCAGGTTGAAGACAGCTCTAATTTCCAATGGATCCTCATTGATGTTGATAACCTTTAAATCGGGTGCGTTAAAGAATTCCATAAGTTTCGAAATCATGGAGCTTTGGTTTAAAAGGGGTGCAGGTACCTTTGCTAGCGGAAGGTCTGTTTCTCCCTTGAGGTTGTAAAATGTATCCTCTTCAGTGAGGACTTCCCTGACACCATAAACTTCAAGCCTATTGAGACAACCTTCCATGTTTCCCCTTTCAATGAACACTTCACCAGTTCCAATGTCAGCAATTGCTATGCATGCTTTGTCGTCCATTTCTGAAATTGAAGAAATGAATACATGCTCCTTTTCATCGGAAAAGTCTGGATGATAAAATGTACCCGGGGTAAGGACTTCAACGATTTCTCGCTCCATCAATTTTTTCCCTTCTCCCGTCTGTTCACATATGGCAACTTTAAAGCCGTTTCTTATGAGTTTCTCAAAATACTGCCACGCGGCTTTTGCAGGGATTCCAGCAAGTGGTGCTCTATGGTTTTTGTAAAGAGGTTTTGATGTTAAGGTAATTCCAAGGATGCGCGAGGCAATCTGGGCGTCATCATACAAGAATTCATAAAAATCGCCGATTCGGAACGCCAGAAGGGTATCTACGTTTTTCTCCTTTAAGGATTTATATTGTGAAAGGAGAGGTGTCTCGGCCATTCGTAAATTTTAAGTTCTAAAACCTATATTTTCAAAGAGTTGCAATTATATTGAAGGGGATTTTAAGTGGAGTCTGGGTGTTTTTTGTACGATTTTGCGATATTGTTTAACTTAGTCTCAAGTTCGTTAAAGTAATCCTACAAGCTAAACTTTATTCCTCGTAGAAATTTGCTTTTTGATATAAGTCACTCTTAGATTTTTTGGCTTGGTTTTCATGCACAGCTACTCCTTGAAATTTGGATTTATTTAAATTATACTTAGTTACGCACGGAACATTGGAGGTGATAAAATGTCAGGACATTCTAAGTGGGCTCAGATTAAACACAAGAAAGCGAAAGTTGATGCGCAGCGCGGCAAGCTTTTTACTAAGGTGATTAGAGAAATTACCATTGCAGCGCGCATGGGCGGGGGTGACCCTGATCACAATCCCCGTCTAAGAATTGCGATAGATAAGGCGAAGGAAACGAATATGCCTTGGGAAAATATAGAAAGAGCAATAAAGAGGGGTACAGGAGAACTCGAAGGTGTTGACTACGTGGAGACAGTTTTTGAGGGCTTTGGGCCTGAAGGTATAGCTTTACTAATAAAAGTACTTACTGATAATAAAAACAGGACAGCAGGAGAAATAAGACATATCTTAACAAGATACGGTGGTCATTTAGGTGCACCTGGAAGTGTAGCATGGCAATTTGAAGAGAAAGGAATTATCTATTTGAGTAAGGATAAGGTTAGCGAGGATACGGTACTGGAAGTTGCGCTTCAAAAGGGCGCTGAAGACATCAGAGACGAAGGAGACACCTTTGCTTTATATTGTACTCCTAAAGATTTTGCAGAGTTAAAAAATGCATTCCAAGAGCGGGGGATCGAGATTTTGGATGCTGATATCACAATGATACCTCAATCCTCGATTAGAATCGAAGATGAAAGAACCGCTGAAAGGATCTTAAGGCTTGTAGATGCTCTTGAAGAAAATGATGATGTTCAGAAGGTTTACGCAAATTTTGATATTCCAGACGAGGTACTGCAAGCTATCGCAGCCAGGTCTTGATGTAATGTTAGTTATTGGCATTGATCCGGGTCTTGCAGCCAGTGGAATAGTGGTTTTGGATGATCAAATTGAAGTAAAATTTGCCTTAACCCTGTACACCAGACCAGGAGCACTCAGTGATCGTTTGAATTACATTTATGGGGAGTTTTCCCAAATTCTGAGTGAATGGAAGCCGGACATAGGAGTTCTTGAAAGTACAATATACCACAAAAACGTTCGGACCGCGCTTAACCTGGGTGCTGTTAGGGGTGTCTTCCTAGTAACTATGGCACAACATGGCGTACCAGTTATGGAAATTTCTCCAACAAGGGTAAAACTGGGCCTTACGGGGCAGGGTAGAGCCCGCAAAAATCAGGTAGCTTATATGGTCCAAAGGTTGGTACATGTGGATAAAGAACTTACTGAACATGAATATGATGCTGCAGGGCTTTGCCTTGCATGCTTGAAGGATATCGGTAATGCTATACGCCTTAGAAGGTAAAGTTTTTGACAAACAGAATGTTTTCATTTCCATAGATGTTAACGGTGTAGTTTTCAGCTTGATAGTGAGCCCTAAGTTTGCAGAAGAGCTTGAAGTTGGTGCGCACTCGAAGATTTTTGTGAATATGATATTAACTGAGGAAGAAGCGGTTCTTTACGGTTTCAAAACCCCTGAAGAGCGGGAAGCCTTTCGGAGGCTTATTAAACTGCAGGGAGTTGGGCCGAACCTTGTGTTTAGAATTATGTCTGCAATGGATCTCGAAGAACTCTTATCATGTTTGGAAAAAGGCGACGTTAAGAGGCTTTCACAAGTTAAGGGAGTAGGTCCGAAGAGGGCTGAACGAATTATCTTCGAGTCTCAAGGGCTTATGGGTGCCTTGAAGGTGCACCCCATTCAGGAGAGTACGAAAGTAAAGGCAATCGCCGCTCTGGTTTCCCTTGGCCTTAAGGAAACGGAGTCCGCAGTGCTTGTAGATAAGGCAATGAAAAAGCTTAATAAATCTGCTGAAGTCGATGAGATTATACGGCTAGCCCTTGGAGGCGATGTTGAGAATAACTGATCCAAAGGGTATTTTTGAGGAGGATAGAGAGCTTGATAAAGCTTTGAGGCCTATCTCATTTGCAGAGTTTATTGGACAGGCGAAGATTAAAGAAAACTTAATGGTTTTTGTTGAAGCTGCACTAAAGAGAAAGGAGCAGCTGGATCACGTGCTGCTACTTGGTCCACCCGGGCTCGGGAAAACAACCCTTGCATACATCATCGCAAATGAGATGAAAGTTAATATAAAAACTACATCTGGTCCTATCCTTGAAAGGCCTGTAGATCTCATAGGAATTCTCACTTCCCTTAGAGAAATGGACGTTTTATTTATTGATGAAATTCACCGATTGCCAAAATCGGTAGAGGAATATCTTTATTCTGCGATGGAAGATTTTAGGATTGACATTATTCTCGATAAAGGACCACGCGCTGAATCCGTGAGAATTGATATCGCACCCTTCACTCTAATTGGTGCCACTACAAGGGTTGGACTTTTAACATCTCCATTAATTTCAAGATTTGGTATGTCGTTTCGATTGGACTACTATGATGTTGAAGATCTATACAAGATAGTTCTTAGATCCTCATCGATTTTGAAAGTTAAAATCGATGAGGATGGAGCTCGTGAAATAGCAAAAAGGTCGAGGGGGACACCAAGGGTCGCAAACCGGCTATTAAGAAGGGTAAGGGATTATGCAGAGATCAAGTCTAATGGTGTAGTTGACATTGAGATTACAAATTATGCTCTTAACAATCTTGATGTAGATGAGAAGGGTCTCGATGAAATGGATAAGAAAATTTTGAAGACAATAATTGAGAAATTTTCGGGAGGGCCCGTGGGTGTCAAAACTCTTTCCCATGCAGTTTCAGAGGACCCAGGCACCATTGAAGAGGTATATGAGCCCTTTTTACTCAGGGAGGGTTTTTTGAAACGGACAACACGTGGGCGTGTTGCGACGCCGCTGGCGTATAAGCATTTGGGTTATGAAGTAAAGGGTCTTGCTGAAGATATTTTCTCTGGAATGGAGGATAGATCATGAAAATCAGAATTAGAAATAAAGACACTTTGGTAGTTGTTGATGTGCAGAAGGATTTTTGCCCTGGTGGGGCTCTGGAAGTGCCTCAGGGTGATGAGATAATTCCGATTTTGAACAAATATATTGAGATATTTGCCTCACATGCTGCCCCCATTGTTGTGACGAGGGATTGGCATCCTGAGAATCACTCGTCGTTTAAAGACTATGGAGGTGTATGGCCTCGTCATTGTGTAAGAGATACCGAAGGTGCAGCTTTTCACGCAGGTTTAAATTTACCGAAGGATACAATCGTTGTATCTAAAGCCACAGAGCCTGAAAAGGATGCATACTCTGGTTTTGATGGTACTAATTTGGAAAAGGCACTTAAAGGGCAAGGAATCACCCGCATTTTTGTGGGAGGTCTTGCAACAGATTATTGTGTGAAGGCTACGGTTCTTGATGCCCTTAGGTTGGGATTTTGTACATTTGTTCTACTTGATGCTATTAAAGGAGTTAATATAGTTGCGGATGATTCTGAGCGTGCTATTATCGATATGCTTGAGAAAGGCGCTATAGGAATCACTTTTCAAGACCTTTAGTCCCTAAGCTATTTATGGCGTTGAAGGTTCTGGTTCTGATGAGTGGGGGTGTTGATTCATCTGTTGCCGCTGCGATTCTGAGGGAGCAGGGGTGTAATGTTGCAGGATTAACCTTTAATTTATTGGGTTATGGAATTGTATCTAAAGACATAGATGATGCTAAGGAAGTCACCAGTAGATTAGGGATTAAGCATACTGTATCGGATCTCTCTTCCTATTTTCACAAAACCATAGTTAAGTACTTCCTTGATGAATATAAGTTTGGTAGGACTCCTAACCCATGTGTCTTTTGTAACAAGATTATTAAGGTGAAGATGGGTTTACAACTGGCTGATGAGATGGGATTTGATTACATCGCAACAGGTCACTATGCGAGGATTTTAAGAGACGAGGAGGGCTTACATTTGATGAAAGCAAAGTGGCAAGAAAAGTCTCAAGAGTACTACCTAGCTCTTGTAGAATCTTCAGATTTAGAAAGATTGATGCTTCCCCTGGGTGAGTTTTCGAAAGATGAAGTGAGGCGTATAGCGAGAAAAATGGGGTTTAATATCTCCACGAAAGAAGAAAGTCAGGAAATCTGCTTTGTAAAAAAGGATTATAGGGAGTTTTTAAAAAGTAATGGATTTAATGAAATGAGTGGGAAAATCAAGGATTCTTCAGGTAATGTGTTGGGGAATCACCCAGGCTATTACTTTTATACCGTTGGGCAGAGAAGGGGTCTTGGGGTCGCAACTGGAAGAAAGTTGTATGTGAAGGAAATTAGGCCTAAGGAGAATGAAATAATTGTTGCTGATATTAGAGATCTTTACGGATACCGTTTTTTTGTAGAAAGACCTAATTTTTTTGAGGATGTGGGTGAAGAATTTAATGCTACGGTGAGAGTTAGGTACAGAGGTGATGAAACCGAGGCTTTTGTCAAAAGGGAAGGAGAGGTATATAAAGTAGAACTAAAAGAGCGGCTCTTTGCTATTACACCGGGTCAGATTGCAGTATTTTACAACGGTGATAAAGTGCTTGGAGGGGGAGTAATAAGTGACTTCTCAAGTTAGAGCGGTTGTGCTCCTTTCAGGTGGGCTTGATTCTACTCTATCGGCCCTTCTCTTAAAGGGAAAGGGTATAGAAATTTATGGATTAATGTTTGTTACTCCATTTTTGTCAAAGTCGAGTGTTGAAGAATTCAGTGAGAAAATGAAACACTATTACAAATCCTTAGGAATCCCAATAGAAGTTAGGATCCTTACCGATGAGTATTTTCCCATCGTTATAGCCCCAGCTCATGGTTACGGGAAATGTTTAAACCCCTGCATTGATTGTAGAACCCTGTTCTTAACTTTAGCGAAGAGATACATGGAGGAAATTGATGCCGATTTTTTGGTTACCGGGGAGGTTGTAGACCAAAGGCCAATGTCTCAGACCCTTAAGTCTATAGAACTCATCGAACGTGAATCGGGTATGAAGGGAATGGTTGTAAGACCTCTTTCTGGTGCTTTCCTTACGCCTTCTGAACCCGAGATCAAAGGAATCGTAAAGAGGGAATGGTTCCTTGACTTACGTGGTAAGAGGAGGTTAAATCAGCTAAAACTCGCGGAAAAACTTGGACTCAAAAATTTCCCACAACCGGCTGGTGGATGTCTTCTTACTAACTGTGGTTTTTCAAGGAAAGTGAGAGATCTTATAAATTATAATGAATTAAATGCCTTCACTGCAGAGGTCGTGAAAGTCGGTAGACATTTTAGAGTAGATGGTGTAAAGGTAGTTGTGGGCAGGAATGAGGAAGAGGACCTTTATATAAGTAGAAACTGTAAAGGCTTAGGTTATATCATTGAGCCCCTC
>DCDE01000002.1 GCA_002316275.1 Caldifarciminota bacterium UBA1063
GCTACCTCACCGTAGCAAGGAAAGTCAATCCACTACAGTAGTCTATTATTGCTGTGCGCCTTCCCTGCGGGAAGGCGCACAGCAATTCTAAAATCTTAAAACTCTGTCTTAGAAGCGAGATTAAAATCTTTTATCAAAAGGGTTGGCATATAAGTCGCAAAAGAAATTTCTTCTCCGACGATTCTCCGCCCCTTACCTATATCGATGACGTTCGCAAGTGCCCTTGCAGGGGAATCGTTAAATCTAAAGTTCTTTACAGGATACCTCATAATACCATCCTCAATATAGAAGAGGCCGTCCCGTGTCATACCCGTAAGAGTGATAGACTTTCTATCCACATAGCGAATATACCAGAAGCGAGTAATCAATAAACCTCTCTTTACCTTCTTAATTAATTCATCCATGCTCTTTTCTGTATCTGCAAAAATCAGCGAAAATGGCCTCCCCGTGGGTTTCTTATTATTCTTCTTAGCCCAATAGCGGTCGTAGTAGAGGTTTTCCAGCACACCACTTTTAACCCAGTTTATCTTCTTAATAGCAACACCTTCGTTATCAAAGGGCATAGAAGGGTTTAATTCCGAGAAGGGGTCAGAATAAAGCGTTACCCTCTCATCGAAAATTTTCTGACCATGCTTCCCTGAGAAGAAGCTCCGCCCTTCATCAGCTCCCCTCGCATCCATATCAAAGAGCATAAAATCCACAAAGTCAGCTACGGCTAAGGGTTCGAGAATTACATCATAGAATCCGGGCTCCAGGTCTTTCGGGTTCATACCTTTAATTGCCTTCTCTTTCGCAACGGCATAAATATCAAGTGGTTTTATTTTACCTATGTCTTCATTCTGGTCTTTGGCATATCCCGACGAATTTTCTGTCTGAACGGTCGTAGAGAGGCTTGCCATCGATGTCTCATAATAGGCTTCGAGCCCATTAGTGTTAAAAATACCATACTGGTAAACGCCATTAGTAAAAATGCCTGCAACCCGAAGATTTTCTCTCCTTGCATCGTTAAAAATAGAGCCAAGCACGCCGGCTTTTGTCTTGGGGTCCACACTCTCGGTATCAGGTACTACTCTCATGATAACAGGAATATCTTCCTTTTCCACAGGAGGCATGTACTCAGGGTCTTCTACATTATTTTGCGCAATTTCAACTGCCCTTCTCAAAATTTCCTCAACGCGGATGTCATCGCCTAATGTAGTAGTTAGAGTACCTTTCTTTTTACCTACGTGAACTGTGACGCTAAGCGAGGTCTGGTCCATAGACATATTTTGCGTTACCCTCGATTCACCAAATCTGGTGTTGTCTTCTTTAACTCTTTGAAAGAAGACCTCTGTATGATCTGCTTTTGAACTCTGTATGATTTTCTTCGCAATTTCTCTGAATTTCTCAATCATCTTCTACCCCTCCCGACTTTCACATTTCTGAACCTTGCATACGGCGCACCGTTGGTCATCTGGGCTGACTGCGAGGGCTCACCCTTTCCACAGGTCAAAAACCCTCTCGGCTCCCAGAACCTTTTATCGGTAACGCCATCCAGTGAGTTCCAGAACTGGGGTGTTATAGACTGATAAATTACATTTTTGAGCATTCTGCCCTTTTTGCCATCTTTTATTTCGTAGAAAAGATCCCCTCCAAACTGGAAATTCAACCTCATCTGGTCTATTGAATAGCTTCCCCTACCTTCGATATAAACGCCTCTTCTCACATCACTTATAAGTTCTTCGGGTGTCTTGGATTCATCCCCCGGCATCAAACACAGGTTTGGAATGCGGTTTATAGGAAACGAAGAGAAGCTGTCAGCCCTCGCTGAGCCCCTCGATCGAGGAAATCCAAGAATTGCTGCCACTTCCCTCGTAGAACTGTAATCCACGAGGATCCCATCCTTTATAATATACCACTTCTGGCACTCCACTCCCTCATCGTCAAAACCTGTCGTGGCAAGACCGCTTGGTAGAGTGTTGTCCGCTACAAAATTAACTATGGAAGACCCGTATTTGAAATTGCCGAGCTTTTCAGGAGTAGCAAAACTCCTTCCTGCGTAATTGGCTTCATAGCCGAGCACCCTATCCAGTTCCGTTGGGTGTCCCACAGATTCGTGGATAGTCAGAGATAGGTTTGAAGGGTCAAGAACGAGGTCCATATTCCCTTCGTCGGGCTCAGCGGCGTAAAGCTTCATTACTGCCTCATTTGCAATCCTTTCAGCATTTTCCTTTAGTTTCAAGCTACGAATGTGCTCATATCCTTTGTTAAGTGGGTAATCCTGGAAACTCCTGCTTTGAGTATCATTATTCCCTACCGCATATGCAGTGTAACCCGCATTAGAAGTAAATATTGTAGTTTCAATAAGTGAGCCCTCGGTAGATGCAAAAGTCTGATCTCTCCTTCGGAGTTCCATATAAGAATAGGTTTTCACAATCCCTTTTACCTTAAGCATTTCGTCATTTATGCCGTACAGGAGATTAATCTTTTCATTGATCGGTACTTCAAAGGGATCAATCTCAATGGGCACAACATATTTGTCCATGTGGACCGGTTCCTGAGCCAGTTTCACCCGATAGTCTCCTCTAACGATACTGGACGCCTTAGCTATTTCAATAGCCTTCTTTAGTACCCTCTCAATTTCACCCTTTTCAATCTTCGTCGAAGAAGCAAAACCCCACGCTCCATCGTATAGTACCCTAATGCCTAATCCCATTCGCTCGAAGTCATTTATCGCTTTTGGACTCAAATCTTGGAGGAAAAGAAATTGCGTCCGATAGTGGCCGATCCTGATATCGGCATATTCAATACTCTCCCTGCGTGCTATATCTTGAAAATAAAGAGCCAATTCTTTCATTATTACCTCCACTAAAATTTATATAGTTCACAATACGAACAATCAAATATGCACAATTATGCAAAAAAATGTTCGCAGAATGGGGTTTGTCATTTCCAAAGATGCTTACCTCAAAACCCAACTGAGTCTTTCGTTCTCTAAAGTGTTACAATGTTCGCCTATATTTTTTCGGGCAACCTATTTCACTTATAGGTACATTGGTCCAGAGGACTGCTGTCCCATGGATGGTTTACAGGTTCATCACTGTGGCTGAGAATCTCGGGGTTTGCAACCCAGATTCCAACCTTTCTCTTGGTAACCTTTGCAGGTATTGCAGTAGAGAGATACAACAGGTACAGAATACTCTTTGTTACTAAAAGTATCGCAACGGCTCAAGCCCTCTTACTGTGCATTCTTTACTCAACATGGAAAGGAAGACCTTAATAATGCATCGCCCTTAACTCCTCTACGGTAAACCTCGCTCTTGACCCCTATAGTAGGGATAATAATTGCAATAAGCGGGGAAGGAGTAGGCTCTTTACTAAACGCATCAACTAAATTTTCGCCCTCACCTACCTTCTACTTATGGGATTAAAACTTCTTCAAGTGGCGTCGTAGTTGTTTTAGGAGGAATCCTATTCTTCCTTAGAATCCCACACATGGGTGAAAGAGCGAAGTTCTGCTCTGCGAGGGATGGAAGAAGTTAGCCATATATAGCGAGTCTTTCTGTAGAAATACTTTGCCCTGCAATATGAACGCCCTTCTACCAAATTCAGCATCAGATAAAGGAGAAATCTCTATTTCTGGAAGGTGCCTAATCCATATAAGTCAAATTGCTCGTAGTTCTAACATTCCCCTCTTCGTCGATGTAAAACTCACCGCCGTAAGGGTCTTCGGGGATTCCCTTAATTATGCCTGCATTTTTTAGTTCTTCTAAGTTCTGGGGAAGTGTTCCAAACCTTTCCCTAAACACCTCCACAGCCTTCTCCAGTTCGTAAATCCCTTCTAAGGCTTTAAGCCTCGTTTCAAGACCCCTTTTCCAACCTTCATCTCTCGTATTTTCGATCATACCCTTCAAAATACCTATGGCGACTTCGGTTCTCCCTGAGGCATAGAGGAGTTTAGATGCGAGGTGAGCGTATTGGGGCTTCCCTGAGACCTCACTGGCTTCGACGAGATACATAGCGCCCTTCTCATAGTCCTTTAGGAAGTAGAAGTGGTTGAAACCGAGGTATAAATAGTAAATCCACCTCTCCGGCGTATATTCGAGCCCCTTCTCGAGCAATCTGTTCGCTGTTTCTACATCTCCATAATCCCATGTTAGATAGCCATTGGCAATATAATAAATGTCGTAGTAATATGGACACAACCGGGTGACCACTTCCGCCGTTCTCACGATAGGGTCCTTGGCAAATGGAGGGGGAGCAAGGTATTCCTCCGAAAGTTTCCCCATATATACCCTAAGCCCAAGGGTGTAGTAAAACGCCTTCAAAAAGGTGAATTCAAAACCCGACCACTTCTCAAAACTGGGGTTTGCATAAAGCCTAAACCTCTCAGCCTCTTCCCTACCCTTTAACCTCACCTGCGGCTTGTCAAAAAAGTAATTAACCCCTATCATGAGAAGTACGAGTATGAGCACTATAAGGAGCCTTCCACCTTTACTTTTCATAAAACTAATAAACTTCTTTTTTTTCAAAAAGCACTACAGCCAGCAGTAGGACAATCACTGTATAAAGGACACCGTATAAGAGAGAAAGGAAAAGGGACATGCCATCCATTCCCTTTCCATAAATGAATGCTGTCTTGACATCAAAAAGGGCAAGATTGGGGAAGATATATCGCACTACCTGAATAACTGCTTTCGAAAAGACGGGCATATTCATACCCGTACCAGTCCTTAAGAACTCAGCCACCTCGTCCATAGTGTGGCCCACGATGTAACAACCCGCAACACCGAACATGGAAACGATGGTCCGAGAGGTGAGAGAGAGAAATAAAAGGGCAATGGCAACGAGTAAGGCTACTTCTATAAGGAGAAAAACGCCATAGAGGAAGTAATAGCCTATGTAGAAAGGTGCATCGGGACGCATCCTTGAAAACAGGGCTACGAAGGGAACCGTAATAGCCAAGATGAAGAAAATCAAAATACATGCAAAGAATACAAACCCCAGAAATCTTCCAAAAACGTAATCCCTCCTCCTTATAGGAAGGGAAATCACATACTGCAGTGTCTTACGATCGAGGTCTGTCTGGGAGAGGTTCATCACGAGAAACAGCATCAAAATCAAAACGGCAAAATTGGTGTAGGATAGGGCAAAGCCTGCAAGGACCCTGGGAACTTCAAACATCGTAAAACTGTAAAGCACGGGGACTGCGAGCACAGCGAGCAAAGTAGCTATAAGTATCACATAGAAACTCCTCTCCTTGATCGCCTGCTTTACCGTAATCCTTGCAAGCTCAATTACTCTCTTCATATTCCTCCAAGGTTCGGATGAAAACTTCTTCTAACCCTTCTTTCAAATCTTTAACGTCTACAAACCTCAAGATACGACCACTATGAATAATAGCCACGCGGTGGCAGATCCTCTCAATATCTTCAAGGATATGAGAGGTGAAAAACACTGTAGTCCCGAGGCGCAGTGTCTCTTCAATCAAATCCCTCGCCATCCTTCTTCCCAGGGGGTCAAGTCCATTCAGGGGTTCATCGAGTATGACCAGTTCAGGATTTCCGATAAAAGCCTGAGCCAAGCCTATCCTCTGAATCATACCCCTCGAGTACTTTTTAAGTGGTTTCTTACCATCCTTTTCAAGATTTACCTTGAAAAGCCACCTTTCAACCTCATCCCTCAGTACTTTTCCCTCAAGACCCCTGAGTCTTCCAACGAACTTAATAAAATCTTCCCCGTTAAGATTCTCGTAAAAGACGGGATTTTCTGGAAGGTAGGAGATTTTCTTCTTAACTTTAAGTGCTCCTGGGCTATCGCCCAAGATCTTCACTTCTCCACTGTCTGGGAATATAACACCGAGGATGATCTTAATCGTAGTGCTTTTACCAGCCCCGTTGACACCAATGAGACCAAAGGATTCCCCCTTCTCAATCTCAAAGCTAATATCTTTAAGAGCAGAGAAGGGCTTCTGAAAAAGGTCCCCTTTAAAGGTTTTACATATATTAGTTACCTCAACTACATTCCCATTCACGGCTGACATACAGGATATATTATAAACTCCAAGATACAAACAGTAACAAAAGGCGGCAAATAAACAGGGGCGCCCTCGCGGGCGCCCCTATCAGACGTATATTTACCCGATTGTTCTACTGAAGTGTCCAG
>DCDE01000035.1 GCA_002316275.1 Caldifarciminota bacterium UBA1063
TCAGCATTCGATAACCCAATCCATTTCCTTCATACCCCTTAGCAAGGGCTCTTTCATTTGGTACCAAGCTGGACCATCTGTCACCCACAAAAACTCTATATTACGTTCCTTTGCAGCTCTATAAATCCCAATATAGCTTTCTGCTATTGAAACCGGCTTACTGCCACTTACATTATAAAAATTACATTCGACTATAAGAATAGGTGTACTACCTCGATAAACCACAATATCATGCGTTTTACCTTTACTTTTACCTTCTGTAGCTAATGGGTAAAGTGAGAATTTAGGATCATTATTTTCTATGACAAATCCATCAAATTCATTGCTAATAATTCTTTTCACTTTCTCCTGACACACTTTTTCAAAAATGTCTCCACTCCTATTCTTTCGTGCGTTCGTATCCATACCAACCTCAACACCAAGTAAATAATCGTGAATGTCTTTTACTTCCCGAAATAAAACAATAATTCCCGTTTTAAAACAAAGCTCTACAATGTTACATATGGTATTTTTGTTAACTCTCGAAGGTATAAATTTGTACATCACGAATTGCTCCAGTTCTGGATCAAATATATCAATGGTCCCATTTTTAAGTCTCGCAGCTACAAGAAGAGGAATAACCTGCACGATGCGAAGGTACTTTTTTAATAAAGAGCGCAGATATTCTTTTCTGTTTGAAGCATCAATTTCGGTCAAACAATTCAATAAAGAAAGCTCTTCTAAATATTTGTTAACTGCTCTTTTAACTTTGTCCCAATCCACAAAGTATTCGTAAGTCTTATTTGACGGTAATAATATATCAAAAAAATTACTGATATATTCGTCAAAGTCTCCAAAACCAAGTTCTTTAAATCTGACCATTCCCCCACCACTTCGTACTAAATTTATAATCTCTATACTCCTTGTCACTTTCGGGTTTCCTGAAGACAAAAATATGTTCATGCCCGATCAAATAAAATTCATATTCCTTAGCATGCCACTTCTCTCTCGTAGTCTTCATATTCTATTGTATTTTAATAATACCTTCCTTGAGTATAAAACCCACCTCCAAAAACATCTCCATAACTCTAAATGCAATCGGCACATAGTGTTTATGCTTTCTTGTATCCCCAATTAAGATCGCACAAATTTTCCCCCTTTTCAGTACCCTAAAGGATTCTTCAGCTACTTTCCTCATCTCGTACAGATACTTCTCAAGGGGTAACATAGATAGATCATCGCTAAGTTTTTGTTTTTCTGTGTATGAGATTATGCTGGCGTAAGGTGGATGTGTAGCAATTAGATCAATATTTCCATCAGCAATTACATCTAAATCCCTTGCATCTCCACAGTATATTTTTATTATAGGCTCTCTGTATTCCGGGAAAAGAGGATTATACTCGAAGTTAAGGCGGTCTCTGGAAAGCATAACGGCATCAAGGTTTACATCTACACCAATAGCATTTCTTTCTAACAGCTTAGCTTCAACCAAAGTAGTTCCACTCCCCATCATTTGATCGAGAACCCAATCTCCTTTCTGAGTATATTTTAGTATTAGATTTCTTGGAATATATGGGAACCAGTTTCCACGATAATCTCCCCTATGTGTAGCCCAATCTCCACGGTCTGGGAAGCTCCATACCGTTGTACGTTCAGGTTTATACTCCTCTGAAGGGCAATAAGATTTTATATTCCACTTCTCTTTGAGCTTTATTTCAACGTCCTCAATAGTCACGGAATTCCTTTCTTTAATAAACTCAAGATAATCTTTTTGGGTAATTTCTCTCATACTATGATTATTCATTATATACTCTCTTTACCAATTTCAAAAGGCGGAGCAGTCCTTAATTTAAGATGTCCCTCCGAAGGACATTATACTATTAACTATGAAGTCGAGAACGATATTTTTCGTATCTCACGCACAGCTATTATCATCCTGCATAGTTTGCCTTCTCTCGCTCTCCCTCGTTCACAAGATCAGGGATGGCAAAAACACAAGCCCTTACGTCAATAATAATATCGTTTTCCATAAAAGGAGAGGCTATGAACAAACCTGACATTACCTGTGTCATTATCACTCTTAACGAAGAGCCAAATATAGCAAGGGCAATTCTAAGTGCTAAACCCGTATCAAAAGAGATTCTCGTAGTCGATTCAGGCAGCACTGATCAAACGGTGACTGTTGCGGAAAACTTAGGAGCTCGCTCTCTATTTAGAGAGTTTACAAACTATGCAGAACAGAGAAACTTCGGTCTCTCTCACGTAAAAACCGAATGGGTACTCTTTCTTGACGCTGACGAAGAGCTGTCTAAGTGCTTGCAAGAAGAAATCCTCGCATGTTTTACAAACGGCGCAGTAAATTGTAACGGGTTCTTAATACCCAGAAAAAACTGGTATCTGGGCGATTTCCTAAGATGCTGGGCGCCTGACCGATTGCTCCGCCTCTTTAAGACCGAAAAAGGAAGATGGACAGGAATGGTCCATGAGAAAGTCGAACTAAAAGGGCGTGTGTGCACTATGAGAAATCCCATACTCCACTACCCATTCAGAGACCTCTATCACCAGTACTCAAAAAACTTAAAGTACGCGCAGATGCTTGCACAGGAAAAGGACAAGAAAGGAGAAAAATTTAGACTATTTGACATCACCCTTAGGCCCATCTTAAACTTCCTGAAACATTATGTTTTTAAAGGTTGCATTTTTGATGGCATTCGAGGGCTCATCTTTTCCCTATTTTACCTGCAGTACACCATACAAAAATACTCACTCCTCTTTGAGAGGAAACAAATTACAAAAAAGAATTTTAGAGAAAATTAAAATAAAGGGATCTTCTGGAGAAAGATCTCATCACCATCATTTAGCACGGCAAAGTAGATTCCACTGGCTTGCAGTTCCGTATTCCATACAATCTTTTCCACGCCGTTAAGCTCCTTGCTCCACGTTTTGACCAATCTACCTGAACAGTCTAAAATATCAAGCCTCGCTCCCTTAGAAAAATTTTCGCGCAGTTCGAATTCAATAGAATTCACTCGATAATTAATCTTGATACGGGATCCAAAATCTGTACTTCTCTCACTTACCCCGGTAATTTTCACCAACAATGTTTCAGGGGCATTCTCAATGGTAATATCACTAATGACTAACGGTTCGTATCCCTCTTTGATGATTTCAAAAGAGTATGTCCCTGGGAGTAATATCTTTCTAAAGGTCCCGGAGAGGGAATCGGACATCCTAGGAGGAAGGGATGGATCATAGTGTCCCAATACCCTGACTTCAGCCGCAATGGGTATCAAACTTGCTGAATCAACTATCTGTAGAACAACACCGGGGCCATATACCCTGTTGATAAAATAAATAATACCATTGAATACCCTCTCGCAAATGCTGTCCACCATATAACCTGGAGGTGTACATCCCTTGGAAATTTCAATAGTGTAAGCATAAGTGCCAAGAGTTGCGTAAAGCCAGTTCCTAAAATTCCCCTCAGTTGCAACTCCGTATATTGATGTGTATACCCCACTGCCAGCATCATTGATTATAGAAGAGGCGAGACTATCAGCAACTGACCTTACAAAAGGATAATCCACACAAAAATCTCCGCCCCACCTCCACGGGTAATACACAACCTCGCCCTGGCCTGTTCTAGCACTGTGAAAATCAATAGCCATAAGGAAATGCTCCCTCAGTGAAAGGTCCCTCACTGCCTGAGTTTCATTCTCCGAGAAAGGGGCACTTCCCTTGTAATATTCTGAAGAAGGATCATCATTACCGCCTGTGTACCAGTTGAAAGAGTAATTTCTGTTCAAATCTACTCCATCATAATCGAGGTCAAAAAGACCATTATTGTTGTTGTCCCTCAGATTTTTCCTCCAGGTGGTATCTATACCCGAAGTAACAATTCCATGACCGTCTGGGTTAAGAATAGGCACAAACCAGAGATTGAGCGTATTTATACAGTGGGTGATCAGAGAATCCTTTCCATAATCCTGGAGAAGTCTCTCAATAATAAAAAAACTTAGTTCACATCCCAAAACCTCCTCTGCATGGTGTACCCCAACAAAAAGGAGTGAGGGCTCATCTTCTCTCACATTAGGGTAATCTGAGATTTTCATTGCCAATATGGGAAAGTTATTCCAAGTAGTAAATCCTATGGTTTCAACTTTTGTAATCTCAGGATATATAAGTGAAAGAGACTCTACTTCCGCTACCACTCTTTCATAGGTATGATACCTTGGGTCAAGGCCAAGAAGTGTTAAAATTAGAAGGAGATGCATCCTATTACCTCACCTTAATAATCCTCTCAACCTTCTGAAAACTGCCTGTCTTAATCCAAACAAAGTAAATACCCGAAGGTAGGATCTGTCCATGCTGATCACTCCCATTCCAATAAAAAGAAGAAGGAGAAGACCTGCTACTGAAAGATTTCACTTGCCTACCAGTGGCATCAAAGATTCTTACATCAACTTCATCTCCACCACTCCCTGATCGCACGACAATGTTAAATTTATTGGAGAAAGGATTAGGATACATTTTTACTGAGGGCATAAGGGATGCTGCATCGTTCACGGAAGCAGATGGAACAATCTCAATGTTTAAGTATCCAAACCCTTCATAGCTTCCTCCATTTCCCGTCATATGAAGCATGAAACCTGTAAAACCGGGGACAGCACTTGAATTTATCTGGAATATGTATGGATCATCGTAATTGCTTATTTCTTCCCCTATACCAAGGTAGTCGAATTCGGCGATACTATCGAGAACTGAGATATATGGCTCACATGCCCTCAAAACCGATGTCAAAGCAGTAATGTCGCTGGCACCAGAGTTGGAAAGAGTTACGATAAGTGAAACTGTTTCACCGGGCTCGGGGCTACCGTTGCCATTACCAAAGGAAGAATCATCGATATTCCAGCCCGTTACCTCCACCCATGGACTTGTTATTCTTATTGGAATTTTCGTTGTAATTAGCAATGCCCTACCCGCTGTGAGATTTGAAGCATTTCTCGCATAAACATTATTGCACAGGTATTGCAACCCCCTCGTTTCGGTATGATCTTCAATACCAATGGTACAGCTGGATGCATTTGAGACTGTATTGTAAAGGAACAATATCTCTCCATCCCCTGTGGGAGTCGGGTAATATGCAGGGTCCAGCAAAACAATCTGAAAGGTTTCCCTTATACTGGGCTGTTCATAATGGGCACACTGATAGTATTCTATGATGAATCTGTGATTCTGCGAATCGTAGTACTGGTAGACGTCCCCATATAGATAGGGATTGATGTCATCCCAGAAAGGAGCGATAAGACGCTTTGGGCCCCCACTCGCCGGTATCGCCCCATTTGATCCGAATCTATGCGTGGATGTACCCATTTCCACAAATCCATTAGAACATACACCTATTGAGGTATAGTTGATCCCATAGAACTTGAAAGTAAATGGAAGCGAAATGGTCTCCGTATCGGCATCAGCATTTGTAACCCTTGTTATGGTCGTTCCGCATCCAGCTATTTCAAACCATTGGTAAACTGGAGCATAACCGCTAAGAGTATCTGTATTATCATAAATGTAATAGCCATAAGGGTCGGGGCCCGTTTCGCCAGATGATGGAAAATTAAAATAAACAGAGACATTATAGGACCAACAGTTGTTTAACGAATCATTGAGCACCAGATTAAAGTTTACAACAGTGTTATTCCCCGCCTGGGGTGAAATGGAGGCTACATATGGTTTCAAATTACTCGCAGAATCCCCCGGAAGAATATCTCCGAATTCGGAAATGCTATCACTGATAAATACCGTACTGTCAGATGTAGAAATAACACCCGTAACACCGTACGCTGTAGCCTGGCCAATATTCACAAGATTTGTCCATAAGAGGAAACTTTCCCCCGGGTCAATGGTTCCATTTCCATCACCAATCTCCTCAAATTCACGAGAATAAACAACTATATAAGGGTCACCTTGCGGTAATATGGGAATTGAATCCTCATAAGGATGCAGATTCCTCCCTGTAATAGTAATGTAAAGATAACCGGCGTCACACGGACTTATGCTAAATGATACGGTGCCATTATCTTCTGTATAACCAGTTAAGTAAATGAGCGTATCCCTCATAACACAAACATAGGCCGATTCTACAGGTGCTGAATTATGCGTAATCGTAAGGGTAAGAGTATCTTCGCTGCCACATTCAGGCAGCGAGGAATAAGCGACCTCTAAACTTCTTGGCACGCCCGTCCATATCTGCATTGTGGGATCCCCCAATGCATGAAACCCATAATAGTCTTCATCACCTGGATAGGCGGCGTACAACTTAAGTCTTGCTTCTTCACAAGCATCTCCGAAGGTATTTACGCCACCGAAAACAGAGCCAAAGAAAACTCTTGCTATCACGCTCCTATATTGAGCAGCAGATGTTCTTGTCGTTGTAGTAGCAAAATAGGCTGCTGCACCCCGTGGTGAGGTTGGAGTGCCTGTAAGAAGCCACATCTCTGCTGTACACGGGTTTCCAGAGGTACCGATAGTCCTACAGGTTGCGGAAACCACAATGGGCATCTTAGGTCCATTGGATAGATTGTCAGGCACAACATCAAATGGTGACCACCAGTTGTTAACACCAGATCCTCTATATAGAACGAAGCTCCTACCATCATTGACACGATTCATTACAGTGGTTGAATTGTCTCCGAATGCATCACAAAGGGTATCGACAAGGATGTAGCCGGCTTCTAACATACACGCTTTTGCATACCTGGCATCATCCCAATAAATTGCATCATCAGATGGATCATAGTCTAAATTTACTATTGTAGTACCCTTTAAAAACCATGTGGTATCCTGCATATAAGGTGTCCTCTCGTAAAGGAGGATCTTGTTCACTACCGTCTGCATTTGAGTGAGATTCGAAGCAGTGATTCTACCAGAGATAATTTCATTGAAGAGATCTCCGTCCATGTTCGTGTAGTAATTATCACTCATAATATTATTTACATACTGAAATGGAATAAGGTTAGGACCTCCAGCAATGAGAAGATAGTGGGGTCTAATCTGCCAAGTATTGTAAGCATTCAAAATGTAATTTTTGATTTGAGTTGCACTGGTACCGGTCTCCGAAGTCTTGACAACCTTTGTGGTAATCCCCTTTTTCACTTTCCACTGCGCCAGAGGCATTACGGCGTCGTAGAAAGCGTCAGGGGTAATGATCAGATATTCAGCACCCCTCTCTTGTGCAAAGAGGAAGGTGGAGAAAAGCAATACGAAAAGTACTCTAAGTACTTTTTTCATTTTCCCTCCGTATGGCGTTAAGTATACATCTTAATGTGAAAAAAAATGCACAATGAAACATCGGCTAAACTGTTAGAGGAAAGAATCTAATTTACTATCAAAAGCTCCGCTGGGATTAATTTTCCTTCACTTTCTACCAAAAGATAGTAAATACCACTTGGAAGCGGGCTCCCTGAATCACTCTTACCATCCCAAGAGATAGAAATTTCATTCTGAAAAGTAATATCCTCCCACCTCTTAACTTTACGACCTGTTATGTCAGTGAGACTCAAAGATACTCTCACGGTATACTCATTACGCGACTTCAAAAAAAATGTATACTCATTTCCACCAAAAATAGTTTTAATTGTGAGTGTCACAGGTCCTTCATTTGGTTCCTCCGCAATGCCGGCAATAACACCATCGTTCCACGTCTCACCCCCATCAAGTGTATATATGACATGATTATATCCGCATGCGATGCCGTGAAGCTCATCACTAAAATCTACATCAAAAAGAGTAGAATCTTGAGGGCTATTTTGCCTAGTCCAGGTCAAACCCCCGTCTTCGGTATAGAGAATTGTCCCTGTTCGTCCTACTGCCCATCCCTTGTTCCCGATGAATTCCAGTGCCCTCAGATACTTTGTATTCTCAGGAATCGCTGTGATAGAATCCCAAGTACTTCCTCCATTAGTGCTCCTCAAAATGATCGGTTCCAGCGTCTGATCATTTCCACCAACCACCACAATTACGTTTTCGTTAATTGCATGTACATCAAGGTAATCTTCATAACCCGTTGATTGATAAAGACTACTGCAGTTCTCTCCCCCATCTACGCTCTTTACAATATAGCCCTGCCCTGTATCACAACTATCAGGCCATCCTGCAACGGCATAAACCGTAAGGGTATCAGCAAAAGTAACTCCATAATACTCAGCGAGATAGTAAGGGGTAAAATATTGATCCCAATACTCCCCGCCGTTCCTGGTTCTCGCAATGACTCCGTCTCCGCCCACAGCCCAACCATACAAACTATCAAGAAATTCAATCCTCGTTAGATATTTTGAAACACCAGTAACTTGCAATTCCCAAGTACCGCCACCATCCCGAGAGTGCATAATCTCTCCAAGGACACCGCAGGTCCATACCTTTTCTCCATCAGTGCAGCAAACATCAAAGAACCTTCTCGATGCAGTAGTTGAAATCTGATGCCATATAGCTCCGCCATCGGTCGTCTTTAAGACCATTATCGAATCCAGAGTAACCACATACCCTGTCAGGCCATCAGGTGCCAGTGCACAGCCGTGAAAATTTGAAAATGAAAGCACCTCTAAAAGCAACATTATACTACTCATACAACCTCCTTCAGTCCACTTTAATAACCTTCTTTAACTCACGATACTCCTCACCCTTAATTTCAACAAAATAAATGCCAGAGGGTATATCACTACATTCCCATCGAATTTCATAAACCCCGACACCAGCTTTCGTATAAAGTTTTGGAACATCAAAATAAACCCGGCCCACGACATCGTATATCTTTACACCCGGGAAACTACTGTCCGGTAGCACTCCCCCGATGGTTATGTAAAGTACATCCCTCACGGGATTGGGTGCAACAGAGAAAGTCCGTTCAAAACCACGTTCTACAATGTCTGAGAGAGAATCGGGAGGATTCGTAGTAACCTTTATTGCCCTTCCATTTATAATTGGTGCACAGGCTAAAGGATAAACGTCGTTGTACGCGTAAAGGAGTCCTATATCTCTTGTCTGATTCTGTATTCCACAGGTTGCATAATAGTGCCAATAGTCATCGTTATTTATATTTTTGTATTGGAAAACAATAACCCCATCCCCACTTACCGTCTGATGATGAGATGGGTCATATAAGACAAGCTGAAAAGTCTGTTTTTCACCAATCTGAGGCGATGTAGGATTGTGAATATGCGGAACTCCCGACCATTCAACAATAAAACGCAGGTTCTGTGCGTCGAAGTAATAACAGACCTTTCCACCCGCTGATGCATCAAAGTAATCCCAGAAGGGTGCAACAATTGCTCCGGGGGCACTTAAGGATGGTAGTGTCCAGTTGTATATTTCTGAGTAATTCCAGGAACCCATAACAATATATCCATTTTCACAAACCGAAACGGAATTGTAATCCCTACCATAAAATTTAAATGAGAATGGAAGTGAAACCGTAGCTATACCATCTGTAAAATGTACAATTGATCCACTCCCGCCAGAATCTGGGTCGATTTCAATCCATTGATAAACCGGGGCTTCTGGATGTGCATCAGAATTGTCATAAGCAAAATATCCATACCCATCAGGTCCATAAGGAGCATTTTGTGTAGGGATTCCAATTTCAATCTGAAAAGCAACAACTTGAGTCCAGGCGTTATTGCAGTTAAGGATCAGCGTAAAAGGTATTTTTCTACCAGGGTATAGTGAAGAAGAAACACTAACCCTGAAGGGGTCAGAAGAGTTAGAAGAAGATCCACTTACTGGTATACTTCCGAAAACTCCTATTGAATCAATTATTGTAACGCCCCTATCTTCAGACCGAAGAATACCCGTCACCGTTTCCGCACCCTGACCTCCCGAATCTACTAGAGAAACAATTAGATTTGCAGTTTCGCCTGGGTCGAAAATCCCATTCCCACCATCGGAAATGGTATATCCAGTGATAGCAAAGTTGGGCGCCTTTACTTCTACCCAAAAAGACCAGTCGAAATTACCCTGAGAAGAAGAGACCATAGCATCAAACCTGATGCTGCTATTATTCCGTGCATCATTTAAGACACTGAAAGCATAGGGCCCACGCTCAACCACCTGACCAGGAGAAATAGAACCAAAACTAAAGACCGAGTCAATGAGACTTACAAGCGGATCCAAAGTCGATATTCTCACCACCACATTAGATGCAGAGACCGAATTGCCATAATTTTTCACACTTAAATGCAGATTCAGCGTCTCCCCAGGGTTGACATCTCCATTCCCATTCCCCTGAGAGTCGTCTATACTATGAGAATAATACCCTGGGTACACCGAAGAATTGGATACCATTGTATAACCGGTGTATGGAATACGATTGGGCGCGGTTACAGTTACAAAGAGCGTGTCAGAGCTGCCCGTTGTAACCTGGAAATATGCATAGCCACCAGCATCGGTAATACCTACTTCCTTCACCTCATTATATTTGTAAAGACTGACCAAAGCTCCCTTAAAAGGTAAGGAATTGTAATCAAGCACCCTAACAGAATATGTACTGACACCCTGCGGACATGATGGAGGATGTATTACAATTAACGTCTCAGGGACATCTGTCCAAACTTCAAGAGAAGGATCTCCCAGTAAATTGTAAGCGTAGAAATAATAACCTACACTATCAACATAACTGCTACCCTGAAAATTCATTATTAATTCCAGCTTGCTCCTAAGCATAAGGGAACCAAGCACATATATTCCCTCCGAAAGAAGCCCACCGTAAAATCCCAGGTCTATACAATTGTTCCATCTCGAGTGAGTATTGGGTGAGGAAGAACCATAAAATGACACTGCACCCTTCGGATTAAGAGTATCACCAGCGGTAATCCATTTTCTTCCAAAACAGGCAGGATTATGATATGCGCCGGTATTACATACAATACTAGTTACTACAGGTAACTTCCAGCCGTTTGACAATTCTTCAATGTTACTAACCATAAAGGATGGATAGTACCATCCCGCGTAGTTTGCATTCCCACCCCGATAGTTCACAAATGCTACACCACGATTCACAGAAGCAATTATGTCAGATGCAACTGGATGATGAATGCTATCATAAAACATCGTGTCAATTTTAGTGTATCCAAAATCCAGCATTTCAGCCCCTATTCTCCTCTTGACCTTGATGGGGGTTGTCATCTGATCAGGGGGATAATCAGCTCCTATAAGAAGAGCACTATTTAGCCAAGTCGGATCAGAAGTAAAAGGATTGGCCTCATACTGGATTATTTTCTTAACAACTGTTCTCAGTTGATTCACGTTTTCAACATCAAGTCTCCCCACGATCATTTCAGGGATATAATCAATATAATCCGTGAGGCCATAAGGTAGATCTGTAGGATTTGTTTCACCTGGAATAGAAAAATTTGGAACAACTGCAATACCTCCAACCAATAAAACGAACTCTGGACGTGGTTCCATAGTATTCCAACACTGCACTATGGAATCTCTAATCTGGTAGTGACTTAATTCTCCTGGATTGAACTTGATGACCCTTACTGAATAACCCTTTTTCTCCTTCCAATCTATTAGAGGGAGAGTTGCGCTATAATAATTATCAGGAACAACAAATATAATGCCTCCTGGTAAACAATCCTCCTCAACATAATTTAAAACAATGTTTTTTAATACCATCCTATAGGAACGAGATAACCTCGAAAAATCAGGTACACTTGACAGAATCTCAACCTGAACTTTCTTAGCTGACACGATATTTTCCTGCTCCATGAAGACCGAATTTATCGTCACTGGATAAAAATTCATACCCAAAAGGTTAATAGGTTCACTTATAACAATTCCACATTTTGAACTATTTACATCTCCCATAAAATTCTCTCGTTCCAAAATCCTATACGTAACAACAGGTGTCGTAGAAGATGCCACAAGATGCGTAAATGAGGCAGACTCCCCGCTGTCGAATTCCAAGATAAATACATTATCAGTAGGTGAGCTATATATCTTCTCAACATAAACACTATCGAGAAGTGGGAGCTCGACCTTTAAACATACCAGAAAAAACAGAATCTTCACTGTGTTGCCTCCCTCAGAATTAATAGACCTTCATCTCTATCAACAACATATATTAATCCTTCTCTAACCTTTACATTGTATGAATAAGGTGTATCAAAAATGGCACATAGCAGCGGGTTTGATGGATCTTGGATATCAAAAACCACGAGCCCACCTTCCCTATCTGCAACATAGCAAAGGTTACCTTCAACCCAGATCCCTTGAGCGTATCCTCTTGTATCGTATGTTCCAACAACATTTAGGCTATCAAGATCAGATACATCTATGATACAGAGACCGCGAAGCCCATCAGCCACATAAGCGTATGAACCTAATACAAAGATATCCCTAGCATTACCACGAGTATCTATAGTGGAGATGTAAGCCTCAGCAACGGGCTTTGAAACATCATAAACCTGGACACCCATCTGTTCACAAGCTAGAAATGCTATGGAATCAACCATATAGACACTTCTTACGCTTCCAGAAGTGGAAAAGCGCTTTCGGAACCCTGGGAACGAAGGGCTGCTAACGTCTTCCATAATAAACCAGTACCCACCAGCGATGTAAACGTAATTTGTATCCTGCGGGGGGGCATAAATACCATAGGCTGAAAACCATCCACCGTCCTCTCCAACAAATGAAGGACTTTCTGGTAATGACAAATCAAATATTTTTAAACCGCCAAGATCAATTGAAGCTACATAGAGAAAGGAATCTCTCACGGCGATTCCCACATACCTTTTCTGTGTAGGATAACTCCCAACAATTAGAGGAGCCTCTGGGTCAGCTACATCCACAACCTGTAAACCACCCTGGTCATCAGCCACATAAGCATAATTCCCAGCAATATCCACATCTTTTGCATACCCAGGGAGTTTGCAGCTTCCCACAACAGTATATATCCTCATTTCTTCTGAGGGTTTAGTACACGTAAGTGCAAGAATTCCAAAAATTAACAGTAAAAATTTCCTATACATTTCTTACCTCCATCTTAAATTCTATAGTAAAAAATGGTCCCTAAGGTCCACTTCTTATAGTTCTTCAGTTTCTCAATTTCAGGATAAACATCAGAATTAGCATACCTAAACTCCCTTGAAACAAAAAATTCACTATACATCCCTAATAAAACTCGTACCTTTACGCCTGCACTTATGTTATGTACCAACTCTCTCCTTCCAGAATGAATAGGGTCCACAAGTGGGGAATTTTCAGAGATATAAGTCCTCAAATCGAGGGAATACTTGAAATAAGCATCCGAGATCCTTTTGATCCCAGGTACAAGAGAGTTTCCAACTGTGAACGAATGATTATAATATGAGATATCAGGGATAGGTCCTTTGGCATCGGAGAAGCAGAATTCATATAAAAGTTCTGGCCTCAAAAACTTTGAAAAGTCTTTCCACCAAGTAAACCTAGCGGCGTAATTTTTAGAATCGTAATAATCAAACTCTTCGTAATAGTCAAGAGTCCAGTATCTTGCAGAAACTGTAAGGATGTTCCCGTGTAATGTGCCAGAAAACCCCATATTAAAACGGCCTCTCGTATATTTACATGGGACATATTCCGAACCACCTGAAGGTCTGTAATATCTTATCATATAGTCTGGCAAGATACTGTATCCCAGAACTGCGTCAATGCTCCCCAGATCCTGTCGAAATTCTATACTAAAATTCCAGTAATCCTTGATTCGATTATTCAAATAGCTCGATGACTTTATAAAACAATCCATGTAACTCACTCTATTCTCTATTGGTCTAAACTCCAGTCTAAATTTCGTTGAGAAATCCAGCCTCAAATCATCAGCGGTTTTAATAGGGTACTTATTGGGGTATAATCCACTGGTATACTCTTCAATTTCCTGGTCAGAGAACTTATATATGTTATTGTCGTAAGAAATCCCAATGATAGATCTCAAAGAAAAATCTAAGCTGCAAAACAGGATAATCCAGATCATTTCTCAGGAACCTGTAGGTTTATCGCCACACTCTCCAACCCCATCACAGTGAATTCCAATCTATGTTTGCCCTTCTTCAAATCTAAATAGAAGGTGTTAGGAGCGGATGGTATGACTTCTTTACGATTTCTAAAATAGACGGTTTCTGAAGGTTTTGGAGAATAGGTTACCTCTTTGAAAACTTTGTTATTTGACCTCACCGAAAGGGTGTAAACCCCACTTTTACCAAGGTTGTTAAAAATCGCTCTCGCATTTATTTTCAGTCTTCTGGGACCCTCAACTTCAAGCACAAGAGGCTTTTGAGGTGTAACTTCATAATACTTGATTATTCTCTCATTCTGAACGAGTTCTAGAATACCTGCATATTGAGATGGACTGATATCTATCCATCTGCCAGGCGCCTCAAAAGAAAATCTTAAAAGAATCGTGTCCACTGGAGCACGCCAGAGATGTAATTCATACCCGTGTTTCCCTTCCGGGACCTGAATGTAAAAAGACCGCCATTTACTTACATTTATATTATCTATTTTTGAAACTTTTGAGTACTCGGTCTCTTTGGTGATGAACCTTTCACTTGTCTCATCAGTAACAAGCACCATTTTATATGTGGTGGGGCTCTGTAGCCCCTTTTTCCATGGGATTCTTGTGTAAACTCTCACCCAAACAGGGCCACTCACCTCAAACTTGACAGGTTTATCTCTGGTCAAGACGTAGTATTTCTCCGACTGGGTGACCTGAGTTTTAACAGTCGCCTCAGGGGTAGTAGACGCCACACTCAGTTGCCCGAGGAGAAAAAATATAAGTAACATTACAACCTCCTTAAACTCTTTTTAATATAATAATCCACATCAAAAACCAGGGTGAAGCCCAGAATCAAGAGAAACAAAACAAGAGAGATCGAAGTAGCTAATAGTGAGTATCTTACCTCGAAGAACAATTCACCCTCACCAGGTGGAGGAATGGGAACAGGAGCAGAAGGAAGGCCATGCCTCCTCGCAAGCTGATTTACATTATAAATATTAACCACTGGAATACCCTTCTTCAGGAACAGACCCACAAGACCAGGGTGATCCCTATACTCAAAGCTCACAATACCGGAAGGAACCTCCACCCCTGCAAGAACTGCAGTGTTCCCACCAACATTAATAAAACATTTAATAGGCTCATCCCCTGCTTTATCCAGATAAATCTTGAACTTTTTCTCAATAGCCTCGGAGAGATCATTCGCCTCAATCTCAACAACATGGGTACGGTTAATAGCCGCTTTTATTAACTGTCTTCCTTCAGGACTCAAGCCCCTACCAATGTCATCAATTCCGCCTGCTGACGCAAAAGATGTCTTAAAATCAATATAGCCCGATCTATAAAGAATATCCTCCATATCAAGGTAAGTAAACTGCGGAATATTGGCACCCCACATAGAGGAACCCACAGAAGTAAATATAATAGGACGCAATTTTAGAGTTTTTATCGCTGAAATCATCGCAATATTAAGGGCAGGGAAGGAAGAAGTAAAGTGAACTGCAACGAGATCTCCACCTTTCAGATGCAATTTTTTCAGATACTGAACAAAGAGAGCAGCAAAGTTTGGATTAACACTAGTGAGTTTCGCTGTGAGGTCGCCAAATTCAGTAGTAATTGGACTAAGTTGCATCCCGATAAGCCCTGAACCATTGGGATCATTTACAGGATCGATGGGTATATTCTTTTCAAGTCGTGACTCTTTCACTTTGAGGAACATAGTTTCAGTGAAGCGTGCTGCCTCAAGCTTTAACTTATAATATGGCGCATATACTTTAGATTTAGAGCTGAGGGCAAAAAAACATAACAAAATGCCGAGAATTGCGTCAAAAACAAGAATGTACGCTGGTAGCCTTCCCTTTCTCCTCTTCATGGTAATATCACGCCTCCGCTTATCAAACTGATCACAAGCCTTACAAGAATAGATGTAACTACCATTGCTGAAATTGTCTCTACAACTCCTTGCCTATGCATCCAGTACGCAAGAAGGCCCGGCACCACAAAGCCAATCGTTGCAAGATCTACATTAAGGTTATTGAAAGTTAGCGTGGGAAAAACCCTTGTACCATACCCAATGATGTAACCAATTAAAATACAAAGGATTAAAAGCCTCCTGCCGTAGAGTAACATGTACTTTGAAACAAACTTCACGATCAAGTAAGTACAGAGGCCAACCAATACCGTTGTCACTACTTGAAGAGGTCTATGAATAGTCATGGCTACATATCCTGGCACAACTATGCCACCAGCAGCCAGTCCCGTCAATTCCATTAGTACTAAGTTAAAAAACATCCCAAGTCCAACAGCAACTGTTAACATCCCCTTTCTCCTTATCTAATTAAGCTTCTGTGAAACCCTTTTCTACGAGAAATTTAATAAGACTCTCACCATACCCCACAATATTTCCTATCGCAAGAATAACTGCCCCATCTTCTATCCTTTGACCGATGGTATTAAATATTTCCTCATATTCAGCACCTCCAAGGTCAACGATCTTATCTTCGGAAATTCCTAACTTTTGGGCATAGAGGCAGAAAACACTCGTACTCCCTCCCGTAACGAAGTAAAGTTTTGCAGGCACTTTAGTTGAAAGGAGTTCTGCCATCTGTTTCGAACGGTCTACTCTGTCTGAACGGCAATTCATCAGCACATAAAAATTGCTCTTGTCCGTGATTAATCTTTCGTAAATAAGGTAAGTAGAATCAGGGTCATTCGCAGCCATGGCGTTGTATAAAACTGCTTTTTTTCCGCTAAAGTTTAGAACATATTTCTTTAACACCCCAGGGTCGGGTATATATCGGTACATCTCATTCAATGCACGCTCCCTTGGAATGCCAAGAAAGGCACAAACCTTCAACGCAAGCGCAACATTTTCTCTATGTTCAACATAAGGGAACTTTGCCATCTCTTCAGGTTCGACCTCCTCTTCAGAAGCCTTTATCAATTTAATGCCTTTCCTTTCTGCATATTCTGACATAACAGGAAAAAGGTCATTTTCAGCAGTAAAAACGGTTGAACCCTGTGGTACTGCATTAATAAAGTTCCTTACGATATCTACTGGCGTTGGTCCCATTACATCGAGATGATCCTGCCTTACATTAGTAATTACTACAAATTGGGGTTGAATGATTTTCGATTCTTCCATAATCTGCAAGTCTGGCCTGAGGGACATATTCTCAAACACGATAGCATCAACTCTTTCATTAACAGCTCTCTTGAATATCAAAAGCTGTTCTTTAATATTAGCCCTCCCCAACCTAACTACTGGAATTTCTTGTTCATTATTTATTATGATATTCGGCTTTGTTCCCGTAGTCTTTGCCATAACCCGAAAGCCACCACCCACAAGACCAGCTGCCACAAGTCGCGTTACCGTAGATTTCCCTCTCGTTCCATTCACCACAATTCTGGTGGGGATCATTCCCAAATTCTTCTTGTGCATGCTCCATTCTATTATCCCGTAGCACACATACAACAGAGTCAAGATCACAAGTACTAACCACATATATAAATTTATCTGGTCCATTTTTGCAAAGTTTAATTCCAAGTAGCAATAAAATCAAAATCTCCTATAAGCTAAATACAAAAACTTAAAAAACGTGCTACATGCAGTCAAAATTGACTGTAGGATATTTCCGTCTTAAAATATTACAATAACAATTAGGAGGTAGACATGGCAAAGAAAGTTAGAATTGACCCAGATCTCTGTGTAGGTGATGCAATATGTACAGATATTGCTCCCGATGTTTTCTACATGGGCGATGACGGATTAGCCCATGTGAAAGAGGGAATGGAAACTGCTGGCGACAGGGCTGATGTACAGGAAGCAGCAGAACAGTGTCCTGGAAGTGCAATAATTATTGAATAAAAAATTAAAATTTGTTTGTTGTATCACACCCCCTCCTGCCCCAGGGCGGATTTTCCCCCTGGGGTTTTGTTTATTAAGTAATGAAACGTAGCAGCTTTGTTGACTTAGTTAGTATAAGAGTAAAGGCCGGAAAGGGCGGAGATGGACTGGTACATTTTTTGAGAGAAAAATTTAAACCCTTTGGAGGACCCGATGGTGGAGACGGAGGCAACGGAGGTAATGTCTACGCTGTCGGTGAAAAATCCTTGAAAACCCTAATAGATTTTAAGTATAGAAGGGTTTATGAAGCGGAAAATGGTAAAAATGGTGGACCTTCAAATAGATCAGGTAAAAAAGGTAGTGATCTATTAATCAAGGTCCCCTTGGGAAGCGTAATTTACGATGAGGAGACAGGAGCCGTAATAGGTGAAATAACAAAACACGGTGAGATGTTACTTCTCGCAAGAGGGGGAAAGGGAGGAAGAGGAAATGCAAGATTTGCCACTCCCACCAACAGAGCACCCAGAATTGCTGAGACTGGTACTTTAGGCGAAACTAAAAACCTGCGAATCGAACTTAAACTTATCGCTGATGTAGGGATCGTGGGGTTCCCCAATTCAGGTAAAACAACTCTTCTTAACGCTCTTGTAGGTTCAAATGCTCGTGTCGGCGATTATCCGTTTACTACGCTAACTCCAAACCTTGGTGTATACCATGAAGAAACAGGACAAAGATTTGTCGTCGTAGACATACCAGGAATTATAGAGGGTGCTCATACAGGAAAGGGTTTAGGACTTGCATTCCTCAGACACATCGAGAGAACTAAGGTACTTGTGATTCTTATTGATGCAACAGTACCCAACCCGCAGGATCAACATAATAAAATAATTAGTGAACTCTCCTTTTATAAAAAAGAGCTCCTAAGAAAACCGCGCATAGTTGCAATAAACAAAATCGACGTAAATCCACACCATCCTTCGCTTAACATTGAGGAGGAGTTATACTATATATCAGCACTTAAGGGTGATGGTATTGAAGAGTTGAAAAGGGGGATCGAAAAATGCCTGGAAGTCGTAAGAAACAGGGAGATATAAAAAGTCAGGAAATTGAGCAACTTTTAAAATCACCTAATATACTTGACAGGTTTAAGGCCGTCGATATACTTGCTGAAAAAAGAGATGTAGGCAAATTAATTTCACTCCTTTACTCCGAAAGCTGGCATTTAAGAGAGAAAGTGCAAGATGCCCTCTCACAATTCACTTTGAACGAGCTTCGGGACAAACTGCTCCCATTGCTCAACGAGAGGATGTGGTTTGTAAGAGCTGGTGCTATCAGAGTACTGGGGAATCTTTACGCAAAAGAAGTTGTAATGAAACAAGAAGTAGAAGGTATTGGAAAGGAGATAGAATCGGAACACAATATAGAACCGATGGAGCTAATGCCACTACACCTTCAACGAGAAAAAGATAACGAACTCTTAATGGAAGCTTATAATCTAATATACCCTTATCTAAAGGAGAGAAACGAAGTGGTCAGGGCAAACTCAGCGGTTGCATTAGCAAAAATTACAGTAAAAGCTCCAGCAATAAAAGAGAAAATATCGAAAGATGACTTGATTGTCATTGGGAACCATCTTAGAGAGTTAAAGGAGTTCGCCCTACTCGAAAAGTTTATGAACCTGTGAATATAATTCGTACCCAGTTCCCAATATATTCACTCCATCCTACTGGATTTAAGACTCTGAATTTAATCCAGTACTTAGAAAAACAAAATGTAGCGTTTTATTTGAAAAATCAAGAAGACGAGAAGGTATTACAAGAAGAAATTTCGTCATTTGCCCAAGGCTTCCAAGCCCACATCTACTCGGAAAAAGTGGAATCGGAGATTACTTCTAATAAAGGGCACCTGATCATTGTGAAATCCAGAGAAGAGCTCTCTTACGTTAAAGATTTACTTGAATCCTTAAAATTCCTCAGTATAAAACTCGGACAACAATTGGATCTTACAGCACTTATGACTACCTTAATCGAGGAACAATTTGAACGAGTGAGGATTGTGGAAAAGCCGGGGGAATTTGCAATACGTGGAGGAATTGTAGACATCTTCCCAAGAGGAGAGAAAAAACCTGTAAGGATTGAACTTTCAGGTGACAATGTTGTCTCCATCAGGCTTTTTGATGAAGATACACAACGCTCTTTCAAAGAAATTGGTGAGATAAACATAATGGGCGTTAAGGGTAAGATGCCATCACAAGAGGTTAAGACTATCGAAGAGATCGAAGGCAATTCGCCCTTTGAAGTCTTACACAACTTCAACTACCTTGGAAACTTAGAGCTCCTGAAGAGAGAAATGGAGAAGTTGCATGACGAAGGCTACAGGTTATACTTTTTCGCTTACGGTGAAGATAAAGATCGATTTTTCAAAGAACTATTTGAATGTAATATTATGCAAGGTAAAATTTACAACGGCTTTATCTTCCCTGCGGAAAGGTTGGCCGTTTTTACGGAATCCGAGCTCAGAGGCATTAAACATCGAAAATGGGTAAGAAAGGAGCATTACGGGGAAAGAATTGAAGATTACACAGATCTTAAAGTTGGGGATTTTTTAGTCCACCTCGATTACGGCATTGGAAAATTTGCTGGACTTGAAAGAATTAAACTCGAAGATACCAAGTATGACACACTAAGGCTGGAATATAGGGATGGCGTCGTAAATATCCCCGTGTATAACCTGTCAAAGGTTGAAAAGTACGTAGCAGAAGAAAAAGATAAAGTAGAAATTTCTACGCTCGCCTCTCCACACTGGAAGTTGCGGAGAGCAAAAGCACTTATAGAAACATATAAGTTCGCTATAGAACTCTTAAAAATACACTCTTACAGAAAGAGGGAGAGGGGGTTTATATACAAGCCGGTACCTGAATTGGAATATAAATTGTATGCAGAATTTCCTTATGACGAGACAGAAGGGCAAATCCGTGTAATGGAAGAAATCTTGAAAGATATGGAATCTAATAAAATCATGGATAGATTGGTTGCAGGGGAAGTTGGATTCGGGAAAACAGAGATTGCACTGAGAGCAGCTTTTAGGGCAACCGTTAATTCTTATCAGGTAGTAATGCTTGTCCCCACAACGCTCCTCGCACTTCAGCACTATACTAACTTTTCAAAAAGATTAAAAAGCTACCCTGTTAAGGTTGCAATGCTTTCAAGATTGACTCACGAGGATGAAAAGGATAAGATCCTCAAAGGACTAGAGAACGGATCTATTGATATTGTAATTGGTACTCATGCCTTAATTAGAAGCGAAATAAAATTTAAGAACCTTGGGCTTTTAATAATCGACGAGGAGCATAGGTTCGGGGTTGAAGACAAGGAAATAATAAGGAAAAGATTCCCCATAGTTGACACCTTGAGACTTACTGCAACTCCCATACCTCGGACCCTTCACATGAGCCTCGGAAAAGTATACGATCTATCAATTCTCGACACGCCACCACCGGGCAGGGAGTCTGTGGAAACATATGTAGGTACTATGGAACCTGCTTTAGTTGAACAGGCAATAAAGTTTGAAATCGATAGAAATGGTAAGGTCTTCTTCGTAAACAACCACATCCGGGGGATGAAAGAGATAGTTAAACTTCTAAAAGACTTATTTCCCAATCTAACAATTGGATGTGCGCACGGTAGGATGCCACGTACTCAACTGGAGGATATATACATAAACTTTTATCTTGGAAGTTATGATGTATTGGTTTCTACCCCTATAATCGAGGCAGGAGTTGACTTCCCTGAAGCAAATACAATCATCGTTAATAACGCCCACACCTTCGGTTTAGCAGACCTCCACCAGTTGAGAGGTAGAGTGGGAAGGGGAATAAAAAAAGGATACGCATATTTTCTCACTCCTCCAGGGATATCCGAAGAGGCAAAAAGGAGACTTGCGGTAATTGAGAAATATTCCGAATTGGGTTCTGGATTCAAGATAGCAATGAAAGATCTGGAGCTGAGAGGGGCAGGAGAGATTCTCGGCAAAAAACAACACGGCTTTGCCAGGATCATCGGCCTTGAGATGTTTTTTACTCTCTTGGAGGATGCAATTTTAGAGCTCGAGGGCAAAGAAAAATTTCAAGAAAAGGAAGTTAAGGTAAAAACCGAGGCATACATTCCTTACTATTATATTGAGGATGAAGATATACGTCTTTCTTTTTACAAGAAGCTTGCAGATACCAGAACTATTGAACAACTGGAAAGGCTACGGAACGAACTCAAGGATAGATTTGGGCCGATACCAAATGAGTTGGAAGAACTCTTCTTTGTCCAAAAGGTTAAGATTCTCATCTCAAAGAACAACAACATTAAATCGGTCACGGTATCTAACCGTGAGATACTCTTAGAGACTCAGAGTGGAATCAAAAAACTCAAGAGGGGTATCGATATTGAATTACTGAGTAACTGG
Organism: Caldifarciminota bacterium UBA1063; assembly: GCA_002316275.1. GTDB lineage: Bacteria > Hydrothermota > Hydrothermia > UBA1063 > UBA1063 > UBA1063. Next base: position 22,305 of record DCDE01000035.1, read on the forward strand.
GCTTAAACTTTCTACAAACGGAGGTGGATGCCTTTATGGAACTAAGAAAAACATCATTGGTGATGCTTTTAGGAGTAACGCTCTTTTCCAGCTGTAAGAAAGAAAAGGGGGATGTAATAGCCAGGATAGATGGAACAGAAATTACGAGTCAAGAAATTGAACTTCAGATCCCAGAGGGATTTAAGGGTGACCCAAATGTCCGGAACGAAGTTTTCAAACAATATCTTGAAGAGGTATTGCTTTACAAGGCTGCGTTGGATGAAGGTATTCTGAAAAATGAGGATCTACAAGCCCATTTAAAGGTTACAGAGGTAAAAGTAGTGAGTCAGTATTTCATAAATGAGAAATTTGGCAATATTGAGATCCCTGAACAGCTATTAAATGAAGAATTTGCGAATTCAAAGCCCTACTTTGAAAAGAAAATAGACCTCGTAATCCTCTATTACATAGACAGCACAAAGACCCCTTATTACAGGACACTGCTAATGCAGCCCTATGCTGCAATTGTTTCGGAGATTAACAAGCTGGATCCTCGGGAAGTACAATTGGCACCACTAAGCGAAAATTTAGGAGTAGTTTATTACTCATATGGAAAGGAACTATTTGATGTAATTAGCAATTTGAAGATCGGAGAAATATCGAATCCAGTTTCCCTACCTTCTTCCGGATACTATGCTTTAATAAAGGTACTCAACATTTCAAAAGAGGAGGTCGGAGAAGAGGAAGTAGTAGATTTTCTGAGAAGAGTCCTTATTGCAACACGCCAGAATAACATACGGGATTCCATTATATCTTCACTCCAAGCTAAATATAAAGTTTCGGAGGTTACTGGCAAATGAAGAAGTACCTTATACCTTTACTTATTTTCGTTACATTCCTTCACTCTCAGCAAGTTTTTGAGGATAAGGTTATTGCAAGAGTTGGAAATGAAGTAGTAACCCTATCCGAAGTGAACGAAGTATATGAAACCTATAAGGCTTTTTACCCGACTGCCAGTGAGAAAGAACTCAAAAATGCAATACTTCAGGAGTTGGTTAACAATAAACTCATTTTACACGCAGCGAAAGAAGATACTGCAATTGCACAGCCCTCTGCAGAAGAAATAAATCAGGCACTTGAGGAAAGGATAAGATATCTCGAGCAGCAGTATGGAACCGAAAATTTTGAAAATCTACTTAAAAATCAGGGATTAACCAGAGATGCTCTAAAGGAAATCTATAGAGGTACTATCAGTGATGAAATCTTGGTTCAGAGATACATCGAACGTTACGTCAGACCGAAGATTCAAGTTACCCCACAGGAAATACGTAACTTCTACGATTCGTACAAGGATTCCCTTAAAGAACCTGATATGTTCAGGATCTCTCACATATTTATTAAAGCAAATGTGGACTCTGCTCAGGAAGCCTCTGCTCTAAAGAAAGCTCAAAACTTTTACAATCAGATAAAGAAAGGCGCTTCCTTTGAGGACATTGCGAATAGATACTCTGATGATAGAGAGTCTGCATCGTATGGAGGGTCTCTTGGAGCAATTGCGAGAAATTTCTTCCCACAGGAAATTCAGGAGAAGTTGGACAAACTAAATCCGGGAGAGATCTCAGAACCTATCAGGGGTGACTTCGGCTATCATATTTTCAAACTCGTGAACAAAGGTGATAACTATTATGAATTAAAGCATATTCTTGTCAAGGTTGAACCCAAGGCTGAGGAATGGAACAGAGCATACCAGCTGGCACTTTCCATAAAAAATAAAATTGAAGTTCAAAAACAAAATTTCGAAGAGCTCGCTAAAACATACTCCGATGACGAGAGCACAAAAGAGTTAGGCGGAGATATGGGATGGATTCCCGTAAACAATTTACCTGAAGAATTCCAAGGGAAGATTTCAGCATTAAAAACGGGCGAAATTACCATAATTAAAGACCAACTTGGCTACCATATAGTCAAGGTTACTGACAAAAAAACCGGCCGAACTCCAGAATTTTCAGAAATACAAAATAACATAAAACAGCACATCGAAAATCAAAAAATACAGGAAGAGATCTCAAAATTGCTCGCACAATTAAGGCAGGAAATATTCGTAGAAATTAAAGAATTTTGAGAATAGACATTTTCCTTAAAAAGACAGGTATAAGTGCTTCAAGAACAAGAACAAAGAATATAAATATCACGGTAAATGGTCAAAGGAAGAAACCTTCATATGAAGTTCGAGTATACGATATCATTGAGATTACCGACGGTGCGGGGAATCATATGCAGTTGGAGGTGCTTGGAATCCCTTCTTCCTCCATCTCCAAAGATGAACGAGAAAAATATATCAAAGTTTTGAAAAAGGGAAAAGTTCCAGTTTCAAACGAGAATTTTCTAAAATGGCTATTCGAAAATTATTGATCTTATCAACCCTCCTATTTAGTTCCTGCGCTTACTTCAACACAGTTTACAATGCAAAACTCTATTTTAAAGAAGCAGAAAAGATCTACAGAGAGCAGGGTCAGAACACAAGGGAGTCGTCAACAAATTACAACAAGACAATTGAAAAGAGTTCCAAGGTTTTCGAGTTTTACCCAGAATCAGACTACATTGACGATGCACTCTACCTTACTGCAGTTTCATATAAGAGACTTGGCGATTATACAAAGGCAAAAATTAAATTTGAAGAACTATTCAATTACTTCCCCGATTCCCCATATGCGAAGCAAGCTTTAATTGAATACATCGATCTCCTTGTGAACTTGAACTACCTAAACGAAGCCAATATGGAGATAAGGAAGCATCCAGAAATTAAAAATGACCCGGAATTCATATTAATAAATACTAAACTTTTATTTACACAAAAAGAATATGAAAGCTTAATAAACTTGGTCGAAAGGGAATGGAACAAAGTTTTAAAAAATCCTATGAAGAAGATTATTTTCCAACTCGCTCTGGAGTCCGCAATTAGAACTAAAAACTGGGAAAAGGCTCAAAAGTTTTTGGAGCAAATTGAAAAGATTGCAATAACTGATAATGAAAGAATCTACCTCATCGTTACCAGGGCCGATATGCTTGCTAACCAGGGGAAATTTGATGAGGCGCAAAAGATTCTCGATCAAGCAGGTTTTCAAGATGACTCACCACAATATAGGATATTGCAATATGAAAAGGCAAGGTTGTATTCACAGGGTGGCAATTATGAACCAGCGATTAGTACTATAGAAAAAATCTTGGAAAAACCGCAAAGGGATTCTGTTTACACAAAAACACTGTTCTTAAAAGGAAAAATCATGGAAACATTAGACAGCCTTGAGCAGGCAATTGCAATTTATGAGAATCTTAGAAACTCCCCTCTCTCTAAAAATCTTAGAGATGAAATTGAAATGAGGTACAATTCCTTGATAGCAATCTCTTCAGAAGAAAATAGTGATCAGAGTAAGCTAAGAAAGGCAGAATTGTACCTCCTTGACCTTGGGAATGTCGAAAAAGCTTTAGAATTATATCAGGAGCTCATTGCTACATCAAAAGATAATGAAGTAAAAGCAAAAGCGATGTATGCTGCTATGATAGTCTACAGAAATTATTTAAATGACGAACAAAAAGCATCAGAACTCGCTAGGCGTATCACAAGCGAATTCCCCAATTCCTATCAGGCTTCGAAAGTACACGAACTTAATATATTGAATGTGACAGAAAATTAACTTATAATTCAAACATTATGGGCTTAATAAGATCAAAAGAAGACATTGTCTTATCTTATAGATGGGAAAATTCGACAATTGCACAGAATTTACCCTTTAACGAGCAAAAATTTTTGCTAATAAAAATGCGCCCTATAAATATACCGCCGCAGCCGAGAGTGAATCTAATATTAGTGCTCGATAAAAGCTCCTCGATGGAAGGTGAACCACTTGAGAACCTTAAAAAGGCAGTTAAAGAGATCGTACAAATCCTGGATGAGGAAGATAGAATTAGCATAGTGCTTTTTGACTCTGAAGCGAGGACTATCGTTTCGAATTCACCCACCTCTCAGAGAAAAGAAATAGTAAGCAGAATTGAAGACATCTTTCCCCTTGGTGGCACCTGCATTGATGAGGGAATTGCAACAGGAATTGAAGAATCAGAAAAACTACAATCCGAAAGTATAATAAAGTGGATGATTCTACTCACCGATGGAAAGAATGAGCACGGCAATAATGATAGATGCCTCGATCTTGCAAGAATAGCAAAGAGAAACGGCTTAAGTATCACTACATTGGGCCTTGGGAGGAAGTGGGACCCGAGATTACTTGAACAGATCGCTGATATTTCCGGAGGCAAGATGTACTATGTTGAAAATCCTAAAGAATTAAAAGACCGATTTATTAGTGAGTTCCGAAGCATTAAAAATATTGCTTATAAGGACCTGTCACTTAAAGTAAAACTTGAGAAGTTTGCGCGCTTATCGGATATTTCACCAGCTTTTATTATCACTCCACAAATTAAGAAAATTGAGCCTCTTTGGGATGGTGAACAATGGATCATAGAAGGGGGAAATCTTGAACGAGAAAAAGAGAAGCTCATCCTACTCCAGATGTTCATCTCCGCACCCGAATCAAGCTACATAAATAAAGTCTTGGAGTACATAATAGAGTATAGAACAATCTTTGGCGAGAAACTCGAAAGCAGCGCCCATAACGTAGTATTAGAGGTTACCGAAAGTTATGTTTCTCAGTTTGATGAAGAAGTTAGAGATGCACTTCAGAAAGTAAGCCTATACGTACAACAAGAATTAGCAGAAAAACTCATAGACGAGGGAAAGCCCCTCGAAGCCCTTACAGTTCTTCAAACAATGGTACAAACTGCCATTAAATTCGAAGACGGAGATCTAAAAAATCTTATTGAAGAAAATATACAGAAAGTGAAAGCCGACGGCACATTACCGGATGAATTAAGAATCAAGACAAAGTACGAAACCAAGATGGTTGACGAATGAAGTGTCCGATCTGTGGCCTGCAAAATGCAGAAGGTGTTAAATTTTGTGAAAGATGCCTTTCAGCCCTTGATATTTTTATGGTTAACCCAGAAGAGGAAGGCATTTACTGCAACCAAGGACATTGGAATCCCATAGGTGCCAAATTTTGCTCCATTTGCGGCGAACCCATAAAAATAGAACCCATACTCCTTAGCCCCTATGTACTTGTCGAAAAAGACAGCGGCAAGATTATCAGCTTGCCTTTAAATGAAGAAGAAATCACAAAAGTGATTGTCGGTCGGAAAAGTACCGAATTTAAGCCCGACGTAGACCTTTCAGAGCTCACTCTCTCAGCTACCGTCTCCAGGAGACATGCGATGCTTATAATAGACCCAGAAAGTAAATCTATTTCGATCCAGGATTTGGGGAGTACTAACGGCACCTATTTAAATGGAGAAAGATTAGAGCCTAACAAAATCTATAAAGTAAACCCAGGGGACGTAATCAGCTTTAGCAAGAAACTACACCTAACATTTGAGGTTAAAAAACAATGAGACTTGTGAGATGTCCACGATGTAATACATTTAACTCCCCCAATGTTCACGAATGCGCTACCTGTGGTTTTGATCTCAATTATTGTTTCTGTTCAAAATGTGGGACCAAAATAAAAATAGGCACTGAAAAGTGCCCTAATTGCGGTTCAGACAATGAGAAGCTCCTCTTTGCACCATTTCCTGTAAAGAAAATCGTGGATCCAAAGTACCTTATCAAGTCCATAGAAGTCCATGGCACGATTCTTAAGGAGGTAAACCCTAATTTGATAAAGATTCAGACAGATTCAGCCATTCTCGAGTTTTATAATTCCAGCGGGAATTTGTATGATAGTATCGAAGTTGGAAAAAATTCATTCCTCCCTTTGATAGAGAAGCCAACAGAACTTAGAAAAATTTCACAAATCTGGCAAGAGCTCGGGGATGAGGCAAGAATCACATTTATTAAGTCATTAATAGAGAGAATCTCCGGTTTTAACCTCTATTTCCCTGAACGACTGGAAGATATCGTTTTTGACGAAAGGTATAGGCCTTGCTTCCCAGTACTTGAGCACAAAGAGAAAGGGTATATTGACTCAAAAGATTTCCTATGTAACATCCTTCGCATCCTTAAAGGGTATGAAGGCTCTCTATGGGAAAATGAAAAAAACGAAATTATTAGAAAAAAATGTGAAGCTTACATTTTCATCAATTGGCTTGACGAAATAAAACAAAAAATACACATGAATTCTGTAAGCTATGCAGGAATCAGTGATAAAGGCCCTACACGGACAAAGAATGAAGATGCTATTTTAATGATTGAATCGTCTTACAAAACTTATGCTGCTGAGAATTTAGATGCAAAAAAACAATATCTTTTCGTACTTTCGGATGGCCTTGGTGGACACGAGAGAGGCGAGGTAGCCGCAGAGCTAATTGTCGATGGTATAAGTAAAGAATTCTACAAGCATCTGTTACCTAAAAGTAACATAGAATTAGAAGATATAGTGGAATCCATTGGGGTTGTGAACAATTATGTATATTCAAAGAACACACAAACTGAGATGACTATGCAACGAATGGGCGGTACCATCTCTGGACTCTTAATCGATAGAGACCGATTCATGGTATTCAATGTGGGAGACTCGCCAATTTTTCTTCTCAACGACGAGGACATCACAGAACTTTCCATCCGTGATACCTCTACCAAGAAAAACAAAGCCATTACTCAAGCAATAGGTATAAGGCCTTTCGACGAGATCGAAGTGCATATTAATGAATTGCAAATACCATGGGAAAAATTCAAAGTACTAATCTGCTCTGATGGTTTAACTGATGTCGTGACTCCTGTTAAAATAGCCAGTATAATTAAAAGCTGTAAGAAAAACCTACGTGAAGCTTGCTTAAAGCTTTTAGAAGAAGCGCACGAAAAGAAAAGTAGTGATAACGTAAGTGTGATTGTAGTAAATGTAGAGAAAGAAATCGTAATAGGAAGGTAACATGTGAAGAGATGCTCTGTGTGTGGAAAGGATAATCAGGATAATGCGTTATTTTGTGCCTTTTGCGGAAATAAATTTGATCAAAATACTTGCAAAGTATGCGGTCAAGCAAACCCGCCTGGAGAATTGTTTTGTGTAAGGTGCGGGAACCCTATAATTGAAGGTTTACTCATAATAGAAAATAGATATAAGCTAATTAAGAAAATAGGCGTGGGTGGGTTCGGAAAGACATATCTCGCGGAGGACCTTCAACTTTTCGGCAAAAAAGTTGTAATTAAAGAATTCTCAATGAAATCTGCAAAATTTGACGAATTCATCAAATTTACTCAGCAAGAGGGAATGATACTTGCTAAACTAAACCACCCCCAGATACCAAAAATCCATGGATTCCTTGAAGACAAAAAGAATTCAAAGATTTATCTAATTCAGGACTTTGTTGAGGGAAAGAATCTCCGGCAACTCCTCACGGAAAGAACAAAACTGGAAGAAGATGAGGCAATCATCATTTTAAAAGACACCTTGGATATACTCAGTTACCTACATTCCTTTAACCCTTCTTTACTCCACCGAGATATTAAACCCGAGAATATCATCGTAGACCAAAATGGAAAAGCATATTTAGTCGATTATGGCGCAGTGATAGAATATCACGGTGATAAAAAAGACAGGGAAATTATGTACACCAAGGGCTATGCTTCACCTCAGCAGAAGCAGGGCTTTTCATCTCCATCGAGCGACCTATACTCCCTCGGGATTGTTGCCATAGAAATCCTAACAGGGCTAACTCCTGACAAGTTTAAAAACGAAGAGACAGGAATTGTTGATTACTCAGTTATAAACGATATGAGCGTCGAATTGAGAGATTTCCTTGTAAAAATGACAAAACTGTCTACTTCTGATAGATTCAAAAATGCCTCCGAAGCAAAAAATGCTCTCGAAGTGATTGAAAAAATCAGAACTCTCAGAGACATAAAGATTTCACAATATCACGGGAAAATCGGTGAGAAAGAAAGAAAAGACATAATAGATATGGCAAAAAAGTTAAATATCAGTCTAGACTTAATAAATAAGGTACTCGAAGAAGAGAAACATAAGATAGAAACGAAAGATGCATATAAAAAGGAAGTCTCGCCTTCATCCCCCTTTATTACAAGACTCTCTATAGTTTCCCAAGCTACTGGAGTCACAACTTGCAAGTTGATCGGAAAAGTGCAAGCTCATCAAGGGTTAGCAATAAAAGTTGTTTTCTCTCCAAAGGGTGAATATATGCTTACAGCCGGGGCTGATGGAGTAATTAAAGTCTTTGGGACGACCCAATGGGAAAGAAAAATTTCTATTAAGGCGACTACTGATGATGATACTTTGACAGATATGAAAATGTCACCAAATTCACAATACCTTGTAGTATCAGCAAAATCTGGAAACATCAAATTCTTCGAAACTTCTTTCTGGACAAGACTCAACGTCGTCCACATTCAAAATGACGAAATCTCTGAAATTACTTTCTCGCCCGACTCTAGACTGCTTTTTGTGGGTGGGTACGAAAAGGCAATATCCATTTTCGATATGATGAAGGTAGAAAAAACCGTTAATTTAACAGGACATGAAACTTGGATCAGCTGCTTAGAACATTCCCCAAAGGATAGATTGCTAGTATCAGGTGCCTGGGATGGCAGCGTCTTTATGTGGGATACACAAGAAATGAAATTAAAAAAATCTTTCAAGGAACATACGGGGCAGGTAAAGAAGATCCGATTTGCAAATTCTGGTAGATTCTTCGTTACTTCAGCGAATGACGGATTAATTAACATATGGGACCCCTCCTCATTAACCATCGTTAAAAGGTATCAAATCTCTGAAGATTCGAGACAAATAATAGATATTGCTATTACCCCAAATGAGAAATACCTGCTGATTGCCTCGGAGAGGCGTGTATTAGTCATTGGATTAGACCTAATGGACAAGAAAATGGAAGTAGACCTTCAAACAAGAAAATGCACAAGTATCAGCTTTTTCCCTCAAAAAAATTATTTTGCTACGAGTGATATCGACGGAATTATAAAACTATGGAAACTATCCATTTAGTCGATATCCAGGTTAAAAATAACCCTTTCTCGCCTCATCCGCTCTGCATTAATAATTGAAACTATCCCCTTTGCAGCTTCATCTATCAACGAACTTATGACCCAGTATTGGTAATTTTCCGCCCACTTCAATTCGACCTTGGCTCTGGAAAGCCTCTCTTGTAATTCCGATTCATTTTCAGTCTTTCGCCCATTCAACCTCCTTCTTAATTCTTCAAAAGAGGGTGGAAGAAGAAAAATGGAAATAATACTACCATCATACATGGCCTCAAGGGATTCTTTCCCCTGAATATCAAGATCCATTAGCACATCCATTCCTGCTTCAAGAGCTTTGATAACAGGGCTTTTGGGAGTACCATAATATTCTCCTCCAAACACTTTCGCCCACTCAAGTAGATCACCACTCTCAATCATTCTTTCGAACTCTTTCTTTGTAACGAAAATATAATCAACCCCATCAACTTCGCCTGGTCTGGGGGGCCTTGTAGTGGCAGAGACAGAATAAAAGACGCCAGAAACAAGCCTTCTAACCTCTTTAAGAATAGTAGTTTTACCAGCCCCGGATGGCGCAGATACTACAATTATGAACGGTTTATGATTCATTCTACTGTCACACTTTTTGCAAGATTCCTTGGCCTGTCTACATCACATCCTCTTCCAACAGCCACGTTATATGCAAAAAGCTGCAGAGGAATGATTGACACCAAAGGAGTAAGTAACTCGTTCACCTCAGGCATCTTAAAAACATAATCACTCAGCATCTCCATTTTTAAGTCACCAGAAGAGGCAACAGAAATTATAATGCCGCCCCTTGCGCGTACTTCTTCGATATTATTCAGAGACTTCTCATAAACAGACGTCTTAGGATTCACGAAGACCACTGGTAAATCTTTGTCCACAAGTGCCAGGGGCCCATGCTTCATTTCACCAGCGGCATAACCCGTAGCATGAACATAAGAAACCTCTTTTAACTTCAAAGCACCTTCAAGGGCTGTTGGATAGTTTATACCTCGTCCAAGGAAAACAAAATGTTTTGCATCCAAAAATCTGGTTGCAACTTCCTTCACATAACCAGACTCACATAGAACATCGTTTATCTTTCCGGGTAGCTCAAACAGTTCATCCCTCATCCTCGAAAAATCCTCTTCAGAAACGAAGCCTCTTAGTAATCCAACTTCTAAACTCAGTAAGAACAGTATTAGAATCTGTGCAGTATATGCTTTAGTCGATGCTACCCCTATTTCAGGACCTGCATTTATATAAAGAACATAGTCTGATTCCCTTGCAATCGAACTATCCTTAACGTTGACAATAGAAAGTACTTCAAAACCATTTTCCTTAACTAGTTTCACTCCAGCAAGGGTATCTGCTGTCTCGCCCGATTGACTAATGGCAATTACCAACGTGTTTTGACCAAGGACAGGTTCTCTATAGCGAAACTCTGAAGAATAATCAACATCAGTTTGAATCCTTGCAAGTTTCTCCAACAAGTACTTCCCCACGAGCCCGGCATGCATAGAAGTCCCAGAGGCCTGTATCAAAATTCTATCCTTATTCAAAAGCAATCTCCTCAAGTTAAAATCTTTCAGAAGGGTAACTTCGTTACCTCTAATATAGTACTCAAGGTTCCTTCGCAAGACTTCAGGTTGCTCAAAAATCTCCTTTAGCATGAAGTGTGAAAATTCGCCTTTTTCTGCCATATCTACGGTCCAGTCTATCTTTGTGATATACTTCTGCTTTGGATTCCCATCAAAGTCATATACAGACCAAGAATTCTGAGTCAAAACGCAAATCTCCCCATCATTAAGTACTACTACATCCTTAGTATGGGATAAAAGCGGCATCTGATCCGACGAAAGAAGCATCTCATCTTTACCCACTCCAATGATCAAAGGGCTCCCCATTTTTACACCTATAATGCGGTCCGGCTCCATAGATGACAGTATCACAAGTGCAAAAGAACCTTGTAATCTTTTCACAGCTTTCAACACAGCATCAAAAAGAGAACCCTCATAGTATTCTTCAATTAAATGCGGAATGACCTCGCTGTCAGTTTCAGATACGAATTTATGCCCACTTTTTTCGAGTTCTAGCTTCAACTCTTGAAAATTCTCTATGATGCCATTATGGGACACGGCAATCTGAGACTTACAATCAACGTGGGGATGGGCATTGATATCATTCACCCCTCCATGAGTTGCCCATCGTGTATGGCCAATTCCTGCTTTTCCGTTAAACGCCATTCCATTTACAAGTTTGTATAAATCCCCAATTCTTCCTGAACGCTTTTTTACTACTAGCCTCCCATTATGGATGACCGCAATTCCAGCCGAATCATACCCGCGGTACTCAAGCTTTTCGAGACCAACAAGAATCACGGCACCCAAATCTTTAGATCCTATATATCCAACTATTCCACACATTTCATTTAATGCCGGAGGAGGGACTCGAACCCTCACTCCGCTTTAACGGAAGCGGATTTTGAGTCCGCCGCGTCTTCCTATTCCGCCACTCCGGCCAAGTAAAATTATAAAACCTCACTGGATGAGAATCAATTATAGAATCAGGAAACTACGAATTTAGACCGATTCGGCTCATTGCTTTTTCAATACTTTCCATTTATAATAAACCACTACAGGAGAGGTGCCCGAGCTGGCCGAAGGGGCACGATTGGAAATCGTGTGTACCCCTAAAAAGGGTACCGTGGGTTCGAATCCCACCCTCTCCGGTAAAGAAGCCCTTAGACTTGAATTAACTTAGGGTGTGAAATATAATTTAGCAGATGTGGAGGATTGAATGGGTACTTTTATACCTAAAGAATCAGATATAAACAGAAAATGGCTGCTTATTGACGCATCGGGCATAGAATTAGGACGCCTAGCTTCGAGAGTAGCGCTCCTGCTTCAGGGAAAGAGAAAGAGGACATATACTCCTCATATAGATACAGGGGATTTCGTGATTATCGTTAATGCTGACAAGGTGAGACTTACGGGTAAAAAACTTGATAACAAAATCTACTACCATCATACTGGTTACCCTGGAGGTATCAAGCAGAAAACAGCTAGGCAAATCATGGATAAATATCCAGAAAGGCTAATCGAAATGGCCGTAAAGAGGATGCTGCCCAAAAACAAACTCGGTGCTCAAATGTTTCGCAAGTTAAAAGTTTACAGAGGTCCAGAACACCCACATAAGGCTCAAAAACCGGAGCCTATAGATATTCTAAAAATAAATTAAGGGAGGTTTAAACTTGAGTGATGCTAAAATAGTCTTTGCATGGGGTTCAAGAAAAAGGTCAGTAGCAAGACTCAGGATTAAAGAAAATGGAAGAGGAAGAATTTACATAAATGGTCTTAGACCCCAAGAATACTTTGGAAGGGAAGACTTAGTCCTCTATGCCCTAGAACCTTTAAAAATTACTGGAGTTGAAAAATCACTTGACGTAGTCTGTAAGGTTGAAGGTGGTGGAAAATCTGGACAGGCAGGAGCGATGAGGCTTGCCCTGGCAAGAGCTCTAAAGGATTTTGACGAGAACCTCACGGAAGTATTAAAAAAGTTCAGGATGCTGTCAAGAGACCCAAGAGAAAAGGAGAGAATGAAATATGGAAGAAGCAAGAGAAGAAAATCTCCACAATACTCAAAACGATGATAGCATAGCATTCCCAGTTACCCTAAAGGACCTCCTGGAAGCTGGTGTTCAGTTTGGCCATAAAAAAAGACGTTGGAACCCAAAAATGAAACCGTACATATTCACCCTACGAGAAGAACATCACATTATAGACATCAGAAAAACTTTTGAAAAATTGAAAGAAGCCTATGAATTTGTGATGAGATTGAGCTCCCGCGGAGGGAGCGTACTTTTCATATGCACAAAAAAACAAGGAAAAGACATAGTAGCTGAGGAAGCAAGGAGATGCGGTACATTCTATATGACCGAACGCTGGCCAGGCGGAGCTCTTACAAATTTTGAAACCATACGAAACAGAATTTCTAGGATGAAAGAACTAATTCATATGAAAGAAACCGGCGAGCTTGAGCGTTATCCCAAAAAAGAACAGCTCCTTATGTTAAAGGAACTGGAAAAACTGCAAAAAGTCTTCGAAGGAATTGCTGATATGGAAACCCTCCCAGACGCAGTTTATATTGTAGATCTCGTTAAAGAAGAAATTGCATTTCTTGAGGCTAAGAGGCTCGACATACCTGTCGTTGCCATTGTCGACACCAATGCGGATCCCACCCTTGTAGACTACCCAATACCTGGTAATGATGATGCCATCAGGTCTATTTCGTTAATTACAAGAACTATCGCAAATGCAATTATTGAAGGCAGGCAAGGACAAGAAGGCTCAAAATTAGAGCAAAAAGACGAAGAAGGAGGATTATAAATGTCTATCTCTGCGGATTTAGTTAAAGAGCTGCGTGAGAGAACAGGTGCAGGTGTATTGGATTGTAAAAAAGCACTTGAAAAAACCGGCGGTGATCTGGAGAAAGCAATCGAAGAACTCCGAAAGATGGGACTTGCGAAGGCAGACAAAAAACTCGATAGAGAAACAAAGGAAGGGATTGTAGAAGCTTATATTCACCCAGGTGCAAGACTTGGGGTTTTAGTAGAAGTAAATTGCGAAACAGATTTTGTTGCGAATACAGAAGAATTTAGAAAACTTGCACACAACATAGCCCTTCAAATAGCAGCTATGGCTCCTAAATACATAAAAAGAGAGGATATTCCACAGGATGTAGTAGAGAAGGAAAAACAAATTCTCAAAGAACAGCTTATTAGAGAAGGCAAACCTGAAAATGTGGTGAACAAGATCGTAGAAGGAAAAATGGAAAAGTTTTACCAAGAAAATGTACTCTATGATCAGGAATTATTTATGGAACCGGGCATTACCATTGAGGAATATTTAAAGCAACATATTGCCAGATTTTCAGAAAACATAAGGATAAAGAGGTTTGCGAGGTTTAAAATAGGTGAAGAGTAATTATTGCCGGGTTTTATTAAAGGCCTCAGGAGAACTATTCGGCAATGATGAAGAAAATCTCGATATAAGTTTTCTCAGTAGATTTTCAAAGGAAGTCTCCACCTGTGTAGAGGAACTGCACACCCAAATTGCAATAGTTGTCGGTGGTGGTAATATAATCCGTGGTAAGACCGTTGAGAAGCTAGGATTTGACAGAATTTCCGCTGACTATATGGGCATGCTCGCCACTGCAATTAATAGCATTGCTTTGCAAAACATGCTGGAGAAAGAGGGTATAGAATCCCGAATTGTCTCAGCTATTGAAATAAAAGACATTAGTGAGCCTTTTATTCTAAGAAGAGTACTCGAACACCTTAATAAAAATCGCGTAGTTATCTTCGCATGTGGTACGGGGCACCCACTTTTTACCACCGACACTGCGGCTGCATTAAGGGCTGGTGAAATTAAAGCCAAGCTACTTATGAAAGGCACAAAGGTAGATGGAGTTTACGATAAGGACCCTAAAGTGCATAAAGACGCAAAAAAAATTGACTATATTGATCTTAAAACTATGCTGGATTTAGACCTACAAGTAATGGATCAAGCTGCTATCACCCTGTGTAGGGAGAATAGAATTCCAATTCTTGTTTTTGATATCACAAAAGAAGGCAATCTATTGAAAGCCCTTTCTGGTGAAAGAATAGGTACCTTCGTGGCAATTTAAGCCTTCAAGGGAGGAACTAAATGATAGATAAAATATACAAAGATGCTGAGCTTCGCATGAAGAAAACTACTGAAAATTTTGAAAGAGAAATAACGCACCTCAGGACGGGGCGTGCAAGTCCATACCTACTTGATGGCGTTAAGGTAGACTACTATGGAACACAGGTACCAATTAACCAGATTGCAACCATCCAGATTCCAGAGGCTTCCCTGATAATTATTCAGCCGTGGGACAAGTCAATAATTGGAGAAATTGAAAGGGCCATAAAGAAGACTGGTCTTGGGTTAAACCCTCAAAGCGATGGTAACGTACTCAGAATACCTATACCCCCACTATCTGAGGAAAGGCGACAGGAACTCATAAAAATAGTGAGAAAATATGCCGAAGATGCTAGGGTTGCGATAAGAAACGTCAGGAGAGACTGTGTGGAGCAGATAAAGAAACTCGAGAAAAATAAAGAGATAAGTGAGGACGACTCAAAAAAAGCTGAGAAACATTTGCAGGAAATCCATGACAAATTCGTTGAAGAAATCAATGAGTTAGTAAAGAACAAGGAGAAAGAGCTACTTGAAGAGTAGCATACCCCAGCATGTTGCAATAATAATGGATGGCAATGGACGCTGGGCTAAGGAAAGAGGTTTGCCACGTTACATTGGTCATCAGGCAGGGGCTGAATCGGTAAGAGAAATCATTAGAGTCTCACAACAGATAGGAATAAAGTACCTTACTCTGTATACCTTCTCACTGGAAAACTGGAAGAGACCAAAAATCGAAGTGGACTTCCTGATGAAAATGTTAAGCAAACTGATTAAAAATGAAGTTGAAACCCTTGCAAAAAACAACGTAAAGCTTAATTTCATTGGTAAACTAGAACTCTTACCCGACTCCGTAAAAAAGGAAATCAAAAGTGCCAGTCATATTACGGAGGCTTGTACAGGCCTTACCGTAATACTGGCTATATCTTACGGAGGCAGGACCGAAATTCTTGATGCCATCCATAGGATTGGTTATGAGGGGCGTAATCTTATGGATATCACTGAAGAAGAGTTTAAAAAGTACACGTACTTAAGTAATGTAAAAGATCCGGATTTGCTGGTACGTACAGGAGGAGAACTGAGGATATCAAATTTTCTCCTTTGGCACATTGCATACACAGAGCTCTACTTCACACCTACCCTATGGCCTGACTTCAGGAAAGAAGAATATTTGAGAATCTTAGAGGATTACTCAACAAGAGAAAGAAGATTTGGTGGCATCCCTGAAGTCTGAACTCAAAAAACGCACTATTACTGCTCTCTTTCTCATTCCAGCAGTTCTTTTAATTATATACCTTGGTAATATATGTTTCACCATCCTTGTAATCATTGCTTTTGGACTCAGCGAGTGGGAATTTTTGAACATGTTTAACGTAAAAGTCCCACTAAGGATCTATTCAATCCTACTTCTTGTAGTTCCAATTTTGTTATATTTCTTCAACCTAAAATACTTTATATTCCTGTCACCTCTTCTTATCTTTCTCCCCATTCCAATCCTTTGGAACAGGGGCATTTCTATTAGAGAGTTTGCCCTTTCCACGTTTATCTTAATATACATGCTTATAGGCGCAATCTCTGTACTTTTACTTAGGACACACCTTGGAGTTAGAGGTATCTTGTTTTTTCTATTTATTATCTGGATCTTTGATAGTTTGGCTTACATAAGCGGGTCTCTCTGGGGAAAACATAAACTCGCAGAGAAAATCAGCCCCAAAAAAACCATTGAAGGTTACATATACGGAATCCTCTTAACGATACCCTTTGCATATCTTTTATTTCTTCTAAAAATCACTCCTCCCTCTGCAGAACTCATAGTTACTTTAATCCTCACTGTAATCCTTTCCGCGCTGTCACAAGTAGGTGACCTCGTTGAGTCTACTTTCAAACGTGAGGTAGGAGTAAAAGATTCATCAAACATTTTCCCAGGCCACGGAGGAATGCTTGACAGAATCGATAGCATTGTGTTTACTGCTCCATACTTTGCTTTAATTACGAGGCTCTTTGGGCTATGGAAATAAAGGAATTTCAAAAACTCATCAAAGATATATATTTCATTAAGGATTCACGAAGGGGAAAGGCTGAAACATTCCAGTGGTTTGTAGAAGAAGTTGGTGAGCTAGCAAAGGCTTTAAGGCATGGGAAACCCGAAGAATTAAGCGAAGAATTATCTGACGTATGTGCATGGCTTTTTTCTTTAGCTAACCTAATCGAAATCGATATTGAATCATGCCTGCGGAAGTATACCCACGGGTGCCCAAAGTGTGGCAAAGTGCCTTGTAAATGCAAAGAATAACCAAGCAATGCGGGAAAGACAAGCGCTCTTTCTCATTGTACTCTCTTCTATAGTATGGAGTACATCCTTTCCTGCAGTAAAAGTAGGCTTGGAACAGATCCCACCAGGGGCTTTCATTTTCCTTAGGTTTTTCACAGGTACCATATTTTACTTGATATTCATGAGAATTACCAGAGTAAAATTCAATAAAGCCATTCTAAAAGAGAAATTAGCCTACCTTCTAGGACTTTTAACCTTTTTCTCATATTTATTCCAATATGTTGGACAGAAATTCACTTTGGCTTCAAGGACGGCTCTGATTATTAATCTTTTTGTATTGTGGGTTCCAATTCTTGCCGTACTCTTTTTGAAGGAAAAACTTCCCCGAAGATATGGGCTATCGTTGGCTTTCCTCCTCCCTGGCATGCTTCTACTTTCTGCTGGAAAGAACCCTCAAGAAATATTAAGACCAGAAATCACGAAGGGTGATTTCATTGTGCTTCTTGCTTCCATCTGCTGGGCTTTATACACAATTATTTCAAAAAACCTTCTAAATAGATATTCTGCTCATGAAGTAAATCTCGTCACGTTTGGAATAACTGCCGCATTATCAATACCCTTCGCTTTATATTCTAAGACGCCCTTCAACGTGAACCTACAGAGTTCATTACTTCTCCTACATCTAAGCCTTGGCTGTACCGTTATCGCCTATTATCTATATGTTACAGGTCTGAAATACGCCCCCGCAACGAAGAGCACCTTATTCGTGTCTCTTGAGGTTCTGTTCAGCTTCTTGATCGCCTTAATCTTCCTTGGAGAAAGATGGGCACCCCTTGAGCTCTTGGGTGGTGCATTAATGCTTGTAGCAGTAGCCTTTGCGGCCTGATTGCACAGTAGTCCAAATCAAAACCATGCACAAGTTACACTCAAAATCTGAAGAAGCAAAAGCTGGTACAGCTTGCAATACTTGTTGTAAACGAAGTCCTCAAAGACTTACTTAATGGTAATTTACAAAAATACTAAATGGGCAGAGGAGGATTTGAACCTCCGACCTCTGGTATGTGAGACCAGCGTTCTAACCAGACTGAACTATCTGCCCTTTTTTATTATACTGCAACTTCTATGGATTCTAAAGGATTTTTTCATTATAATTAGCTTATGAAGATACTCTGGTTGGATGACGAGATAGAATTCCTACAACCTCATATTATGTTTCTGGAAAGCGAAGGGCTAAAAGTCATTGGGGTAGATCACCCATTAAAAGCCCTGGAATTAGCAAAATTAGAGGCCTTTGATGTAATTCTTGTTGACTATAAAATGCCGCAGATTTCAGGAATTGAATTTGCCAGAGAAATAAAGAAAATGCATCCTAATATACCCCTGGTCCTCATAACAATGGTTCAGGATAAAGAGGTAATGGATGAAGCTTTATCCATCGACGTGTTTGATTACCTTGTAAAACCTGTACACCCTTCGCAGATCATGGCGGTCTTAAAAAAGCTGGAGCGAGACAAACTTAAAGATCGGTCTGAAACACGTAGAATACTGGACTATTACAACATGCTTAACTCCCTTGGAAACAAATGGAAAGATTGGCTTGAAAAGGGAAGCATACTATTTAACTGGATGGTAGAAAGTCCTGAAGATGATTTGTTAAAAGAAGAAAGAAAATCAAAGAGTCTTGAATATGCTACGTGGATTATAGAAAATATGCCTTCTTTACTCGCTGATGACGAAGTTCCCTGGATTTTCAAAGTTTTTAAAAATGAAATAATTCCACTGCTACAAAACAGTGAACGAGTTACAGTTTTAGTTTTTGATAATTTCCGATACGATCAGGCTCTCGACCTTTCTCAAACTATCCCCTCTTCATACAGGCTTGAAATTAAACCGATTTTTTCTGTGATTCCAACCGCCACACAATTCGCAAGAAACTCCTTCTTTTCGGGGCATACTCCTTTTGACACAGATAGAAGAAATCAAGGATGGCTTCGGGATAACCTCCATGAAAAGGAGCTTCTTGAGCAAAACCTCGTTGAAAATAGCATAAGAAATTTATCGTTATTTGTAAAAAAAATAAACACTCTCGATGCTTTAAAGCAGGAATCCTTTCAGCATGGTGCGAAGTTAGAAGTATACGTTATAAACTTCTTTGACATGATCTTTCACCTTAGAGAAGAAGAATCGCCCCTCAGAGGACTTATCAAAAATGCTGAAGATTATTTAAATCTGTGTAAATTCATTTTAGAGACCTCTAAATTCCTTGAAAAATTAAATGTGCGACACATTTTCATTACCACGGATCACGGGTGGGTAAAAGGAGAAAAAGCTGTCGTGATTCAGGGAGGAGCAGAGGCAACCGAAGGGCTTAGATTCAAATTTGGTGATTCTCTAAAAGCCATAGAGGGTAAACCTATCGAGCTTTCCGACCTAAAGAGCTACGGAATCCCTCAAATTTCGAGACACCTTTTTTTAGCAAAAGGTTATGACTATTTTGTATACCAAAGTGACCCAGGAAAATATAAAAGAAAATATAAAGGGGGCCTGTATCACGGGGGAGTGAGCATCGAAGAGATGATCATACCCTTGATCAAACTGAGAAAAGGTTAATTTACCTGAGCACACCTATAAGTTCCCTCTTAATAAAAGTTTCGCCTTCAGGCGTACGTGCCTTAATTAACAAGATGTACATCCCCTCATCGAGAGTCTTACGATTAATTTCAGGCTGAACTACAAAGGTATACCTTCCATCAACCAAAACCTTGTTCTCGAAAAAGCATGTTACTTTTCTGCCATCGATCCTATACATTTCTGCTGTTACATAAACCGGAGCCTTCGGGAATTCCAGATCAGCCATCAAAACTGGAATCCCGCGCCCGGGTGCTAGGACCTTTGAAGAAAGGGATAATATAGCTTTACTTTCGGGGGGTTTTAAAAAGAGGCTGTTTTTTCTACCAGGGGTAGACCCTTCCTTAGAAGAGCCCCAATTGTATCGAGAATCAGATGGTAAAGCGTAGGAGAGCCGTTCTAAGGATAGGTTGCTCCCTCCTCCCCAGGTAGCAAGATAAGGCACCATATCCATTATAGAACCTGTTACATCGTAAAGGAACACAGTATCTCCCGTATTGTTCAACGAAGGAAAATTAGCCAATACCAAACAATCAACAGCATCCAGTGGTTTCGGAGAAAAGACAACATATCCATCAGGTTGAAGCCAGAAACTCTCAGGCACTGGCTGCGACCTCCTAACGGGGTCTCCGATAGAAAAACTAAGAAGGTTTATCGAATCTTTAGAGCAATTGTAAACCTCAACCCATTCAACATCAGCATTGTACATTATCTCATTTATGACCACAGGACTCTGCCCCACAAAAAACCCAATGCTGGTATCATAAAATACCGAATCTCCCGCATCACAAATCTGGATTCTAAAATATGCCACGTAATTCCCTGGAGTGAATGTAAAAGGGCCCAGATCAACAATAGATGAAGAATCAGGCGGTAGATTCACATATTTATCTTCGTAACCTTCTGGGTAACTCTCGCCAAAATTAAAAAAGAGGCGAAGATGTCCTAATGATTCAACACCCATATTCAAAAGAGACAAAAAAAACTTCACATCATACTCACCTTGCCGAGTATATCGAACCTCATTAATTTTCATACAGTATGGTCGAGATACGGAATTTATGAACCCACACGTATTACCAGAAGGCGCATCAGAATACCTCCAGTTTGTACTTACATCTGGTCCAAAATAATACTTTCTCTCGAAACTGATTCCATCCTTAGAACGCAAAGGAAATCCACTTCCCGCTCCAAAACTGGAAACTACCTGCCCATCTAAAGTGCATAAAGCAATAGTGTCATTGTACGATAAACCATTCCCGAGGTCCGCGTCCATAGTCGTAATGACTGCAACCGAATCAGGAAGCTCGTAAGGCATGAAACTTTCCCCCTCTATTACGTACTCCCTGTCAAGAATCACTCCGTAAGATTGGGGCGGGATTTTTGTGGTGGCTTTCACCTCTGGATAATAACGTAAAATCTCCACAAAAGGAACAAGGGAGTCAACATCGTTGTTATCTCTCAATTTATAACGGGCAATATTAATGGTATCCTCTGAAGGGTTAAATATTTCAATAAACTCATTTCTGTCCCCTGGAGATAGAGCCCCCGATTCGGGACCAAGGGGGTCCAGCATAATCTCTGTCATAATAGGATGAGTAATGAGCACAAGTAAAATAGTGGGAATCATAACTCGAGAACGAAGGTTACAGGCCCATAATTCAGTAGTTCTATTTCCATCCTCGCCTGAAAAACGCCTCTTTGAACTTTTACTCCAGATGATTCCATGAGGGCGCACAGTTTCTCGTAGAAAATACGCGCATTATCAGGACTCATACAATTATCAAAAGATGGCCTTCGACCCTTTTCAACGTCACCTTCAAGAGTGAAATTAGGAACCACAAGAACTTCAAAACCTTTATCTTGCACAGAGAGATTCATCTTCCCCTCACTGTCTTCAAAAATGCGTAATTCGACAATTTTTTTAGATACTTTGCTGAGTTTCTCTTCACTATCCTCTCTTGAAAAACCAACAAGCACAAGCAAACCTTCTGCAATTGAGGAGATCTGGGTTCCATTTGCTCTGACCTTCGCCCACAAAACCCTTTGTACAACTGCTTTCATCTGTGCCTCCCATTTTGGTACTAAAATAATGTTAAACTATACGATGTTATTTGACAAATTCTTATACACTGCCCCTTGGATGCGAAAATATTTCCCACTGGCATTACGATTTAAATAACCTACAATTAGTAGCCAGAGGCTTCTAGCTTAAACTTGCAGTGTGGATGCTAATTATAATAACAAATTCTCTGACATAAATATTCCATCTACAAACATTCATGGCTAAGAGTTGGACATTAAGATATTGATGCACTCATTTGGCTGTTATTCCTCTACCTTCCTAGCAGGATAGCCAATATTTTCAAGTTTTCCCAAAACAGTATCCAGATTATCAGTCTCAATAATTAGAACTTTATGCTCCACATTAATCTCAAAGTCTCGTTCGCCTGCTTCCCTGAGAGCAGCATCTATTTTCATCTTGCAGTGGTTGCAATGCATGTCAGGTATCTCGATTTTATATTTTGCCATAAGTCCTCCTATTTTAACCTCAAAGAATTCAAAATAACACTTATTGAACTTATGCTCATAGCAATTTCAGCAATGATTGGATTCACCAGACCCAACACAGCAAGCGGAATTGCTACAACATTATAACAGAATGCCCATAAAAGATTCTGTTTGATCTTTCGGAAAATTATACCTGAAAGATCAAGTAGGTCAACCAATTTTGAAATACCACCTTTAACGATCACTACGTCAGCATTTTCGATTGCAAGATCTGATCCTTGAGAAATAGTAACGGAGATGTCCGCAGCCTTGAGGGCGGGACCGTCATTTATTCCGTCACCTACCATCAATACCTTACCACCAAGGACCTTGTAATAGTGAACCCAATCAACCTTACCCTTGGGCGTAACCTCGCCATGGACGTAGGAAATGTTTAACTTACGAGCAACAATTTCGGCAATATGTTTATTATCACCTGTGACCAGTACAGGTGTAATCCCCCGATCCCAAAGGCTTCTCACCGCCTCCTGACTATCCTCTCTAAGAGCATCTTCGACAACAAAATATCCTACGGCATTACCATCCTTCTTTACTTCAACAACGGACCTCCCGAGAAGGAAATGCTCTCTATACAGTTCCGGCTTTTCAGGTTTTCCAACACTATATCTAACACCATCGACAGTCGCTTCTACGCCCTCCCCAGCTTTCTCAATGAAATCCTCAACCTTAGCTTCTCCCATCTTACTTAAACTCGCTATGGCAAAACCGAGGGGATGGGTGGAGAGCTTCTCAACTGCGACAACCCTTGATAGATCTTCATCCTGGAGATTATGATATACCACTACAGGCTTACCGAGTGTCAAAGTCCCAGTTTTGTCAAAGAGGGCAAATTTAACCTCAAGAACCGTTTGAATAACTTCTGCATTTTTAATCAATATCCCTTTTCCTGAAGAGAGAATCGCCCCTCTAAGAAGTGCCATCGGTATAGCAAGCCCCACGGCACAAGGACAGGCGATTACGATGGTACTCGTGGATGCAAAAAGTGCAAAAGAAATCCTCGAGTTTGTGTCCAAAATCCACGGGAAATAATTTTTAAAACGCGCTAAAAAACCTTGCAAAGAATAAAATTTAAAGTACCAGAAGAAAAAACTTAAGATAGCGAGGATTACAACCACGGGAACAAAATAATTAGTAATCCTGTCAGCAATTTTTTGTATGGGAATTCTCGTCCCCTGAACCTCTTCCATTAACTTGACCATGCTCGCGATCATAGAATCTTCCGCTTCTTTCTCTACAATTATTAAAAGTTTACCATTTAAATTTATCGTCCCCCCAATAACACTATCTCCTACCTCCCTATGAACTGGAGTTGATTCCCCCGTTATCATCGATTCATCGATACTACCTGTCCCATCAACAATTCGCCCGTCGGCTGGAATCCTCTCGCCCGGTTTTACAATTACCACCATATTCTTTTTCAATGCAGAAACAGGAACTGTCACTTCTTCATTACCAATGATGGCTTTTGCTTCCCTTGGCCTCAAGGCAAGAAGCGCCTTTACTTCCTTAACTGCCTTATCACGGAGACTTGACTCTATGTATCTTCCGGCAAGATGAAGAGTAATTATCATAGCTCCGACCGTTCCAAAGGATTCGATAGGTAGTCCAGCTATCTTAAGGAAAGAGGTTAAAACAGAAACAATTGACCCCAAAGAAATCAACGTGTCCATATTAGCATGTAGGTGAGAAACCGCTATAAATGCTCCCTTTAAAGTGCTAAAACCTGCCACAAGAATGACAAAAAGCCCGAGTACTGCTTCAAGAACTGTGAAATATGGGATGTGCACCCCGCACATACGCAAAATCATAAAAAACATAAGTGGAGCCGTAAAAGTAAGCCCCAAAAGAAATCGTTTCTTCACATCCTTGTGCCTCTTTATCTCTTCCTCTTCGGGGGGCCTTTCACTTACCCCATAACCAACTCGGTTTACTGCTTTAGCAACCTCACTCAAAGAAACAGGCTCTTTGAGGACAATAAAAGCCGTATTTGTAGCAAGGTTCACTGAAGCAAATTTAACTTGTGGAAGCTTCATAAGTGCCTTTTCAACAGTTTTTGCACATGTAGCACATGTCATCCCGGTAATCGTCAAATTAAGCTTAAGGTCACTTTCACCCTTGGGAGGTGCCTCTCCACTCATATTTAAATTATATCTCCGCCTGCCCCATCAATCCAAAATTTGAGCAAGTTGCCTGTTTTCAGTTATGGTGCGGAGAATAATTTTACAGTAGATAACCATTATAATTACCATCAAAAATGATAGAAATCCCAATAGTAAATGCCGAAAATCAACTATTAGACCAAGAATTCAACAATAATTATCTAATACATACTTTACGGAGTTCAAAAAATGCCGCCGCCGCACGCTCACTTCTAATATGTTTGCGGAGGAAAGAAACCTTTCTTAGCAAATCTCTGAAAATATCAAAAAAACAGAATTTTTATGAATCTAAAACCGAAAGTTGTAATTAGTAAGTGTATTAATATTGCACCTGTGAGGTACAATGGAGAAATTATCTCTGACGAATTCGCCAGAAAACTTGGAAAATATGTAGATTACATTGCGGTTTGCCCAGAGGTAGAAATTTGCCTTGGTGTCCCCAGGGCGCCTGTCATACTTATCAAGAACAACGATGGAAAAGTTAAGATGATTGAGCCTCAAAAAGGTACTAACTATACGGAAGCTATGGAAAAATTTGCCAATGAATTCCTTTCAAATCTTAAAGAGGTAGACGGTTTTCTACTAAAAGCAAGATCACCAAGCTGCGGGGTAATGGATACTAAGCTGTATTCTACAATAAACGACGAGATTACCAATGGAGTAAGTGGGATTTTTGCGACTAAAGCTATGGAATACTTCGCAGACTTACCCGTAGAGGATGAGGACAGGCTTACGGATTACTGGATAAGATACAACTTCGTAACGCGTATATTTGCCTTATGCGACATAAGAACAAATCTTGTAAACGCAAAGGATATGAGAGAAATTCTTCAACTCCACGAGCGATACAATTATCTAATCATGTTATACAGTCAAACAAAATTAAAAGAAATGAACCAACTTCTCACAAACTATAAAACCCAGGGATTCGGAGAGGTAAAAAACAAATATACCAAACTGTTCAAGAAAGCGCTAAAAAGACAACCGGGTCTTATATCCCACTACAATGTGCTGCGGCACATTATAGATCATTTTTCAGATAAATTATCTTCCGCCGAAAGGGAACACATTCAGAAAACACTTAACATGTTCCTGAAAGGAAATATCGCCCTTAATGACATTAATAAACTAATTAAGGAGCTCGCATTTCAATTCCAGGAGCATCACTTACTTAATCAGGTTTATCTTAATCCATTTCCCAATGAGTTAAATAGAAACTGTTGAAGGACTCAAAAACTTAAATAACCATTCTTTCTGTCAGTTCCTAAATTTTTGTCCAAACAGACTGTCATAATCTTACCTCAAACAAAAATACATGGGGGCGCACCATTGATGAAAATTGATGAAAAAAGAATTGACAGTTTTTCAAAAGAGAAGTAAAATTTAACGAAGGGGGTGAGTAATGAAAAAATATACAAGAATCATAATACTTCTTATATTTTCAACCCTGCACTCCGAAACCATAGATGGCGTCTTTCCCCTTCCTGGATACTCCAATGGCTATTATGCCTATGGCTTGGCTTTTGATGGCGAGTACCTTTGGATTGGTGATGACTACAATGGAATGATTTACAAGATGGATACCCTTGGTAACGTCATTTCCTCATTTATGGGCATTACGGGATCAAACCACGGCCTTGCATGGGATGGAGAGGGTCTGTGGTGTGCAGGGGATTACAGTGTCACTCATCTCATAAAATTTAATCCATATGGAAGCAGAATAGATTCGGTAGCAGAAAACTGGCAATACATAGGTGGCCTAGGATATAACGGGAACCAGATCCTGGTAACAGTATATTATCCTAACACTAATAACAACATCTACCTTTTAGACCCCGCTACTGGTATTACCATTGGTACTGTTTCATCGCCGGGGACACAGCCCCAGGGTGTCACCTTTGATGGTCAATACATCTGGGTTGTAATGGATGATAATGATGGAGATCCGGAGAGGGTGTGGAAGATAGATCCCGCCACAAGTGAAACGTTAATGAGTTTCCCTGTTCCAACAACAAGTCCTCGTGGCTTAGCCTGGTCTGGGACGCATCTCTGGCTTATTGCAATGAACTCAGAAGGGTCAGGGGGTGTAGTCTACAAAATTAACCCATATGGGGGTGGAGTCCCTGAAATTTCACTAAACATAACTTCATATGACTTTGGGAATGTAATATTAGGTGAGGCAGAGACCCTCAAAATCGTATGCACAAACATTGGAAGTAGTGAATTATCCATCGATTCGACAAAGAACAACACACCTGCCTTTTCTGTCCTAAATATTTTCCCAATTATGATTCCACCATCAAACTCTGATACTCTTTTTGTTGTATTTTCTCCACCAGGCACAAATACTTACAGTGATACACTATCTATATTTTCAAATGACCCTATGCACGATAGTGTAGCAGTCTCTCTACGTGGCACTGGTGTATCCAGTGGCCAAGACATCGATGTAGCAGACACCATCCTTACGTGGGATGCATGCCGCACTGGGGCATCTAAAAGGAAATGGCTTAACATTGCGAATCTTGGCTCTGCTACGCTCACTGTCGACAGCGTAAGATCTTCTTCTGCCACTTTTATGACAACCTCAGCTACACCATTCAATATAGATCCATCTTCCCAAGAAGCCATCGATATCTGGTTTTCACCTGAACTTGAACTTTCTTATATCGACACTCTCTATATTTACAGCAATGATCCCGATGAAGAGACATTAATGGTTTATCTTAATGGCACAGGGGTAGATACAACATATTCAGGAGGAGATATAATATGGTACTACTATGCGCGTGGCGGTTCCGTTTACAACCACATAAGGTCAATAAAATCGATATCCGATATAAACAACGACGGTAAAGATGATGCCGTGGCGGTTTCTGAAAACGACACCCTCTACCTAATTCACGGCAATGGATTCCAGGAGGGAGATCCGATTTGGAAACTCGCTTGTGGCACATGCTACACTGAGCACGGACTTACAGTAGTCCCAGACCTGAATGACGATGGATATGAGGACGTCGTGCTGGGAACTATTTGGGGAAGCAGGAAAGTTTTTGCAATTTCAGGCAAGGACGGGAATGTGTTATGGCAATACGATATGCATCAATATGGTGACGGGGGTTGGGTTTACGAGGTATCTTACGCACCAGACATTAATGGTGATGGTATAGTGGAAATCCTCGCTGCAGCTGGTAATGACTCTTACGATACGGGACCTAAAAGAGCTTTCATGTTTGATGGAGCCACAGGAACAGTTATATGGCAAACATATCTTACATATTCCGGTTTTTCAGTGAGAGTCATAGGAGACATTAACAACGATGGATACCCTGAAGTAGCGACAGGCACGGGGAACGGAAGTACATACGCCTATTGGATATACCTTCTTAGTGGCTTAACGGGTAATATAATATGGAGTAAGAATGTCTCAGGAGCAGTATGGACTGTCATTCCACTTCAGGATATTAACGATGACGGTATACCAGACATTGCTGCCGGATTAGGAAATGGGCAGGTAATTGCATTAAACGGAATCAACGGAAATATCCTTTGGACTTACACTATGGGCGGCATTGTGACCGATCTCAATGCACTGAGAGACGTTAACGGTAATGGTTACTTTGAACTACTCCCAGCAGGTGCAGCGATCTCGAACTTCGTAGCCATTGATTCCAGAACAGGTACTCCAGTCTGGAGTTTCAATTCGGGAGATGCTGTCTTTAGCATGGTTGAAATTCCTGACATAAGTGGTGATGGTAAAAATGAAGTAATTGGCGGTACAGGGTATAATGTGAACCGGCTTGCATTAATAGATGGTGCTACTGGCAATATGATTTGGAGCAAGACTATGCAAAGCCCCGTAGAAACAGTCTACCCAATAAAAGACATTGATGCCAATGGTACTTCTGATATATTAGTTGGCCTTCGAAACGGGGATATATTATGCGTAGCCTCAGGACCAATAGTTGGTATACAGGATAGTCAACAGATTGGCATAGATTTGGCAAGAATAAACTCTAATATAGTAAAAGAGGGCAGTAAAATATCACTAACGCTTCTTGGTGGCGGTATGACATGTGTAGAAATTTTTGACGTTTCAGGAAGATGCGTTGCCACCCTTCTTAATCAGTTTTTAACAAAAGGCACACACAATATTCCACTTGAACTCGATTTTCTACCTAATGGTGTTTATTTCATACGAATTCGACAACACGAAAGTATATACAGTTTTCGCATTCTTAAAATCCTTTAGCGAAGTCTACTGCTCGGGTGCTTAAGGTTGGTACACTAAGCTGAAATTTAGAAATTACGATGTGCTATTCGATTTAATTCTCTCTGCCCAGTATGGTACCGATAGCTTTTTGAAAACTGATATAGCTTTGCGCCTGTAATTTTCCGCTCTCTTAAGGTCCCCTGCTTTCTCAAGACAGTTTGCATACTCAGCATATGTTCTCGCTAAGTCATAACGATGTCCTATGTTACGAAGGATCGAAATGGCTTCCTCAAAATCCCTTTCAGCTTCTTTGTAATGCCCATTTGCAGTTTTAACTTTACCTGACAACATTAGGCGCCTCGCGGCCAGCGCAGGTTGCTGTTCGTCTCTACATTTACGAACTAAATAGGCGATTTGTCTTTCTGAAATCCTCTCACCTTTCGCCATTCGAATTTCGTATAAAACTAATTTAAATCTTTGGTATAATCCAACTCCATCAATTTTTTTGATCAACTTTGCCAGTTTATTGCAAGCATATTCAGCCTTATCTAGGTCGCCAGAATCTAAAAACATGAACGCAAGTGAAACATAAACTTCTGCAATATTTTTATTGAGCTTCAACGATTCAAAAATCTCTAAGCTCTTCAAAAAATATGATTCCGACAAATTAAATTCACCAATTGAATAATATACAGTACCTATTTGTGCCAGTACTACAGCTTTTAAATAAGGCATGTTAATCTTCTCAGACAAACTCAAGGCTTTTGTAAGAAGCTTCAAA
Source organism: Caldifarciminota bacterium UBA1063 (assembly GCA_002316275.1). Taxonomy (GTDB): domain Bacteria; phylum Hydrothermota; class Hydrothermia; order UBA1063; family UBA1063; genus UBA1063. Next base: position 51,689 of record DCDE01000035.1, read on the forward strand.
GCTTTACGGAAGTAACCCAAATCCAAAAAATCAATACCCAAACTCAGAAGAGAAAACGCTTCCGTATTTTTATCTTTAATCTCTCTCGCCATTTTCAAAGTCTTACGGTGTATTTCGATTGCCCTCTTACAATTCCCCGTTTCATTAAAAATTATTCCCAAGTTTCTTAGAGCAGAAAGTTCGGAAGCCACATTTCCAGTTATGTGAAGGATGTTCGCGCTTTTCTCAAAATAAGTTTGGGCTTTTGAAAAGTCAGGCTCTCGAAATAAATATGTAACACCAATGTTATGTAAAATAGATCCCTGAATCCGTAAATATCCAATTCTTTCTGCAGCTTCAAGCGCAGCGTTGTACAATTCCAGTGCCTTATCTAAATTACCATACATAGAATATGTTGAAGCAATATCGCACAATACGCTTATCTTATTCCGCTCATCGTGAAGCTCTTCATAGATTGCGGAAGCTTTCCTAAACCACTCTAAGGCTTCTTCGTGACAGCACGTTCGATCATATATAACACCTTTATATCGCATGGCATTTGCTAAGATATCTTGCCTTCCTGCACTCGAAGCAAGCTCCATTGATTTATCTAAGTAAGCTTGAGCAACATTATACTTTGCAAGATCACTGTAGCAAAGCCCCATTCCCAAATATGATAAAGCCATCCCACCGGAGTCTTTCAAACCCTCAAAAATGTTATAAGCCTGCTTAAATTTATCGATTGCATCAAAAAACCTTGCGGTTTTTTCAAGAATATATCCAAGATTACAGAGAGCCGGAGCTTCAAGGCTCTTATCTCCAATTAACTGAGCAAGCTTGATCGCCTCTTCACAATTTGCGATAGCCTTTTCAGGTTCGCCTAGCAAGTTGTATACATCAGCCAGCTTGTTGAGGATATTAATTTTCTTAATCTCTTTCTCCTCTATATCCTTGGAACTATCAAGGCAATCGATAGCCCATGAACAGTATTTAGCAGCTTCCCGATATGAGTAGAGTTCTATAGCTTTTTCTATAGATTTCATACAAAAATCAATTGCATTTGAAAAATCACCACTTTTATAGTAATGATACGCAATTTCTTCAAGATCTTCAGGGAATAGCTCCCTAAGCACTTCAGCAACCATATGATGCATAACCCTTCTTCGCTCCCCATCCATCCAGAAATAAATTGCATCCCTAACAATATCTGCTGTAAAGTTATATTTGTATGAATCGGTCTTCTCAATGAAACCCAACTTTATTAGCTGGTCAAGAATTTCATTAAGTACGCCATAATCCATTCTGGATATTTCTTTAACTAATTCGAGATTGAATGGTCTTCCAAACACTGACAAAATTTCTAATAAATAGGATTGCACTTCATTAAGATTAGATAATCTCATTTCAACGACTACATTAATGGAATCGGGAATATTATCGCTAATCTCCGTTCTAAATTCCCATCTATCATGAGCCCAGTAAATATCTCCTGTGGAAACCATATATTTAATGAGTTCATACAAAATATACGGATTCCCACCACCCTTTGCAACCAAAAATCTGGTGAATTCCTCGGGCACATCCTGCCCGAGCACACAAGTTATAAGTTGATGCACTCCCTCTATTTTAAGCGGACCTAAATCTATAATCAGAGATGGTGCCTCTCTTACAATATTTGTAATCAATTTAGAGAGAGTCTCTTCTCTGTGCATTTCCTCGATCCTCGATGTAAAAATCATAGGCACTTTGTCCGCGATCGACGACCTCGCTATAAAATGAAAAACCTCAAGGGAATGTAAATCTGCCCACTGCACGTTGTCGACAAATAGTAACAGTGTACGCCCAGCGTTAGTTACTATCTCTAAAACATCTTGTATTGCATCGAATAACCTAAACTTATCAATAACATATACAGGTTCCTCATTTTTTTCGCCTAAGGGAGGAAATAATTTAGAAATTTCCCCCATAGAACTTGCAGATAACTTACTAAAAAGTTCTACATTCTCTTTTACAAGTTGCTTTAATATTGCCCTCACAGAATAGAGGATTACAGACTGTGTCACAGGTGATAGGGTTACTTCAACCTTGATAAAGTCAGAAAGCTGAGGATAATTCAGAACTTCTTTTACTAACCTAGTTTTTCCTATACCAATTTCACCCTTAACCAATACAAATCCACCAGGCTGCCCTTTACTGGTGAGAAAGGAAATAATTTTGGCCACTTCTTCTTCTCTTCCAATGAGGTCGTGAGTTGGAATAGAGAGGGTTTTTAACTTATCAAGGGTCCCTATCCTACTTCTTCCTTGCCTTTTCGCAGCCAGAAGGCTCCTATCCGCCAATTCGAAGAGCTTATCCCATGTATCAGCGTGGTATTGAAAAGAGGCTATACCTGCACTTGCTGTTAATTTTATCTTACTAAACTCCCTTTCTTTGCACCGTGCCAATATCCTTTCTACAATTTTTATTGCTTCTTCATATTCAACATCAAAAAGAATTGCAATAAATTCGTCTCCACCATACCTAATTACAATATCTTCCATTCGAAGTGAACTTTTCAAAAACTCAGTAAATTCCCTTAAAACTAAATCCCCAACGCTATGACCATAAAAATCATTTACCCTCTTAAAATAATCGACATCAAAAATCACCAGTTGGAAAGTCCTACCCTCAGAACGAGTCTTCTCTATTAATTCATCAATTTTTTCTTCTAAGAAAGCCCTATTATATACACCCGTTAATGTGTCGACATATAAGCGCTTATTCTCTTTCATTTAATCTCACAGCCCTTAGTTATATTATAACGCAATTTTAAAAAAAAGGAAATACAACCTATCCAATTAGTAAATAAGACTAAATGAATCAAAAAGAAAATGTAAACCACTAATTTTTGAGTTCTGAGGAACATCTGTTAAAATATTTAGCGATGTTTAATTTGATGTTCTGTTTAATTTTAATGTCCTCTAATATAGCATTATTAGCAAAAGGGGACTCACTGTTTGCACTTCTAAAATATGAAGAAGCCCTTAAAGTATATGAGACAGCTTACCGAGAAAACAGCGGCGATTACGAAACCCTCTGGAGGCTTGCAATGGTTTATTTAAGCCTGGGAGAGGAGTTAAAAGATAAAAAAGTGGCTCAAAAAAATTATGACTTAGCGTTAAACTACGCTAAAAAGGCTACAAAAGTAAATCCTGACGGGGATTGGGGGTGGACTTTTTTTGCAGCCGTTAATGGGGTAACTGCTCTTTCCGTAGGAGGGAAAGAAAAAGTAAAATATGCAATGATAATCAAGGAAGCAGTGAACAAGGCGCTCAGTATCAATCCGAATAATGACCTAGCAAATTTTATATGGGGATCATACAACTTTGAAGCAGCAACACTCAATCCTATGTTGAGGAGTTTTGCAAAAACTATATTTGGGGAGGTCCCGGAGGGTACAATTGAGAATGCGGAAAAGTACATCAAAAAAGCTACACTTTTAAATCCTGCGAGAATTCAGTACCACTACGAACTTGCAAGGGTTTACGAATACCAAGAAAAAATTGATGAGGCGAAAAACACCCTGAGGAAAGCAATTAGTCTTAAACCGCAGATAAGAGAAGATATCAAGTACCTCGAGAAAGCAAAAAAAATGCTCCAGAAATTGGAGAAGTAACTTAACTCACCATCTATACATTTAAATCAGATTATGTTTCTTGTCTCAACTATATTTCTCTATTTCGCAAAAATACGGAAATATTATAATAAAAGAGAAACTTGCGTATTGCTTCGCAAGAGATTATCTATCCGACTTTGAGATAGATCGCGACAAAAAGAACTAACCCTTAATATATTCCATAGGGTCTATGAATTCCGCTTCAAGATCGGTAAAATATTCTTTAAGGGTAGATGCTTTACCCACAATAAGAATAAAAGGATGATCAAAGTTAAAAAACCTTAACGCTACATCGTTCAATTCCTGAATCTTTATGCCTTTAATCTCATTTACCTCTTCCTCAAAGTGAAAATACGGAAGTTCGTAAATCACCTCTTCAGTAATCATAGAGAGGAGCTGTGCATAACTTTCCATTTTGAGGGGTGTGTTCCCTTTAAAAAATGAGACGGCATCCTGAAGCTCTTCCTCACTAAAACCTTCTTTATGTACCTTTGATAATTCATCAAAGATAAGATCAAATGCCCTCCTTACATTTCTCTTATTAGTCTCACAGGCAATCACTTTATATGCCCCAACAATGTTCCCATTTAGTGGAATCCCAACATTAATGGATGAACTTGCAGAGTAAGTTAAAGCCTCCTTCACCCTTAGTCGCTTCATTAGCCTTGAAGATAAATCGGAACCCCCAAAAATGAAGTTTGCTACTTTCAAGTGCTGGTAACTTGGATGACTTCTGGGAATTGAAGGGGCTATGACTCTAATATGTGCCTGCTCAATGTCCATATCAACGAAGTAAATCTTATCAAATTTCGGATATGACTCCCGTAAGTTCACAAGAGTAAACTCAGCACTACGTACATCTTTAAGAACTTCAAAGTCCTGTATTCGCTCTTGAAGATCAAGATTTGAAACTACCACAACCCTTATCCTCGTTTTCCCCAAGAGCCCCGCATAGAAATCCTTTATCTCATTTAGCTCAAGACTAAGAACGTCTGGGATCAACCCAAAATCGGGTAAAGCCCTCAATTCGGGAACGTTTTGAAAGTAAAAATAGTTGCAAAAATACGATGCAATAAACTCAGGGTCCTGGAAACCCAGTTGAATAGCTGTTACATACTGATCTTTTAGCCTCTTAAAGTCCTCTCCTCTAAAGGCTGGCGCAGTCATTATTTCACTTAACTTAGTAATGCTATCACTAAAAAAATCTGAAAGACCATCACTCTCAAATGTGCTAATAGAGTATCCTGAACGTACCTTAAGCCTTAGACCCATCCTCTCAAGTTCTTGCGAAAAGTCGACTGGAGATTTCCCCACGGGACCTTCGTTTATGAGCTTTAATGTGAAATTGTGAATCCCTCTTTTACCTTTCTCATGAACCGATCCTTTATCTATGAGGAGATTGGTATAGAAAATGGGAAATTTCTCCCTTCGCAGATAATAGACCTCAAAATTGTCTGAGATTTTTAGCTTAAATACTCTATTATCCATATAGTACTCCAAGCGTTTCGCGCTCCTCCACTAAATAACTTTTGAAAAGACTTGTCACTTCACCAAGGGAAACCTTCTTTAACTCCTCTGGATACCTATTAATATCTTCAGCTGTGCCGCAGAGCTCAAATTCTCCTAGTTCAAATACAACATCCCTAACCGATTCTATGTTAAAGAAAAATTCTGTCAGAAGTTTGCTCTTTGCTGTATTAACCATATCAATATTTATTTTATCTTTTGACTCCCAAAGTCCTTTCTCGAGAATTTCTACAGCTTTAAAGATATCTATACCAGGGACTGGCACTCCTACCATGGTAAATAGTCCAGAATCCTTCAAAAAACTGGATTCGCAATTCAATGAGGTAAATATGCCTTTATTGTACACAAGCTCTCTTACTAAGACACCCCATTTACCTCCACAGAGTACTTCACCAAGTACATCGAGAGCATACATATGTCTGTGGCCAAAAGCTGCTGTTTTGAAACCCAATGAGATCATTGGACTAACATACTTTTTCTTAATCTTAAGAAACCGCTTCTCAGACTGCAGCGGTTCTGAAGGGTTAGCAAAGTTAAAGTCGCTACTCTTAATGATACTCCCAAAATATTTATCTGCAAGCGAAAAAACCTTATCAGGACTAACGCCACCTGCTACCACTAATATGGCGTTCGAAGGCACATAAAGTGCATTGTAATACTCTAAAACATCGTGAAGTGAAATCTTCTCAAGATCTTCCATAAAGCCGATTACTGGAAACCGGTAGGGATGCACTTGAAAAAGGGTGAGCCAAAACTTTTCCATAAAGCATTCCACAGGGTTATCGAGAGTTGTATATCGCCTCTCATCTTTAACGACCTCCATTTCTTCTTCAAAGTCTGTTATCTCAAGATTTACCATGCGATCCGCCTCCATAGACAAAAACGTCTCAAGACCATCAACGGGTAAAAAAGCGTAGTATATCGTATAATCTTTAGAGGTGTAAGCATTATCGTAACCGCCTGTTTTTTGGATTTTTTTGGAATAATCCTCGGAGGCCAAATTTTTTGTGCCTTTAAACATCATATGCTCTAGTATATGAGAGATACCCGTAATTCCTTCCCTTTCAGTTCTACTTCCTGCTCCATACAAAATAGCAGATGCCACCATAGGACTATACTTATCTTCATTTACCACCACCTTTAAACCGTTCCCAAGATTACGTTTCTCTATAACCAATTCCATTTCTCTATTCCATCTCCCTCTTCATAGCTCTCTGAATCTCCCGCTCAACAATTCTCTTTTTAAGCTCTTCTCGCTTCTCGTAAAGCTTTTTCCCTCTACCAAGCCCCAACACAACCTTGATCAAATTCCTCTTCTCCACAACCATAAGGGGTATCAGAGTGAAGCCCCTCTCCTTGACCTTGCCTATAAGCCTTTTTATTTCATACTTATGTAGTAGAAGCTTCCTCGGTCTTAATGGATTTAACTTGGATATCCTATCCTTCTCATACGGCGTGATATGCATATTAATAATATAAACCTCACCATTTCTTATATCAGCATAAGCCTCTTTAAGGGAAACCTTACCTTCCTTTACCGATTTCACCTCGCTGCCTTTCAGAACTATGCCTGCTTCGTACGTCTCCAGGATTTCAAAATCATGATATGCCTTTTGGTTCTTCACAATAATGCGCTCAGGATGTTTATTCATTTACTCAATACTCAACATTATGCCGTTAATATCTGGTAGTTCGGACTGTACTCTATAAGTATAGTGAAGCACGATCTTCTTGTACTTCAACCTAATGGAAATAAAAGGCACGAACTGCAAGCTATCAAAGTATTTCAAAAAACTAGCACCTGCAAGAACACCAGCATTTTTCAAATTATACATAAGGGCACCGGAGAATGTGTATTCATCTGAACTTACGAAATCCATCCTCAGGGTATGATATGGGCCAAACAATTCACCGTAAAAGAGATATTGCTCCCCCGCTAAAGCACCTAATAGAAGGTTTTCAAACCTGTACAAAGGTCTATGTATCTCGATACCCGCCCAAGCGGATTTTTTCAAAAATTCGGGCGCCGATGCCCTCATTCCATTAATAGAAAATCTGCATTTAATTAGATCTAAATCAAAGCATAATGATATATTTCCTCTTAAAATCCCAAATTCAAAATCACCCTGAGGTTCCCCATAAATGTCTGTCCCTTGAATCTCTCCCGAATTAAGATAAGCAACATCGATGGCCAAAATACCTCTCTGAAATAACATAGAATAACTATTGATTCCCGCAGGGAGAAACACAATTCCACTGGCAAATAATGGATTTGTATAATCTTTCAATGCAGGTTTTGAAAATCCAGTAAGTTCCAAAGGGAACATCGGGACTCTTTCATAAGGATACGAGAAAATCATCAAGAAAATAGATAATATATATCCCAATTATTCCTCCTCGGTACTGAACCCAATAAAATTAAATCCATCACACCTCAAATACGGAAGTTGATAACTCGCAGGTAGGTCCATACCGTACGAATTTAGAAAGCCAACCTCTTCCACCTCTTTAGAGACACCGGTGATATTGTTAAATAAGTCTATAAAATTCACATGGAAACGGAGGCTGGGAAGTCTTACCCATTTTCTATTTCTTATCCGAAAGGTCCCATCCCTTGTCATACCAGTAAGTGTAAAGGTTTTCGGATCAAGCACATTTACATAGTGAAATCTGCTGACGTATATTACATCGTGAGATTCTTGAATCAGCTCTTCTAATGATTTATCTCCGCCTGGCATTCCCAGATGCCCCGCGAAAGGGTATGAACTCATAGGCTCTAATGAATGACCTGTACTCTTCTTATTGAAAATTTTTGCAGTTCTCTTATCAAAAATAAACCTCTTAAATATACCATTTTCAAAGATCGTTAGTTTCCTCTTAGGAATGCCTTCAAAATCAAAGGGCATACTGAAATGAGGGTCTCTTAAAGGTTTATCTATCAATGTAAATTCACTTCCAAAGACCCTTCTACCTTCCATACCAGCCAAGAAAGAGCTCCCCTGCTCAAGAGCCCCAGCAGAAAAACCTACGAATTGCATAAGATCAAGCACTTCTTTAACAGCATAAGGAGAGAGAATGACGGTATACCTACCAGGCTTAAAGTGAACTCCAGCATACCTCATTTTAAGAAACCCTCTCAACTTCGTAAAAATGTCATCATACTTTACGGAGTCCAGAGAGGGACCAGAATACTGTACCCAAAAGGTGTCTTTATCGACTACATCCTCTGGAAGAAGAGCAAGGTGAAGAGTACTGAAAGATAACCCCGCATTAAGATCCAGATTATTGTATATACCAACAAAGTTCAGGCTTGACCTCATTATTCCGTAAAACGTGAAATCTCCAGAAAATTCACGAAAAATCTTCCCCAAAAACCTGGTTTTCTCCTCAGGACCCAACCTAGCGACTGCTGGGTCTACTTGCTCAAAGAACAAATTTTTTTTTGCTTCAGGTATTGGTAAATAGGGATCTTCTTCTGAATTTAAGGCAAGCTCTTCTGCTCTTTTCACCAAAGCGATCAACCCTTCTTTTGTAGCATCAGTAGTCAAACTTAGGCCACACTTATCACCAAATCTAACCCTTACAGAAATCTGCAACCTATTTACATTGGTATACTGGTGAATAGTGCTCTCAGTAAATCTGGCATTATCCTCGAGGGTATGTAAGATTGCAACCTCGATAAATCCTCCGGAAGACGCATTAAGCACTTCTCTTGCTATATCAAAATATTTTTCAGAATCTATATATCTTGCCATCCTTTACAGTCCACTCGACTTTTCCTCTCATGCTGCTGTTATAAAGAGGAGTATTAAAAGCCCTGGATTTTATGAACTCCCTGTTTATTGTTATTTCCGCTTCGGGGTTGAAAGCAAAGAATGACGCCTTGTAACCCTTTTCAATAGCCCCTAACCCTTCTAATTTAAGAAGTTCGGCTGGTCTTGTACTCATAACTTTCGTAAGTCTCACAAGATCCATTCCCCCAGAAACCACAAGCTCATTGTATAATACCACAAATGCTAAGTCAAGCCATATCATACCAAAGGGAGCTGAATTAAACTCATCCATCTTCTCAAAATCAGCATGAGGCGCATGGTCTGTAGCAATTATGTCAATTACACCATCCTTCAGGGCTTCAAGAAGTGCATGCCTATCATCCCTTGTTCTAAGCGGAGGATTAACCTTATAGACCGGGTCATAATTACTAAGACTCTCTTCGTCAAAGATTAGGTGATGGGGTGTAACTTCTGCAGTAACGTTAAGCCCAGAGGCCTTTGCAAGCTTAATTAACTCTATATTGCCCTTTGAACTGACGTGGGCGATGTGAAGCCTGCCTTTTGTTAGCCGTGCGAGTTCAATATCTCGAAAAATTGCTATAGTTTCTGCTTCTTCCGGCATGCCTCTGAGGCCAAGCTTTATGGTAAATGGACTTTCATTTGCCACTCCTCGAACGGTTAAGGTTCTATCCTCTGGATGTGATATTATTATACCCCCAAAGAACTTAGAATATTCTAAAGCCCTTCTCATTACACCACTCGACTGTACCCAACTCCCGTCATCAGAAAACGCAATAGCACCACCCTCCGCCATATCGGCAAGTTCAGCAAGTTCCTCCCCCTGCCTCCTCTTAGTGATAGTTCCACAGGGAAATACATCAGCATTACCTTCCTCTTTTGAACGCCTTAAAATGTATTCAACAACACTTCGGTTGTCACAGGGAGGATTTGTATTTGGCATAGACACCAATGCCACGTATCCACCATGGATAGCTGCCATTGTGCCAGTTCTAATATCTTCCTTATACTCATCCCCAGGTTCCCTAAGGTGAGCATGCATATCGACAAGGCCAGGAATAAGAAAGTTACCATTACAATCGATAATTTCAACATCCTTAAGATCAATAGAGGGCAAGGCATCAAGGATAACGCCATCTTCAATTAAAACATCACTTTTAACAATTTTTTCATTAGAAGTATCAACGACTTTGCAATTTTTAAAAAGTATCTTACTCATGACTCTTTTTCTCCCTTAATGAACAGGTAGAGGACAGCCATTCTAACTGCCACGCCGTTGGTGACCTGGTTCAAAATTAAAGATTCTCTTTCCTGAAGAAGATCAAAATCCAGCTCAACGCCCCAGTTCACGGGTCCAGGGTGCATGATAACTGCATTCTCCTTAGCTTTCCTAAGTCTCTCTATTGTAATACCAAAAAATTTACGGTATTCCCTGATCGAAGGGAAATAAGCTTCTTCAAGTCTCTCCTTTTGAATCCTAAGTGCCATAATCACGTCTTTGTCTTTTACAGCTTCATCAACATCGTAAGAAATATCTGCACCTAAATCCTGAAAATATTCAGGTAAGAGGGTAGGTGGACCAGAAAGAGTAACCTTTGCACCAAGTTTCTTAAGCCCAAATATATTAGACCTTGCAACCCTAGAGTGAAGTATATCACCAACAATTAGCACATCTAAGCCTTCAATGCTTCCGAATCTATCTTGCATAGTTAAGATATCAAGCAAGGCCTGGGTCGGATGTTCGTGAGTCCCATCACCCGCATTTATCACTGCAGCCTTTGTATACCTTGCTAAAAAGTGAGGTGCCCCTGATGCCCAATGTCTTATGACGAACGCATCGGCTTTCATCGCATCTATGTTTAGAAGGGTGTCAAGAAGAGATTCCCCCTTTTGAACGGCAGATCCCCTTGTAGATACACTAACAGTGTCTGCAGAAAGTCTCTTAGCTGCAAGATCAAAGGAAGACTGGGTTCTCGTTGATGGCTCAAAAAACATATTTACAACCGTTTTTCCTCTCAGCGTTGGTACCTTTTTTATTGGCCTATAAAGGATCTCCCTCAATGATCTTGCAGTATCAAGAATTAATTCGATCTCTTCCCTATCAAGCTCATTGAGACCCAGCAGATCCTTTTTCGTTAATGACTGACTATCCATTTATAGATCCTCAAAAGTAATCCACATACTCCTGTGGATGTGGAAGCAGATTAACCTTCTCGTACTCCTTATTCTTAGCCTCGATCCATTTATCGATCAATTCACGAGTAAATACATTCTCTTTGGTGAGGAAATGGTAGTCCTTAGTCAAGGCATCGAGTGCCTCTTTCAAATTAGCCGGAAGCAGTTGAACCTTCCCCTCTCTTACACATTCTACATCCACCTTACCTTCGAACGGGTCGCCAGGATCAATCTTATTCTCTACTCCATCCATGCCCGCCATAATTATTGCCGCAAGACCAAGATAGGTATTCATAGTTGCATCAGGAGGCCTATATTCAATATCAACATCTTTACCCTTAGCATAACCAGGAATTCTCACTGCGGCAGTTCTATTAGCCAGAGCGTATGTGATGGCAACAGGGGCTTCGAATCCTGAATATAACCTCTTATAAGAATTGGTAGATGCATTTACAAAGGCACTTAGTGCTCGAGCATGCCTTAAGATACCTCCAATAAAATAAATTGCAGTTTTACTAAGACCAAGGTTTTTTTCATCTCCATAAAAAATCGATTCACCATTCTTAGAAAGATAGATGTGGAAATGGAAGCCATTTCCCGGCTCGTTGAAAAGGGGCTTGGGCATAAAAGTAGCAACTAAGCCTTCATCCTCAGCAACTCTCCTTATTACATATTTTGAGGTTTCAACGGCATCAGCCATACTAAGAGCTTCTCCGAAAGCGAGTTCGATCTCATTCTGACCATACCCGCCAACCTCATGATGGTGGTATTTTACCTTTACCCCGGATTTGCTTAGATATTTGAGTATCTGTGTCCTTGTATCAAAAAAGGCATCATAAGGTTCCGCAATGTGATAACTTGAATTCATCCTTTTATCCTCAATGAAACTTATTGCGTACCCCGTCTCATCAAATTCCACATCTTCAAACAGGTAGAACTCTAACTCAGGTAATATTCTAACCTCTTCTGCAAGCCCCGATGTTCTGACCAATTTAATCGCATCTTTAAGCACATTCCTAGGGTAAGCGGGGTAGAGATCCATGGTATCAGAAAAATACAGATCTGCATAAACCGCGAGGACCCCATCCCTTGTAGGGTCAATAAAGGCACTTGTAAGATCCGGAAACAACCTTAAGTCTGAATTTTGAACCTCTGTGTATCCAGTGCTGGAGCCATCGATGCCAATCCCTTTGTCAATTGCCCTTAGGAAGAAACTGCCGTCTATGCTCACATGCCGAAGTCTACCAAGTAGACAAGAGAAACGAAGGTCCACCACCTTTATTTCTCCACCCTCCACCAACTTTTGTATTTCACGGAGTTCCATCATACCTCCTTTAATGATTCTCAAGATCAACTTTTTTTAAATTATTAACCCTGTCTCCCAAAAACCTTTCAATTAGCTCCAAGTAATGGGGAGGAATATCGGTTAAATAAATGTCGAGATTGCCTCCCCCCGAATTTAAAAGCCCACCTTTTAACAAAAAATCACGGACTTCTTTCGCCACTTCCTCTGCAGGGTCCACCAAAGAGATCTCGCTACCAAGCACATCTCTTATTACATCCTTTAAAATCGGATAATGAGTACAGCCGAGAATTACGGTGTCGACTTTCTCCCTGAGATGAGCAAGATAAAGCTCAGCTACATCTTTAGCAATTGAGCCCGAATTTATCCCTTCTTCTGCAAGGGGAACAAAGAGCGGACACGCTTTTTCAATCACTTCAAAATCTTCTGGGAACAGCCTCTTATGGGCACCGCTGTTAATGGTCGCCACCGTTCCAATCACGCCGACTTTTCTGCTTCTTGACTTGTTTATTGCAACCTTTACGCCCGGTTCCACTACACCAAAGATGGGAATTCCTAAATTCCGATCTTTAAGGAATTCCAATGCAACGCTGGAAACAGTGTTACAAGCGACCACTATAACTTTGACCTGGAATTTTATTAAAAACTCAGTATCCTGAATGGCAAATTTCTTAATGGTATCCTCCGATTTATTTCCGTATGGAACCCGTGCAGTATCACCAAGGTAAATTATGTCCTCCTGTGGCAAACACCTTCTAAGCTCTCCAACTACTGTTAATCCACCAATTCCAGAATCAAACACTCCAATAGGTCTTCTATTAACTTCTCTCATATGCAACTTTAAATTTAATTATCGCATCGACTATTGCATCAGCAAGCTTTTCCTGATACCTCGTGTCCTTTAGTTTCTTTGCTTCATCTTTATTTGTAAGGAATCCAAGCTCCACCAGCACCGAAGGGGCATAAACACCTTGAAGAACATAAAACCCTGCCTGTTTTACACCTCGGTCAAGACTACTGATTGAATTTACCAACGATTCTTGAACAAAATAGGCAAGGTCCTGGGACTCCTTTAAAAACTCGTACTGAGCCATGTCACCTATAATCATCGACAGTATATCGCCCTTGTCAGTGTTCTTATCGACTTCGTACTTAACTACCGAGTTTTCAAAGGCAGCTACGGAGCGCTCCCACTCTGTTCTCGCTTCTGAAAGGAAGAAGGTTTCCACACCTCTTGCCTTACTACCGGGAGCATAGTTGCAGTGAATGGAAACATAAAGGTCTGCCTTATTTTTTTGGGCTATCCGAGCTCTCTCACCGAGAGACACGAAGTAATCCCCACTTCTTGTGAGAACTACCTTTATTCCCATCCTTTCCAATTTCTTTTTAATAAGCTTTGAAACCTGGAGCACCACATCTTTTTCCCTAATACCATTTGCAACAGCTCCGGGGTCGTGGCCACCGTGCCCAGGGTCTATCACAACAACCTTAATGTTTCTCTCATAGCCCTTCTTTGGTGCCTCAATAATCGGGGGTACTTCTGGAGTTGTTACCTTTTCTGGCACCTGCACTTCTCCAGGTGGCCCTTCACGCTGAAATTTTAGCACTATCGACATAAGCCCCTTAGAGACTATGTACTTTACTCCGTCATTTACGGTAATTAGAAAGGTTACACCTTCAGTAGTATGCCTTGTTCTAACTGCCTTGACGAATTCGCCATATACTTTCTTTCCAGCAAGACCACTATAGAAACCACTTTTAATAAAAACATATATGGTATCTTCACTCTGAAACACAACAGGGGATAAATCCCTATTATGTTCTATCACAATAGAATCGGCATCGAGCTTAAAACTCTTCACACTTGGAGGGTATTTGGAGATTATGTATCTCTTATTCTGATAATCCCAATAATATATCTGAGTCTCTGAAAACCAAGATAGGATATATGCCCAAGATTCCCCGTCGAGAAAAAGGGTATTGTCATCTATATAAACATTTTCGAGTGGAATCGATTGATTCCCGAGCCATGCTACTTTCTTTTCAAAGCTCAATCTGACTTTTTTTGTGCCCGAAAAAAGTTCAACGGTAGTGTCAGATACAAAGGAACTACACTTCAGAAGATCCGCAATATCTTTGTAAGAAATATAGTCAACACCACCAATGCTAATGGGATTAAATTTTACTGTTTCAAAGGCAAGGAGAATCCCCAAAAAAAAACTTAACATTGCTATATTTTAAAGAAAGATTCGGGTTTCACCAAAAGTTCAGTATTAAGTGAGACATTGTAATAATTTTTTTACCTCTCGTAAAATTTTTTATTCTAAACAGCCGTGTGCATATGTAACACTCGTTGATACCTTCCGCAATTTATATAGTTATCCCTTCTGGCAAATCAAACTTTATTATTCGGGAAGAATAGAGCTGACAATTTAATTATAGTGTTCGTTACACGAACATTATAATTACCTTATGAGCTCAAGGTTTGAGAAAATTCGCGAAGAAATACTTACGCAAGATCCCTTGACCCTTATGATAAAGCTTGCCGCCCCTCTTATAGTCCTGAATTTAGTTCACCTCCTATATAACCTTACTGACACTTTCTGGCTTGGCAGGCTGGGAAGATCCGCTGTCTCTTCGCCAACTCTTTCATGGCCGGTAGTTGGAACTGTTATGAGCCTGGGCATGGGCTTTGGAATCGCAGGATTCGCTTTTATTTCTCAGTACCAGGGCAGTGGCGAATTCGAAAAGGCAAGGAAATCCATGGGAAATCTCATTACCCTATTTCTCATCTTTTCTATCGTATCGGGTACTGCAGGATTTTTTGCAACTCCTGCAATATTAAAAGCAATGCACATACCTCCCGATACTTTCTCCAATACGGTCAAATACCTCAAAATTATGTTTATCAGTATCCCGTTTTCTTTCATCGGATTTGCCTTTTCTTTTATCTTGAGAGCTCTCGGGGACACAAGAACTCCAACTATAGTCAACGTCATTGGGCTTTTAATTAACCTCGTACTCGACCCCCTATTAATTTTCGGACTCCTGTTTTTCCCAAAAATGGGAGTCACTGGAGCTGCCATTGCCACAGCATTCTCAAATCTTTTCAGTTCGGCGTTATTCGCATACCTCTTTATAGAAGGCAAGCTTGGCCTAAAACTGCATCTTGAAGATCTAAAGCCGGACCTGAAACTTTCTCTCAATATAATCTCCAAGGGCATCCCTGCAAGTATCGGTCAATCCCTGAACTCACTGGGATTTATCTTTTTAGTCAGCATAATTTCCCGTTTTGGGTCTGTCGCAGTAGCAGCGTACAGCATAAGTGATAGAGTAATCCACATAGTGCTTACAATATCAGATGCCTTGAACCAAGCTTTGAGCTCCGTGCTGGGGCAAAATCTCGGTAAAAAGAACTTTGAAAGGACTAAAGAAGCAGTAACAAAAGCAGTACTATTAAATTCAATCCTAATATCAGCCCTTGGAATTATCCTCTTCATCTTTAGGACCCAATTAATCTCTCTATTTATCCAAGACCCAGAAGTAATACAAGAAGGGAAAAACTATATAGAAAAATTTTTGATCGCAATGCCATTCTTTGGTGTATTTGGCGTCTTTACTTCATTAGCTATGACTGCTGGTAGAACCACCGAAGGAATGATCTTAGGGCTTCTGAGACTCTGGGCACTTAGAATCCCACTCTCATACTACCTGGGAATAAAATTCGGTACCAGCGGAATATGGATTGGGATGAGCGTTAGCAATATAGTAGCCTGCTTACTTGCCTTCCTTTGGTACCTGAGGGGAACCTGGAAGAAGGTTCTTGTAGAATGAGGCATCTAGGCTCTTGTATTCAAAACTTATAATCCTAAAATCGTGCTTTAACGTACAATTTGGATTCGAATGCCACCAAAGGTAAATCTCAGCATTTAAGGGAACATTAGGTATGAATTTCTTGTCCGTTACCTTCCACCTGTGTAAAAGTCTCTCACTCTTTTTCCTGTTCCTCGCAACCGCAAAGCTTTCAAAAACCACCGAATCTGGAGACCAGCAGATGATATGCTTAGTTACTTTTTCTCTCCGCTGCAATCTAAAGTTAAACCTTTCGTTAACCTTTAGTACGCTGTCAGGTTTGTACCATTTCCCAAATAGCCTTATAATCCCAAAATTCCCTGGAGGATTCGAAGGTTTACCCCACCTGCAATACTCAATGTCTACTTCAAAGTGTCCTCCACTAAAATCGTAGAGGAAAGGTGCGAAACAGGCATAAACAAGGTCTTCTACGTCACCCTCCACTTCAAAGGTAAAGATCCCATAAAGAAAAGTCCTATTAGAAACTATACCCGAAGAGTAGAGAACGAAGCCCGTATCATTCTTTGTAGTTTTGCAACTTATAAGGAGGGCATCACCATCTCTCCTTATCCCTTCACTTGTAAAATAATTACCACTTATGCTATCAAAATTTTCAAAGGCTTTCCACTGAAATCCTGAAAATTCTATAACCTCCGAAACTAATGCAAGCCACATTATATGATTTAACATAACCACCTCCTCTATGAAGTCTACATGATATAAACAAGTGCAGAAATTGCGAAAATTGTTATAACAGGTAAAAGTATGTTACCATACTTTAATCTTATATTTTTCTCCATAAGAAAATGATAAAACTCGTACCCCCACATAGGCATAAAAAAACCTGCATGATAAGCAAAAAACCAGCTAAAATGAAACTCCCTCCTATTCAAAATGAGAAGAATGAAAAGTAGTACAAAGTAGAAAAATAAAAATGCAAAGTAATAGACCACTTTTTTTAGAACTGCCTTATTTCTTCTTTTCTCCTTAAGCAGTTTTAATGTCCAGTGCTCAAAAAGATATTTATAAGTTGCATACAGAAAAAAGCCCATCCAAAGGCTGCTTATCATGTAAGTCTTACCACCAGGTAAGAATCTGGAAAAGAACGAACCACCAAGTGCAATACCAATACAAAGCGGACATACTGCAAAGAGAAAATTTGGAAGAAAAAAAATTAGTAACATTACAACGCAAAATTTCTTTTTCATTGTATTTTCTCTAAATAATTGGATATATTCTCATTACCTACGATCAATCTATCTTTCCTCGGGTCATAAAGAGCAGGAACCTCCAGCGCATCAAACCTCAATCTCTTTCCCAACCTAACAAATTCTTCGTAGTTTTCCTCATTATAAAAAACCTCTTTGAATATAATCATACGTGACGTCTCGAGCGACAGGAGATACCTAAGCGCCTCATGACACTTTGGGCATTCGTCGGAATAGTAAAAGATTAACATATCGGTCTCTTTGTTATAGCTATATATGGACAGGAATAGAAAGAGCCAACCTAAGACGAGCCCTGCAAAAAAAGACTTTCGACTCATATTAAATTATTATCAAACATAAGCTCGGAAGTATCAATTATGTAACCTTGAAAGGTAATAAAAAACTGGGGCGCGTGGATTCGAACCACGATCGCAGGATCCAAAATCCTGTGTCCTGCCTATTGGACGACGCCCCAATCCAAATGTTATTTTAAAGGCAAAACCCTGAATTATAACTTTAAAGTAGATTAATCTTCACAACTTCGAAAAGTTTACGGTTAATACTATAAGAAAAAAACAACCCCTACTACCTTAAGAATCCGCTGGTATCTTAGAAACAAAGTAGTCTCAGAGAGTTTATATATCCCCCTTACTTTATTTGATTTATGGGAAACATTCCACGAAATACAATCCCTAAAATAATAGAAAAACTGCCCAATAGAGACTCTGTATAATCCATAAGTCCCACTTTACCACCCTGTGGCCATTTTCAAAAGTATTGAATTCATTGTAAAAAAATCTCACTCTCTCAAGTGGTCGAGAGCTCACTTGAAATTTCATTCCTGTACCAATAAAATTTAAATACTTACGAAC
>DCDE01000014.1 GCA_002316275.1 Caldifarciminota bacterium UBA1063
GGGGCGGCTTTAGCCGCCCCCCTTTCTTTTCTGACAGAATAGAATAACTACTGCTTTGCCAGGTAATTCGCGATACCCATTTGTTTGATTTGATCCAATTGCTCTTCGATTTCATCGATGTGGGCTTCTTCATCTTTCAAGATGTTTTCAAGTAGTGTTTTTGTTCCATTGTCTCCGAGTTCCGTGCAGAGTTTGATAGCTTCATTATAAGATTTTATAGCATCTGATTCTGCATTCCAATCGTACTTGAACATACCTTCAACGTCTTCACCTATAGTTATGTTTTTTAGCTTAGAGACCACTGGCTTGTATTCTAAGAACAATATTCTCTGTATTAGCATAGCCATATGTTTCATTTCATCCTTCGCCCGCTTCTCTATCATATCGTGAAGTTTGTCATATCCCCAGCTTTCGCACATCTCAGCATGAACTATATACTGGTTAATTGCGGTTATTTCATCAGCTAATAGCTCATTAAGTGTATCAATTATCTTACTTTGTCCTTTCATTGTACCCTCCTTTTTATTATAATAGTTCAGTGTTTTCGAACTTTCAAGCTGACATAGATTGATTCTTTAAATTAGCTTTGCAGCTCATTATATCCGTTGAGCCCTTGAAGTTTTATCGATTTACCTTTACCATTTATCGGTGGATTTTATTGAAAAGGTAAAGGTTTTGGGTGACGAGGCTAAGTATGATCTCTGTGGAGATTGTTTTGTATCACGAGATGTAAAACGAACAAAAGATATCAATCTTTCTCGGTGGATCTATCCCACTACTCTTCCCGATGGAAAAAGGGTCAAACTTCTTAAGATTCTATTATCAAATATTTGCGAGAATGACTGTGCCTATTGTCCTGTATCCAGATTAACAAGTGTAAGGAGGGTATCCTTCACTCCTCAGGAGCTCACCTATAATTTTATGCGTCTTTATAAGGCTGGGATTGTAAGTGGTTTGTTCCTATCCTCTGGGTTGAGGTCAAATCCTGAGCGTACTATGCAGGATATGATTGACACAGCGGTTATTTTGAGAAAAAAATACAATTTCAAAGGTTATATTCATCTAAAGATTTTACCGGGCATATCGCTCCAGTCTCTGGAAGATGCCTTCCGACTTGCTTCAAGGATTTCTATTAATCTTGAGGTTCCAGATGAAAAATATCTTAAGAAACTCTCGAGTGGTAAAAACTTCACGTCCGACCTTATGGAGAAACTTACACTTATCTCTAAGCTTAAGAAGAATAATCCCATATTCCTACGAGATGGGTTTACGACCCAGTTTGTCGTTGGCGCGGCTGGAGAAAGTGATGCAGAAATATTGATAAAGACGCACATTCTCTACAAGGATTTGAAGCTGTCGAGAGTTTATTACAGTGCATTTCAGCCTGCTCCAGGGACTCCTCTCGAAAATTCTCCTCCAACTCCTCCTATTCGCGAATTCAGACTTTATCAGGCAGATGTACTTATTAGAAAATATGGATTCGGAGTTGATGAAATTATCTTTGATGAAGAGGGGAATCTCAGCCCTGCGGAGGATCCAAAGACAGCCTGGGCAAAGAGAAATCCAGCATTTTTTCCTGTTGAGGTTGGAAGTGCAACATACGAGGAATTGATCAAGGTTCCTGGGATAGGCCCCAAAAGCGCCCGAAAGATCATCTCGTTAAGGAAAGAAGATTCTCATTTGCACGTTGAAATGCTTATTTCGAAGATTCCTACCTTTAGACGCGCCTTACCTTACATAACCATTAAAGGGAAAAGGGTACAATCTCCCTTTGTTGTCCAGACCCTCTTTTAAATATGCATCTATTGTTTATTATTTTAATTACAACGTCTTCCCTTGATAGTGCCCTTTTAAGTGAGGCAAATAGAGAAGGTGTAAGAGAGTGGGCAGAATTCGTATATGAGCATTCAACTCCTCCTGATAAGATTAGCTTTAGTACGGAGAATTTAATTCTACATCTGAAGACTATCAAGACAAACCTTGATAGCCCCCCTTGGAAGGATTCTATTCCTGAGGATTTAGTTTATCACTACGTTATCCCTCCGAGGGTTTCGCAGGAGCCACTCGAAAATTTTACGTGGATTTATAGGGATTCGTTGTATGCCGTTGTACGGGGTTCGAAAAGCATAAAGGAAGCTATTTTAAAGATTAATGAGTGGTGTTTCACGCGTATTGAATATAGGCCTACTGAGCCCTGGGATCAATCGGCTCTTGCGACTTTGCGAAGAGGTTTTGGAAGGTGTGAAGAGATGACGATTCTTTTTATGAAAGCGCTAAGAACGGTTGGTATTCCGGTAAGGTACGTGTATGTGCCCTGGTGGCCCTTTACCGAGTCGAATCACGCATGGGTTGAGGTATGGACAGGTAAATCCTGGGATGCCCTTGGCTCAGCTGAGCCTACTGATTTTAACTTTGCATGGTTTAGTGATCCTGCAAAAAGGGCAGGGATCGTGCTTTCTATTGCATTTGGAGATGTTAAAAATCCTAATGAGCCAGTTCTAAAGAGTTATGGGACATATACTGTTCTAAACGTAACATCAAATTATACCAACCCTTACGTCCTGGATGTGACTGTGAAGGAAGGAGGTGTTAAGGTTAAAGATGCAGTTATTTCCTTTAGTGTTTGGAATTATTCTGCTTTTGTGCCACTTTGGTCGGATACCCTTAGAAATGGAGAAGGGTGTTTCCAATTCGGAAGGACCGATATTCTCGTATACGCAAAGAAGGAAGGTAAGAAGGCTTTCAGTATCGTGAAACCGGTTGGGGACACCGTTAGAATGACTCTTACGCTCACCGATGGGAGCTTTCCTGATACTTCTTTCTGGTTCAGAACAGCTCCAGTGGTAAAGGATACCTTTCTCCCTTCTTACACGCCAAACTATGATTCTCTGCTCGCCGTCCGGAGCGAGGTTTTTAGGAATCTTGATTTTCCGTTTGAGGAAGAGGTTGAGGATAGTACCCTAAGGAGTATATTTAAAGCGTCGAGGGGGAACTGGAGAATGCTTTGGAGTTTTTACCAGACTGTTGGTGATTCACTAAGAGAGAGCTTTGAAGAGTTCTTAAAATCACTGGACTTAAAAGACCTTGTAATGATGGATACAATAGGTTTAAGGGATGAGCTCTTATTCTTAAGTGTTACGAAAACGTCTTCAATGGTCCCAGCCGAGCTTGTAGACTCGTTTGTACTAAGACAGAGGATATACAACGAAGGATTTTGTCTTTACAGAGCAAAGCTCTACAGAGAATTTAGACACTTATTCAAAAGAATTGATGAAAAGAGTGTAAAAGATCTCTTTAAGTGGACTTTAAGACACATCGAAAGGTCAAATCAAAGAGCCTTTTTTAAACCTTTTCAGAATCCTTTACAAACTTTTGAACTGAGAAATGGTAGTGATATAGAGATATACACCTTTCTTGTTGGCATTTTGAGGACATTTGGCATACCTGCAAAACTAAAGGCGGATTACGATGGAATTGAATACTGGTTGGGACAGTGGAAACAGTATTCTTTCAAATGCGATGAGCCTACTAATGTAAGGGAAACACCTGTTTATATAAAGTTCTTTAGGGAGGATGGAAACCCCGTACCGTACATTGACTACTATTACAATTTTTCAATTCAAAGGTTTCTAAGTTTCCCTGAACGCTTAGATCTTGAGCCTATTTCCACTGATTCCCTCAAGTTAGTGTATCTTGAGGAGGGAGAATATTATATAATGTACGGATTTCGTAATGCTTCAGGGGATGTTTTTGTGAAGTCCAGAAAATTCATCGTGAAACGAGATCCATTGTGCGTAAACTTCGATGTGACTATTCCACCGAGTGTTTTAGAGCCAGGCGACCTGGTGGCAAGGAGTTTTGATGTAAATAAACTTGAGGATTTACAAATTATAGATCCAGCGGATAGTGGGAATGTTTTCCTGTGTTACATAGATTTAAATTCCGAGGCTTCAAAGTCTTCGATAAATGCAGCACTTGATGCCCTGAGCGGGTTTAGGTGCAAAATCGTCGTATTAACGGATAATGTGAGCACTGCACAAGAATACTTTCAAGGTTCTGGAATTATTCCCGAATTTTTTGAAGCTACCGACTCTTTGGTCAAATCACTTGACTTAAGCGGAATTCCATCCTTCATACTTATAATGAACCGTAAAGTTGTCTTCTATGTTGAAGGACCTGCATTGAATTTAGGTGCACTTTTAAAGTACTTTACTCAGCGGTGAAACTAATCCATTTTTCCAAGGGAGGTAATACTTTCATCCTTTGCCACTCTTCGTCGGTGAGCCTTTTGTCCATTGGTTGGGTGAACTCGTAATATGAAAACATGGCACCTTTATAGATCTTTCCATCAGCCGTAATCCACAACTCCAATGGCTTACCAATTCCCACCTGTAATGCCTGTTTAGTGTTTACATCGGTGTGCACATCTGCTATAAGTGGAAGCACCGTGTCGGCTTCACTTTGCTCAAACTCAGAGGAGAATGTGTAGAGGGCTTCGAGGAATTCTCCATAATTATATAGAATCTCCCTTTTGTCTTGAGAAATTTGCTTTTTCTCCTCTTGATATTCCGATGCTATGATTACTGTTGATGTAAAGTCCTTTAAAGACTCAATTTTTTCAGCAATTTCTGAGTTTAAAAGTTCATAATACTTTAGAGTGTCTTCGAAATTTTCAAGAAACAGGATGATTTCTCTGTAAGTACCTTTAAGGGGTTCAACTTTTACGTCGTTAAATGCAATCTCGGGCAAGAACCCAGTTACCTTTGCAGTATAGCTTTGTTTTGCATAAAGAATTGTATCGTGCCTCAGCTCAGCCCAGAAACCCTGTTGCGAAACCAGTAATTTATCCTGGTACGCTGTTTGATTTACTTTAAAAGTTTGAGGGAATGGTACGGGCCCATTCATAGTTTTAATAATGTAAAGCCAGTGCCAGTAAGCATTTTGATGCCAATCCTCATATGTGAGTTTAGAGAATTCCTTCCTTAAACTATCCATCATACAGGCATAATTCTCGTATTTATCTTCTCCATAGATACGGAAAAGGATTTCTTTTGCCCTTTCGTTGTCGAGGACTGCAAGGACGTCCAGACCCTTCGGAAATAGTCTTGGCTTTGCCCTTGTTCCTACGTTTGGATAAACGAGATTCTGAAAGATATAAGAGTCTGGAATAAATCTTTGAGACATAAATTTGCATGATAGTAGTTTTTCTTGAGGTGTGTCTATATCTTCGTAATATGTGGAGAATATTCGTGGTTTTCTCACCGATGTTGCATCTTTCATGAGGGATAAGATCTTTTTATCATTTGTAAAATCAGCAAAGAAGTCGGACAAATGCTTGTCGATTAGCGGTAAAAGCTCCACGAAATTAAAGTCATCACTCTTGCCTACCATATAAGAGGTAACTGCATAAATCTCGTTGTATTTAGAATTTATTTCAGCGTCTGCAGAAATGGTTCTTGCCATAAGAATTGCACACCTTGTTAGGAAGATATTATGGGTCAACATCTTTTCATCATAAGGTGAAATGTAGAAAGGCATTCTACCGAGCCACATCATTGTTTTAAAGTAGTTTTTTAACTTTTCACTCCTCGTATAGTGGCCTCTCGGTATGTACTGTGAATAATCCTCAAGTACGTTAAGGACACGAGATGTGTCGAAGCCCTCATGCTTATCAATCAAAGTGAGTTCTTCTAAAACTTCCTTCCTTACCTCCTTATCCGGTTCCGTTTCGGGATCAAGGAGTATAAGAGCTACATTGATGTATGCGAGATTCGTTCTTGCTGCGCTGCTTATCTCAA
This sequence comes from Caldifarciminota bacterium UBA1063, assembly GCA_002316275.1. Taxonomy (GTDB): domain Bacteria; phylum Hydrothermota; class Hydrothermia; order UBA1063; family UBA1063; genus UBA1063. The sequence goes on from DCDE01000014.1 coordinate 5,799, forward strand.
TATTTTTCACCATAGTAAGGTCTTGAAATTTTCCCTTTAGCTCTTTTAGAATAAATTTCAGATCATCGTAAAGGTAATTGGACTCTATGTAGCGCAGTGAGTAATCATAGATGAGATGAATACCATGGAGAAGTGGATCCACTGTTATATACATAGGTTCATTTTCCCTTTTGATAGCCTTGTATAAACTGTAAAAATTCTGTTGTTGTGACGGAATTGAGACAAAGCCTATTTCATTTAAAATTTTTTCCTTTTGAGCAAACATTTCACCTTCGGGATTTCCTTTAGTTTTAGACATACATAGTAAGCTTAAAACAACTATGAATTTCATCGCTCCTCCTCATAGATAAATTTTAAGGGCTATTTGAAAATGATTCACATTTTTTCTATAGTGCAAACTTTTGATAGTATACTTTGCTGTTGTAAGTGCAGGGGCGTTGCCATATTATATAGAAATGGTGTTTTTTTATTTCCTTGTTTCGTTGGTGTTTGAGTCTCAATATCTTACAAATTTCCATAATGCGTTTAATAATAAAATATATGCTGATACTTGTTATGTTGCAACGACTGGAGGCGTGGTTTACTTCCCCATAGATGGTATATCCGTCCGAGATTCCAATATACTTCTTGAATATGGTGTTTACACGGCAAGTGAAGGTCTTGCAAGCAACAGGATTCGTGATCTCGTTTTTGATGATGAGGGTACCCTCTTTGTAGTTGCTCAAGACTTTGGATTACAGTACAAAAGAAAAGGAGAAAGGACTTTTCATAATTATAATTTACCTGTTGTAACACTTCGAAAGGCGCGGTTTATCGATTTCTATGCACCTTCTTATCTGCTCCTTGGGACGGATTACGGACTTTTTGTAGTAAATACCCGTGAAAATCTTTCTCCGGATGATGATGGATTGTATCCACCTTTGCTTATACGGGATACGGTTCGTTATATGTATCATGGTAGAGATTTTGAGTATGTGATAACACGAAATTGTGTCTATGGTTGGACTCCAGATAGTGTATTTCCGCTTGAGATGCCAGTAGATTCAGGAAATTTTGGCCCATTGATAGAAGTGGAGAATGGGCTCATTTACTCTACTTCTAATAAGTTGGTTTCAGTGTATGGAGATGTTGTTAAGACCTTTACATTGAATGACATCTCACATATTGTGGCAAGGGGCGATACCATTTTAATTGCTTCTCAAGGTGGAGTATATAGACTTTGGAATGGTTCACTTAGCAGAATTCTAAATGGTCTCTCTTCTCTTATTATCCCACTCGAGGATTGGATTATTGTTACTTCCTATAGTGTGAATAGAGAATACTCGCCTTATGGGCCGGGGTGGAGGTTTTTTGATGGTACTAATACATACGTATTTAGGAGTCCCTTAGTATTTAATCTGATAACAAGCATGAGGGCAAAAAACGGTCTCCTTGCTGTGGGCAGCTTATTATGGGTGAGAGATACTACTTCTTCATTTTCCAAGGTCGTAATAATACATGACGACACGACTTTTGTCGCCGAGAGCTTGGGTGCTGTTAATGATGCAGTGTGGTGTGTGGATATCGATGATAGTGGTAAGGTTTGGGTAGGTTTGGTTGGTGACAATGACCTTGGGATATATATTCTAGATAGCTATGGGAGATATATGGAGCGTATATCGAAATTGCCATCGGGGAATATCTGTTATATATCTATTCAGCAGGATACTGTTGTTGCACTTTGGCAGCAAGGAATATACCGCATTCATAAAAGTAACGATAGTTATTCCTATGAGGAAATTTTCAGAGTGGACTATCCATTCTTTGTTACTCAGGTAGGTAATGAAGGGTATCTCATTGGAACGGAAAATGAAGGGTTAATTAAAATAGACAGGGCAGGCAACGTGCTCCTTAGAGTTAATCCTGCAGAATTGAACTCGTCTCTTGTAAGTGTTGCAAGGGAGCGAAATGGGAACATTTATATTGGAGCGACCTCAGGCCTATTCATATATAGGAGCGCGGATTTAAAAAAGGTTGTCGATGGTAATGTAAGAGATATCGAGTTTAAAAGAGAATATGTTTTAGTTCAACAAGATTCAAATGTTTCAATAATAGTAGATGATTCCCTAATCTATTCTTTCACATATCTAAATTCCCCCGTTACTTCTGTTGATGAAGCGTACTATATTGTCCGTGATGTTCTTGAGGTACTCGATGATGGTTCTATATACTTAGGTGGTGAGCAAGGCATCCTTGGGATGAAGTTTTTGTATCCTGTTGTATCTAAAAGGAGTCTCCGTGTGTTTCCAAATCCCTGCGTTAAGGGTGCAAAAGCATACGTAGACTCTCCTATAGAGCCTGTTGTATACAACCTTGCGATGCAAAAGATGCCTTTCAAGGCAGAGAAAGACGGTGATACTTTTTGTTTTGACACTAGTACGTGGGAGAAGGGACTTTACATAATTTTTGTTGAAAATAAAGAACCTGCAAAGCTTTTGATCAAATAGACACTTTAGTAGTTAAATTACTCTTTGTATGTTCACAGCGTCGGTTTTATAATTTTAGGCAAAGGAGGACATGAAATATGGTGGTGAAGTATGTTTATTTCTTTGCTGAAGGCAAAGCCGAAGGTAACAAAGATATGAAAAATCTTCTTGGGGGTAAAGGAGCCAATTTACATGAAATGACCGCTCTCGGGATACCGGTGCCTCCAGGATTTACAATTTCTACTGAGGCATGCGTATTTTACTTTAAAAATGGAACTTTTCCACCAGGATTAAAAGAAGAAGTAGAGGCAAACGTTCGTAAGCTTGAGAAAATTACTGGCAAGGTGTTTGGCTCTGTGGATAATCCGCTTCTCGTATCTGTTAGATCTGGAGCTAGGGCGTCGATGCCTGGGATGATGGATACCATTTTAAATCTTGGGCTAAATGATCAAGCGGTCATTGGTCTTGCCAAAAAGACTGGTGATGAAAGGTTTGCATACGATTCGTACCGTAGGTTCATACAGATGTTTGCTGATGTAGTTATGGGGATTGACAGGGGTCTTTTCGAGGAAAGGTTGAGAAGTAAAAAAGCTGAAGCTGGCGTTCGTGAAGACTTTGAGCTCAAGGCAAAGGATCTAAAAGAGCTTTGTGATGAATACAAGGATATAGTTAAAAAGGTGTCCGGTAATATGTTTCCTCAGGATCCCTTTGAGCAGCTTTGGATGGCTATAGAATCTGTCTTTAAGTCATGGAATAACAAGAGAGCCATTGAGTACAGGAAACTGAATAGGATTCCCGATGATTGGGGGACTGCAGTAAATGTGCAGACTATGGTTTTTGGTAATATGGGTTTTGATTCTGCGACGGGCGTTGCATTTACCAGAGATCCATCTACAGGTGAAAAAACAGTGTATGGTGAATACCTGACTAATGCACAGGGCGAGGATGTGGTAGCCGGCATAAGAACACCGAAGAAATTAAAAGAGTTATCAAGAGAAATGCCTGAAGCATACAAGGAGCTGCTTGAGATCTTTGACCTATTGGAGAAGCATTACAAGGATATGATGGATATAGAGTTTACAATTGAGAAGGGGAAAGTATACCTGCTTCAAACAAGGGTAGGGAAGCGGAGTGCTCGCGCTGAGGTAAAAATTGCATACGATATGGCTAACGAAGGTCTAATTTCAAGAGAAGAGGCTATTCTGAGAGTTGACCCGAGAAGGTTGGAACAACTCCTTCACCCGATGATAGATCCTAAAGCAGATAAGGTATTTATTACTAAAGGGCTTCCCGCTTCCCCGGGTGCTGCATCGGGTAAGGTGATTTTCGATTCAGACGAAGCGGCGGACTTATCGGAGGCAGGTGAGGCTGTGATCCTCGTTAGAGACGAGACCTCTCCCGATGACATTAGAGGTATGGCTCGTTCCAGAGGTATCCTTACTGCACGTGGTGGTATGACTTCGCACGCAGCTGTTGTAGCAAGAGGGATTGGGAAACCGTGCGTCGTGGGTGCAGAAGAAATTGAAGTTGATTATGATGAAGGGCTTTTCCGAATCAGAAATATTGTAGTTAAGAAAGGAGATATAATTACAATTGATGGTGCGACTGGCGATGTTTTCCTCGGAAAGGTTCCTACTATTGAACCAGAGCTTTTTACAGAGTTTAATGACCTTTTGAAATGGGCTGATGAGATAAGATGGATTGGTGTTAGGGCAAATGCGGATACTCCTCAAGATGCGCAGCGGGCTCGAAGATTTGGGGCTGAAGGTATAGGACTCTGTCGTACGGAACATATGTTTTTTGAGGGAGAAAGAATTTACGCTGTGCAAGAAATGATAATTGCGAAGAATAAAGAAGAAAGGGAAAAGGGGTTATCGAAGCTACTTCCAATGCAAAGGGAAGATTTCAAAGGGATATTTACTGCTATGGATGGATATCCTGTGACTATAAGACTGTTGGACCCTCCCCTCCACGAATTCGTACCAAAGACCAGGGAGCAGATGGAAGATCTTGCAAAAAGGACAAATACACCTATTCAGGATATTGCCTTAAAGTCGGAGGCGCTAAGGGAAGCCAATCCTATGCTGGGGCATAGAGGTTGTCGCCTTGGGATCGTTTATCCAGAAATTACAGAAATGCAAGCGAGGGCGATTTTTGAGGCTGCGTGTGAGTGTACTAAAGAAGGAATAAAGGCAATTCCAGAAATAATGATTCCTATTGTATCTATAAAGGGTGAATTTGATAATCAGAAGGCTATAATTGACAGAGTTGCGAAGGAAGTAATGAGTGAAAAGGGTGTTGAAGTGGCATATTCCGTTGGCACAATGATAGAACTTCCTAGGGCGTGTATGACTGCAGATAAGATTGCTCAGTCTGCAGAATTTTTCTCCTTTGGGACCAACGACCTTACTCAGACTACCTTTGGTTTCTCAAGGGATGACATTGGGAAATTTCTTCCCAAGTACATTGAAATGGGTATTTTAAAAGAAGACCCATTCCAAGTACTTGACCAGGAGGGTGTCGGTGCGTTGGTTCGCATAGGGATTGAAAAGGGGAGATCTTCACGGTCCGATTTGAAGGTTGGAATATGTGGAGAACACGGCGGTGAACCCTCATCCGTTGAATTCTGCCATCGCGTTGGAATGGATTACGTGTCATGCTCACCGTTCAGAGTGCCGATTGCTAGGCTCGCTGCTGCTCAAGCAGTAGTTAAAGATAGAAATAAAAGGAAGAGGTTACCACATTAACAACAGCGCTGGCGTAGCTCAACCGGAAGAGCAGCGCATTCGTAATGCGCAGGTTGGCGGTTCAAATCCGCCCGCCAGCTAATTATGATTATGGGTGATGAACCAATATTTTCAGTGTCGGGTTTAAGAGGTATCGTTAATGATACATTAACGATACCCGTGGTGGTTTCATATACTGAAGCATTTTCAAGGTATATGGGTGGTTCACTTTACCTTGTAGGCCAGGATACCAGGCCCCATAGCCTTGCTATTAAAATGGCTGTGACCTCAACCTTGTTGTCTACTGGAAAAGAGGTTATAGATTTGGGCATTGTTCCAACTCCCACGTTACTACTTGCAGTTAGAGAAAAGCGTTCGAATGGTGGCATAATGATAACTGCGAGTCATAATCCTATGGAGTGGAATGCACTGAAATTCGTAAATGGTGAAGGGCTATTTATCGAGTCCCAGGACGTTGAGAATATCTCTAATATACTAAAAGAAGGGGCTCAAAAGTGGTGTAGTTTTTCTGATTTTCAACCCCTGAGAGTGAATAATAACGCCATAAGGGATCATATTCTTAAAATTGCAGAAAGTCCCTTTGTTGAATTAGAAGCTATAAGGAAAAAAAGATTTACCGTAGCCTGTGACTGCATTAATGGGGCTGCCTTTGACGCCCTCCCGCGACTTTTAGAGTTCCTTGGTTGTGATGTGATTAGACTTAATTGCGATAATTCAGGAAGTTTCGTAAGAAATCCTGAACCCAGGGTAGAGTATCTTCAAGACCTTCAGACTTTAATGTACAAGCATGACATAGATGTTGCTTTTGGAACAGACCCTGATGGAGATAGATTGATAGTGGGGTTTAAGGGCGTCGGAATTATTTCAGAAGAGTACTCTGTTCCCCTTTCTGTTTACCATGTGCTAAGGAAACAGAGGGGAGATGTTGTAGTGAATCTCTCAACTTCTATGATGGTTGAGGACATTGCTCGATGGTTTAATGCTAGTGTTTACAGGGCACCTGTAGGTGAGGCAAATGTAGTAAAACTAATGAGAGAAAAGAAGGCGATTATCGGTGGAGAAGGAAATGGTGGAGTAATATTTCCTTTGATAAATCCATGTAGAGATGCTTTAACTGGTGTTGCGCTTATTCTTTCGCTTATGGTAGAGCAGAATCCAGTTGAAATTATTTGGAAAATCCCCAGATACTATATGGATAAAAGGAAGATTGAATGGTCCCAAGACCTTCCATCAGATAAATTAATTAAGGAGTTTAGAGATTTTGAGCGGGACTCGTCCGATGGCCTATATTTCCGTAGGAGAAAGGAATGGGTTCATATAAGGAAGTCCAACACCGAGCCCATTGTGAGAATCTACGCTGAGTCAGGAAGCGAAGAAGAAACCAAAAGATTAATAGAGCGTGCAGTGAAATGTTTTTGAAGAGGTCGTTTTGTTGAATATACAGGCTTTGAATTTTAAAATAGCAAAAACATGAACGATTTGCTGAAGCAGCTTATTGAGATTCAGAATATTGAAGCAGAAATTGATAAGCTCAAAATACGGAAGAGTGCATTGCCCAAAGAGATTCGGGATTTGGAGGCGGAGATAGAAAAATGCAAAACGGAAAAAGAGAGGATTATAAACGAGCTTAAGAAAGAAGAAGTAAGGTTGATGGAACTCGAGGTAGACCTGAAGGAGATTCAAGAAAAGATTAGAACTTACCAGGAAAAGTCCAGACAGGTGAAGACCAATGAGGAGTACAGGGCAATGCTGTCGCAGATTGAGCATGCAGATATGGAAAAGAGAAGGAAAGAAGAAGAGGTAATATCACAAATGGAGGTTATTGAACGGTTAAAGGTGGAAACGCCAAAACAGGCAGAAGAACTTGAGAAGAAAGTAGCAGAGCTTGAAGGGCTTTTAGTAGAAATGAATGAAGAGTTAAAGAGCTTAGAAGAAAGATTTGAGCACAATCAGAAGAAAAAGCAGGTGCTCCTTGAAAAATTACCTGAGAAAGAGAGGCAGATTTACGAGAAACTTCAGTCGAGGGCTGGTCCCTATGTCATTTGTGAAGTTATGAAGATGAAATCAACAAAGGGGCAATCCGAATACGTATGCACAGGCTGTTACGGTGTCTTGCCTTTGTCTTTCGTTCAGGACCTCAGGAGTAAACTTGATTATGCGAGATGTCCTAACTGTGGGAGGATTGTCTATTATCATGAAGATGTGTGAAATATATATCGATGGCTCTTCTCGCGGAAATCCTGGAGAAGCAGGTTGCGCTTTTGTAATTTTTTGCGATGGAGAGGGGCCATACAAAGGGTTCAAGTATCTTGGTATGAAAACAAACAATGAGGCTGAGTATTATGGACTTATCGAAGCACTGAAAAGAGCGTATGAAATAGGTTGCAAATCTCTAAAGATTTTTACTGATTCCGAGTTGCTTCAGAAACAAATGAGAGGTATTTACAAAGTTAGAGCTGCAAATTTAAGGGTCCTGTATGATGAGGCGTTGAGGCTCCTCAAAAATTTTGAATGTTTTGAAATAACACATGTAAAGAGGGAGTTTAACGAACTTGCCGATAGTTTAGCAAAGGCGATTTCAAAGGGAGGGAAAAATGGCTAAGAATAAGTTTAGAATCATTGATGAATTGATCGAGAAAGGGAAAGAAATGGATTTACAGGAGGGTAAAGGAGATTGGTCTAGGTATTTGTTGGTTGTCCTTGCATCAAAATATGCAAAGGTAATTGCAGAAAGAAAACAGGAACATGAACTTGCAGCGAGGCTTGGTATTCCTGATGAAGATGTGAAACCTACGATCGTTGCGCTGTACAAAATGCTGCGCGAAGGGTGGGATTACATTGAGGAAGAAGGAGAGGAAAGAGAGAAGCATATTGAAGAGTAAGGAAATACGAAGTGGCTAAAATCCTTTTAGGATTAACCGGTAGTGTAGCAGTTTATAAGAGTTTGAACGTTATCAGGCTTCTTGAAAGAAGAGGTCATGAAGTAAAGGTAATTTTAACTTCTTCTGCATCTAAGTTCATTACTCCGCTTATGGCTAAATCTTTAATGAAGGGTGAACTATTTACCGATGAAGATTTCTGGACCTCTGGCAAGAGTTTACATATTGAGCTTGCGAAATGGGCAGATGAGATCGCAATTGTCCCTTGTACATCAAATACCCTTTCGAAGATCCGGTACTCCATTGCAGATAATCTTCTTACGGCAACCTTGCAGGCATATAAGGGGCCTATACTCGTGGCTCCTGCGATGCATGAGGAGATGTGGCTAAATCCAGAGGTTCAGGATGTTGTTCAGCATCTTAGGGAATTTAGGGGCGTATTCTTTTCCGGACCGGCGCGGGGCATACTGGCTTCAGGTGAAACGGGCTGCGGAAGACTTCAAAGTGAAGAATTTATCGCAGAGGATATCGAAGCCGTTTTAAGGGGATTGCCTCTTAAAAACGTTACAGTAATGGTAACTTACGGAAGAACTGAGGAACCAATTGACCCTGTGAGAGTCATTACGAATAGGTCGTCGGGCCTTATGGGTTATTACCTTTCAAAGGCAGTAATGGAATATGGGGGAAATCTTATTCAGGTTGTTGGCGAGACGTCGATAATTCCTTATGGGAGAGGTGAGATCGTTAAAGTGAGAACTGCCAGAGAGATGTTCGATGTAGTTAGCGATCAGTTAGATAAAGTTAAAGTCCTTATAATGGCTGCTGCGGTCTCAGACTTCGAGCCTCAAGAGAAGTATGAAGCAAAGTTGAAGAAAGGCAAGGATTTGATGATAAGTTTTAAACCTACTGTTGATATACTCCACGAGCTTAGTGGTTCGAAGAGGGGAGGCCAATTGTTTGTTGGATTTGCGCTTGAGACTGAAAATCTTGAAAGGAATGCCAGAGAAAAATTAGAGAATAAAAAGCTTGATCTAATTGTGGGTAATTTTGCAACTGCGATGGGGTCAGAAAGGTCTAGTGGCTTCCTCCTTGACAGGGATGGTGTTATTGAAAAATTTGACGAACTGCATAAAGACCAATTAGCGCATAAAATTATCGAAAAAGTTGTAAGTCTTTTAAAATGAAGGATCCTAAGGTTTTAATCTTCCGTGAGGCTCTCGGGTTTGATAAGGTGTGGATTCCCGATGCGAATAAGACATTTAAGCTGTACCTCATTGAGCAGGAAGCTGGGAGATGCAAAAGGTGCCCTCTTTGGAGAACCAGAGATAGGTGCGTTTTTGGTTGGGGCAATCCCTATTCTGGGATTATGGCTATTGGAGAAGCTCCAGGGCCTGATGAAGATAGACTTGGGAAGCCCTTTGTAGGTAGAGCTGGAGAGTTTTTAGACTACGCCCTTAAGCAGGCAGGCATTGACAGGGAAAGAGACCTCTATCTCGGGAATGTATTAAAATGCATTCCTGTGAGATTTGTTAATAGCTTTAACGGTTCGGTTTCATCGAACAATGTGGGGAAGTGGCAAAGGAAATCCTTTAGAGCGCCACAGCTGGAAGAAGTCAGGGCGTGTTCGGGATGGCTTGAAGCTCAAATAAAGGTTATAAAACCCAGATTTATACTCGCTATGGGTAATCCTGCGGCACAGTACTTCCTTGGCCGCGGCATAAATGTTACTCAGATTGCAGGGCAGCCGAAAAAGATAAGGAATGGTGAGTTCATACTTTACCCTGTTATGCATCCATCCTTTATAGTTAGGCAAAAGACCGAGGAGCTCGAAAAAAGGTATATTGAACATTTGAAGAGATTCCGCGAGCTTGTTGGCGACCTGATCCAAGGGTAAATTTTTTTAAGTTTAGGAAACAGTTAGAGTTTGGAGCTAATGTTCCTTTTAGGAGATGCTTTCAACCTCATTAAAAGGGCTACGGTGGAAGTAGTTACTGTTTTTTAGAATTGCCACAAATCTTTTGAAATTACCCTTCTGCCATAATAAGCCCTCGGTACCTCATAATATAAAGAGATTAGGAAAATCTTCGGAAAAATTTGTTTTTTAAAAAATTGATATACACTAAGTATTTTGTGCCGCACTACGGTAGCGAAAATCACGCTTTTGCAAACAGAATTATAATTAAACAGTTTTTTAGTTGGCAACAAGCCTTCAGTTTCAATCCATATCTTTAAAGGAAGTTGGAAGAGGTGATGGATACTCTATATAATAGGGCGCTCGTGAATAGGTGAGCGAAAGCCACCTTCTAAGGTTTTAGTTTATCATGAAGCCTTTGGTAAAATGGACTTAAATAATAAACGAGTTGGAGCCGAAGCATATTAATCTAATAGTGATTTTATTGGAATATTTACTGATGCCGTAACTGGCTTAACGGGTGCCTCGGGAGTAATGGTTGTTGTACCTTTACTTAATATAATATTGAAGTCCTCAATTTACGAAGCAATTGGAACGAGTTAAATGGTTAACGCGAAATGTTCTTTAGTGATAACTTGCATTTATTATAAAAATGGCAATATAGATTTGAAATCAGGGATATGGATAGCTATTGGCTCAGCTGTCGGGGACTCAGGTGGGTACTAGATTCCTGTAGTATGCCGGAAGCGGGCTTTGGTGGAACTTTTGGTATTTTTATGACGCTTATGAGTATCGTAATATGATGGGAATTTTTTTGAGCTGGCAGTGGGGCATGATACTGCTTGTCCTGATTTTTGTTATGAACTTCCCTATTCATATTACAATTGGGACTTCATTTACAATCACAGCCTGTTCATGTGCAGTTGGATACGCCTTACGTGGCAATATAAGAACCGGTGCCGGATTACCCCCATGGGTATCAGCGCTGCATTTAGCGGAATATTGAGTGCTATATTCACGAACAAAGTGGATGAACAGGTTCTATCTAAAATCATGGGAATAGTATTTGTAGTTCTCGGGATATTTATGACTGCTTTTTTGTATCTGTTTTGATCTATTAAATGAGGAATCATGCAGTCGTGCGTAGCAAGAATGTATAAACCGTTTGTATTAAAGCATAATTTATGGAAATATTTTTGAAATAGTATTCCAGTGGGATAGTGTAATTTTGAAAATCTGTTGGAAGTGTTTATTAGCCATGAGCAGGTTGCATATGATAATACGAAGTTTAAATTTTTAAAAGTAAAACAACTCAGTTAAAGAATTTCATAAAAAATTTTATATTTTACACAACTGGTAAGATTCTAATGTAGTAGTGTGAAAACCTCATGCGATAAGGCATTCCGTAGAAAAGTTGAGGGTATGTCTGTGGTTATCTATTGACTACTTTGTATGCAATCGTTATAATTTTGAAATTAAAAAAGGAGGCTTCGTATGTCAAAGTTGTTAAAATATGTACTAACGGGCATTGTCGTACTGGGTTTTGCTTTAAACCCTGTAGTTTTGCATGCAGCAGAAACCGAAGAGTTAAGGAATGCATGCACTCAGGCTGAATTCGATGCGAAGAAAGACGTTAATGGGACTCTTTGGTTAGCGATTGGGTTCTTTGGGTCTATCTTTGGAGTCGGAGCAGCGTATCTTTTTGAACCCACACCACCTCCTTCGAGAATTATGGGTAAATCCTCAGAATATGTTGCTACGTATACAGATTGTTACAAGGTTGCAGGGAAAAGTGTTCAAACGAAAAGTGCACTAAGGGGATGTGTGGTATCAGGTGTACTGATTGTGGTTTGGGATATTTTTTGGTTATTGATATAATAGTCGTTTAGATGTTAAGGTCCACGTACAAAAGTGGGGTTAATTAGTCCCACTTTTGTACGTGGTTTGATATTTATATTCAAGAAGGGAGTTTTATGTGGTTATATCTTTTGCTAATTTTTTCAACTGTTGATTCGGCATATGTTTTTGATTTTGTACATGTGCTGAAAGATGGCATAGTCGCTGATACGGCTAAGGGTGAGATCTATCGCACCGATAGTGTGTTTTACATCAAGGTAAAGGATCCTATCGAGCAAGTTATATATTTCTCTGGAGATACAATGGTAGTATACTATCCAGTCCAAAAGGAGGCATTCAAAATAAAGTCGGGTATTAGTTTTAAGTTAGGGGCGCCGGGAGGCCCAACCGGGAAAATCGGTAAGAGTCTTAAGAATTCTGGTTTTATTTTCATTAAAAGAGAAGTAGTAGATGGGAAGAGGAAAGAGGTTTGGACACACGAAAAAACGAAGATGAAGATGATATGCACTTTCGATGGCGGAACTGTAACTGAAATATGCAGTATTGCCGCTGAGGGGGACACTATGTTGATGGTGTCTTACAGCAACTTTTTAAAATTTGAAGGAACAGAGATCCCCCTATCCTTGAGAGCGGTTACTCCTTCAAACGAAGAAACGTATGAGCTTTCAAACCCAAGGCGGATTCCTTTTGAAAAGAACCTCGAGTCGTCTCTCAAAATATCGGGTGGAACTAAGATTACTTTAAAGGGATTTGAAGATTGATTAGAATTTTACTTCTTGCTATCTTATCTTTTGATCTGCCTTACCTATATAATGTTGATATGCAAGGTGCGCCTTATTCGATATACTCTAACCCTTTGAAATCTTCAGCGCTCCTCGCCATAAGACTCTATCAAGCGACGATCTCAAAGGTTCAGGGGGATGTATGCAATTTTGTCCCTTCCTGTTCTCATTATGGGTATGATGCAATAAAGAAAAAAGGCTTGATTCTTGGGATTTTGGCTACCTCTGACAGACTACAGAGATGTCATCCTTTTGCATTTTATTATGGAGCCCCCTATCATTCAATAGTGGTTGATTCATTAAGAGGGGCAAAGGTTTTTGACCCGGTAAAATGATGAAGGTGCTGCTTTTCTTGTTGCTTGCACAGGATATAAATTTTGCGAAGCAACTGGAAAGTGAAGGTGATTATTTCAGGGCTATATATGAGTACAAGAGAATTTACTACGAGTCGGATGATTATGTTTTGAAAGATAGTGTTGCATCAAAGATTGCCTTTTTATCTCTGAAAATTGGAGATTACAACGAAGCACTGAATTATTCAAAAAAAATTTCGAGTGAAGCTGATAGAAATATTGATATGGGGTATGTTTGTCTCCTTATGGGTGAGTATCGTATGGCTGAAGAGTTCTGGAAGGGTAACGATACGCTCCTTGCATGGCTGTATCTGAGACAGGGTATGCCTGAAAAAACTAAAGTTTGCTTCCCCGAAGTCGTTTTTCAAAGAAAGTCCCCATTCCTGTCGGGAGCTTTTTCTTTGCTTTTGCCAGGGGCAGGCAAGGTATATTCCGGAAGGGCGTTTGACGGAGTATTTTCGTTTCTCATAAACTCCTCCACGCTCTATTCGGCTTATAGGGCATTTAAATCTAATCGTGACCTCGAATTCTATCTTTTCACAGCTCTCGGTGTTGTTTTCTACTCTGGTGATATATACGGTTCTGTTATTGCAGCAAAGGAGCAAAATGAGAAGGAGCTGGAGAGGCTTGCGCGCGAATTTGAACTGGAGCATGATGTATGGAAATATTGGCGCTGATACTGGTAGTCCTTCTTCCCACAGGAGACCACTTCTTTATGGAAAGGGATTATTTTAATGCAATAACTGAATACAAAAGGGCTCTTTTTCGGGGTGATGCGGATTCCTCAATCATTTTGAGAAAGATTGCACTTAGCTACCTTGAGCAACAGAAGTATGATTATTCAATGAAATATTATTCGGAGTATCTGTATAACTATGATGCAGAGGTCTCGAGACTGTATGCTGTAGCGTTAATTAGGAGCGGGTTGTATGACGATGCAATATACCTGTTATCGGGTGCCGAGGACTTATGTGGATTGGAGTTGATTGCAATTGCCCATGGCTTTGCAGGTCGTTATGACTCTTCGTTTGCAATATTAGATAGTCTGAATATAGCCCACCCTGACTATGTTGATGACGAGAAGGCACTGCTTTTTTCAAGAATTTTGCCTGGCTTCGGGCTTGTATTTATCGGGGAGGTACCACTGTTTTTGGGCACTTTAGCTATAACTGGTGCATGTGGATACTTAACTTATAGGTATGTTAGAAGAGGACTGTATTTTGAGGCACTAACTACAGGATTTCCCCTTTTTCAAAGGTTTTATAGAGGCGGACTTAGTAATATGAAACTTAAATACCGGATTTATTACGAGAATACACTTAAGCGGATTCTTTCAGAATTAGAGTCTTCGCTCATTGAGAGGGAAGAGGCAAGGTTATTTGACTTTTAGAGGAGAAAAAAGTCTAAATAAGGTTTGGCATTCCAAGAAACTCTCTGAGCCGCCATCTTCTTTTTATTAACTTGTTTGAGAATTCTATTGAAGCTGGTTCCACGGAAAGGTATAGTTTAACAGCTTCAAAAGGAATGGAACTCATTACCCCGGTCCGTAAGGCAAATTTGAAGTCGCCACTGAGAAAACTACATAGGTGATCCAGAGTAAGTATTATGCCGTGTTCTCTTGTTGCGTGTTGAAAATCGCTAATCCACTCCAGAGTAAGGAAGTTTCTCTCGTAGAAAAAATGTATAATTGCGTCATTTCCACAGTAGACCTTAAAAAGGGGGACTGTACATCTTGCACCTAAGTCTCCTTCGAGAGTTGAGCTTTCTATAGAGTATTTTATTCCCATGGAACCAGTTAAAAGGAATTTCTTTCTCATAGGAATGTATGTAATGTGATCGAAGCTCAATGAGTGGGAGCTTGAATCGGATGCTATTGCAATATTATGATATTGGTCTATAGAGGGGTAGATGTGGGTTCTGAGAGTGGTAGAAACGGAGATGGATCTCTTAAATGGGTAAGTTTCAAAATATATGTTGGTCTGTCTTAGGTAGCTGTGACCAGCGATTTGTAAGATGTGCCCAATGCCGATGCCGTTTTGTACGAGGTGTGGTGAAATATTAAATGCAACGGTCGTAACAGGGATTCCATTGTAGTATAGACTAAGTTCACTTTTTCTAAGTTCATCGTGGTTTAAGAAGACGAAATATTCAACTAAATTTAAGGGTGTATGACCAATGATTTGAATGCCGGTAAGATTTATCTTTTTAGCATCTAAGTCTACACTCACCGATGGGTAAATGGCATCATGCCATAGCATTTCTTTTATAAAATCGTAACTCGTTGACCTCCTTACAGTATATTGTTCATATGCTTCACTTGTGGTGCATAACTCACTGGTTATCGAAGCATCCCTTAGGTTGTTCATATGCGTCTGCTGCAGTAGTTCCCCATCAACTTCGATAGTAACGTAATAGAGAATTGAATCGTATGCCACTGGATAAAATGCGAGTGGCTCTGAGTCGAAGATTCTAAACCTGGAACTGGTAGGATCAAATTCATAGATAGCCCATTTGTTCATGTAATTTGCTGAAAATATCAATTTACCTTCATACCTACTTAAAGATGCAATAGTGAAAGGGAAGTCAGTCAATTTTTCGAGCTCCATTTCATTGTTAATTCGATATATGTTCGTGCCTCTCAAGGGTTCAAGACACGTTAGAAATATCGTCTCACCATCAACCATTATTTCCTGTACCTTAGAAGAATCAATGTACATTAACGTGCTGTCATTCTTACCATTAAATAAGTGAATTGCACATCCTGTAGGTTCATCGGTTACATACAAAATAGTATCGTTTTGAACATCAAAAGCCCTAATCCTCCCAGATACAACTTTATCCACTTTCCCATCTCTTATCCGCATAATAGTGTTTAAATATTGGATACCCAAAAAAGAGATGTTTTCCTTACCTATTTCTGGTTCCGTTATTCCTACGTACAGTGAATTCACATCTTTTTTGGGAGGAAGACTAATGTGCCCAGTATATAATATGCTTTTTTTCAAAGTTTTTAAGTCCATTTCGTAAAGTTCTGATTCAGCGTAAGTGTATTCCCAGGATAATCTTTTCAGCTCTTCTTTCACGTAATAAAGCCTATCCCCTTTAATTTCTAAATATTTGATCTTAAAACCTTTGTCGAGGTAGTTGCTCTTTGCAGGAGTTGGAGAAAGAGCATCTTTCAGGTCATTCTTCCAGTTTCTATATATAAAACTTACCGGTTTTCTGAAGACCAAGATGCCGGGTATGTCTATAAGGGGAATTGTGACTGGCATAGCTGCTATGGTTGAATAATACTTTGAAACCATGTGGACGCCATAATTATCGAACATATACTCAGTGAATTCGGAACCAATGATATATTTGAGAGCACCGTGAGGATATTCAGGGGGACAGTGATTGATATATGGACTTGGTCTTATCATATTTCTTGAGCTCAGTAACCTTATATAGGCATCAAAGAAACCTTCGTTCAATCTCCCTTCATAGCGGTCTATGGAAGACTCCATCAAAACGGCAATGCCTTCTTGCATATGTGAGGCGAGGTAAAGAGCGTTTGGGAGAAAGAACTTTCCAATTATGGGTCTTAGGTACCTGACAGGTCCTTTCACATTCGTCATAATCGAGTGGTGAGTGTATTCATGTACCGAGACTGTTCTAAACCACGACTTCATAGCGTCATTATGGAAGTCTGTTGTAGGTACATAATTATATATGGCAATGGTGCCTGAAACTGGGTCTGAGTATCCATTTGATAAGGTTCCTATGTCTTCGATAAATACGTAAGGCCTCCGGGGATTTCCTCCTGTGGTGCTATCGATTTTCTTCTTGTATGACTCGAGAAACCGTATAGTCCAGCGAGCGCTTATGGAGTCCTCAGGATAGTAGTATACTTTGAAGTTCTCCGATTCCATCGCCTGTAAATTGGTTATTAGAAAGTAGATGGTAAAGATCCGGAGCATCTTAAGTTTTTTCGCTCCTCGATGACCATTCCTGCAGAAGAATTCCACATATAATAATGAAAAGACCCAAGATTGTAGTGGGTAAAACTCGTTCTTTCAGAATAAGGCTTATAAATCCCAGTGAGAGAAAAGGGGAAAGGTAGATCAGGTTGTTCACTCTTGCAGTGTCTTTTACTGATTCGAGCGCTTTCAGCCAGATTATAAATGTAATTCCCATTTCAAAAAGCCCAACATATATACCACCTAAAATTGCGAGCGGTGAGGTAAACTCGATGGGTCTTGTGATTGTGAGAAAGATCAACAGGTATATATTACCAAAAAGGAAATTATAAAACAATTTTATTATGGACTTTCTTTCATCTTTCATATTGAGGAGCCAATATGTAGCCCAGATAACTGTGCTAAGCAGCGCAAGAACTATTCCCCAGGGATTTTTGAAAGCGAGGTTTTTAATGTTTCCCTGGGTGATTGTTATGAAAGCACCAATAAAGCTAAGAAACAGAGCAAAAATTTTTGTAAAGGTAAAGGGTTTTCTGAGGAAAATAAATGAAAGTATTGTGAGTACGATAGGCCAGAGGTAGTTTAAGATCAAAGCCTCTTGAGCTTTAAGGAGATCGTAGGCGTTGAAGAGGACGATGTAGTAGAGAAAAGGGTTTAAGAATCCTAACAAAGCAGAAAATTTATTTTCTTTAAAGTTTTTGAGCTCCTCGGTTTCTCGAGAAATAAAGGTAGCTATAAAAAACACTACGAGTGAAGTTAAGGACGCAATGATGATGAGCCCGTAAGGGTTTGTGTACCTAAGTGTAAGTTTAAAAGCGGTTGCTTCAGTAGACCAAAGCAGAACTGCAATGAGAGCAGCTAACATTAGAAGGGAATCGAAATACTATGGACCTACATGAAATAAAGGCCACTCCCCTTCATAGTCTTCGTATTTCTTTGCATAATCTCTTTCTACTTCTAATAGCTTGTAATGTGAGAGTTCAACGGTGGAGATATACTCGAGCGTTTTTTTGATCGCTTCATCCTTGAATTTATCTATCATAGATTTATAGAATTCCGATGCCTTTAACTCTGCTTCCATTGCCATTTCGAGAATTTCGGAGATTGGTTGGTTCTCATCCACAAGACGAATTTCAGGGATTGGGACAGGTGATTTTTCCGGTAATGATATAGTTTCGCCGGGAAAGCCCTTCTCAAACAGTCTTTCAAAGAATACCCTATGTTTTTCTTCTTCCTGTGACAAGAATTCGAACTTATTCTTTAAAATAAAGTTCTTGACCCTATTTTTTAGATTTAAGTATAGGTCTCTTGACTCAATTTCACTTTTAATTGCAGCTACTAATATATCTTTAACTGTAAAGGCACTTAAATCCATATCTACCTCCTTTTTCTTGCTAAATTATAAAGTTTAGAATACGGAATCCCATTCAAGCCATAAATGGGATTATATTTGCGATTTTTAGACTGTGTATGGATTTTGCGTATGTATTTTCTATAATTGAACTTATTTGGTTGTCCCTTCGTCTACATAAGAATAAGGAGGTGTTTAAAAATGAGCGGATTGATATTAAGCATGTTGCTTCTAACTCAGATGGCTGGTGGCCCTGACATGCCATTTCGTGGATATATGGGTATCCTTAAAAATGATAGGGTCGCCGCAGAAATCGGGCTCACGCCTGAACAAAAAAAGAAGATTGAGGATATTGACTACAACTATTCAAGGAAGATCGTTGACCTAAGGGCTGAGGTACAGAAGAAGAATCTGGAACTGAATCATATGATCAGTTCGGATAATTTTTCGAAATCTGAGCTTGAATCTCTTCTTTATGATATTGGGAAACTTGAGGCCCAGGTCAAGTTGAATAGAATACTTCAAGTAACTGAAATAAAAAAAGTGCTGACCAATGAACAGGTTGAAAAAGTTAGACAATATATGAGAAATGAAGTTAAGGAAAGGCACAAGAGATTTAAGGTAGAAAATCAGCCGAAATAAATGTAATACTCACAGCCCGAGTTTTTAAGGAGGGGGTTTATGCCCCCTCCTCTTTTATCGCATTACTTTGAAAAACTATGTAATACTGTTTATAATTGAAATAAGATGGAAAAGGATTATTTGAGAAGAATCTTAAGAGCATTAGTGAAGATAAGCCAAGATATTAATACCTTAAAGCCTTTAGACGTACTCCTGGATCAGATTGTAGCCCTATGTGATAAACTTTTATCTACCAGTTATTCCAGTATCATACTCGTTGATGAGGAAACTATGCAGTGGACCAGAGGGGCTACAACGGATCCCCTGCATCGAGAAAATATCCACAAGTATGTGCGAGAGCGAGGTACAACTTATACGATCGTAAAGACGAGAAAGCCTCTTGTGGTAAATGATGTAACAAAGAGCGAATTTGGAGACCATCCTTTTTTGAGTGAATCAGGTGTTGTCTGCTTTATGGGTACTCCCATTATCCATACGGACAAAGTCATTGCAGTGCTCTATACATTCTCAAAGAAACCGAGGATGTTTACTCCTGCAGAGCTGGAATTGTTAAAATTCCTTGCTGAACAGGCAGCAGTAGCCATTAATAATGCCAGACTTTACGAGAGACTAAACGAAAAATCCATAAAGGATGAACTTACTGGGTTGTACAACTACGTATACCTCAAAAGTATATTGGAGAGGGAACTCGAAAAAATGAATAAGGGGGTTGAGAAGGTATCTGGTTTACTTTACGTAGACCTTGATGACTTTTCTGATGTAAATCAGCATTATGGAGTGAAGGTTGGAGATGAAGTTTTGAAATACATCGCCTTTATAATTGCCAGTAATATAAGGAAGATTGACATACCTGCAAGGTACGGAGGTGACGAGTTCCTCATACTCCTTGATGGAATTGATGAGTATGAAGGGAAGCTTCACGCCGAGAAGATTTTAAATAAGATAAGATTAGAACCTCTTTCCTTTGGTAAAGCTAAGTTTACAGTGACCGCAAGTATTGGTGTTACAGGTATCAGGAAGCATAAAGACCTCGATACAATTATGAAGGAAGCAGATGTTGCACTTATTGAAGCCAAGAGGAAAGGGAAGAACGGCGTAGAAATGGCATCAAGTATTTTTAAAGAAACAGACTGAACTATTTTCGGGGCGTAGCGCAGCTTGGTAGCGCGCCTGGTTCGGGACCAGGAAGTCGGAGGTTCAAGTCCTCTCGCCCCGACCAAGCTAAATATTTTGAATATTGCGGGCTTTGTCCGCCGCAGGCGGTGAGCCGCTGGGGCGGGTTTCTGCCCCTCAGGGTAGTAATTTTTGGTTACAAAGGGTTCGGGCTTCGTTCAGTAATTGCGATAATTAAATTCGTGAATATTGAGAAAATTACTTCGAAAAAGTGGGAAAATGTTATTCCTCTGTTTCAGATTCTTCAGCCGGCTCCAGGGGTGTGAATTCCTCCTCAAAAAGTGTAATTGCAGAGTACTCGAAGTTGACGATAGTCTTAACGTCAGGATCAACATATAGGTTTATCTTCCCAACCTGACTCATATAATCGTAGTTTCTGAGAATTATTGTATGATTAACAGGGTCAACATAAGCCTGCCTCTCTCCGAAGCCGTCAAAACCACCCAGAATCAAGTCTATCCCGGGCACATCACGGGCGATGAATCGCTCCCTATAGTTTCCGATGCTTGAAAGCATAATGATAATATCACATCCTGCTGATTTTAACTCATCCACAATCTTCTTTGCTGATTCGTATTCCCTATGAATTTTGAAGGGGTTTGGAGATGGTTGATATGTTATGTCTTGATAAATAAAAAATGGTGCATTTTCGCTTATCATTCCGAAAATTCCAATCTTAATTCCACTGTAGTCAATGATTTCATACCGTGAAATGAGGGGCGCATAAATTTCCTGATTTTCGAGAAAATCGATATTGGATGAGATAAACTTTGCAGTGAATTTTGATAAATAGTTTGCGAGGGGCATTGGATTCGGTAATAAGTCTAATGCTCTTTGCTTTACTGGAAAGAGGGTCAATTCTTTTACACCGAGATTGAGGAAATCGTAGCCAAGGGAATTCATATAATAAGCTATGGAGTCGGGCTGCAGATTGTCGCCAGTTACGTAACCACCTGTGAAATTGCCTGCATCCATAAGGAGCAACAGATGATTGTTCTTTTTGGCATTTTCTCGTTCAGATCTTACAAGCTCGGCAAGGCTTCCGTAACCGCCGAGGGTGGGTGGAAAATCGGGATTTATCCAGGTTGCTTTTGACTGGCCAAAATTCCCATAGATATTAGATGTATGGATAATTTCAATCTTCAGGGGCTCTTTTGCGAGGAATACGAAAAATATTAGAAGAGCTTTCATATAGGATTACTCCAGGAACCATTCGGGCATTTTCTCAGTGGATAATTCCTTCACCTTCTCAAAGTATTTTATGAAGTAGTCTGCAACTTCCTCAGAATGGATTAATACTGACGCTTCGTTGTTTCTCTCCAGTGCATAATAACTCCAGTTTGTTGAACCGACGATGGATAGTTTTCCATCTACGATAATCATTTTATCGTGGGATGTAACATCGGGAGGATCAAAATACACCTTCACACCACACTTTTTTAAGGTGTCTGCAAACTGTTTGTTGTCCAGAGTATTGCTTCTATTCCAGTTTGAGGCGTCTAAAATGATTTCCACATTTACCCCTCTTTGAGCGGCATCGATAAGGTCCTGCAGTATCAGTGAATTTGCATCATTTTTATACTGTGGGTAGTATCTTGCACTGAACATAAAGATCTTTATGGATTTTTGTGCGTTATTAAGGGCTTGATGGAGGGCTGGTATGTATTCTCGATTCGGGATGGGAGTGACATCGGCAGGATAAGCAAAGAGTAAATTTGCAGAAAGTAAGATTCCAAAACATATTAAAAATTTCTTCATTGTTCCTCCTAAATTAAAATTTTAAACTTTAGTCTTAATACTATCAACTACTGCCACTTCGCCTTGTAGCCTTTACGTAAAATTCACCAGCTCTGTAAGAGCTTCGTACGAGGGGTGCTGAGGCTACGTAATCAAAGCCCATTGATAGCCCTATTAATTCGAGTTCATTGAACTCTTCAGGTGTGTAGTATTTTTTCACTTCCGTATGTTTAGTTGAAGGCTGGAGATACTGGCCAATGGTCAAAAAATTCACCCCAACATCCTTTATCTCTTTCATTGTTTCTATGACCTCATCCCAGGTCTCCCCTAATCCAACCATAAATCCCGATTTAGATAAAATATCAGGTTTGAGCTCTTTCACAATGCTTATAGTTTTGATTGATATGTCAAAGGATGCGCGGTGATCGCGGATTTCTGGGGTGAGTCTTCTCACCACTTCAACATTGTGTGCGAAAACGTCGATACCGGAGTCTACTATTTTTTTTATATTATCTGCGCTGCCTCTGAGGTCAGGGACCAACACCTCCACAAGTATTTTGGGTATTCTTTCCTTTAAGAGTCTTACAGTTTGGGCGTAAATATCAGCCCCGTGGTCTTCGAGGTCGTCTCTCGTTACTGAAGTGATAACCACATAATCAAGTCCCATTTCTGCTGCAGCCTTACATACTCTCTCGGCTTCATCGATGTCAATTATACCGCCGGGGTTCCCCGTTCTTGTGGCGCAGAACTTACAATGTCGTGTACATACATCCCCAAGGATCAAAAACGTTGCAGTTCCTTGATTCCAGCATTCTCCGAGGTTTGGACACTTTGCTTCTACACAAACGGTGTTGAGCTTTAGCCCTTTTAGTGTCTTGACAACTCGTGTAAATTGATCTCCCGCATATATCTCACTTCTGATCCATCTGGGTTTTCTCTCCATCGAAATTAATTCTACATTAGTTTACCTGAAAATTCCAGTAGTCCGGTATAAGAAGCCCTTAGCGTTCTCATCATAATCCTGTTATGCATACTTTTCGTATTACATATCCGTTGATTTAAAATTAAAAATTATGAGCTTTTACATTATTACTTTTGGATGCCAGATGAATGAGTACGATTCCCGAATTATTGAAAATCTTATGATAAAAGAGGGATTTACACCATCTAAAGATGCAAATAATGCTGATATTGTAATAGTAAACACTTGCTCGGTTAGAGGCAAACCAGAGTCCAAGGGGATTGAAACTGCTCGGAGTTTCAAAAGGAAGGGTAAATACGTTGTTTTGACAGGATGTACCGCCCAGCAAAGGAGTGAGGAGTTGTTGGAAGTTGCAGACCTCGTTGTGGGAACGAGGGAATTTCAAGTGATTCCTAATGCTTTAAAGAAGAAACTCGATCGCAGAATGTATCTTGATCTTAAAGGGACGTGTGATTTCTATTTTTCTGGCAGGAGAACCAACAAAGTACTCGAGTATGTGGCAATACAAGAGGGTTGTGATAATTTTTGTTCTTATTGTGTAGTACCTTATACGAGGGGCAGAGAGGTTTCAAGACTACCCGAAGAGATTATTAAAGAGCTTAAGTACCTTGAAGATTCTGGAGTAAAAGAAGTCACGCTCCTCGGGCAAAATGTCAATTCTTACTACTATAAAGGTGCTGATTTTGCAGATTTGTTAAAGATGGTGGATGAGGAGGTCAAAATACCAAGGATCTATTTTACCACCTCCCATCCCAGGGATATCAGTTTAAAGGTGATCCGGACTATTAAAGATGCAAGGTATTTAAAACCATGGTTTCACTTGCCCCTTCAGGCTGGATCTGATAAAGTTTTGAAGGAAATGAATCGAGGATATACTAAGGATGAATATCTTGAAATAGCGTTACGTATAAGGGCAGAGGTTCCGGAAGCTACGATTTCGACAGATATTATGGTAGGGTTCCCTGGAGAGGGAGACGAGGATTTTGCCGAAACTCTGGATGTGGTGAAAAAAGTTCAGTTCGATAACGCTTATATGTTTATGTATTCCATCCGCAAACCGTCACCGATATACTTTAAGAACAAAGATATATCTATAGATGACGTAAAGGTGGGAGTGAGGCTCAGGACGTTGATAAGTGAAGTTAATAAGGGTATTTATCAGAGGCGTAAACTGATGCTGGGAAAGGAATATGAAATCTTGATTTACGGACCTGCGCGGAAAAGTCCAAAATATTCAAAAGGAAAAACAGAAAATAACATTACAGTGGTCGTTCCAGGTGCTTTTAGTGAAGGCGAATTTGTAAAAGTGAAGGTGGAGAAGATCATTGGCTTGACACCCATCGGATATCCTCTGAATGTCCTTGCATCTCTAACTAATGATTTTCCTTTGAATCGTGGAGGATAATCGTACCTCTGTTAGGGAACAAATCTCCCCAGTTTCCTTCCTCGTTGATGAACAGTTGGAGGTGGATGCTCCTTCCTTTTATACCTCCAACCTTTCCGTAGATTTTTGTTCTTGTTGGTGTAGTCAGGATTCTACCGCAAGGTATGTAGGAGAGGGGAGTCATTGATCCGTCAGATTGGAGTGAGTAAAGCGTAGAGTGTGCAGGATTAAATTTGTCGAATAGGAGTAATAAATCTGCACCGGAAAGGGGGAACTCATCTTCCGAAATGTATCCAGTATTGCTCCACCCTGTGCTTGTATCTCCGTCGGCATCAATGAACATATAAATTGGACCAGAATAGTTTTGATAGAGCCTTTCCACATGGATTTGGAAGGAAAAAGTGTCCCTCAAGAGAGTCACCCGTCCGCCTAAGAAGTCCGCATAGCGAGTAGGTACTTCGTTAATACTGTCCATAGTGAAGATACTATTTGCTGTTAGAAACAGAGTAATGAAAAATTTAACCATGGCAAAACCTCCTTAGGAGGTTCTTATTGCGAATATTGTGCCAAATTAGGATGCCTTAAAAATAGGGAGATTCAAAGTGTGAAATGGAAACTTTATTTTTCGTATTTTTGATATGCGACTTACTTCCTGTGCTTCAAGTACTTACGGTGTGTATAAAAGTTCTTTTTTCTTCAGTTATTTTCACGCTTCCTAACCCACAGGGTAAGGCCATCTACTTTTATAACCTCGATCTCTTCGCCCTTTGAAATAGGTTCTTCGCTCCTTGCATTCCACAACTCTCCGTGCACCAGGCAAGTGCCACCTTTTGTATCAATATTTGTTTTTGCAATACCCTTTTCGCCAAGCATGCCTTCTATTCCGGTTTCTGGTTTTAAGAAAAGGGTACTCACTCCTTTTGTAACAATCCAGAGGAAGAAAGCAGCGGTTAGGGCTGTACAGATTATTATTATTGGGAGTGATACTCTGAACACGGTTCCTCCTTCAAATAGCATTAAAGATCCAAGAATAAATGATACGATACCTCCTATTGCCAGTACCCCTGCTGATTCTACGAATACCTCCAGGACAAAGAGAGCTAAGGAGAGAATCAAAAGAGCCACGCCCGCATAGTTTACTGGTAGCGTCTGAAGGGAGTAAAATGCGAGGATCAGTGATATGGCACCTATTACGCCGGGAAAGATTGCGCCCGGGTTGGATAGTTCAAAAAATAGCCCGTAAAACCCGAGAATCAACAGTATGTAAGCGATATTGGGATTGCTCAGGACCGAAAGCAATTTTTCCCGAAAGCCCATGTTAACTTCTTGTATTTGATACGGTTTTGCGAGAGTTATTGTGTACGGGGTTTTATTGACATTTACTCTTGTACCATTTATTTTATCCAGTAAATCTATTTCATTTTCTGCAATGTACTCGACTACCTTTTCGCGCAAAGCTTCTTCCGATGAGGATGATCGTGCATCGTAAACAGCCTCTTCTGCCCATTTTTTGTTTCTTCCATAGAGCTCTGCCAAAGATTTGAGGTATGCTGCTGCATCATTGGCAACCTTTTTTATCATTATACTGTCCATCTGCTGCCCAATGGCAACGGGATGGCAGGCTCCTATGCTGGTGCCTGGAGCCATTGCTATGATGTGAGACGCCATGGCGATGAAAGCACCTGCAGAAGCGGCGCGCGCTCCCTCTGGGTAAACATAGGTAACTACAGGAATTTGAGAGGCAAGGATGGACTTGTTTATAGTACGCATAGACTCATCTAAACCTCCAGGTGTATCAATGATAAGTAGAATAAGTTTACCACCACTGCTGTTAGCCTTTTCAATGCCTTTAGTTACATATTCTGCTATAGGTGGTGTAATTGGTGAATCTATGGAAATCTTGTAAATCTCTGCGGTAGTAAGCAAAATACTTAAAATTAGTGCCTTCATTATGCCTTCTCCTTTAAAAGATACTGATAAATGATTATACTCCTCATAATCCGCTGTACATACTCCCTTGTCTCTTTAAAGGGAATAAGCTCCATGAACAAGAGGGGATCTCCGACTATATAAGTAGAAACCCATTCCTTTATCCTCGACTCACCCGCATTGTACGAGCAAAGTGCGTGAATTAAGTTCGGGTAATTCCCTAAAAGTGAGGAAAAGTACTTGATACCTATCGTCAGGTTTAAATCCGGGATTCTCAGAGAATCTGGCGTTATTTCTTTCATAATTTTTTTTGCCGTTGATGGCATCAGTTGCATAAGCCCCACGGCTCCAGCGGGACTTATCGCATGGGGGTCAAATCTGCTTTCCTCCCTAATAAGTGCGAGGGTAATCTCGGGTTTAACATTGTAGAATTCTGATATAGAGATTGCTATGTCTGCGTAGTTTAGAGGGAACAAGTATTCGAGGAGAAAAAGAGGTATGCCGTTACTACTTGTGGAATTGAGGTATCTTATTGCGAGGGTAATTTTCACGTTGTCGTATCCCAACCTGTCAGCAATGTCTATAGCTTTAAGTAATGCATCGCCATTCTGGGGTGCAGAGTTCAATGCTTCGTTTGCATCTCCCCACAAAAGGAAGTATTTGAAGCGATTAAGGTTTTCAGTGTATGTGCTATCCCATTTCTCCATTTTTTCTTCTTTTGTGACTATGATCCCGTTGTTTAGAAGTGCAAAATAATCAAGGTTTATGTTTACACCATGTTCATCGTCAAGGTTTTTCCCTGAATGGGTCAGGAAGTAGGTTGCACGTTCTTTTATTTTTGTATTTCCACCGTGCATTGCATTCATCAAATAGTTGACAGCGTTCGTCGTGTCGTTCTTGGTCAGGAAGTAGAGTCCAACTGCGTAGTTCAGTTCCTGTGATTCAATTCTCGTATTCTTAATATAATCATTTGCTAAAAGAGAGTCCTCCTTTATTAGTATATCTAATACCTCCCTTGCAGCGATTTCGTTTCCATTGTTTGCAGATATGGTAAGATATTCTAAGGCTTTATATAAATCTCCCGTCATTCGGTAAGAGTATCCTACAAAGAGGAGCAGTTGTCTTTTTTCATGATTCTTTAAGATGTTCCTGTAAGACTCATATAAACCTAAAGTTTTTTTGTAATTTTTTGTCCTATAAGCACTTACAATTTGGGCGAAAGGGTATCTATTTGTTTTAATCTTACTAAAGATGCCGTCGGCCTGGCTGTACATATTGTTGGAATAGTATACATAGGCTTTTAGTGTATCGTTTAAGAGATTAATAACTTTGAGAGAATATGAAGACTTAGGGCTTGACGACGCCAGCTCTTCTGCGGTTTTTCTCGCATTGGAGCTATCTCCTGAAAGCAAGTACTTAAATGTAGTAAGCAAAAGTTTTGCGTCCTTTGGAAGGTCCTCCTCTGAAAGTATGGTATCAACAACATCTCTATTACGGGTCTCCCAGACCTTATCGGAGATCTTTCTTAAAGCTGATCTCCTATAGCGCTTTTCTTCGATCCTTTTCATAGATTTTATAGCACTATTGAAATCTGAAACACCTAAATATTTTTCTACGAGTTTTAAAGTAAAATAATCTTCAAGTCCTCGAACCGAATCGGAGAGTAACTCAAGGTTTCTTATAGTTACGGAATTGTATGCGTTTAAATCAAAAATTGCTGAAGTGGCTGCTATTCTAATTTCATGACTTGTATTTTGGTCGGAGAAGTTGATAAATCCTGGAACCTTTTCACTTTCAAGCATTATTTTCATCGATAAGATAATTAGGATGGAGTCTTCAGTATCTCTTGCTGCTTCTTTCAAAGTTAACACTTTCCAGAAGTTCCTTGATCTAAAATTCTCTTTTATTGGACTTACTATAAAAAGCGTGAGTAAAAACTTCCCCATTTTCTCAATTTTAAAGGGTTTACTTTGATTTTACAATAAATTTACGGTAAAATTAAATACTCGTTGAGGGGAACTGATAGTGGAAAGGGAATATATTATTCGCGAAATTGAGAAAAAGTGGCAAAAATACTGGGAAGAGATAGATCTTTATAAAACAAAAATAACTCCAGCGAACAAGTATTATGTTCTTGAAATGTTCCCTTATACCTCAGGCGAGCTTCATATGGGGCACCTCAAAAATTACGTAATTGGAGATGTAGTTGCCAGGGTCAGGATAATGGAGGGGTTCGATATTCTTCATCCCATAGGCTGGGATGCCTTTGGATTACCTGCGGAAAATGCAGCCATTAAGCATGGCATCCACCCCCGGATTTGGACCTATAAGAATATAGAGAATTTCCGAAATACCTTTCGTATGATTGGACTTTCATACGATTGGGATAAAGAACTGGCTACCTGTGATCCGGACTATTACAAGTGGACAGAGTGGCTTTTTCTATTGCTTTACAGAAGAGGGCTTGCTTACAGGAAAGATGATTTTGTAAATTGGTGTCCATCGTGTAAGACTGTGCTCGCCAATGAGCAGGTTATCGATGGTAAATGTGAAAGGTGCAAGACACCGGTATTAAAAAAGGAACTCGAACAGTGGTTTTTCAAAATTACCACATATGCTGACCGTTTAATTGACGACCTGGAACTCTTGAGGGGCAGATGGCCCGATAACATACTCAAACAGCAG
The DNA here is from genome assembly GCA_002316275.1 of Caldifarciminota bacterium UBA1063. Taxonomy (GTDB): domain Bacteria; phylum Hydrothermota; class Hydrothermia; order UBA1063; family UBA1063; genus UBA1063. The sequence continues at coordinate 34,636 of DCDE01000014.1, forward strand.
GAGAACTGGATTGGTAGGTCTTATGGGACAAAGATTATTTTCAAATATGAGAAAGATGGTTCTGAACTTCCGGTTTTCACAACTCGAGCGGATACGCTCTTTGGAGTGACCTTCATTACGGTTGCACCTGAACATGAGCTTGTAAAGATGCTGATTAGCGATTCTCCTTATGCAAATCGACTTGTGGAATATGTCAAGGAATCTATACAGAAGAGCGATGTGGAGAGAGAATTCGCACAGAGGGAAAAATCAGGGGTTTTCACCGGACTATATGCTATTCATCCTTTAAATGGTGAAAGGATTCCAATTTGGATTGGCGATTATGTCCTTGCCCATTATGGGACTGGTGTAGTTATGGGAGTACCAGCTCATGATCAGCGTGATTTCGAATTTGCTAAAAAGAATGGGCTTCCTGTAAAAGTTGTAATAAAACCTGTAGATGGAGAACTGAATGTCGATGATATGAGTGGTGCTTTTGAAGAGTATGGGATTATGGTGAACTCTGAAAGGTTTACGGGGATGCCGTCAGAATCTGGAATTACAGAAATTCAGAAAGAACTGGAGGGACGCGGACTTGGAGGTAAAGCCGTATCGTACAAACTGAGGGATTGGTTGATCTCTCGGCAGAGGTACTGGGGTGCTCCCATACCTATGATACACTGCCCCCATTGCGGAATTGTACCGGTTCCTGAAGAGGACTTACCCGTAGTACTTCCGGAACATATTAAGGACTTTAAGCCGAAGGGGCGTTCCCCACTTGAAGATGTGGAAGACTGGATTAGTGTAGAATGTCCTAAGTGCGGAGGTCGAGCGAAAAGAGACCCCGATACAATGGACACTTTTGTAGATTCCAGTTGGTATTTCTTGAGATACATAGATCCAAAAAACGATAGGGCTATTTTCGATTCGGAGAAGGTAAACCAGTGGATGCCAGTAGACCAGTATATAGGTGGAGTGGAGCATGCGACGAAGCATTTAATTTACGCCCGTTTTATTCAAAAAGTACTTTACGATGAAGGACTTGTGAATGTTTCTGAGCCATTTGAGAACCTCTTCACCCAAGGTCTCGTTCACAAGAGTTTCTTTTATTGTAGTCATTGTGGTGAAGTTGTACAGGATGAGGAAGTTCTTGGCGAAGTTCATCTGAAATGTGGCAACAGGATTGAGGTGCTGACGGAAATGATGTCCAAGTCCAGGGGTAATATCGTTGCCGTAGCGCCCTTTGTAGAAGAACACGGCGCCGATGTGGCGAGAATTACTATACTCTTTGCGGGTCCTGCTGAAAAAGATATGCTCTGGGCCGATTCTGGAGTGGAGGGAGCAAAGAGATTCCTTCTCAGAGTGTTGAGATTCTATGAATCCAATGCTGGTAGGGTTCATGGAGTTAAAATAAATGTTGATCCTGGGGCTTTGAAAGGAGAAGAGAAGGACCTCTATATTAAATTGCAACAGACTATTAAATCAGTGAGGGAGGATTCTTCGGAGTTTCATTTCAACACTGCAATTGCGAGAATGATGGAATTTTTAAATGATCTTTATGGGTTTAAGAAAGAGGACTCTCCCGTGCTCGTAAAATCTTGTATTGATTTTGCAGTGCTTCTCGCACCTTTTGCGCCACATATAGCAGAAGAAATCTGGCATATGATGGGATTTAATGAGACTATATTTTATGAGAGGTATCCTGAGTATGATGAAAAGTATATCCACTTTGAAGAGGTTGAAATCCCTGTCCAAGTGAATGGCAAGGTGAGGGGTCGGATTAAAATTATGAAGGGGGCTGGTAAGGAAGTAGCCTTCAGGCAGGCTCTTCAGGATGATAGGGTAAAATCCTATATAGAAGGAAATAGCGTACAGAATGTAGTATACGTTCAGGATAGACTTTTAAATATAGTCATTAAAAGTATGGGAGGTAATAGCTGATGGTTGATAAGATCAGGAATGTGACCATTGTAGGACATGGAGGGTGTGGAAAGACTTCTTTGTGTGAGGCTATTTTTTTCAAGGCAGGTGTCACCACTCGAATGGGTTCGGTGGAGCAAGGTAACACCATAATGGATTATGATGATGAGGAGATTAAAAGAAAATTTTCGGTTAGGTTATCGGTAGGGTACGTTGAGTATAATGATCATTTCATAAACCTTGTAGATACCCCGGGCTACCTCGATTTTGCAGGCGAAGTTTATGCCGGTTTAAGGATTGCCGACAATGTACTCGTTGTTGTCGATGCTACATCCATGGTTGAGGTGGGAACGGAAAAGTATTTTGAAGCTGCTAAAAAGAAGGGGGTTCCAGTATTCATTTTTGTTAATAAGATGACGGGCCAGGAGATTAACCTCGATGCATTGTGGGAAGATATGAGGCAATCTTTTGGTCCAGGAATAACACCGTTTCAGCTGCCTATGGGAAAAGGCAGTGACTTCAAGGAGGTAATTGACCTCGTTTCAGGTGACGTGAACGCTTTTCCCAGTGATTTAAAAGAAAAAGCACTTAAGGAGAGGGAAAGGCTTAGAGAAAATATTATTGAGACATCCGAGGAGCTGCTTGAAAAGTATATGTCTGGCGAGGAAATCAGCGATGATGAATTGTTACCGGTACTTAAAAATGCTATCCTGAAGCAGCAGGTAATTCCAGTACTTTACGGTGATGCAAAAGAGGTTATTGGAGTAGAAGAGCTTTTAAAAGCCGTTATTAACTTTGGTGCTTCACCATCCGATGCAAAACCTGAAACGGGTAAGTTGGAAGGCAATGATGTAGAGATAGCAGCCAATCCTGATGGAAAGACCGTGGCATTCGTATTTAAGACATTTCAGGAAGCGCACCTCGGAGAGGTGAGTGTAATTAAAGTTCTTTCTGGTAAGATGGAATCGGGTAAGGAGTATTTGAATGTAAGGAGTCAGAGGGCTGAAAAGATCAATCAGATGTACCTGATCAGAGGATCAGACCGGAAGGATACCCCTTCGCTCTCTGCAGGGATGATCGGTGCACTGGTGAAGCTGAAGGAAACCAGGACCAACGATACCCTTTCCGATAAAGATTTTGCTGTGGAGCTTCCTCCAATAGAATTTCCTGCTCCTCTTGTATCTATTGCCATAATCCCGGAGAGCAGGGAAGACCAGGACAAAGTTTCGGAAGGCCTGAATAAGCTGAAGAATGAGGATCAGACTATTGACTTTAAGTATGACCCTGAGTTGAAGCAGACTCTCCTATGGGGTTTAGGGGAAATGCACCTTAGTGTCGTTATTTCCAAACTAAAGGATAGGTATGGAGTAAACGTACGTACCGAGAAGCCTAAGATACCGTATAGGGAAAGCATTAGGAAACCAGCAGAGGGTTTTGGCAAGTATGTGAAGCAGACTGGTGGGCACGGTCAATATGGGGTTTGTAACATAAAAATTGAGCCCCTTCCGAGGGGTGGGGGATATGAATTTGTCAATCAGATTTTTGGTGGAGCGATTCCCAACAACTTCATTCCCGCCGTAGAAACTGGTGTGAAAAAGGCTATGGAGTCTGGAGCCCTTGCCGGTTCAAAGGTAGTTGATGTTAAGGTAATTCTGTATGATGGGAAATATCATCCTGTGGATTCTTCTAACCTTGCCTTTGAGATTGCTGGATCCCTTGCGTTTAAAGAAGCACAGTTAAAGGCAGACCCTTACCTTCTTGAACCTATTTATGAACTTGAAGTTACGGTCCCCGAGGAATTTATGGGTGAAGTGATCGGAGACATAAATTCCCGTAGAGGTAAGATATTGGGAATGGATTCTGAGGGGCGATATCAAGTGATTAAGGCTCTCGTGCCTCTGGCAGAGCTTTACAACTATTCTTCGACTCTAAGATCAATTACCAAGGGTAAGGGTACGTATACTATGAAGTTCTCACATTACGATGAGGTTCCTGCTGAAATTGCGAAGAAGATTATTGAAGAGGCGAAGAAAGAAGAGTAGTTTCTACTTATAGCTCAAGATATAGGCTGTATTAAAGCTTCTAAAGTCCAGTCTGAGATTGCAGAAGGCATCAACCATTGAGCCCCTTACCCCCAAAGGTTCAATAGTCCTCCTCGTCTTAGGCGATGTAGGAGATTTATAGATAATTTCAACATATCTGTTTTGCCTTCCAAGCAAAAATATATCTCTTCCTATGGGGTTCATTTTTATTTCAAAGTATCCCCTCTCGTGTAATTCCTTGAGATTTGTGAAGCCCTGGTTTCTGAAATGTTCCATTATTTTAATCCAGATTTTCAGTGCCGTATCAGCATCAGGCAGGGCCCTGTGCAGGTTTTGAGTTGCTATATCCAGGTCTTTTGAGACGGTGTAAAGGGATCGCTCCCTTGGTGTACCTAAGATTTTCGAAATTACCCCTTGGACATCGATAATGTAGTTGTACAATGGATCTTCACCTTGAAGCCTCAATTCTTTATTGAGAAGTGATAAATCCAGTGGCAGTATGTTGAATCCGAGGATGATGGAATCCCCGATAAAATCCTTAATTTTTCTTTTATAGTTACGGAACTCCGGTGCGTCCTTAAAATCTGCTTTTGTGATCCCATGGACGTTCACCGAGTGAGGGGTTGGTTCAAAACCGGGGTTAAAAACCGATTCGAAGTATTGTTTTTTCCCGTTGTATTCCCATTTAACAAGGGCAATTTCAAGAATTCTATCGTCTTTTATTTTTAAGCCTGTCGCTTCTATATCTATTGCTACAAAAGAGGACGTTTCAAAGGGTAAATCTTCGTTTAGTTGTTTTTCAAAGATCACCTTAAATCTCCAGTAAGTTTTAATAACTCGTGGTTATATTTCGCAATATCTGCATTAGTTGCGCCGTAATTCTTTGCCATTATCAGGAATTTTAATGAGTTAAGGGAATCCTTTTCCTGTAGGTAGATGTCAGATAACATGAGGCAGAATTCCTTTTTGTTCGGAAACTCTTTTGATACATAATGGTTGACCATACTGTTAAAGGCATCATTTTTACCTTGCATCTTTAAAGCTTTCAAATATAACGTAAGAATTTTGTAAGAAGAAAAATCCCTTATTTCTTCCGGCAGGACCTCCATACCAATCACTTCGACTTCATAATATTTCTGTAAGTTGAAATAAACTTCCATAATCTTCGCCTGAGCATCGATGTAGTAACGGCCTCCTTTTACTTTATTCAAGTACATTATCGCATCATCGTACAATTTGTTGTTGAGGAAAAGAGTACCTTTTAAATAGTTTACATCGTTTTCTGCTTTAGGGTTTTTGGCTAAATATTCGTTTAGCAGTACTGTATCTTTTAGGCTACATAGAGGATCTGTGAAAAAGAGAGATAGCGCTTCCAGAGTTTTAGAACTGGCTGGATGGTGGCGAATCATATCCCCTAAAATTTTTATCGCTTCCTGTCTTTCACGTGAATAGACATTTTTGAATACAAGATCGTAATAAATTTGTGGGGTTAAAGGGCTCTCGGGGTACTTTGCAAGGTATTTGGAGTATGCCTCATCCAATGATTTATAATCGCCGTTTTTGAACTTTAAGATCTCGATATTGTAAAGTATTTCGTACATCTTATTTCTTTTGATTTTTTCGTTTAGAATGGAACGATAAATTTGGATGGCGCTTGAGTAATTCTGTTGAACCTCATAGATTTTTGCCTTTAGCTCTAATGACATTACGCGGGTTTCCTGGTCTGGGTTCATATTTAAGATATAATTTACAATTTCAATGGCTTCCGCGTACCTGGAAAGCTGGAAGTAGATGTACGCTGTATTGTAGAGAGATTTTATATAAAAAGGAGAATCTTTCTTCACATTCTGGTGAAAGCTGAGGGCTCTTTTAAATTGATTAATTCTCTGATACGTGTTGCCAAGAAAGAAGTTGCAGGAGTCGAGGACACTTTCATCAGTGGTGTTTTCTAAGACATACTGGAGGTTTTTTGTGATGTCCTTCAAACTACCTCCCGAATAATAGTAGTTTTTGCCCTTGATCCAGAAATACTCTATCTTAAGGGATGGGAACTTTTCAAATAGATCCACGGTATCTATGAGGTTTATTACTTCAATGGAAGATTTCCATTTGTTCATTTTATGCAAGTCTTTTGCATAGGCGAAGAGAACGTAGTTGCTCAATGGGTGATCCCCATAAAAGGAGATCCACTTCTGGTAGGTTTCCTCAGGTACATTTAAGTTCAAGTTCTTAAGGGAAATAATGTAGATGACATCAAGGAAGGGAACAAGGGATGGGTTTAAACGATCCCTTGAGCTTTCAAAAAGGTTCTTTACTGAGTCCCACATCCCAAGCTGGGGAGCGGAGATTAGTGCCATTTCGTTCCATTGAATCTCCCTACTCGCTTTGTAGGCTTCTTCATATTGTGCCGTTCGGTATAGAAGATACGTCTTGAGGATCCTTGCTTCATTTATGCTGTTTTCTTTTAAGATTTCAAGGGCAACGTCTTCTTTGCCCAATTTAGTATGGGCTAATGCTATTACAAAGCGTGCAGAGTCATCTTGATTCTTAAGATTTTTGAAGTCCAGTATCCTTTCAAACTCGTGCAAGTTGTAAAGGAAGGTTACGAAGTCCCTGGTGAAGAGTATGGAATCCTCGAGGGTTGAAACTTTTAAGAGTTCTTTAAAGGTCTCTTCTGTTTTTGGTATATTGAGCTGCTTCTTATTGATCGTATATTCCCAGAATAGTCCTTTCTTACGATGCTGGACGTTGTCTGCCCTGCTCAAGTAAATTTTAACGTAGCGTTGGGCAGAGTCCAGCATCCCTGAACTTACAAACTGGGAGATTTTTAATTCATAGTTCTCAATGGCATCGAATTTTTCAATGGGTGGAATGTATAATAAAAGGAAGTATAAAATGACAGTCATTTCACTCTCTCAAGGACTTAAAGAATGTTTTAATGAGGAGCCTTGCCCTTTCTTTCAATTCTGGCTCGTCGAACTTTGAAGCTGAAAGCTTGTGGTTAAACTTTAGTAGGTCATCAATTTTTAACTGACTCTCAACGCTACCAAATTTTTGGTCTTCAAGGAGGTAATAGAATCCGTCAATTCGTGAGAAAATCATTGCACCGACGCACATTAAGCAGGGTTCCAATGTAACATACAGAGTACATCCTGAGAGTCGCCAGTTATTAAGGTAATTTGCAGCTGATCCTATGGCGATTATCTCTGCATGGGCAGTGGGGTCTCTTAAGGCTTCCGTCTGGTTATGGCCCCTTGCAATAATCTTACCTTCATGTGCTATTACACATCCCACTGGGACTTCGCCTTCTCTAAAGGCTTGTTCAGCTTCCTTTAATGCCTCTTCAAAAAAGTATCTTTCATTAAAATACATTTCAAAATCATTCTTTATTTAATTTGCGCCCGGAGGGAGTCGAACCCCCAGCCTACGGATTCGTAGTCCGCCGCTCTATCCATTTGAGCTACGGGCGCGTGATAACTAATTTTAAATTGTTAACGAGGTATATTCAATTATTTGGACCCAGTTAGGGTAGTGGGATGAGAGGGTATGTATCATCGAAATCTCATTTGGAATATTAATTCACATATTATCCAGGTATTGACTATGTTATCATAGGAATGTATAATTTGATTATGCGAAATATGCAAGATGTCAAAAAAGAATTATATAAGTCAATACAAAAGAGAAATTTCCAGGAAGCGTTGGAATATTATCACATGGCGGTAAATCATCAATCAGAAGATCCTTCGTTGAGACTTGTTGGCGCAGACATCTATCTGAGTATGGGAATGAAACAACTCGCGATCGGTGAATTGAGGAAAGCCTTTGAACTTTACTTGGGAAGTGGTAAGAAAACCCAAGCCCTTGCATGTGCAGAGAAAATTAAAGGTCTATCACCAGATGACCTTGATATCCTTGAAACCCTTGCTAAACTGTATAAAGAGTTGAACAATGAAGAAAAGGCTGCCTCTTATTATGGTGAATACATTGCAAGGCTCGTAAAGATGGGTAAGATAAACGATGCACGAAAGATCATTCAGAGGGTAAAAAATGACGGTCTTGAGAAGTACATCCAGGGGAAGTATCAGTTTTTGCTCAGTGATACCCAGGTCCAATCTTTACTTGGAGAGATCTCAAAGGAATCTAATTATGCTGCATTCTTTGCTCTTATGAGGAAGGAAATTGCCAGGTCTGAGAGGTATCAACGCGAATTTTCTATCATTCTGATTGAAATGGATAAGGTTCTTATTCAAGATAAGAAGGCACAACTGCTCGAGATATTCAAGAGAGTTCTGCGGGAATCGGACATGTATTCCATCGGCTACCGCTGGCTTTTTATTATTCTACCAGAGACGAACAGGTATGGGCTTGAAGCGGTTCTCAATCGGATGATGGAGAAGATGGACACCCTCTTCGGTTCAAAGAAGTTCTACGTTGCGAGTTATCCTGAAGATGGTAAAGACGTTAAGGAGCTCATAGTAAGCGCCTTGAGGTATAGGGTGTTCCTATAGATTAGTACAGTAGAGAATAAAGTACGAGATTTACCCCAAATTCAATAGCCAGTTCCCTTAGGGAATCTGGGTCATTGTATCTGTCGGTCCAACCGTCTGAGATGTTGGAGTTGTATGTATAAAGTAGTGATAGGCGGCCACCGATAAAGATGCCCAGGGCTTTTGGAGCACCTTCGTAATGTTCATGGATTTTTGGTACCCCTTTGGGGAAACTATATACGAGGTTATAAATTGGATGCTCAAGTGGCACTTCCTTTAGTTCATATTCAGGAAGCCATCTTTTAATCTCTTTTCGGAAGAACTCGTCCATCCCAAAGTCATCGTCGATGTATACAAACCCGCCGTTCATAAGATATTTTCTTAGATTTTCAATTTCTTCATCGCTTAAATGGATATTTCCATGTCCCGTAATAAAGAGAAATGGATACTTGAATATTTCTTTACTATCAAGGGTAAGGACCAGTTCCTCCTGTTTTGTCTTTATAAAGGGGATTCTGTGCCTCAGTTCGCTTGAAAGGTTTGCGAGTATCTCCGGATCATTGTACCAGTCGCCTCCACCGTCATATTTGATCCTTACTGGCTGGAAAACATAGGAAGCCAGAAGTAAAAATAGAAGGCGCATCACTGGTCAGATTTTTCTTCTATTTTTTTAATGAGTTTCTCTAATAAGACGCGGTCTTCAAGGATTTTATACAGCTTTTCATAATCCCTTGCAGTAAAGAAGGCTTTTACTATCGGTTCGAAGAACACCATTGCCTGGCTTGCAAAGAAAGACAGAGGTTTTATGCTTTCAAGAGTCACGATGGCTAACACGGAAATATTCAGAGAAACAATTTTACCTGAGAACTTCTCAATAAATTCATCAATTTCCTTTTCAGTAAAATCACCTGGCAGTCTTTTTTCAGGTTCAGTCAACATATACCTTACCCCTGAATGTTATTTCCTTTAAGCCAGGGTCTGATTCGAGCCCGGTAGATCTAATTACTTTGCCACCTTTGAATAGAATGGATTCAAAAGGGCTATAGATAATATTTTCGTTCTCGTTGAATATCAGCATAGAAGCCAAAAGGGAATCTCCGTCGCTGGATACCAATTTGACATTTTCCCTTGCCTCCATATACCCGAGTTTCTCTATAACCACTCCACTATCGCCAGTCATTACTCCACTTATTGTGTCTTTATCAATGAAATGCACTTTGAAATTGTAAACAAAAGTGGTATCTCCCGAGTAACTGGCTTTCTGTGTAAATATTTCCAGTTTCTTCTCCTCATACTTTTTGATTTCAAGATAGACATTATAAGTTCCCTGTTCGGGGACAGTGGTTTGTTGCGCACTCTCGTTCGAACATGAGATTAAACTCACTACCCATAAAATCAATATTAAAAAAGATGTTTTTTTCATATTACTTTAGCCCTCATCAAATCGTGGAGGTGTATTATGCCTATTGGTTTTAATTGTTCATCTATAACTATGAGTGCAGTTATACCGTAGTTTTCCATCTTTAGTGCAGCAGTTGCAGCGAGCTCGTCTTTTGTAACAGTTTTAGGGTTCGTATTCATTACATCCTTGGCTTTTAATTTGAATATGTCCTGGGTCTTTTCGAGGAGCCTTCTAAGGTCGCCGTCGGTTATAACTCCAATCAAAACGCCACCGTCATCAACCACACTGGTTATGCCTCTCTTTTGAGTCATTTCCAAGATTACCTCTTTCATACTTGCATGCCGGTGGACTATGGGCACGTGCTGGGGACCTGTGAGCATCATATCTTCCACTTTGAGCCAGTATTTTTTACCGATGGTTCCCCCTGGGTGAAGGGTGGCAAGTTGTTCCATATTTAAACCGCGTAATTCGGCAAGGACTATTGCTAAGGCATCTCCAAGGGCGATCATAGCTGTCGTAGATGAAGTTGGAACAATATTATATGGGCATGCCTCTTTGTCGATTTTGATGGGTATTAGGGTATCTGACTCTCGGCCCAGTTCTGAATCTGGATTTGTCGTAATGCCAATTATGGGAATACCCAATCTCTTCATAAAGGGTAGTATCACATTGAATTCTTCAGATTGCCCGCTCTTTGATATGGCAATGAACACGTCATCTTTTTGGATCATTCCCAGCTCACCGTGTAGCGATTCGGAAGGGTGGAGAAATACCGATGGTACCCCAACAGCGTTCAGTGTCGCGGAGATCTTTCTTCCAACGATACCTGATTTTCCGACTCCCGAAACCACGATCCTTCCTTTGCAGTTGAGGAGTTGCATCACAGCCTTGTAGAAACTGTCATTCAGGGAGTTCTCCAGTTCTTTCAGAGCCTCAAGCTCTGTATTTATAACTTCCTTAGCTCTATTTATAATCTGTTCTTTCATAGTTTTATATCTCTAATTTTCTTGTAAATGGGTCCAGATGGCGTAAGGGTGCTTTGGAAAAGGGTTAGGTATGTAATTACGAATTCATCGGTTGTAAGGTTAAAGAGGTTTTTGTCAATTGTGATGGGTATTTTTACCCTTCCTATGGTAAGATGGGGGATATAATTTCGCTCAGGTTCACCAATTTTAAGTTTTGAGGCAGAGTTTTCAACTACTTCCCAAATCTTCTGGAGTTTTTCCGTTTCACCTTCAACCCCGAGCCAGAGGACCCTTGGCTTTCTGGAATCTGGAAAAGCACCGGCACCTGAAATTTTTACCCTTACCCTTTCACCCTTTTGAAGGTTACTTTCAAGCTCCGAAACGAGCTCGTTAATAAGCTCGTCCGAGACTTCACCCAAGAACTTGCAGGTAATGTGCAGATTCTCGGGTTCAACCCACTTCACTCCTTTTATGTGAGTTTTTTTATCCTGTAAAGTCTTTGCGACTTTTACTTTTATTTCTTCTGGTATTTCAAAGGCTACAAATGCTCTCATATTTTTCGCCCGGAGGGGGTGGGATTTGAACCCACGATTCCCGACCAAGGGAATACACGATTTCGAATCGTGCGCCTTCAGCCACTCGGCCACCCCTCCATAACAGTATATGATGATGCTAAATAGATGGAAAATCAACATTTTTGTAGCTAAATAGTTGAAATAGCCGTTTTATAAATGTATAATTTTAAAATGTTGTTTTTCGAAGCTCCTAAAAGAGGCTCATAAGATGAGGAGTTCGATATGAAGAGAGCTTTGTTAACAGGTATAACAGGTCAAGATGGTTCATACCTTGCTGAATTTTTGTTGAGCAAGGACTACGAAGTCCATGGTTTAATAAGAAGGGCTTCCACTTTTAATACCCATAGGATTGACCATATATATCAGGATCCCCATACACCTGATAGAAGGTTATTTCTTCACTATGGAGACCTTGCAGACCCTGGCATCATAACTGAAATTATATGGAAGGTTCAACCTGATGAGGTTTATCATCTTGGTGCCCAATCCCACGTAAAGGTTTCGTTTGATATGCCAGAATTTACAGGAAACGTTACTGGACTTGGGACGATGAGGATACTGGATGCAATAAGAAGGAGCGGTGTAAAAACTAAGTTCTATCAAGCATCATCGTCTGAGATGTTTGGTGTTGCGTCGCCGCCCCAGAATGAAAATTCCCCCTTTTTACCGAGAAGTCCCTATGCGGTAGCGAAACTTTATGCGCACTGGACTACGGTTAACTACAGAGAAGGTTATGGTATTTTTGCTTGTAGCGGAATTTTATTTAACCACGAGAGTCCAAGAAGAGGAGAGACCTTTGTGACAAGAAAAACAACAAGGGCACTGGCGAATATGTTAGCTGGTGGCGGGAACAAACTCCATCTTGGCAATCTATATGCAAAGCGTGACTGGGGATTTGCTCCAGAGTACGTCGAGGCAATGTGGCTTATGTTGCAGCAGGAAAAACCTGACGATTTCGTGATCGGAACGGGAGAAAGTCACACAGTAAAAGAGTTTGTAAATCTTGCATTTGCATATGCTGGGATTGAACTGGATTGGAAGGGTGAAATGGAGAACGAAAAGGCTTTAGTGAGAAGTGTGCATAAGAGATGGGATAATGTGTTAAAGCCAGGGATGGTGGTAGTTGAAGTGGATAAAAGTTATTTCAGGCCACTTGAAGTGGAATTTCTGCAGGCTGACATTACTAAAGCAAAGACTAAACTTGGCTGGCAGCCTCGTACTACTTTTGAAGAACTCGTTAAAATAATGGTAGATTATGATATGAAACTTGCTGGGCTTGAACCTGTGGGAGAAGGCATGAAAATTTCTCAAAATAAGGGATTTTACTATACAAAGCACGATTTCAGTCTTTATGAACGGGTAAGATAATATTTCTGCGAAAATGAATAACTGTGAAGCGGATTTGAAAGTATATGTTGCTGGGCATAGAGGCCTTGTTGGCTCCGCAATTTACAGAAAACTTTCAGAAGAAGGCTACAAAAACATAGTCTCCAGGACTTCAAAAGAGCTCGATCTGAGAAGGCAGGCCGAAACGGAACGATTTTTTGAGGACGAGAGGCCTGAATGGGTTTTCCTTGCTGCTGCAAAGGTTGGAGGTATTCTTGCTAATTCTACCTATAAAGCCGAGTTTATATATGATAACCTTGCTATTGGGTTAAACGTAATTAATGCTGCTTTCAGATTTGAATCAAAAAAATTGCTTAACCTCGGTTCGTCGTGTATCTACCCGAGAGAGGCACCTCAGCCGATGAAAGAAGAGCACCTACTTACAGGAGCTCTTGAACCTACCAATGAACCTTATGCTATTGCGAAGATTTCAACCATTAAACTCTGCAGATATTATAACGAACAGCATGGTACGAATTTCATATCGGTAATGCCTACAAACTTATATGGTCCTGGTGATAATTTTAATCTCGAAACAGCGCATGTTTTGCCCGCTCTTATAAGAAAATTCCATTTAGCAAAGCTTCTAAAAGAGGGTTCTTTTGATCTTTTAGTTAAAGACTTTAAAAAGTATCCTTTAGGATTCGGGTTTTATAATGAGATTAACTCTGAAAAACAAGATGATTTAATAAGTATACTTAAATCCCTTGGGATTACTAAGGACTATGTTACAGTTTGGGGCACGGGAGAAGTTTATAGAGAATTTCTCTATGTTGAGGACCTTGCTAATGCTTGTGTTTACTTAATGGAGCATGTGGATTCTAAGGATATGAGAAAAGTCTCGCCGGATTATTTCGTAAATGTGGGTACAGGTGTAGATATAAAATTGAAGGATCTTATTTACCTTGTTAAGAAAATTGTTGGTTTTAACGGTGAGATAATGTATGATACTTCGAAGCCCGACGGAATGCCAAGGAAACTATTAGATGTCTCTAAAATAAATGAATTAGGCTGGCATCCCAAAATGGGCCTTGAAGAGGGTATAAGAAAAACGTATGAGTGGTATGTTACAAACCTTTGAACGTTAAAATAACATATTCTATTCTTTGAACTTGTGAGTTTTATTGAATGTTAGAGACCAGCTCAAAGCATTTTAGAGAATTGTTTTTGAGGCATTATAAAAATTCCATCTGGCCTGTATTAGAGCAGGTTAGCGTTCCATTTGTAATGGTAGTTAGTATTCCGGTTTTCATGAAGTACCTTGGTGCGGAGCAATATGGCATTTGGATCTTGATAAATTCCGTTACTTCGTTCGTAGGTGTTTTTAATTTCGGTATCGGTCCCTCGATCATAAAGTTTGTTTCTAAATACAGGGCGCTTAACAACTTTGAAAAAATCAAGAATGTAATCAATAATGTGATGTTACTATCCCTCGCAATATTTGTATTTATAATGCTCATTGGGGTCGGGATATTGGCATACCTTAAGAATCATAATTTTTTTAACATATCAGCAGCGTATTATCCTGTTTTTTTGTTTTCAATCTTTATGGGATTTTTAATCGTAGGCTTGAGGATGATGGAACAACATTTATTTTCAATTCTGAAGGCATACGAGAGGTTTGACATTTCTTCGCAAATTGCTATAGTTACACGAAATATTCCAATTATAGTTAATGTCGTTTTAGCTTACAAGGGCTTCGGTTTGAAGGTTATTTTCATATCGACACTCCTTGTAACGCTCGTTGGCGTAATTTTTGAATACTTTTATATTAATTTCAGGTTCATAAATGTAAATATATTTTCAGGTTTTAATATCGGCGTCCTCAAAGAAATCGGAGGATTTAGCCTCCTTGCGTGGGTCCAAAGTATATCAGGCTTATTTTCAAATCAATTGGATAAACTTATTTTTTCAAAATTAGCTGGAGTTGCAAATCTTCCCTATTACTTTATTGGTATTAATGTTATGTTTTTTATTCACGGGATTTTTGCTGCAGCTTGTGGATTTTTGTTCCCACTTATATCAAAAAAATTTGAGCTGGAGCGAAATATTTCAGGAGTATATAGAAAAGCACAAACATTTGTTGTTGGATCAGGTGTATTATTCATCCTCTTAATTTTCCTAAGTCGAACATTTCTATTTAAGTTTTGGCTTGGTGAAGCTACTTACATTCAGGCAATAAAATATATTGAGATATTTCTCATTGCTGAGGTTTTTATGCTTCTAACCATTATTCCATATTATACCTTTCTTGGGACTGGGTATGTTTACTTCAATGTGTCGTATCTGTCATTATTGCTTATTCTACAAATCTTGTTTATGTTTGTTCTTTACAACGTTTACGGTATGTTGGGGTTAGCATGGGGTAAGGCTCTTGCTATTGCAATATCATCAGTGTTTGCTACCTTTATGGTAAGGTTGAAATTTAATATTGGCAAGATACAAGGATAACATTGCTTTTCTGAACTTGCGAATATATAATGATAACGTAAATATGGCTTATAGAAGGCTTGAGCGAGAGATTAGGTATTTTATTTCAAATAAGTTATTTGATGAAAAGATATTGCTTTCAAAAAGCCCCGCATTTCCCAAAATTTCAATTGTAACACCAAGTTATAACCAAGGTGAGTTTTTAGAAAAAGCTATTTTGAGTGTTCTAAATCAAAACTACCCGAACCTTGAATATATTATTATTGACGGTGGATCTACTGATGGAAGCGTTGATATCATTAAAAAGTATGAAAAATACTTGGCCTATTGGGTAAGTGAAAAGGACAAGGGGCAGTCCCATGCGTTGAATAAAGGATTTTCGCGATGCTCGGGTGAACTTTTAATGTGGATAAACGCGGACGACATACTTTTGCCTGGGGCACTTTTTAAGATCGTAGAATGTTTCAGAAAACACCCTTCGACAGATGTAATTTATGGAGACTACTTTTATATTGACGTGAATGATGCTATAATACGGAAAGCTGTTGCTGCGTCTTTCAACAGGAAAGCCTTCCTCTTAGGGGAATTAAACGTAGGTTGTCAATCTTCAGTATGTTGGAGAAGGGGGGTTTTTATGACAGTGGGTATGGTTAATGAGGACTGCTATTATGCTATGGATTCTGTTTTATATTTAAAATTTTTGGAATATGGAGCAAGATTTAGATATCTTCCTTCAGTATTAGGGGCATTTCGCATTCATAGTGGAAGCAAAACCGGGCGTAAGATCATTAAGAAAGAAAATATACCATCTGAATATGAGGAATATCTCTACAAATTGTTTGGAATTCATATTACAAAGGAAGTTCAGCTGTTGCGCTACGGATACAGAATCAGGAGGGCATTACAAATGTTGCTCAGGCTTGAGTTCCGTTATATGATTGATGCCTTAATTGCAAAACTAAAACCAGCGCCTTTTAGCAATGACGAGAATTATTGACTTATTATTATTTATTGTAGTTATATGGGGTCCTATAAAGATTTTTCCAACAGAATCGTTAAGAACGCCAGAAAGCGCCTTAATGATGGAATTTGATACCAATTCTATAGTTGAGATTACACTTTGGATTTTTGTTGGTTTAAGAGTATTTTCGTATATTTTTTACCGCATGTTAAAAAAAAAGCGGCCTATTGGCAATATACCAATAAAAGGAGCCCTTTTATGGATGTTTATATATTCTTTCATTTGCTTTGCAACGGCCATTTATTCTCCAGGCCCATGGTTGACTCTGTTTAGAGCGTATCAACTCATAACTGGAGTTTTGTTTCTAACTATTGTTATTTCCAAAGAGAAGTACGAAGGTTATTATCTAAATGTACTAATAGTATTTTATATTATTAAAGCTCTATACAATTTTGTAATGTATTTTGCTAGTCCGTTTGTTGTTGGTTATGGAGGGTATACTGGTCCATACAGATTAGCAGGCGGCTTTCCGTTTAATCCAGATTTTGGATTTGCTGGTACTTTTGTTATTATATATACGCTTTATGAGCTCTTTTTAGATAACAAAAAATTTCTTAAAGGTTTTGTATATACTTGCCTATTCTTACTTGGTTGGGCTTTAGTATTACTTTCTTGGACGAGAAGCACAATTTTTGCAACTATGCTCATTTTAGTTATATCTCCCTTTTTTATCAAAAGTAAGAGGTATAACTTTATTCTTGGTTTTTTTGTTTTTGTTATTGTAAGTATACTTAGTGCTTTTCCATCTATAAGGCAGGATGTAATCAGCTTTATTGTCAGAGAACCTGAAACTTTTAAAAACTTAAGTTTTAGAGTTGAAACATGGGAAAATCTAAAAGGCCCAATAATTGCAAGACCTTTTTTAGGTTATGGGTTTGTAACTGGCAGTAGAGTTCTCCTTCGGGACTGGTGGGGTTCTGGTTTAAATATTGGAGATGCACACAATGCATGGGTTGAGGCATTGGTATCTGTTGGGATCATAGGAACAGTTCCTCTTATGTTGGTTGTGATTTTGACAATTAAAAATTTGTTAAAGACTGAGATGAAAATGAGGTTCATCTTGATAAGCTTAATGGTTTCCACTTTAGCAACTAGTTTCGTATCCACCGGAATTGAGAGGTTTTCTCCTGTTTTTTCTATTATTATTGTGTACGCTCACATATACAGCACTGTGGGGCGAATGAGTGAAACAAATACCTTGAAAGGAGGCCGCAATGAGAATAAGTGTAAGCATACCCGTTTACAACTGTGAAAAGTATATTGGAGAGGCTATTGAAAGTGTTCTACACCAAACATTCAAAGATTTCGAACTTGTTATTGTAGACGATGGCTCTACCGACGAAACCCCTGAAATTGTTGATAGATATGCGCAGTTAGACGACAGGATAAGAGTTATTCATCAAGAAAATACCGGTAGATGCGGGTCTATAAACAGAGGGATTTTAGAATCCAGATACGAATGGATAGCGAGACTTGATGCTGATGATTTATTCCTTCCAAAAAAGTTAGAAATACAAGTTAATTTTCTAAGTGAGCATCCATACATCAAAGTTTTGGGAAGCTATTACTATCATATCAACCCTGGGAAAAAAATAATAGGCATAAATCGTGAAGGTCCAGTCACCTTAGAAGAATTTCAATTACATTTAAAAAATAATATTCCTATCACAGTGAATTCGTCGAGTGTCGTGATGCACAAAGGTACAGTTTTGGATGTAGGTTTATATAGGGCACAATTTAAACAGGCAGAGGACATAGACCTTTGGAACAGGATTGCAGAGCAGGGCAATATAATTTTAAAAGTTCCTAAACCACTTGTTATGACTAGAATCCATGAGGGTTCTATTTCGGTTCAAAGGTATATGGAGCAGAGAATAATGTATAAATGGTGCAGAGAGTGTATGTTTGCAAGAAGAAATGGTGAACCGGAGCCAACACTTGAGGAGTTTTTGAGAAAAAGTAAAGATAGACCCATTCTGGTCACTTTAAATAGTTACCGAAAGGATTTTGCTAAGCTTTGTTATAAAAAGGCAGCATATAATTATGCAACAGGAAAGTATTTGAACACTTTAACATACCTCGCGGGCGCTGCTATGTTGCAACCCGTTTATACTGTTACGAGGGTTTTACGGCAACGGAGTTTTATGGCACATGAGTAGTACTGATGATTTCCTAATAAAAGTGCTAAATGCTTTTAATGAAAGTGGAGTTGAGTATTGTATTTTAAAGAACTTTGAGTATTTGCCGGATACAGCCTCAGTGAGCGACATTGATATTTTGATTCTTGAAACAGACGTTAAGATATGTGAGGAACTGATAATCAGTGCTGCATTAGAGCTTGGATTTAGTTTGTTCAATAAATGGCAAAGGCAATATGGAGTATCACTACAATTTTTTTCTTTCCGTGATAATTCAATCAATTCTTTGGTTATTGATTTAATTATTAATAATGTGGAGTTTCGGGGCGTTCCGTATTTACCCGGAAATAGGATTTTGGAGAAAAGGGTGTGGGAAAGAGGATTCTATCGTTCTTCAGATTTGCATGTTAGCTTAGTGTATTGGCTGCATTCTATTGTCAACGGAGGTTTTTACAAACAAAAATATGAAGAAAGGATAATTAGTGCTTTTCTGAAGAACCGAGATGGATTCATGGATGAGCTTGCGTTGCTTTTCGGTAAAAGGATTGGCAGGGAACTATATAACCTATTGGATACACGTAAATTAAGCGATGCATTACTTTTGAGAATGGAGGTTATTTCCTATTGTGTAGTCAAAGCTTTTTTCACGAGGCCATTTTCGGTATTAAAAAACTTTACTAAATTCGTTTATTTCGAAATGTATATAAGAATTATAAAAAAAACAGGTAAAATGATCGCATTTATAGGCCCTGACGGTGTTGGTAAAACTACTGTCCTAAACGGAGTTTTCAATACTATAAAAAAGGTGATGCATTCAGATAAACATCGAGTATTCCATTGGCGACCTGGATTGATACCACCGCTTAAATACCTATTTAGGCCGTCAAAATGGAATGTACAAGACCAAACCCCCGTGAGTGACCCTCACGTCAGTAAGCCTTCTGGTTTTTTGGGGTCGTTAGTTAGATTATTTTATTACATGATTGATTTTACATTAGGGTATTTTTTAAAAGTTCGCCCATTATTGGTTAGAAATTCATTCGTTTTCTTTGATAGGTATTTTTATGATACTGTCGTTGATCCTTATCGGTCGAGGATTAAGCTGCCTAAATGGATTTTAAATTTATTCAAGAAAATAGTCCCGAAACCGGACGTAACTGTATATCTTGATAGTACACCCGAAATTACCTATCAACGTAAGAGTGAATTACCATTATCAGAACTTAAGAGACAGTTTGAATCGTACAGGACCTTGGTGGAGAAAATTAGCGGTGCTATAATGGTTAATACTGCTTATACTCCGCTTGAAGATGTTATCCAAGAGGTTTCGCGAGGAATTTTAAGCATAATTGCGCAACGTAGTGAAAATTTTCGGCTTTTCAAAAATAGTATGTATATAAGTGCGAATAATAATTATTTGGTTTTGCCGTCCAGAAAAAATTGTAGGTGGCTCATACCTGGCAAGTCATCTTTTTTAAACAGAGTCTTTGCACTTTACTCACCGTATAGTGTTTTAGGTAAGACTTTTAAATTTTCTATTAGAACCTTATCTCGTTTGAATTTAGAAAAATTATTGCCAACCATTGATTCCAGGCCTTTACGCGGAGGTTTGGACAGAACGGGGACGTTAATAAAAGAAGTAATTTTTCAGGTAATGGGAAGGAGAGATATTGAACTGGGGTTGTATGTAAATCCTTATAGTCGTTATTCAAAAGTTATTATTTTTATTTTTACGACAGAAGCCCAGTTAATTGGAATTGGTAAAATTGCTGAGACGCCTGGTGCTAAGAAGAAGTTAGCAAATGAGGCAGGAATTCTTAGGGCTTTGATGAATGTTTTTTCGAAATCTAATGACGAACCCTCTTTTTTAATTCCTTCTCTCCTCTACGAAGGTGAAGTTGAAGATAATTACATTATGATAGAGACTCCTGTTCCTTTTCAGAATTTTAAACCTGGAAATGTCGAGTTCTCACGCTTGTACAGGAGAGTATTAATTTCATTAAAGGATGCCACACAAGTTATAAAGACTTTTCAGGATACTGACTTATTCCATTCTATGAAACATAAAACAGAGAGCTATCACGAACCTTTTAGTGAGCTAATTAAGGCTGCTTTTAATCTGGTGGAGAAGAGACTCAAAAGCCATTTTGTCTTACTTTCGTTAGGGCATGGTGATTTTGTACCGTGGAATACGTATATAGATCCGTTAAATGAAAGAATATTTGTTTATGATTGGGAATCGGCAGGTATGGAGTTGCCCTTCGGTTTTGATTTGATCCATTTTTATTTTCAGACGAATTTCTTGCTTAGAAAGCTCCGGGGAGAGCGTTTACTAAGGGAAGTAATTGATGGCTTAACTGAAAATAATGATTTAATTAAATCACAGCCTCTAAATAAGGATGATCTTGTACTACTTTACCTTTTGTATATGGCACTTTTTCAGGATGGAGAGGAACTATTGTCATCTTGTGCTATTGCCCGCAGGCAAATGCTAAGTATTGTTTTAAAGCAATATGAATAGGGTTAAAGTTCTTGCCGTGGCATATGCGTGTGAACCTAACAAAGGCTCGGAACCCGGCGTTGGATGGAATTGGGTAAAACAAATTGCTCGTTTTGCTGATGTGTGGGTAATTACGAGAGGAAATAACAGAGAAGTTATTGAGGGTGTCCTTAAAAAGACCCCAGAACCTCATATGCATTTTATTTGTGTTGATTATCCGAAGTTGATAAGGTTTTGGAAAAAAGGGCAAAGAGGGGTTCATTTGTATTATTTCTTGTGGCAATTTTTGGCTTTTTATTATGGGTACAAATTGCATAAAAAGGTTAATTTTGATTTGGTGCATCATATTACTTTTGTAAACGACTGGTTCCACTCACTTTTTGCTCTATTCCCAATCCCGTTCATTTGGGGTCCTATTGGCAGTAACTCTCTAGTGCCTTTAGAGTTTCATTGTAACTTCAAGAGTTATATGAGCGACCTTACAAAGAATATGCTTATAACACTCGCAAGGGTATGCAACCCTCTTTATTGGATCACAATAGGAAGAGCAAGAAAGATAATTCTGATAAAGGAAAGTTTAAGGGATAAGTTTCCATTTCGATTTGTTAATCAGCAGAAAATACTGGTGCAATGTGCTGTTGGGATTGATCAAAGTATTGATCAAAGTCTAGCGGAATCAAAACATGCAAAAAAAGATTTTATAATATTTTACTCTGCGGGAAACTTGATTTCTATCAAAGGCTTTCACCTTGCAATTATGGCTTTTTATAAAGCTCTTAATAAAGTACGTAATATTAAATTAATAATAACAGGCGATGGCCCTTTGAGAAAGCGATTAAAAGAGATGACCGAAAGATTTAGTATTACGCAGTTTGTTACTTTTACAGGAAAACTCCCACGTAGCGATGTCTTAAAATATATTTCTGAGGCAGATGTGTTTTTGTTTCCTTCTTTTGAGGCAGGAGGGATGGTTGTCTTAGAGGCGATGATTAATGGCTTACCAGTCATCTGTCTTGATGTTGGAGGTCCAGGAGAGATGGTTTGCGACAACTGTGGTATCAAAGTACAGGCTAACGGCGTAAGCCAAGTTGTTGATGAACTTGCAGATGGAATTGTAAATTTTGCAAGTGATTTTACTCTAAGGCTAACAATGGGGGAAAATGCGAGAGCACATGCAAAGCGAATGTATTCATGGAGTGGGAAAGGATCTTTTCTCAAGGAAGTTTATAGCGATGTGTTAAAATATCAACAATGAAGATACTGATTATACATAACTTTTATAAGTCTTCTGCACCGTCAGGGGAGGACATTGTTTTCAGAAGAGAATATGAGATGCTCAAGGAAAATGGTGCTTCAGTTCTTACGTACACGAGGCACAATGATGAGATAACAGGGCTGCGCACAATTCTCTCGGGGATGGCTGGAATTTGGTCGTGGAAGACTTACAATGATGTCAAACGAATAATTAGAACTGAAAAGCCTGACGTAGCACATTTTCATAATATTTGGTATTTGATATCCCCTTCGGCATATTATGCGTGTGAGGAAGAGGGAGTACCTATTGTTCAAACTTTACATAACTACAGAATGTTTTGTTCTAATGGGTTGTTGCTTAGAGAAGGTAAAGTCTGTGAAGAGTGCCTTAGAAAGTCTGCACTTAAGTCAATTAAATACGGTTGCTACAGGAACTCAAGAGTCTTGACGCTTCCCGTTGCACTTGCTGAGCAACTCCATCGCAAAATAGGTACTTGGGATAGCAGGGTTGATCTTTATATTGCCGTTTCGGAGTTTCAAAAGAAAAAGTTTACCGAGTACGGTATAGATTGTAATAAAATTGTAGTAAAACCTAACTTTATACTTGATTTGTCTATTATCCCAGAGCGAGATGCCGGCTATGTCCTTTATGTTGGAAGAATTTCAGAAGAGAAGGGGGTTCTCCTAATTTTAAAAGCTGCTAAGTTGTTAAAAGGTTCAGGGATAAAGATAAAACTGATTGGTGATGGACCACTAAGAGAACGTATGTCCAGGGAGATAGTCAATTCGGATCTTACTGAAATTGAGCTACTTGGCAGAAAAAAGCATGAGGAAGTTATTAAATATATTCAAAAATCGAAGTTTTTGATAGTCCCGTCGATCGGGTATGAGACATTTGGACTTGTAGCAGTTGAAGCCTATGCTTGTGGTAAGGCTGTTGTTGCATCAAAAATCGGCGCGCTTGAGGAGTTGGTTCAGGATGGAAAGACGGGTTTACTTTTCGAACCCGGGAATCCATACGATTTAGCGAAAAAAATTGAGTGGTTAAACAAAAACGATAGTGCATCCAGACAAATGGGCATAAATGCTCGTAAGGTATACGAAGAAAAGTACACAAAAGAGAAAAATTTTGAGATTTTAAAGAGTATTTACAAAACCTTGATCGAAAAGGCTTCTAAAGGATAAAAAATGAAGGAAAACATTTTTGGTATTCAAGTTAATGTTGAAGATAAAATGGAGCTCATAAGAAAAGTGATTTATGCAGCGGAGGTAAATAAAGGGCCCGTGTCGCTTTTTTGCTTGAATCCTCACTCTTTGATGCTGAGTTTCAAAGATCCTGATTTTTACAAAGCCTTAAATGACTCTGAGTTTGTCATCCCTGATGGAATTGGCATCGTGATTGCTTCCAGACTCTTAGGTGGAACAATAAGGGAACGTTTATCTGGGCCTGACTTTTTTGAGGCATTTTCGAGTTATGTTAACATTAAAGGTAATTATTCCTATTTTTTCCTCGGCTCGACTCAGGATGTCCTTGACAAAATTAGGATACAAATGGCGCAAAAGAACCCTAATATTGAGGTTAAAGGCTTATATGCCCCTCCAGCTTATCCTTGGTCTCTTACAGAGAATGAGAGGATACTTAATACGATCAATTCTTTTGCTCCTGATGTTCTATGGGTTGGAATGACAGCACCAAAGCAAGAAAAGTGGATTTTTGAGAATAAAGCTAAATTAAATGTCAAAATCATAGGGGCTATTGGTGCAGCATTTGACTATTTTTCTGAAGTAAAGAAGAGGTCTCCTGCTATTTTCAGGGAACTTGGCCTCGAATGGCTGCCAAGATTTCTAATGGAGCCAGGGAGGTTGTGGAGAAGAAACTTGATATCCACACCTCAGTTTTTATTTTTGATAATAAGGGAAAAACTTAGACGTAGCTGATAAACACGTATTTATGAGCGCTCTTTCAAGGGATAATAAAAGACCTCGAATTGGATTGTAAAATAATTACTGTGTTCTCCCACCGTAGGACGCTCATTTGAGAATAATATAGATGGCTTTATACCAAAGTTGTTTCTAATTAGACAATAGGATAGAGATAAAAAACAGCCTTTATGTTGTATCGGGCTTAAAAAAACGCCCTGTGGATATCCATTAGAGTTAGTGTAAAATGTATCCTTTTCCATAACATGCCCTACGCCTTTCCGCACATACCCACAGGATACAATCAAAGAGTGGTAATCTTTATACTTAGTTAGAGACAGAGATAGGGAATCCATATCGTTGTCTCTAAATTTCCCCATAATTTCTCTCCTATTTGTCCATCTTAAAATAGGAATTCCATGGTTGTACGTCCACCTATTTATTCCAGAGTATTCGAGTTTTAAAAATGATGGTTTCAGAAAAGGGTCCTTTACATTAACCCTGAAACTCCAGGCAAGTTTATGGGGCCAATAACCAGGACTTGTTGGATGATACTGGAAATCATCGATTACAACTTCGCTATGTGCAGAGACTTTTCTACCCCAGTAATTGAGGAATAGCATCCAGAAGACGTTTTGTTCTCCCGCTCCTCCCATGTCCCAAAGTTGAGGATGGTAAAGTATGAGTGGATTGTACCAGTAACAGTAGGGGCTGTTTGCCTCGTTGTAGAACAGGGCTACTTCTGTAAAGCCTCCTGTGAGTTTCCAGAACCTTGATTCTATGCCATGCCCCGTGATGAATCTTCTATATGTTTTTCCCTTCGTATAGTATGAAGATGTGTCTTGGGGCGTCTGATAGTCAAATTCACCGATAAAATAGAATCCTTGGAAGTGCTTGCCGGAATATTTGATCAAAAAATGGTCAAAAGGTGTATCTTTATCGTCCATTAGGGTTTCGAGGCCCATCGCCAGTCGGTTCCTGCCGAGGTTCAAGAAGAGATTGTTATTATTATAGTATAAGTAAGCTCTTGAATATCCCGCTGTAAAATACTCTTCCCACAAGATATAGGGCCAGATGGTCTGGTCGCCGATTTTCAATAAGGGTTCTACCACCAAGCCGAAATTTTTATGTTTATGCTGAAAAAATGGATAAAGCCAAAGGACATTGGAGTCCCTGTGCTCAAAGCCGACGTTTATAAGTAGTTTTGAATCGAGGTAGTTGTAATGTTTATTCAATGGTTCACTCTCAAAATGGTAATGGATAGGCATTAGAATGCCTGTATAGGCAATCTTTCCCATTCTGAGGTATTCTTCAAAAAGAGCATC
>DCDE01000010.1:0-6974 GCA_002316275.1 Caldifarciminota bacterium UBA1063
TCTCCATGCTGAAAGGGGCTCATAGTTCCAGGATCTACATTTAAGTATGGATCGAACTTTAGAGGCTGTATCCGAAATCCTCGGGCTTTTAATAACATTCCTACGGAAGCTGTTGTTATTCCCTTACCAAGGCCAGATACCACTCCACCCGTAACAAAGATGTATTTAACCATTTTTCATCCTTTTGTACAACTTTATGTACTCTTTTGCTGAATTTCGCCACGAAAAGTCCAGATCATACACCGTACTTACAGCCTTTCTCAACCTCTGTTCGTCTTTGTATAATGTGATCGCTCTATCAATAGCTGAGACTAATTCCTTTGGCTCATACTTTTCAAATACAATACCATATCCTCCCTCATCTATATCTTTCACAGTGTCCTTAAGTCCTCCAGTAGCCCTTACGACTGGTATTGTTCCATACCTCATTGCTATTAACTGGCCCAAACCACAAGGCTCATATTTAGATGGCATAAGGAAGAAATCCGAGGAGGCGTAGATTCTCTTTGCAAAAATAGGATCAAAGCCGATTTTCACATAAATATTTTTAAAATTCTTTGAAATATTGAGGAACATATCCTGGTATACTTTATCTCCCGTACCGAGAACCACCATACTGAGATCCTTTTCAGCGATTTCTTTTATCACCTGAGGAAATAGATCAAACCCCTTCTGCTCTGCGAGTCTGGAAACTATTCCAAACAACGGTTTTTGGGCGCTCTTAAGGCCTACTTCTTCAAGTAGACTCACTTTATTCTTCATCTTACCTTCAAAAAGATTTACTTTTCCGAAATTTGCATATATCTCGGTATCTTTTTCGGGATTCCATACATCATAATCAATTCCATTGAGAATACCGAATAGCACATCTCTCCGCTTTTTAAGAACGCCTTCAAGTCCGTAACCAAACTCCGGTGTTTGGATCTCTTCGGCATATGTCGGACTGACAGTATTTATAAAATCAGAATAGACTATACCCGCTTTAAGAAAATTTACTTTTCCGTAATATTCTACCCCTTCCACATGAAAATCTTGGTAGTCGAGGTTCAGCTCCGGAAGAATCTCTTTGTCAAAGATACCCTGATATGCAAGATTATGTATTGATATTAGTGTTTTCGTGTTCCTCAGCATACTTTGATACTTTCGAATTTTTAACAATGCTGCAAGAGCTGTCTGCCAGTCATTAAGGTGGATAATGTCAATGTTACCCAAGATTTTGGCAAGTTCAAGAATAGTGTAAGAAAATAATCCAAATCTTTTCCAATTGTCTTTAAAGTCTCCCTCAGGAGTGCCGTAAAGGCTTTCTCGATCATAAAAAGCATCATTTTCAACTAAATAAACATCTATTCCATCTAGTTTTGTACGATGTAATGGGGCTTGAAGTAAATCTTTTCCAAGTTGTAAATTAATTGAATAATCCGTTTTTTCGATTGGGAAACCGCTTTTGGACACAAATCTTTTATAATAAGGCATTACTAAAAAGACCTCAATTCCTTCCTTATGAAGTGCCTTTGGGAGAGACGAAGCAACATCAGCTAACCCTCCTGTTTTAGCCAATGGATCAATTTCCGATGATGCGAATAAAACCCTCATAACTTCCCCCCTTCTTTATTTTTTAATTATATTGATGTACCCAAGAATATACAAAGAAGAGGAGTTATTATTGTTTCCATTCGGTGAAAAGTTGACGTATTCATAAAAGAGTATTACAATATTAGCATGAATATGAAATTATATGCTCGCCTTTTGGTAGTGTGTATTTTGCTGAATGTCGTAAGCTGCGTAGGGCAGCTTGACCGCTCGCTGACTATAGGCCTCTCATCAAAACCAAGGACTTTGAACCCTTTAAAGTATAAAGAGGTGAGCATCACTTCCATCATGTGTAACGTCTACGAGCCTCTAATTTCTAGTGATGAGATTTATCATATAAAACCTGTTCTGGCAAGATACTGGGAGAGAGTAGACAGTATAACTTGGTGTGTATATTTAAGAAAAGGTGTCAAATTTCACAATGGTCATTATCTCACGGCTTCGGATGTGGTTTATTCATTTTACTATCCCTTTCTCGTTGATCAATCAGAATATAGAACTCACGGAATATTTATAGATACCATATATGCACTTTCTGATTCAATTGTCGTGTTTAAGACTAAATACCCGTATGATTTTCTAATCAGGGAGATAATTGGATATCAAATAATCCCTAATGGGTTTGATCCCGATTCTAATATGCCTTGTGGTACAGGACCCTATAGAGTAATATCTAACGACGATAGTAGCATTTCCATGGAGTCGTGGGAATCATACTGGGGTGAAGAACCCTTCATTGAGATTTTAAAGATTGTTTACATCCCAGACCATTTAGAGAGAATTAATAGGCTAAAGGAGGGTGCAGTAGACATAATTGATTATGTCCCTTTGGAATATCAGGATACTATTTTAAAATATGCAAAGTTATTTTACACACCCGAATCTGCAGTGAGGTTGATCGAGTTTAACTTAAATGTACCCCCATTCGATAATAGAGTGTTTAGAGAAGCTATATCAATGAGCATTGATCGGAAAAAACTTGTTGATGAATATTATAGAGGATTTTCTACTCCCGCCAACCAGTTTTTCCCTGCAGGAGTTAGAGAACACATCGACGACCTTGGTCCTTTAGAGTTTGACACAATAAAGGCAAGAAGCATATTCGCAAATACAGTTTTAAGATCTCCTCTCGTTCTCGATTATTCCGCTAGCATAAAAGCCTTAGGTGATTCTATTGTAAATCAATTAAGACGCTCAGGCCTTAATGTGGTTGGGAATCCTTTACCTTCCGATGAATTCTGGGAAAAAATTAAAAGTGGTCGATCCCAGTTCTGGCTGTTAAGCATTGTTTATTCAAGCCAGAATGCATATTCTTCTTTAATTTCATACTATCACACGCTAAAACCAGGTACATCCTTCGGAATCTTGAATCGTACATCATATTCTTTTAAAGAGGTAGATACTATGACTGAAGAGATAATGAGAGTACTTGACATGGAAGTAAGGGATAGTCTTGTAAACCTAGTGCATAAAAAACTCCTCAAAGACCTGCCCGCATGCCCTATTGTATTTGAAAGGCAGTTTTATGGTGCTAAAAATGATATTATCTGGACACCTAGTATAGATAGGAATTTCTACGTTTCAAAAATAGAAAGACGATGAAATTTACTTCTATTAAAACGAAATTTTTGTCTTCTTTTGCGATATTCTTTTCTTTACTATATCTAATACTAATTTTATTTATTGCCTTCGTCGGCAGTAGCCATTATTTATACTACCTAAATAAAAATGCCCGGTATTTTATAAACCTCACATTTAGAGAGATACAGGATGCATTTAATGTCTATTTTCCCGAAAATCAGTTGAGATTTAATGAAAGAATGAGTGAAATCCTTGCCTTGGGGCCAGATCTGGAAAAAATTGTAATTTTAGATTCACTTGGTAGTGTTATTTTCTCAACCACTGAGCTGAGTGGGCTTACAGCCGACGAAGAGGAGATTAGTCAGATTGCACCTCATAACACCAAAAGTTTTGAAATCGTGGAGAGGGAAAATAGAGACTACTATTTCCTTGTTCCTATTCTGAATGATTTGGGATATCATTCCATTAGTATTGCGTATTATTTTTCCGAAGCTCCGGTAATTCGCTTTCGTAGGACGTTGGTTATATCAAGTATCTTAGCTTTCATTATACTAATCTCTGGCACCTTGCTTATGCAAAATTTTATTACAAAGGATGTTATACAAAATATATATGAGCTAAAAAGGGTTGCGGAATCTTTTGAGAAGGGGGATTACTCTGTTAGAGCCAATGTTCAATCGAATGATGAACTCCTGTTTCTTTCGAATGCTATAAATTCGATGCTTGAATCTATTACTAATCACATATATAATTTAAGAGCAATGGTCAGCGAACTGGAGAGTCGCGATAAGGCAAGGGAGAATGTTCTTGCAAAGATATCTCATGAATTAAGGACCCCTCTTACGACGTGTAAGGGTTATGTGGATCTCCTTAAAAGCGGGAAGATGGGTAAAATTTCTGATGAGCAAAGGAAAGCCCTGGAGATTGTTGACAGAAATCTTATTAGGCTTGAGGATGAAACAAAGTTACTACTTCAAAGTTCAAAATTAGCTATTGAGAGAATTGATCTAAAGAAAGAACATTTGGATTTAGAAAAATTAGTAGCAGAAGTTGTGGAAAACTTCAATGCAGAATTAAGAAGAAAAAGGCAGCACATAGAGATTAAACTTGAGCAAAGAACTCTGTTTGGAGACAAAGAACTGGTAATTTCAATTATTGAGAATCTCGTTTCAAATGCAATTAAATATGGTTCTGAAGGAGGAAAAGTTGCGATTTCCACTCTCGATTCAGAATTTAATGGAAGGAAATATACTCAAATTGATGTATACAATTCAGGTGCGAAGATAAGTGAAGATGAGTTTCGAAAAATTTTCGATCCCTTTTACCAAATTAAAGATGGTTCAAAGAGAGAAAGTCTTGGTATGGGCCTGGGGCTCTACATCGTTAAAAGAGCTGTAGAGCTACACAATGGTGTCATAAAGGTTCAAAATGTTGAAGATGGAATAATTTTCTCAGTTTTTATTCCGTCACAGGGAGAAAAGCAATGAAAAAAATATTGGCAATTGATGATGAGCAGGATATTTTGAACCTTATAAATGACATTTTCAAAAATGATTTTGAAGTCTATACAGCTAAAAGTGCTCGAGAAGCTTTAATGGTACTCGATAAAAACCCTATAGATCTTATTATCCTTGACATTATGATGCCACAAATGGATGGGTGGGATTTTCTGTGGATTATGAAGGGAAGCGAAAATTTCAGAGAAATCCCGGTGATAGTGCTGACTGCTAGAGTAGACGCCGAAGATAAGTTAATTGGGTTAAGGGAAGGAGTAAAAGATTACATAGTGAAACCTTTCTTACCTGATGAGCTTGTCAAAAGGGTAAATGACATTCTGAGGAAAGAGGAAAAGAGTGAGAAATAAACCAGATGCGGATCTCCAGCTAGAATATCTGAAGCTGAAAAGTGCATCGTTTGATCATGTGACTGGCCTCCCATGCGTTAATACTTTTTACAGACCTCTTGTAAAGATACTTAACAGGAAACAACGTATTGGTTGCTTTCTCATTACCATCGCTAACGGTGGTGAGATTGAAAAAGAGCTATCGTTTAATGTGTATGACAAACTCCTCTCTAAAATCTGCTCCGAACTTAATAACGTATTAGATTCCTGTGGGCTGAAGGACCAAATCATCGCTGCATCTGATCCAGGCTGCGAAACATTTTTTGTGTTTGTAGTTGAAAATCCGCCTAATCTATTGATTCACAGTGACTTTCTCGAAGATATGAAGGGAAAGCTAACTGAAAGTTTATCTTCGAAGGTTTCAGAGTTTATAAAAACGGAACATTTACAGATGTCAGAGCCAATAATTATGGTCGTTGCAAAAATAATTGAGGGCTCTACGATCGTTAGGACAGAAAGACAACTTTCGAGAGAACTCAATGCTTTAAAAATGGAAATTGCTAAAGTCTCGGAGACACAAGAATATAATAAGAGAATTCTAATCAAAAAAATGATAGATAGGAAAAGTATAGACATCGTATTCCAGCCAATAGTTAATGCTAAAGAAAAAACAGTATTTGGCTATGAAGCCCTTGCTCGTGGCACTGACCAAATAGAGTTTCACAATCCCGATGTTTTTTTGAACCTTGCTCAAAAATATAATATGCTTAGGGAAATTGAGAGTGTATGCGTGTTAAATGCTATTGAGACTCTTTACAAAGCATTAAGTAGTAACAGCAAGATCGCACGTAAGAAAATATTTATAAATTTATCACCCCCTTCTTTCCCAATTTTACTTGATGACGAATTCACACAATCTTTAAAGCAATATGAGATATCTCCTGAACAAATCGTTATTGAACTAACTGAAAGATTTTCATCGCAGCTACCACAAGAAAATGAAGTATATTTTGACATAATTAAAAGAATTTCAAAGCATGGTGGATTTGAGATAGCTGTTGATGATGTTGGGACAGGATATTCCACGCTTGAAAGGATTGCGGCTTTAAACCCCCAATATATCAAATATGATAGAAGTCTATTCAAAAATGTGTATCGCGATTCTTTAAAACAAGAACTTTTAAAAACCATTTTCGACTTCTCAAATAAAATTAACTCCAGACTCATCGTTGAAGGTGTAGATAACCAGGATGACTATAATTTTGCTTTAAAACTTGGCGTAGAATATATGCAAGGCTTCCTCTTCGGAAGGCCACTCAAATTTTAAAGGTGCAAGGCCGGCCTCTTCTAATTCCGTTAGAGCAAATATATTAGCTTGTTATAGTCTCATAAAAGCTGTTATATTACACCGATGGTTGAAAGTTAGAGACATTACTTAAGAATCTCAAGATAGCCCTGTACAACTTCTGAATACGGAGTTTGAGGATATTCTTTGACGAGTTTTTGAATCAAGTCTCTGCACGCAGTTCTTTCAACATCTTTAAATTTGCGAACCACAAGGATTGCCCCATGGAATTTCAAAAGGGGATCATCGATCATTTCAACTTGTTGAATAGCAACGGATATATCCACTGGTTTACTTTGTAGCGCGTTAAGCAACTCGACATATGTTATAAGGCTATTCTTTTCTTGTGTAGAGTAAGAATGAGGCACCACATTTTCACCAAAATATAGAGCTAAATAATAGCCACTGAGAAATTTGAGATCCGAAGGATCTCTATAATCGTTAAGGATCTCTATAACCATAAGTATATCGTTTTTATCTAATTGGTCTGCTTCGAAATATGATTGCATTAGTAGGCTATCCGCTTTTTCAAATTCACTGCTCCTTATGAGTTCAAGGCCTCTTTTGAAAGTCTGATTCTGCAGAAATACGAGAAGAAATGGCAATAACCTCATA
>DCDE01000010.1:7098-27510 GCA_002316275.1 Caldifarciminota bacterium UBA1063
AATAACCTCATACGGTTTAAAGCTCCTCTTTTATACTTTTCATTGCTTCCAGACAAGTCAAAAGAAATTCAGCAAGGGGAATGCCGAGTTCTTCTATACTTTTCATTTGTTCCCTTGATGCACCTGCTGCAAATCTTTTTTCTTTAAACCTCTTCATAATAAACTCAATGTTTAAATTATCTAAAGATTTTGAGGGGTGCATTAGAGCGCATGCGATTAGAAATCCAGTGGTAGGATCCACAGCATAGATGGCTTTTTCTATATTCTTTTCTCTGTTTTTTTTACCACAGTGAGAAAGAATCGCATCAAAAATTTCCTCATTCTCGAGTCCTTTTTCTTTCAAAATCTGCACACTTATAAGGCCGTGCTTTTCAGGTATTTCAACAGTTTTCTCATAATCGATGTCGTGGAGTATCCCGGCAATTTCCCAAAGGTTTTCGTCCTCCTTTAGTTTCTTCGCAAGATATTTCATGCAAACACCCGTTGCTAGCATATGCTTAACAAGGTTAGGTTTCGAAACATATTCTTCTATCCATTCAATTGCTTCTTTTCTCGTAATAATGTTCATTTTTAAATTACCTCCCTAAGCAAACTGCTATTTTAATCTCGGGAGATTCTATCCACTTTATCTCATCGTTAGTAATAGAGTATCTCCGGTAAAAAATTGTGAAATCATCTATCTTAGTATATTGCTTATGCTTCTTGGTATTTCTCAGGTTATCAATACGCAAGCATCTTATACATACGATATTACCTTCAGTAAGATAAGCTGTTTTTACTTTAAAAGGGTCAAAACTATTTGCAAGTGCGGACGCCAAAAAAGATTTTAGCGAGTTGTTGTAGCATGGCACCTCTTTAAGTTTTTTGGCATCTCTAATATTACAATTACAACTTATGCTGGAAAAAGATCCAAAGCCAAAATCCGCCCCTACTTCGTATGCCATCACAGTAATGCCTCTATAACTTCTCTCATCTCAAAATGTGGTCTCACGTCGTGTACCCTTAATACTTCTATCCTCTTTAAGAGCAAATATGCACTAATAGCCATTGTCCCGTAAAGGCGGTCATCTGGTGGTTGATGGTTTAATAATGCACCTATCATGGATTTTCTAGAGTGACCAACAAGGATTGGAAAGCCGATTTCTTTAAATTTTTCAATCTCCTTCAAAATTAGGATATTGTGTTCTAAAGTCTTACCGAATCCGATTCCGGGATCTACGATTATTCTACTTTCAGAAACTCCCGACCCCCGAGCGAACGTCGATTGTTTTCTTAAGAAGGAAATTATCTCGGAAATTACATTACCATATTGGGGATTCTTTTGCATATCCCTGGGGTGTCCCTTCATATGCATAATAATGATATAAGTATCATATTTCTTAGCAACATTGACAATTTCTGGATCAAACTGGAGCCCCGAAATATCATTTATGATAGTCGCTCCCAATTTACAAGCCTCTTCTGCAACTTGATGTTTGTAGGTATCAATAGAAAGTGGAATAGGGAATCCTTTCAATTTGCTGAAGATTGGCAAAACACGATCCATTTCTTCTTGAATAGATATAAGGTCAGCACCAGGCCTCGTTGACTCACCACCAATATCGATGATATCTGCCCCTTCGTTCAGCATCTCATCTGCCCTTTTAATTGCCTGATCCAGAACGTAAAATTTTCCTCCATCAAAAAACGAATCGGGAGTAATATTTAAAATCCCCATTATCAGAGTTCGGTTTCTGAAATCGAGATTCACAGATAAATTTTAATGCAGGGCTTATGAACAAAGTTTTGAAAAAAGAGGGCAACTTGTTTCTTATTAGAATTAAATATTAAGTTGTAAAAGCGTGAGTCTTTTGATATAATGTTTGTGATGGATTTAATTTATGAGAAAGGTTATAAGATCGCAGATGTCCTTACCTTAGCCAGATTTTTCATTGTATTTATATTACTTGCACTTATTCCTGGTAAATCATCGAGTGTAGATCAGTTTATGGTGCTACTTCTTATCGCCTGGCTTACCGACTGCCTTGATGGATACTTTGCTCGAAAGAGTAAAAGACTTGGTGCCCTTGGCTCTTGGGATGGTTGGGTAGACACCATCATGTATCTTGCAGTATTTCTTTATTGCACAGTGATGGGGTATTATTCTGTCTTGTTCTTCATAACACTGATAGTTCTGAATTTTTGCTTAGTATTCTTCACAAAAAACTTGGAAGTAAATCAGGCCTTTCAATTTTTATACATCATCTTCGGTTTCAGAACATTATTGGAAATCAGTACCGAATGGTCTCTGATAGTTATATTGTGGACCATTTTTGTAATTATATTCAAATGGAATCGGTTTAAATGGCAAGTTGTAAATTTTATATCGAGCTTCAAAAATCTACTCACAAAAAAATAGCGATCTTCTCCTCGCTTCTAAATATTGTGGTCTTGATCCATCTATACTTGCAGAAGTCCCTACAAATTTTAATGTGTTGAGGCTGAAGATTTCTTCATAATAACTTTCCCAGTCCTTATCCCGTGCACTGTGATGATCAATAACTAAGGTATTGATTTTACACTCTCTTATTAAGATTTTAAGTGTATAAATGGATTCATCCAGTGATTCTTTCTTCACCTTAGAACCTAAAAGATAAGTTGGAAATCCATCAAATATCATCGTATCTATTCGCCTTTTTATGAGAAAGTCCACCATATTATGTTCTAATATACCCGATATATCTGAGGTATAAAATAGAGAGGAATTTTCATCTTTAATGTAGACTCCAATTACTTCAGCGCCCACCCCACTAAATCCATGGGGGACTGGCATTGTGAAGGTAATACTCGTATTTCCAAATTGAAATGTTTTCTCATCTGCTATGATTATTTTGCAGGAATCACCCAGGGCTTTAAAGAATGTTTCTGCTCTCTTTTTCTGGTACAGGTTAAGATTTAAAGTATTCTTTACAAATACAATCTTTCCTTCATAAAATTTTGCGTTCCTGTAGTGGTGATGGTCATAATGATAGTGGGAAATTATTGCTGCATTTGATTTTTTCAAATATT
The DNA here is from genome assembly GCA_002316275.1 of Caldifarciminota bacterium UBA1063. Classification (GTDB taxonomy): domain Bacteria; phylum Hydrothermota; class Hydrothermia; order UBA1063; family UBA1063; genus UBA1063. Next base: position 10,147 of record DCDE01000010.1, read on the forward strand.
TATTGATATTTCTCCACGTATTCCATAGCGTTACTACTTCCAATTTGTGCGGTGGTAAATTAAACCTCTTGGGACCTAATGCACATCCAGGATCTATTATAATTCTAAGATCGTATGTTTCGATAAAAGTACTATAGGATCTTACTCCCATGCTTTCTGAGCCAAGAATTTTTAATTTCACTTAGAAATTTTAGACCCGATCTGTTGCATATACGAACAATCAAGCGGAAAATTACGTCTACTTGTAGGAGGACGTATGAATGGTTTTTTTGAATTATTGAAATCCGCATGGTTAACTTTAAAGACAAATAAACTAAGGGCTTTACTTACAACTCTTGGTATCATAGTTGGGGTTTCGACCGTCATTGCAATGGTTTCAGTGATTGATGGTATCAACAGGTATGTATACCAAGTTCTTGGAAGTATGGGGACTTCAACAGTTTATGTGCAAAAGTATAAATGGCAATTGACAGGAAGCCTGACAAGAGAGGAAATATGGCAGCTTTCAAGGACTCCAGATTTAACAATTGATGATGCCCGTGTAATAAGAGAATTAGATGAGGTCGATCTTGTTTCTGCGATTCAACCTCTAAGGGGTATGACTGCAAGGTATATGGAGAAAACCATTGATGTAAGTCCATCGGGAATCGAACCGGAATACCTGGATATTGGTGGTTACGAACTGGCGTCAGGAAGACGATTTATTGAAAATGACATATTTTATAGAAGTAATTATGTTATTATTGGAGATTTGATAAAGCAGCGATTATTTGGTAATGAAGACCCTATAGGAAAAGAAATATGGCTAAATAGGAGAAAATTTCTCGTAATTGGGGTCCTTGAGCCGAAGGGACAGCTAATGGGAGAAAGCATGGATAATGTCGTTTTAATGCCAATCACAACCGCTCAAAAGTATTTTCCTCTTAGAGGGAGATTTGGCCCTCAGAGAGTATTTATGAGTATACAAATTGCTGCAAGGGTGCGGGAAGATGTTCCTCTTGAACAGGGAATAAAATCTATTGAAAATTTGCTGCGATCTAGAAGGGGACTCCGATTTGATGAAGATAATAACTTTTTCCTTAATACATCAGAAATGCTCGTATCTGCGTATAACCAAATAACCGGAGGAATATTTATCGCGATGATTGCAATCGCTTCTATGGCATTAATTGTCGGTGGAATAGGCATTATGAATATAATGTTAGTTTCGGTAACTGAGCGTACAAGGGAGATTGGAATACGAAAGGCCGTAGGGGCAACTCAAAAAGATATCTTAATGCTTTTTTTAATTGAAGCAATATTCTTAACCACGGTAGGCGGCATTATAGGTGTTATACTTGGTTTAATCTTCGGGGGAGTCTTAGAAGCGTTTACGCCCCTGCCCGCATCCACTCCCCTATGGAGTATCATTTTAGGTTTAGGCTTTTCAACAATAGTGGGGCTATTTTTTGGAATATACCCGGCGAGAAAGGCTGCGAAGTTGAATCCTGTTGAAGCGTTAAGGTATGAATAAAAAGGAGAAATGCATGAAAAATCTTCTTAGGGTCATCGTGGAACCTGGAAAGGTTTTTGAAGAAGATCAGAAGCCATGGGCACCCTTAATTGCTACTGTCCTAATTGCGATTTGCTACTTTGTCGTTATTCAGGTTGTGCTAAAGGAAGAAATTTTTTCAATGTCATTACAATATATAGAAGGTCTTCCCGAGGCTCAGAGAGAAGCGGCTACTGCTGCTCTACAGTCAAGAACAAGAATGGTAACTGCGCTTTTTACGATAATTCTGTTGATACCCCTAAAAGTTCTAATTCAAGCCCTGATCTATAATGTGAGTGTCCCTCTCCTTGGTGGAGAAATAACCTACTTCAAGTCGCTAACGGTGTTGAGTTTTGCCAATTTTATTTCCATACTTTCGGATGTAGTGAAGTTGCCCATTGCAATCTTCACACGTAACCCTGTGCCCAGGACGGATCTTGGTATTTTGGTTGGTAACTCAAAAAGCTACCTGGCTACTGTTTTGAGTCAGGTAGACCCATTTACTATTTGGTCTCTTTTTATCATAGCCCTTGGACTCGAGAAATATGGGAAAATGAAGAAGAGCAATGCGGCTATTCTTGTAGCGATTCTCTGGATTGTCTATATTTTTGGAATCTTTCCTCAACTTATGGTAAGGGGGAATGTATGATGAAGTTGCTTTTAATTTTGTTTCTATCCAGCCAGAGTGCTGATAGCATTTATCTTAGCTATGATAATTTAATTGAAGTTGCAGAAAAATACTCACCTGCCTTAAAGGAGATTAAATTCAATTTAGGAGCCTCAAGAACAGGTATAGCAGGCGATATTGCACGTTTCCTTGGAAGTGGAGAGTTTACCATCTCTAAGACTGACATCACCTACCAAAATCCTCCTCAGGAAATTACACCCCTGTATTCTTCTTATCTGACTCTCAGCACGAACTTACTGTCCACGAGTAACTTATTTAATACTATAAACTCCTATTTTGGGTTCAAGAGCGATGAGGTGAACTGCCAGAACCTTAGGGAACAATTTATTTTGAATCTTAAGACGCAGTATTTGAATACAATAAAGCTTAAAAAGACGCTGGAGGCTTATTCTAAAGCTGTAGAACGAAGTAAAATTTACTACGATCTTGTTAATGAAAGGTATAAGATGGGGATGGTTTCTAAAGTAGATTTACTTACTGCAGAAATTGAACTCAAGAATGCTGAGATCAACTTTCTGAACTCAAGAAATGCATATCTTAAAAGCCTCGAGCAGATCAAGTCTCTTTTAGGAATTACAGCAAGTAATGCTATAGAACTCGTGGATTATATACCAAAAATTGATAGTATAGTCCCAGCCAATCCGGAAGAGCTGGTCAACACTGCAATGAAACATAATGCTACATTGATAGGCTCCAAAAATTTAATGAATACTGCGAGGACTAATTTAATTTACACTATTAGTTCATTCGTACCACAGGTCTCTTTTGGTAAAACCTGGTATTATCAAGGCTCTGATATTCCCGAAGCATTATCTAACTACGGAGAAACGGAAAATTGGACCATTAAGGCATATATTAATATTTTAAATTACCCTTTTTCTGTTGTTCAACAAGCTCAAGTTGAACGGTCTCTTTCTTATAGCTATAAAAAATCCGTTTTTGATGTAGCAGCAAAGGTTAGGAGTGCCTATGACGACTTGCAATACTATTTCAATACGCTTGATCTTGCGGAGCTGCGTTTTGAACAAGCTAAATCGGCATACGAACTTGCCAGTGCTCAGTATAAGGAAGGTTTGGTATCTATATTGCAACTTATGGATACTGAAGCAAGCTTGTTACAGAGCGAAGTAGGGCTTATTGATGCTATGTACAACTATACAATAGCTAAAGAAACCTTAAACTTTTTAGTTGGAACGGAGGTATTTAGATGAAAGGTAAAAGAATAGCCATCATAGTTATTGTTGTGATAATTTTAGCAGTTATCATTGGACTTAATGTAAAGAATTCTGGTAGAAATGTGCCTACTGTCCAAGTTGAAGTCGTTTCAGTGGGTCCAATACGAGAAATCGTGAGGGCGGATGGTGAAATTAAAGCGGAGAAGCAGGTAGATATCGGTTCTGATATAATGGGCAGAATTGAGAAGATTTATGTCGAGCTCGGTGATTATGTAAATAAAGGTGATACCCTTTGCCTTATAGACAGGCAATCTTATGAAGTAAAAGTGAAAAGTCTTGAAATTACATTAGATAATCTCAAAACGCAACTCGAAAAGGTTAAGAAGGACTATGAAAGGATGCAGAACCTTTTTGAAAAAGAGCTTGTTGCTGAGGCAGATCTTGAAAATGCGCGCATACAGTACGAAAGCCTTAAGGCCCAGTATGAATCTACATTTTACTCTCTACAGGATGCTCAGTATTCCCTTAACAAAACTGTCATACTTGCTCCTATTTCAGGAAAAGTCATCAGTATTAACAAGGAAGTTGGTGAGATTGTTGTAATGGGCACAGTAAACACCTCGGCAACAGTTATTATGACAATTGCTGAACTTTCAAAAATGAAAGTTGATGCATATGTGGATGAATCTGAGGTCGTAAGGGTGAAGGATGGGTATCCCGCAGAGGTAAGTGTAACTGCCTATAACAACAAGACATTTAAAGGGGTAGTTAAGGCGCTTTCTGCTGCACCTTATCAGTCAACATCAACAACTTCAAGCTCTTTCACGACTGGAATAACCTATCCTGTTGAAATTAGTATTGTGGATTCTGGGGTGTTATACCCAGGAATGACTGCAACATGTGAAATCATTGTGGCTAGTAAAGATTCCGTTGTGAAGGTTCCTATTCAAGCTTTAGGAAAAGATAGCAAGTCTGGTGAAGATTATCTGTTTGTCATAACTGGCGGGCAGGCGATAAAACAGCCAGTTAAAGTGGGTTTAATTGCTACAAACGAGGCAGAAATTATGGAAGGTGTATCTAAAGGAGATACGGTTGCAGTAGCCCCCTATACTACTCTTAGAACACTAAAAGATGGCCAGAAAGTAAAAGTTGAGGTGAGGAAAAAGGGATCTATGGCCACAACAAAAGGCAAATCGCAAAAAGGTTAATCAATGTATGGCTACCCTCATAGAATTACAAGATATTAAAAAAACATATTTTCTTGATTCGGTACCAGTAGAAGTTTTACGCGGAGTATCTTTAAGTGTTGATAAGGGAAGCTATATCTCTATTATGGGACCGTCAGGGTCGGGGAAGTCAACCTTGATGCACATCATAGGATGTCTTGATACCCCTACTTCTGGGTTATATAACCTGGAAGGTGCTCCTGTGCATACACTTGATGAAGAGAAACTTGCAGAAATCAGAAAACGAGAGATTGGATTCGTATTTCAGAATTTTAATCTGCTTCCACGTATTAGTGTCTTAGAAAATGTCGAATTACCAATGATATATATGAAGATTCCTCAAAAAGAACGAAGGGAAAGAGCAAAGGAACTTCTAGAAAGGGTTGGTATGGTTCACAGGTTACACCATAGGCCAACAGAAATCTCCGGCGGAGAAAGACAGAGAGTCGCAATTGCTAGGGCTCTTGCCAATGATCCAAACATAATACTTGCTGATGAACCAACAGGAAATCTTGATTCTGTATCTGCAAGCGAGATTCTAAACATCTTTGAAGGACTTCATAGGGAAGGGCGCACAATAATAATTGTGACCCATGACCATGAAGTGGCAAAAAGAGCCGAAAAAATTATTAGAATTAAAGATGGCTTAATAGAAGATTAGTTTAAGGACTTTTAGTTTCTAAAAATGAAGATTCACTATTTCATTTTTTATTCTCAGTTCTCTGCTGCTCAAATAAGTATCTTTTGATCTTCATTGACGTATTCTTAGGAAATTCCTCTTCTCTAATGGTAAATCTTCTTACTCTTTTATATTCTGCAAGACTATCACATTGCATCTCAATCTCTCGGTCTATTAGCTTGTATATATCTTCAAAAGTCGGATTTTCGATGCCCCTTTCTCTAAAATATTCATACACGGCTTCGAACTTTGGATAAACAATTGCATGGACTTCTTCATGTTTCTTTTTAGAATCGTAAGCTCCTATTACAAGTACTTCTTCAATGTAAGGTGATCTTAAAAGCACAGTCTCAACTTCTTCAGGATAAACGTTCTTTCCGCCGGCTGTAACAATAACACTCTTTTTACGCCCTGTGATGTACACGTATCCATCCTTGTCTAAATAACCCATGTCCCCCGTCAAAAACCAGCCATCATCAGTAAAAACAGATCGAGTAGCTTCCTCGTTCTTATAGTACCCAACCATAACCATAGGCCCCTTTACAGATATCTCACCTATACCTTCCGAGTTTGGTTCGTGTACCCTTATCTCAGCATAAGGGACAGGAAGCCCTGCACTTTCATTTCTTGGACAGCAAAGGGGATTTAGAGCTATTACAGGAGAGGTTTCGGAAAGGCCATACCCCTGAAGAATTGGAAAGCCCATCTCTTCAAGCGCTTTTGAAACCCATCTGGGAAGAGCAGCCCCTCCAGATACTAAGTAGTGGAGATGATCCATCCCGAGTTGAGTCCTTATACTTTTGAACAGAACTTTCGCTGCTCTACCCTTTAGAAAGGAATCCAGTCCCTTTGAAACGCCTTTCAAACCAGTAAAGACCGTTTTCAAAAGTATACCTGATTTTTCAACATTAGTTAGAATACCTTCAACTATCTTTTCAAGTAGCAACGGGACCACGAGCATTATCGTAGGCCTAACGTATTGCATCTCTTCTATCATTATCTTCGATTTTAATGAGCTTGCATAAGCGATAGATGCGCCGCCGGCAATGGGCACAATCATTCCACACGTCTGCTCGTAAATATGATGGAGGGGTAAAACCGAGAAAAAGATATCACCAGGGCCGTAGTGCAAAGTCTGGTATAGTGAATCTACATCCGACATAATATTCTTATGTGAAAGGACCACACCTTTAGAAACTCCAGTTGTTCCGGAAGTATACAAAATCACAGCGTAATCGTCAAGGGAAACTTTTGCACTCGACATCCCCGTCTTCACTTCCTTAAAAATATCTTCATAACAAGGTAGAGCGAAGTTATTGGGTTCCATGCTTATAATGTGCTTTAGCGTTTGGACTTCCTTTTTAATTTCTAAAAGATCTTCAAGAAACGCATTCTGGGCAATAATCGTGGTAGCTTCAGAATCTTCTAAAATAAACTTGATTTCTGGTATTTTTAGCCTTGCATCGACTGGGACTACAGTTACACCAAGCCATTGATATGCAAAATAACCAACCACCCAATAAGGTGAATTTTCGCCAATAACGGCTGCTTTATCGCCCTTTTTTAAACCAACTTCGTCTCTCAAGTATTTCGCTAACCTTTTTATGTGATTGTACATATCCTCATATGTAAAAGTGACCCATTCCTCTTTCTCCCTCATCATCAATGCCATTTGATCCTTGTATAAAGTACATGACCTTTCTAACATTTCTGGAATTGTAAACCATCCTATTCCTGGCCTAACAGTGGGAAATTGCATAAATATTCCTCCTTTTAGTACCTCGAAATTTTAAATGTTACAGTACAGAATGTCAAATTTTCTTACTCTTCTTGTAAAATCTCTTTACGCCTCTTCTCAAACTCCTCATTCGCTACAGCGAAATCCTCCTTTCTTCCAAGATCAAGCCAGAACCCATCATGTCTATATACACTAATCTCAAGCTTATCTTTCAATAAATCATCTACAAGATCGGGAAGGTCATATTTTCTATTTGCCTCAATCCTTCTAAGGATGTAGGGGTTAAATACGTAAACGCCCATTGAGACATAGTAATCTATCACAGGTTTTTCTGCATAGTCCTTAAGTTTTTCACCATCGAATGTAACCACACCAAAATCCACATTAACTGACCTTTTTATGATCCCAATGGTTAGGGGGCTACCTTGAACAAGATGAAATCTATATATTTTTGAAAAATCGAGGTCGGTAAGGGTATCTCCATTTATCACAAGGAATGACTCATCCAACTTATCTCTCAAAAGCTTTAAGGGTCCCACTGTCCCTAATTCCCGATCCTCAACAGAATATTCAATCTTTGCTCCCCACTTTGTTCCATCATTAAAATATGATTTTATTAGTCCAGCCAAGTGCCCGCATGCCACATAAATTTCCTTGAAGCCACATCTTACAAGTTTTGAAACAATTATCTCCATGATAGGCATATCACCAACAGGCATTAAAGGTTTTGGAATGACAGTGGAATAAGGCTCAAGCCGCTTGCCCTTCCCACCCGCAAGAATCACCGCTTTCATTAAAGTCTCCATTCAAATGGATCGATATCTTTAAATAACCGATCTTTGTCTTCCACAGAATATAAAAAGTTAAGGTCTTCCTCAGATGGGTGACCCTCGTTCCTTATTACTTTCAACATGTCAAGCAGTCTTTTACAATGCTCATAATGTGTGGTGACCCGACGTTCTGCATAATCCCTTGCACTCCAGGTAGTTATAAGGAACTGCCAATCGGAAGATTGTAACAGGAGTAGTTCTCTACCCAGTTGTCTTAGCACCCTTAAATAGAGTGAGTCCCCTTTAGACCCATCGTCCAGCGCTTCCTCAAAAAATCTATGCTCAATTTCGTATATCTTCTCCCATGTCCAACTGGTCCAATTATTTAGCCAGACCCAGTGGAAACCACCCTCTCCCCATGACCCTTCGGGTAAATTAACCGCTGTTTCAGGTGGAAACATCGAATTATATTCAGAAAGGGTGACAGGATATACCTCTCCAGTTTTTGCCAGGTTTTCAAAAAGCAGTTCTATCCAATCGATTCCTTCAAACCACCAGTGTCCATACAGTTCTGTATCAAATGGTGCTACAATTATAGGATTTTCAAGTTCGGAATCTGAGACAATCCCTTTTAGAATATCAGTGAAATGAGCTGCATGAGATCGCAAAGCCGCCTCTGCCCATTCCCTCTTGTACTCATCTTTGCTTCCCAAGTCCACATTCCTTCCAGTAATTCTCCAATACCGCAGTCCTCCTGGGAAGTGTTTCTTATGAAACTCTAAATATGCAAAATCGCCGGGATAGCCGGCATCCCTTGACCATACCTGCAGAGCAGTTCTGGGGTCCCGGGCAAAAACAGCTGCACCACTAATTTTTCCTGGTGAAACTGCATAGTAGTTGTGTAGGGTGTCTTTTTTCTCGACTTCGGTAGGTTTGTATGCTAACGACTGTACCTCCCACAACGCTTTTAATGCATCGAAGAGACCTATGTAAGTGCCAACAGCCTTTCCGCCTTCTATTAAATGATGATCTACTAAGAAATAGGAAATGCCTGCCCTATTATAAATTTCCTCAAGCCCCATCCTTACATATGGATTATAATTGCCAACCGGTGCTTTCCACTTATAAGAAAATCTATATGCCAGCTCGGGGGGCCAAATACCTGCTGGACTCATTCCTATGTTGGTAACAAAAGCCCTTTTACCTTCAAGTACTTGAGCATAACAAGATCGGTCATCTAGAAGTAATGGTAGATAACCATGCGTTGCCCCAGATGTTATAATCTCAATTAAACCATCTTTATAAAATTTTGCAAATTGTCCAACTATATCCCGATTTATCGACTCAAAGTAGTCTCCAACATTTTCAAAAAAACGTTGCCAGAAAATTGATATACGAGCCCTTTCTAAATACCCAGTTTTTCTGAAATATAGTTCATCATCTTTTGCAGAATCAATCTTTTGTTCAATATAACCAGCTAATCCCTCCTTAAATCTTTCATCTTTAAGTTGCTCTTGTAAAACAGGCGTAAGACCCAGAGTAATAGAAGCCCTTATTCCTTTAGAGGTTAAGCGGTTTAGTGCTGACAAGAGCGGAAGATAGCTTTCTGAAGCTGCCTCATATAGCCACTCAGCACCGTGAGGCCATATACCGTGCCCCAAAACGTAGGGCAGGTGGGAATGCAGAACGAGCGCAAAGTAACCTTTTTTTGCCATATATGCTCCTTAAAAAGTGATTTCCGCCTCTCTTAAATAGATTACAGATTCTTCTGGCGGAGTTGGATTTATATAAAGCCCTGATCCCCACTCAAAGCCAGCTATCTTTGTAATTCGCGGAATTAGTTCGATATGCCAGTGGTAATCGTACTCGATAGTACTCCAATAATCTGCTCTTCCCGGTCGTGTGTGCGGACTTGGCGCAGTGTGTAAAACCATGTTAAAAGGTGGGTCATTTAAAACCACTTTAATCCTAAGAAGCATCTCTTTAAGTACACTAGCAAGTATACCCAATTCCTGATCATCTAATAGTGCAAAATCGTGCAGGTGTCTCTTAGGTATTAGCCATGTTTCAAAGGGGAAAGATGCCGCAAACGGTTCCCATACAAGGTATCCGTCCCTTTCCAGAACGACTCTTGAGCCAAACTGCAATTCCTGATTTATAATATCACAAAGAAGGCAGCGTTCTTTAGCAAGATAATGATCTTTTGAAGATCTAAGTTCTGTAACTACAACTGTCGGAATCATAGGAGTTGCAATGAGCTGCGAGTGAGGATGTGAGAGGGAAGCCCCTGCCTCCCTTCCATAATTTTTGAACACGAGAGTATATCTAATTCTAAGATCTTTTCGTAAATCTCTGAGCCTTTCTCTATAGGCAATTAATACCTTCTGGATTTGTTCTATACTTAAATCAGCGAGACTTTTATCATGTTCAGGTGTCTCGATGATCACTTCGTGAGCCCCTATGCCACTTATTTTATCAAAGAGGCCTGTTGCTTCGCGCCTTAGTTCGCCTTCTATCCTCAAAGCAGGAAACTTGTTGGAAACTACTCTTACATCCCATCCTGGGGTGTTTGGCTGTCTATCCTTTGGACCTATTACAAAGATTTCTGGTGGGGTTGTGTGTTCATGACCATAGCAAAATGGGCATACTCCAGATTTTATTTCCTCTTTGGCAACAACATAGTCAGAAGGTCTTCTCCCTCGTTCTGTTGAAATTACAGTCCATCGGACCCTAAACACGTCGTATCTCAGTTCAGGCATTACTTTTTCCTCCTTTGAATGTTATTGTTACCTTATCTTTAAATGACTCTTTTTCTACCCTCTTCATAAATAAAATACAGCTCCCCTGGTACACTAAATCAAATCCCCCTTCAGATTGTGATATAGTAAGAACAGGATAAATGTATATATTCTCACTCTCCTCGCACTCTATGAGGACTGAGCATTTTAGGACATCATCGACTATTTCGATAGACTTTGAATCCTCCATGTAAAAGTCAGACTCCATAATCGAATAGAGATTCCCATTTGAACTAACTTTAGGGGACTCTAATTTTAAGTTTAACTCAAGGGCAACAATATGATCGAGAGGTTCTTCTCCACGACATCTCCGAAGAATCTCAATGGAATCATTCAGGAGGATGACAGATTTTTGAAGGCGAACGCTTAATGGATGCTCTCCCTGAAGGACACCTGTGCGATACATCTTAATCCCATTTTCTATCCGTCTAAATGCAAAGCAACCTTGAACGAAGTCACCCATCTCATTGTATCTACCGTACCTTAGCTCATCCGGTTTCACATATATAGGAAGGAAATGGTCTATTAGTGAATATCTTAAGTACTTATCGTATACCATCTCCTTTGCGCTTTTTTCGTCAATATATTTCTTAAATTCGTGTATTGAAGCCACTCCCTCCTGTGGAGCATCACCAACCGTAATACCGCGGTGATAATGCTCGAATCTCCTAGCAAGTGTATCTTGAAAATTATATCTAAAACCAAAATGGGAAATTTCGTAAATAGTTCCACCTTTGTGAGGTGCTACTGAAACTCTCAATTTTTTATTTCGAAGAGAAACTTCTTCCTTGCCGTCTTTATTAAAGTCATCAATCATATATGTTGGTGTTTTTATTTTGGCATCTACACCAATGAGGTTTTCATATATTTCCTTTCGAAGGTGCGGCAGGTAAAGTCCTCCGAAGACCCCATGCCAGTAAGCATCATTACATTGTGCTTTGTACAGAGAGTCTTTCATTTTTTCGGACCTTTTATCTTTTAAGAGATTGGATATAAAGAGCATTTTTTTATGCAAATTATTAGATTCTTCGTATTTTACAAGGAAATTTCGCCATATACCCCCACGGACAAACCTTCGGTACCTGTCAAATAAGCCCTTGTCTTTCAATATGTTCATAAAATCGATAAACTCCAAGGCTCCCTCCGCCGGGAGAGACCACTCTCCCATTTCAAAATAGGACGCAGTAGGTAGATAAATCCTTCCAAAAGGCGGGAACTTTTGCATGGCTTCAGTGTATGTCAAAGTTTTAATTTCGTCGCTTTTTATGATTCCTTCCACAAATTTTTGAAGCCACTTTTTTTCATAAACCCATTCGTAAGTGCCTGGCCAGGCACCGAATTTTTCGCCATCATCAAAAATTATGGCCAAATCCCCCGGAATATTTTTTATGTAGTCTATGCTCTGGCTAACTTCTCTAAACGGTACAAGGTATCTCAAGGTTTCATCAATGGGGAAAATGGCTAAGGTATTACCTTCAGATTCGGTTAAATAGTAACCGTAGAGTTCTTCTTTCCTTTTGCCAGCAGAAAGGAAGTGAAAATCATCTACCATAACATACTTAACCCCGCTTTCTACGAGGGCTGGAACAATTTCAGATTCCCACACTCGCTCGGTAAGCCAGAGACCCTGAGGGGTTATACCAAACCTGTCCTTTATGTACTTCATAGCCATGTTAATCTGGCCCACTCTATCTCTGTGAGGAATAGAAGCGAGAACAGGCTCATAGAATCCGCTGATTACAAGTTCTACCTGTCCTCTTGCCACCATTTCTCTTATTAATTCAATTAATTCCGGGTGCTCGCTCTCAAAGAAAAGCCAAAGGGGGCCTGTGGTATGTAAGGAGAATTTGAAATCTGGGTAATCGTATAAAACATCTATAAAAGGCTTATAACTCACATTAAAAACATGTTCGAAAACATGTTTGAAATTGCCGATAGGCTGATGATTATGAACACCAAAAAGGAGTTGCTTCATTTTCACCTCCTACCACAGAACATCCAAATCCTCTTGCTTGAGTCTTTTAATTTTAAAGTAACCAATGCGTGGATACCCTTCTTCAATCCCCTCCCCCCTTGCTATTAAACGAAATTTGTACTCCGATGATTCTCCAAGTAGTTCAACAGGAATCGAGACCTCAAGGACTTTTTTAAAAGCAAACTCTACTCTACTATCTGTACAATTACTATTTTTCAGATCTAGTTCTAAATGAACACCTGTATGAAAGTCTATAGATATATGCTCTAAACTCCTACCCGAACTGGGCCGGAACATTAAAAACAACCTCTGTTCATTAAACCCGAAATAGATTCTCTCCAAGAAAAAACTTCGGCTTTTCATTTGCCCTATAGATACAGTATCGACGATAAACGCCCCGCTGCCGAGGTACTCGTAGAAGCTCTCAATAACCCCGTCAATTTTTGGATTTATAAATGAAACAGTCTCTACATCTGGTTTCACACTTTGCATCTCTTTTTTAATAGGCTCATCAACAAACGGTGGTACCTCTTTACCTGCGTATTCCAATGCCTTTCTGAGGTGCATCCTAAATATTTCATCAAATTCCTTATAGTAGATTGTGAAGTTATCGTCACCAAACCACCAGAACCAATCTGAGCCTTCTGCACACATTAACTCTTCTTGTGCTATAGGATTTTCAGTTCCCTTTACCATACTTTTGACACTTGACAAGTATTTCCATGCGCGGTTTTTTTCTTCATGCCCCACCCATGTCGTAAAATCGCCCCTTATCCACGATCCTGGGTGAAGCGAGTAAAGAATATCGGCTTTTTCTTCTGCAAGGTCTGAAAAAGTTGAAGTTTCAATTGCCGTACTTTTGTTCAAAAGCTCATACAGAGTTCTAAGGAATTTAAGACCGCCGTTTGCATAATAGTCCCATGGATTTTCTCCATCGAGGATTATAGGAGCAATCTTCAGCCCTTTATTAGAATAATTCTTAAGAATTTCATAGAACTCCCGAGCTGATTCTTCTTCGTCCCTTTGAGTGTACACGAATCCTATACGATCTGAGAGTTCCCTATCGCGAAAGAAGATCCTCAATCCGCTGATTTCGTAAGGTTTATATATTACATCTCGGGAATCGGTTTTCAGAGATTTCAGTAAAATTTGCTCATCGCTGGCAATCCACTCAACCCCATTTTCTTTATAGATCCCAATTGTGTCCATCGAAACTGAACCTTCCGCAGGCCACATACCCTTAATGCTTATCCCGAAGCGGTTTTTCATATAACGCATGGCTTTAGAAACGTGACTTCTTGCATTATCAATCTCTGCGAAATGAAAATCGGGTTTTCTTGTATATGGGTTTGAAATCTCAGCATTCGCGGAATTTACAAGGATTGGAAGAATTGGGTGATAATAAGGCGTAGTGGAAATTTCAACCCTGTTTTCCTCGCATAACGATAAGTATAAATCGACAGTCTTTTTCATAAGGCTCGGTACCTCTCTAAAAAGTACATTCTTATCTTCCTCAGAATATTTTTCCTTTTTATCGGCGAGCTCTCTTAATACCTCATTTTCTTCAACTAAGATGGGGCTTATGGCGCTGAACATCCAGTAAAACTGTAAGTCTCTCACATCGCCTACATTGAAATACCTGAAATTAGATTCAATTTCATTTGCTTCCCCACGTTTTCTATAGAGATAGTAGAAACGCGCATACGGCCTAATTCTCGTCTTCTCGCTGACGTTGAAAAAGTGGAAAAGAATAAACTTTATCTCATCTTCGGTAAGGGAATCAGCGGGCTTTTGTGCAAGTAATGAGAATTTGCATTCTGCCCTACCTTCGGCATAATCTAAAAACTGCTCTAAAAGCACGGGCACGAGGTTAAAGGTCACTTTGACGCGATCATACTTCGAAACCATATAGGGCATTTCAAAATATTCTCTCATCCCGTGTTGCAGAACCCAAGGAAGGTAATAAACTCTCTTTCCATTTATATTTACAAAGTATGCTGGTTGATGCATGTGCCAGAGAAATAGAACCCTCATTCTTCTTTTGCCTCATTAATCACTTTCTTGTACTGTCTTAACATAGATTCCAATTCTTTAGGGTTTTCTGCTTCAGCATAAATGCTTATTGCAGAAGTATACTCTTCTGGTCTTAAAAGAATCCACCCACTATCCCTGGTGATTTTTATTCCATCTACAAAGGAAGTATCCTCACCTTTCACAGTTTCAGCGATTGCTCTCATAACCGCCCCCTTCTTTTCAAGTGGACATGGAATAGTTTCATGATAAATATTGAAATCAGGTATTTCTCTTGAGAGCGAGTCTATCTTTAAATCATTTGCACATATGATTTCAAGAATTTTACCAAATGCAAACATTGGATCTGCAATACATTGGAGATCAGGAAAAATTAGATGGCCTTCACCGGTCCCTGCAAATATTACCCCATATTTACTAGATTCGATCTCGCTTAGCCTTAGGGATGATTGTATAAGTTTAACCGTAAGGCCATTCTTCTCACACATTTTTATAATTTTATCGGGCAAAAAAGGTGGAACCACAATTGTACCCTTAATTCCTACACTTGTAAGGAGAAATATTGTAAAAATCAAAAGATTCAATCCCTCCCAAACCCTTCCAGTTGAGTCGATTAGGGCGATAGTTTCCTCACCGGGGAAGAAGTAAGCTCCAATATCATAATTAAGATTTTTAATGAGATTTGCCACCCTTGTTATAGACTCCTGCATTTCATTTTTATTCTTTGGTTTTCTGCCAACGTCAACGTGGGCATTCAAACTAATGTACTCCCCAAGGAAGTCATTAACAATATAGGGGTAGTAATCGGCTATCACCCCGTGAGCGAAATCCATAACTACCTTTAATGGCGTTTGCTTAATAATATCCGTGTTTAGTGCTTTGAGGTACGATTCCCTGTAAAATTCAAATATCCTATTTTCTATAACAATCTGACCAGCTTCAGAGTAGTGGGCTCTACGAAAGTCTTCCCGGTAGAACATCCTTTCGATCGATTTTGCAAAATCTGGAGAAATTTGATATGCATCGGCATCAAAAAATAGGATCTCCGTTGAAGGCAAATCATCGGGAGCTTGCCTGAAATAGACTCCAGCTATTTCTCCAAAAGTACTTAACTTGAATCTAAGAATTGGCAGGGGAATCATCTGCGCATCCCTTATATTAACACCACTGGCCCCGAGCCCACCTGTAAATGCTCTTCTAAGGTTTCTTGCCGATGGACTTGGATCTCTTCCCAGTATTACCCATGAATTCCTTTGTAAAAGTGAACCAAAAGCGGATCCGAGTTTCGCACACATCTCCGGGGTTAACTCAACATTAGTAAGACCTATGATTTTGGAACCTTGAAAGAGTGACCTCTTCCATTTTTCACCCCAGACTAAATTTGAAAGCACCACTGCCGAATCTTCGACTACTTTCCTTGGCCATATCTTAACATTTTCTCTCACTACGGCGTCTCTTCCAATAATACACTCATCTGCTATGACAGCTCCAGGCTCGACGTGTGCATTTTCCATAATCTGCACACCATTCATCAGAACTGCACCACGAATTTTAGCACCTTTTTTGATGTAGACATTATCCCAGATAATGGAGTCCACAATCTCAACCTCAGTCTCGATTACACAATTATTTCCAATGCAACTCCTATAAATCTTACAGGAATCATCTATGACGCTATTCTTCCCAATTATCACTGTTCCTTTAAAATCAACATCACTACCGATTTTCGCATCTTCCCCAATCCTTACATCCCTTCCTACGAGATCCAATTTTGTACCATCAATGTAAATATTTACTTTCCCATCGAGAACATCATAATGGGCAAACCTATAGGCATCTGGATCACCTATATCACGCCAGTAGCCTCTCCCAACATACCCGTATAAAGGTTTACCATCAGAAAGAAGCTTGGGGAAGAGGTCCTTAGAAAAGTCATAAGACCTGCCCTTAGGGATGTAATCAAAAACCTCTTTTTCTAAAAGATAAATACCTGTATTAATAGTATCTGAAAACACTTCACCCCAAGTGGGTTTTTCAAGGAATTTTACAATTCTTGAATTCTCGTTGCATATCACGATGCCAAATTGAAGGGGATCAGTGACCCTTGTAAGGCCAATTGTAGCCAATGCATTCTTCGTTTCATGGAAGCTTAGCATAGATTTCAAATCGTAATCAGTTAAAAGATCCCCACTAATTACAAGAACCCTTTCATTTTCATCAAGATACTCCTCAGCAATCTTACAGGCACCTGCAGTCCCGTAATCTTCAGAAGGTACTACATACGTAATTTTTACCCCAAAATCAGTACCGTCCCCAAAGTAGTTTTTTATAATTTCTGGTTGAAAGTAGAGCAACATTATTATATCTTCGAATCCATTTTTCCTGAGGTGCACAATAATACGCTCAAGGATAGGCCTATTGAGTAGAGGTAAAATAGGCTTAGGAATGCTCATAGTTAAAGGCCTGATTCGTGTACCGAATCCTCCTGCCATTATGATACATTTCATTTTAACTCTCCTTCGAACTTGTAATATTAAAATCA
The DNA here is from genome assembly GCA_002316275.1 of Caldifarciminota bacterium UBA1063. Classification (GTDB taxonomy): domain Bacteria; phylum Hydrothermota; class Hydrothermia; order UBA1063; family UBA1063; genus UBA1063. Next base: position 27,300 of record DCDE01000010.1, read on the forward strand.
AACCAAATAGAAATCAAGTTACTGCTGCCACTGAATGTTATTTACTTATGGAGGGCACTTGGCGCATAGAGACCTGAAGAGCCTGGAGCGTAAATAGCGCTCCCCTCTATCTGGCAATAGAGCCACAATTACCCCTCTATTCATATTTTTTGCAAGACGAAGCGCCCTGCCACAACTGCCCCACTTGACATGCCAACCAGCAGTCCTTCCT
>DCDE01000024.1 GCA_002316275.1 Caldifarciminota bacterium UBA1063
GCCCCGCAAACCATTAAGGTGTACTTTAAATAAGAGGGGGCTTTTTATGGACAGCATTTTGAATACCGTAATGCCAGGTGTACTTCGATTTAGTACAGAAAAATATTCCTATCTCTATTCAAGCACCGAAAGAGTAGTTTACAGGATCTCGCCTTATCAAAATATGTGTCCTCTGCCATCGTTGGCTATTGATGTAAGGCCTTTTGATGTCCCTTCTTTAGATACTCTTGAATCTATTTTGAGTACACAATTAAGTCAGTTAGTACTAACTTTAACAGAGCAGTGTAATTTGCGATGCAAATATTGTATTTATGGGGATAGCTATAAAGAGATCCGAGGCTACTCTGAGAAGTTTATGAATAAAGAAATAGCTTTAAAGGCAGTGGAATATTTCTTGCAGCGTTCTAAGGAGAGTGTATTTATCTCCTTCTACGGAGGGGAGCCTACCCTTAGGTTTTATGAGATGTTATGGCTTATCGATGAAATCCGTCATAATCATCCTGAGAAGGAGATCAAATTCTCCGTAGCTACAAATGGTACCCTTCTTTATAAGGAGAGAGTTAATGAACTTGTGAGGAGGGGTGTATATCTTCAGCTTAGCTTAGATGGGCCCAGGTCTATACACGATTTTAATAGGGTTACGGTAAAACAAGAGGGGACTTTCGATAGAATTTATCGTCTTTTAGTGAAGCTCTATGATGAATACCCCGATTATTACCGAGAACAAGTAATGTTTGAGGTTACTCTGACACCGCTTACTGACCTTTACAAGGTGTATGACTTTTTCCTTGACCCTTTATTTGAGGATAATCTTCTAAAGGTGGGCTTTCTAGATCCTAATAAGAACGATTACATAGAAAAGTACGGTGATGAGGTGGCAATTTCAAAATTTAAAGAGGCGTTGGGAGGTTTACATAAGCGTTTTGTAGAAGGGCTTATGACAGAATGCAAAACCGACAAGTTTTTGTGGGAGCTTTTTGGCAGGAGGCTCAAGGATATCCACCTACACCTTGGTTCAGATATAGGAGAAAAAATCCCTTTAAATGGGGTTTGTATTCCAGGCATTAAGAAACTTTACGTTGATGTGGAAGGGAATTTTTGTCCTTGTGAGAAGGTATATGACAGACTCAAAATTGGTACTGTAGAAAAAGGGATTGATATAAAAAGGGTTTACACACTATTGAAGGGTTTTGAGGAGATTTCCTTGAGCTGCCGTTCATGTTTTGCAAAGGACCTCTGCAGGATCTGCTTTTCAAGGGTAACATCTGCTTCTGGCGATTTAAATGCCGAATATAAAGAAGCGGAATGTAGCAAAGAAAAGAGAGAGGTTGAGGAGGCTTTTATATTATATGCTAAGTTAATGGAGGTGAACTCAGAGGCTCTTAAATTCCTTGAATCTTATGAATTCGAGTGATGATCAGATGAACAACGTTAATCTTGCAGAAACTATAAATCTTTTCAAAACCAAGATTCAATGGTTTATAGTTGGGATTTTTATAGCCTTCCTAGTTCCCTTAACTCAAATTGCATCTTCCTATGCTTTCAAAACCCTGGTTGATGGTCTGGGTAGTGCACACTGCCAACATCAGGCCGCCAGTTTGCTTTGTATTATTCTTGCCCTTTACCTCGTTAGGTCCATTCTGAATCTTATTTCAGGTTATCTATTGAATTACTGGAAAGAATGGAGCATCCTACATGTTCAGTCGAAGTTATTTGAACATGTCCAGAATCTTGAACCTGAGTATCACGTTAAGTATCCTACGAGTTTTTTCACTTCTCGACTGCTCAACGACCCACTTGTATTTCAAGGGCACCTGTTTTCGATTTATGTTGGCATATTTAAAGAAGCCCCGGCAGCTGTATTGCTATTCTGCGGTATACTTTTTTTGAATAGCAAACTTGCGATATTGTCGTTAATTTTCCTACCCATTATGTTTCTTGTTAATTATCTTTTGGCTCCAAAGTTTAGACCCAAGGCTTACGAAGTACAGGAGGAAGTCACGAAGATATATGACCATATTGAAGAGACAATGTATGGAATACAAACTATAAAAACTTTACTGGGTGAGAAGAAAAACGCTGAAATCTTTAACAGTATTTTGAAGAACTATCTAAAATCTTCCCTTTCCTTTACAAGATTAAATTTTTCCCTTGCAAATCTTAACTCTTTTATCTCGTCTTCCGCTGTCGTTATTATTTTACTTCTTGGAATTAATCTCTCCGGATACAGTGGAATTAGTGCAGGCGATCTATTTGCACTATCGATGCTCTTGAGTTCATTTATCGGTTCTATTAGCGCTTTGACGGATATCATCCCTGAATTTAAAGCTCTGCAGGCACCAGCTCAGAGGATTTTCGAGATTATGAATCTTCCTGAAGAGAAACAGGGAACCATAAATCTAAGCGATATTCCCTCGCGTATAGAATTTAGAAATGTATACTTTAGGTTTGAAGGAGATAATGACGAATTTGCCATCAGAAATCTTAATCTGTGTATACGTGCTGGAGAGAAGATTGCAATTGTAGGACCCTCGGGAGCGGGGAAAACGACGTTGATGAAATTGCTTCTCGATTTTATCTCACCGGAGAGGGGCGAGGTGTTAATCGACTCCATTCCTGTCAGTAAAATTAACAAAGCTGATCTGAGGCGATTGATAGCCTACACTCCTCAGGAAGGTTTTTTGTTTTCTGGAACTATATTATATAATATTACATTCCCTGCTGAAAAAGTTGATATGTCGTCGGTGGTGAAAGCTACAGAGAACGCGAACATATATGACAAGATCTCTTCATTGCCTTATAAATTCAATACCCCGTGTGGTAGGAACGGACTTACCTTTTCAGGAGGAGAGCGACAGCGGATCATCTTAAGTAGGATCCTCCTAAGGGAAGATTTTAAGGTTTTAATTCTTGATGAAGCGTTTCGTGAAGTTGATCCCTTATCCGAAAAGCAGATTTTGAATTATCTCTTAGAGGCGCACAAAGGTAAGACAATTATATACATTACGCACCGGTTGAATTCTGTGATTTCCTTTGATAGGATCATTTTTATGAGAAGTGGAGAAATTTTATGTGCGGGAACCCATGAGCAACTTCTAAAAAGTTGTACGGAGTACCGTGAAATGTATATAAAATCAAGAGGAGGTATGGAAGATGTGTTGGATGTGGCTATTGACAGCCTTAGTAATGAGTAACTATATTTTGAGGATTCCTGCTCTGTCGGAAAAGCCTGCGAATATAACAGATATAAGCATCATCTTGGAAGAGGGCTTTCCCGTAGCTGACTTCCTTGAAGTATTCCCGAGGGATAGTGCTCCACCCGACGTTAAGACTGAAGCATATATTGGTGTTTATAAAGACGATCTCTATGTACTGTTCTTTTGCCATGAAAGCGAAAAGGTTCGCTATCAGGTCCTAAAAAGGGATGAAATGCGTACAGATAATGACATGGTTTTCGTTCTCATCGACCCTGATAACTCTGGAACCAGATCTTATGCCTTCGGTATCAATCCTGCAGGTTCAATAATTGATTACCTTGATGTTTCTGGTGATTGTATCATCTCATACGATTTTAACTGGACTGGGTATGCGGAAGTTCGGGAGACTCTATGGATAGCTTTACTGGATATTCCACTTTCAAACTTTAGTAAGGTTAAAGAAGACGATTTTCGTATATACCTCAATAGGTCAAGACCTTCCCAGTATCTATATCAGTATGTTTGGCCCCCTGTCCCATCGTCCTCAAGTGATGATCCCTTTGCAAAAGGTATTCTTGAAGGGAGTTGGAGGAAAGTCTCTTCGCTAAATGTAATTCCCTATATACTCTCTTCAGATGGACCTCCAATCAGTATAGATAAAGTGACTATTCGAGCAGGTGCTACAGGTAAATATTCCCATGAGTCTGGACTAAGCGTATTATTTGCGCTAAACCCTGATTTTTCTACGGTAGAAACTGATGAGCCGCAAATTACCGTAAACAACCCATATGCGCTTTATCTTGCGGAGAAAAGGCCAATTTTTCTTGAGGGCGGCGACATATTTGAGAGACAGAACTATATGATTTATACACGTAGGGTAAATGAACCTATCGGTGTCGTAAAAGTTTTAGGTAAATTTAAAAATACTGAAATGGGAGTTATTTCTGCTTATGATTTGTCCAATTCTTTCTTATATACCACGGATTTTGGAAGTTTTGAATTGCCTGTAGGCGACAGTGCATTAGTAAATATTGCAACGCTTAGGCACTATTTTGATAAAGGTACATATCTGGGGGCTGTATTAAACACTAGAAATACAACTACAGATTTTGCAAATTATGTAGGATTTTTAGAAGGAGGTTTTAATTTTAGAAATACACTACTCCTGAGTGGGGTCTTTGGCTATTCACGCAGAGGAAAGGAAAGCCCCGATTACAAAGGAGAACTGGTCGATGCCTCAGTTTCTTTGAAACTGAAAAATTTTACTCCCAGGATTTCATATTTCGCAGTATCTGAAGATTTTTCTAATCAAAATGGTTTTCTTAAGTCTAGCAACGTTTCTTCTCTAACTTCGGGATTTTCTTTTCGTTTTCCCGTTGGCTGGGGCATTCTTAATTTTGGGCAGCTTGATTTTTCATATAGCATAAACTCAGATTATGCGAGGACTTATGATAATGACAGTTTGTACTTCTGCCTCATGTCTTCTATGAAATACAGAACGGATTTGTATGTAGCATACATGCGCTACTCCCAACAACTTCTTGGAACAACACTTACCGGTTTGGATCTTTTTAATCTTTCTATATCTAGTGCTCCCACCGATTTTATTAGGTTAACGGCCGTTTTGGGGCTTGGCAACGGAATTAATTTTTATGCATATACACCTGATAAAGCCCATTTTACATCAGGCAGCTTAAAGGGGGACCTCATGCTAGGGAAAAAGGTTCTTATGACTCTCGAGTATAGAAGTTATTCTCTTGGTGAAAAACCCGATATAATTGCTTCCCAGAACACGTATTTTCTGAAATTTCTTTATAATCCCACACAACGGTTCTCATTCCGCTGGATAAACAGTTATGATAGCGAAGAGTTAGCCTCATACCCACTTTTGAGCTACCAAATTTCACCTTACACAATCTTCTTCTTTGGAGGCAGTGTAAAAGGATCCTTTGAGGGAAAGCTAAAGGAGTGGGATAAGAACATATTCCTAAAAGCACAGGTTGGATTCGAGGTATTCTAAAAGGTTAAAAGGGTGGGGTAGGAATCGATACCTACCCCACCTTCCCTTTAAGTTATAGTAACAATCAGTCAAGATAGTGTGGGAAAATTTGTCAAGTTTGCTACGGCAGTTTTACAGTTTTAATGTATTTAGATGACTTGACAATTGGTCAGAAGTGTGGATTGCTTTTATCCTAATTTACCCTAGGAAGGCCAATCTCTTGGGCGTACATTACTACCTCTTCGAATTCACTCAAAGTAACATTTCTTGAAAGCTCAGGGTACTCTTTGGCTTTATAGGCAGGATGATACTGGTCCATAATATTTACATGGGCGGAGGTGGAAACTTCATCTTTGATGAAGTTGAGGACCTTTATCGAGTCCGCCAACCCGTTTGGCAAGACGAGGTGTCTTATGAGAAGCCCCTTTCTTGCTATACCGTTTTCCACCACCAGATCTCCCACTTGCCTGTGCATTTCCTTGATGGCTATTTTTGCTACATCAAAGTAGTCCGGGCATAGAGAATATTTAAATGCTTTTTTGTTGTCTCCATATTTTACGTCAGGCATATAAATGTCTATGATACCGTCGAGGAGGAGTAGGGTGTCCAGGGCATCATACCCACCTGTGTTGTATACAACTGGCAAATGAAAGTCGTCGTAAATGAGGTAAAGTGCTTCGAGTATCATGGGTACTACATGAGTGGGAGTCACCAAGTTGAGGTTTAGAGCGCCCTGTCTTTGAATTGACAAGAAAATCTTTGCAAGTTGAGGATTTGAAACCTCTTTACCCGTCAATAACTGGCTTATGGAGTAGTTTTGGCAATACACGCATCTTAGTGGGCAGCCTCCAAAGAATACGGTTCCTGAACCTTTAAAATCTACCAATACCCTTTCTTCTCCAAAATGCAAGCCGTAGGAGGAAACAATCGGCTTTTTCCCCACCATACAGATACCCTTTTGTTCTTTTAGTCTATTTACACCACAGTTCCTTGGACAAAGGCGGCATTCTTTAAGAAGAGAATAAGCTTTGACTATATGATCTTTGAGCTCGTCTTTTTTGATCTTCATAATTTGTTTTTAAAGTTTATTTTTTGTGATTAGCAGTAATCAGGCGACCTTATACACACTAAGTCCTTTTCAGTGATTCTCTTATAAGTTCATAACAGCGATTTGATAATCTCGTCAATATTAACGCCGTCAACTTCTGCTTTGAAGGATTTTATTATTCTGTGCCTAAGTACAGATGCTGCTAATGCCTTAACATCCTGTGTTGTAGGTATAACGTGACCTCTTAAAATTGCGCGGGCTTTACTGCCCAAAATTAGTGACTGTGATGCTCTTGGACTAGCCCCATAAATTACATATTCTTTTATGAAGTCTGGCGATTCTTTTTCCACAGGCCTTGTTTTTCTTACGAGGTCAACTGCATATTCTATCACGTGACTTGGTGCGGGCACTTCCCTTACTATCTTTTGAATCTCCATAATTTCGTCTTTGGTAAGTAACTTTGTCAAGTTAGCAGAATCAGGGCCCGTCGTAGACTCTACAATTTCCAACTCCTCCTTCCTTGAAGGATAATCTATTCGTACTTCCATCATAAATCGGTCCAATAGGGCTTCTGGTAAAGGATAGGTACCTTCCTGTTCAATGGGGTTTTGTGTAGCAACTACGAAGAAGGGTTTTTCCAGACGGTATGTTTTTCCAGATACTGTAACCCTTAATTCTTGCATTGCCTCCAGTAGTGCGGACTGGGTTTTTGGGGGTGTTCTATTGATCTCATCAGCAAGGATTATATTAGCAAAGATGGGGCCCTCTATGAATTTAAAATATTTTTTGCCCGTTGAAGGGTCTTCTTCAAGGATATCACTTCCTGTGATGTCTGAAGGCATAAGATCTGGTGTGAATTGAATGCGAGAGAAAGCCAAGTCTAAGATCTCTGCAAGGGTTTTAACCATAAGGGTTTTGGCAAGACCGGGGAGCCCCATGAGTAGCACATGCCCTTGGGAAAAAAGGGCAATTAATATTTGCTCAATTACCTCTCTTTGCCCCATGATGCGTTGGGAGAACTCTTTGTAGAGCCGTTCAAGAATATCTTGGGTCAACTCGAGAATTTTCTTTTCGTCCATTGTAATATTATAAATCCTGCATCATTCCTTGACAAGCCAAGCTTCGGGTTTTATCCTTTAAACAAGCATATGGAAAAGAAATTATATAATGTTCATATTGATAAGCAGTATTGTAAAAAATGTGGTATATGTGTAAACATATGCCCCAAGAACGTATTAGATTTCGATTCGTATGGATATCCGAGGATAATTGATGAAGATGCCTGCATTGATTGCAAACAATGCGAAAATCATTGCCCTGATTTTGCCATTTGGACAACTGCAAGAGGGGTGAAAGGAGAAAAGCATCCTGTTTCCGATTATCTAAGACGGGATCACATGCCATCAGTGTGGTGTCCAGGATGCGGTATTGGAATGGTTTTCCAGTCGATTCTTAGGGTGGTCACGAAAATACATTTAGACAAGGATAAAATCTCTATGATTTCTGGTATTGGATGCACTGGGAGGATGCCTGGATATGCGGATTTCAATACGTTACATACTACTCACGGGAGGGCACTTGCTTTTGCCACAGGATTAAAACTCGCAAAACCTGATTTGAAAGTGATTGTAGTGATGGGAGATGGAGATGCTTATGCCATCGGTGGCAATCATTTTCTCCATGCAGCCAAGAGAAATGTAGATATACTGGCTATTGTGATAAACAATTATAATTATGGAATGACAGGTGGTCAGGCTTCTCCGACCACGCCTTTGAATGCATATACGACTACGACACCTTATGGCAATATGGAACCATCTTTTGACGGATGTGCCGTTGCTGCTGCTGCTGGCGCCAACTTTGTAGCCAGAAGTACGGTTTATCACATACCACTTCTTGAAAAAATGCTTGAGAAGGCAATGAATGTCGAGGGATTTGCCCTTTTGGAGGTTCTAAGTCCATGTCCAACCTATTATGGGAGGCTTAATCTCGAAGCTGATCCATTTAAGACCCTGGAGTGGTACAGAAAGATTACCTACTTGGTAGGAACTCAACCTAAGGAAGGTGCATTTATTCCCATAGGTCTCCTTGCAGAGAACAATAAAAAGGGTTATTTAAACATATTGAGGGGAAAATGGAACGAAATAAAATCGAGATAACCCTTGCTGGATCAGGTGGTCAGGGTCTTATTCTTGCAGGACTTGTTCTTGCTGATGCTGCTGGAATTGAAGAGGGTATGGAAATTGTCCAGACGGTAGAATACGGACCTGAAGCACGGCTTGGGACGTCGAGATCCGATTTGATCATCTCCAGGAAAATTATTTCATACCCAAAGGTAATACACCCCGATGTGTTAGTGGTTCTAAGCCAGAGTGCATATGATAAGTTTAACAAAATCGTGAAAATACCTGGCGCTATCATACTGGATACCTTTAACACTAAAGAATTCTCAAAAGATACCGAAGGTATAGAGATAGTTGCACTTCCGTTTACAGAAATTGTGAGGGAAAGGATAGGTACACCTCTGGTACTGAACATGTTGGTTTTAGGATTTTTAGCAAAGAAGTATGACCTTGTGAGGCTTAAATCTCTTCAAAATGCAGTAGATAGAAGAGTTAAAAAATATCAAGACTTGAATAAAAAAGCCCTTCAAGAGGGTTATACCCTTGGATAGGACGTTTTTGCTTCTCAAACCCGATGCTCTCAAAAAGAGAATCGTCGGTGAGATCATATCCATGGTTGAGAAGGCTGGTTTTGATATAATAGATATTAGGATGAGGAAGTGGAATAAGAATGATGCAGAAAAGTTCTACGCAGCCCACCGCGGTAAGCAGTTTTTTGAAGGTCTTGTTGGGTTTATGATTTCTGGCCCTGTGATAGGTTTACTCCTGGAGCGGGAAAATGCAATATATGAACTGAGGAAGCTCGTTGGTGCAACTGACCCTTCAAAAGCCGAACCAGGTACTATTAGACACCTCTATGGAACGGATGTGAGAGTAAACGCCGTTCATGCTTCAGACTCTCCTAAATCCTTTGAGTATGAAGTGGAATGTTTTTTCGGAAATGAAGAAATTCTTTGAATGTAGATCTTGCGGGTATATTGTGGTTTCAGAGACAGCGCCTCTCTTCTGCCCTATGTGTAGAATGTCTATGAGAGAGGTACCCGAAGTCAAGGGGAAGTTTAAATCCATTGTCTGTACTGCATGTGGGAATGAATTTTCTTTTCGACAGGATTATCCGCCATATAAATGTGCATACTGTAATAATACCTTCAAAGTTTCGCCATTTAGGGCGCAAGAAGAGAAACTCTAAAGCTTGAAAAACTCTTTCTGGCTTAGTGCTTCCTGGGATAGTGGATCATCCTTTCCTCTAGTTTTAATTACTTCATCGTATAAATTCTTAGCTATATCTCTATGATTTAGATAAACGAAAATCTTAGCAGCATCGAGCTTTGCAGTATCGCGCCAATCAGCAAGCTCGGTGTAATAATTATAGATCCTCTTCAAGGACGCAAGAGCTGATCGCAAATCTTGAGTAGACAAGTACCCACGTGATAACCAGTAAAGGGCTTCACAATCCTGAGCCTTTGTTCCGATTCCAATTACTTCCTTGAGTATTTCAATTGCCTTCTCATCATCTTTTTGATTTTCGACCATCAGATACCCAAGGAATATACTTGCCTCAATGGAGATCTCATGATAGCTGTACTTTGTACGCAAGATTTTAAAATACTGGAGTGCAGAATCCAGTTGCATCGAGTTTTTATAGGAAACTGCGAGGTTATAAAGTAACTCTTTTTCAAAAGTATTTCCATATGTATTAGCCTTTGAGTAGTAGAAGATAGCATCGCCAAAGTTCCCTTTAGCTGCTTCAATATTGCCCAGTCTAAAGTAAATTTCGTGGCGTAGTGAGTCATTTGAAATGTCAAGAACGTCTTTAAGTTTCTGTGAAGCCATATCCATCTCACCACTGGTGATGAGTCTCAGAGCCATCTCGTATGTTAGTTCAGGATCCTCAAGTCCTGTAGCATCTATAAATAGTGAAAGGCTATCCAGCTGGTTCTTTATAAGTAATTCGTGTCCCTTTAGAACATATCTTGTTTCTATACTCAATTGAAAAGTATCGGAGTAGATTTTCAATAAACTATCGGGCAGAGTACCCGCAAGAATCGTGAGAAGTTTCAGTTTAAGGAATGCCTCGTCAGCTTTCTCTACTTTGCAGGATTCGAGTGCTTTAAGGTTCTTCTTAGAATAATAGTAAAGGAGCAAGTCTTTCCCCATGAGATCATTAGGTTCAACAAGCTCCACCAAACCACTATAGAGAAGGCTACGGGAGTAAACATTCCTCGAAGTGGGTGTATCGCCTCCAAGAGAAAAAAGAAAAGCAAGGTTTAGGTTTTTAGTTTCAAGTGCTGATAGGCAGGTTATGTCATTTGCATATGGGTTTTCCAAAATGGTATAGTACTTGATGCCTTCATTCAGTACCTTCTGGTACAAACCGAGTTTATATAAGGCTTGCAAACGGTAGGTAAAGATCTCCTGCTCCAAAGGGTAAAAAGGGTTAGCGTTTTTAGTTATTTCGACTATTTTTTCATACTGGCCTTCTTTTGATAAAGCTTTGACCAGTTCCAAAACCATTCGACTGTCCTGCGAGTCGACGAGCGTGCACGCCGCATAGAGGTCTTCCTTAAGGAGTGCTTTATAGAAACGGAAGGCTCGGGAGCTGTAGAAATCGAAAAGTTCAGGGGTGGACGTTTTTGTAGCAATAACAAAAAGACAATAAGCATCATCATCTTCGAGGTTGAGTGGAATCTTTTTGAGATAATTCGTTGGGTTATCGACCCCTGCTAATGCTCTTATGTATATTCCAGGAAAGGTTGAGGGTTCATCCTCGAGTATGTTTAGAGCTTCTTCAAAGGCACCGATGTGTAGAAGGGAATTCGCTACATAATATTTCATGGAATAGGGGAGGGTTTTACCTCTTGAATACTTTATTACGCCTTCGAAATCGAAGTTTTTATACAAAGTCTTTATAACCTCGGTATCAGGAGGATCAGGACTTTCGAATCTAACTGGTATTTTTAGGTCAGCCTTCACGAGATTGGTTTCCAGCTTCCTCTGGAGGGACATTACATCCTCTCCTCTGTGCGATTTAATAACTAAGAGTCTCTTGTCCCTTTCCGTAAGGGGATAAAAATTCTGAATCGACATTAAAAGCTGGGATAATTCAGGTGTTATAATTCCACTCTGAATCATGGAATCTGCCAGCTCCAGCTTCGTAATGTTGTACTCAAAAGAATCGGGGAGTTGTGTAGCGTAGAAAAGGCTTTTCGCATACCATTTTTCCTTTATATACCCTTTTGTAAGAATTAAGTCTCGAAGAGGTGATGGTGGAAGACCTTCCACGGCCTCTAAGTCCTGGATAGTTAGCTGTTTTATATTGAACCACGAAATGTACAATTTATCCTTCAGCTTTTTTCTGAACTTTGTACTTGGTAACCCCATTTTTTCAAGAATTCGCGAAAACTCAAAGGCGGTTTTCTCGTTTTCGGGTTCGAGGGCGAAGAGGAGCCCTGTGATTTTGGGAGAGTTTTTTGCAAAGAGGAGGAAGTCAATTGCCTCTTCAGGGATGATTTTTTGAGGGTTGTTTTCTATAAGTTGCCTATAAAAATCGATATAATTACCGTTTCTGTATAGTGCTTTAATCTTGAGGAGACTTGCGTTGTTGCGTTCTGCGAGTATAAGTGACGCCCCTGGGTTATCCTTCAAAAGGGCTTCCCCAAGGCTAATTTCTGATTTTCTTGATTCGTAGTCTGAAGCCAGAATCCTGAGGAGGCCTATCTTTATAGGTTCTCCTACAGGTTTATTGAGGGTTTCCTCGACAATTCTCTTCCTGTTAGCTGATGAAGGGGAAAGGTTAACCATTTCAGAGATCCATCTCAATGAGTCTTCCTGGGTCTGCGAAAGTTCAATTATTTTTTGATAGATCAAATATGCTAAGGAGTCGTCACAGGTTTCTTCCTTTAGCTTTAGTAAGTTGCCGAGTGCTGATAAAGTATCTCCGGATCCAAGAAGGGACAGGCTTAAATAATATCTTGCCCAGTTGCCTTCAGGTGTATTTTTTGATACTGTATATATCTGATGGAAGATCGCATAAGCCTTATCAAATTCTTTTTGAGTAAGATATTTTTGCCCTACTTCCAGCACCGACTGACTTACCAAAAGAATGAAGAGCAACTTCATTCTTTTTATTGTAATTTCGAGAATTTGGAAAATCAAATGTATGCCCTACTATTTGTCTCGTATATTAAACGCAGCGGTATCTTAGTCTATAGATAAATCAACGTAAATGGTTGAATGCAGGATGCAATTCTTATATAATATATATGATAGGAGGTATAGTGATGGATTATTTTGTGCAAGCTCTGATTGAACTTTATAAGTCACATGGAGAATCCTTATTAGAAAGTCCGTCGCTGGCTAAAGAGGAACTAAGTACAAGACAAAATATTGAGAAATCTAAAATATATGCTATCGCTTCAGCTATAGAAGAGAAAATTCCTGTTACCTTAAGGGACTCGAACCCTCTGACTGATGAGGACTTAGATCTTATCATAAGAGGATTTGCTGAAAGCACAGGCATAAAAGAAGAACTTGCCAAGTGGGCGATTACGACTCTTTATGAATTTGTAAAACTTATAGCAGAGGATTCTGCCCTCAGACATCTTAAAAGGAAGAGTCATGCCCGCAATGGCACTTATACCGAGGTTAAAGAGGGGTTGGTGAAGATAACTCTCCTAAGAGGAGAAGACAAGTTAACATTGTTTTACGATGGGAGTACGCCCTTTGTTGATTTTATTGAGCCTTATATAGAGGATTGGGGAGAGATAATGCTTGAACTCTCGGGCAACATCGATGTTGAGAGGCCCATTACGATCCAGAGCAGGAAAATTGTTTTAGTAGGCCTCGAAAAGTGTATAGTCAATGCTGAAGTTTTGCCTGCTTTCGAAGTGATAAAAGGTGAACTGCTTATAGAAAATCTCACTTTAAAGTACAGTAAAGATCCTGACAGGACTATAGGAGTAATTTTTGCAACGGAAAGTAGTGTTGAAGTAAGGAATACTGAAATTTATGGAGCAGGCATCAAAGTCTACAGTAGTAAGCTGGGGTTATCGAAGGTAAAAGTTTCGGAGTGTAAATATATTGGGATACATGGAGAAAATGCAGAAATTAAGATAGTCGGATCAGTTTTTGAAGGGAATGGTATTGATATTTTTAGTCCCCAGGTGAGGGTTAAGGATTGTGTAGTAAACATCAAAAATAGTAAAGTAATGAACGGAAATGGGTCTGGAATATGGGGCGATAATTGTGAGATTTTATTAGATAAGTCAACCGTAAGTGGAAACTATTACTACGGGATATTTATTGATTCCAGTTCAAAATTGACCATGACCTCATCAAGAATAGTTGAAAATGGTAACAGTGAAGAAGATTATCCCCAACTTAAGGTAGTCACATCCAATGCAAAGATAAAAGCTGGTCGGATTCTGAATGGGGTTAACAACTCAGGAATATGGCTTGAAGATACGGCATTTCTCGAGGCAGATGACTTAAAGGTTACGGGACATTATTTTCATGGTATAGTTCTGAGAGACGATTCAGAAATTTTAATGCGTGGTGGGGAGCTGGCTCGAAATGGGAACGAAGAGGAAGACAAGCCACAGATGTTAGTTGAATCATCACGGGGATATGTAAAAGGAGTTAAGATCCACGGCGGGGTATATAACTCGGGTGTGATCCTTGATGAGGGTTCTAAGCTGGAACTGGTTGACTCCCATATTTACAGGCATTTCTTTAACGCCTTAACAGTCCGGTCGTCGTCTGATGGTTTTTTGACAAATTGCGAGATTCACGAAAATGGCAACGAATATTTTTATGCACCCCAGATTTGGGTTTCCTCAGGAAACATAAGGGTTGAAAAGTCGAGCATATACGATGGAGTTAAAAATGATGGTATTTATGTAAGAAACTCCAGTGTTGAGTTAGATGATGTATCAATTTATAACCATGTGAGGCGTGCCATTTACGGTGAGGCCAATTCAACAATTAAGGCAACTAACTCAAGGGTTTACTTAAATAACAAAAATGCAGATGGTGAAGCGCAAATCGAAGTCAAATCCTGTAATTTAATTGTAAAAAACTCTGATATCGAAGACTCTTATAGCGCAGCTGGGATCTACGCAGGTGATATAGCGAATGTGGAGTTACAAGGTGTGAGGATAAGAGCAAATTATGGTCAGGGTGTTTGGTTCTCTTCGAATGCAAGTTTTACCATCATTGATTGCCTAATAGAGGAAAATAGGGGCAAGGACGGTATGTTTCCACAAGTTCTTGTTACGTCAAGCCGTGGGAGGGTTGAAAGATCGAAGATTTTAAAGGGGCAAAGGGTTTCGGGGATTGTTGTTGAAAAATCCTTCCTTGAGATGATGGAATCAATTGTGGAAGGCAACGAAAACTTTGGTATCTACGTCCTTTCAAATTCAGTTGCGGAGATTTTATCTTGTGAAATCAAAGGTAATGGACAGGATACTAAGGAATACCCTCAGATAAGGGTTGAAAATTCAAAAATAATATTGAAGTCTTCTCAAATTTCTTCAGGTATTGACAATTCTGGCCTTTCTATAATGGAGTCTTCTTATGCGGAAATCGAGAATGCTATTATATCAAATCATGCAAGGCACGGTATTGAGGTATACTATAATTCAGAATTGAGGTTTAATGAAGGGGAAATTTCGGGGAATGGGGCGGAGTCGGAAAATTTTGCGCAGGTATGGATTGGATCATCTTATGCACTTATTAAAAATTCTGTTATTCACGATGGGAAGAATAATATGGGGATTGGAATTTTAAAATCTTACGTTGAAATCGAGAGCTGCCGGATCTTTGGGCACAAGGAAGAAGGAGTAAGTGCAGCATGGTATTCGGGCTTAAAAATTAAAGATTGTAAGATTTATTCCAACACAATGAGCCAAAGCAGCGCCCAACTGGTTATAACGTCATCACGCTGTATAGCGAGAGGATGTGAGATATACAATAGTCTTGGAGGGGATGGTATAAGAATGGATGATGGTGCAGGGATAGAACTTGAAAACGCAAAAGTAATTGGCAATATGGGCTACGGCATGACTGTAAAGAATGGTTCCGAAAGTAAGTTACAAGGAACTGAGTTTATTCGGAATTGTGAGCTCCAAAAGCACGGTTACCAAATAATAATTGACAGCTCCAGAGGGATTTTTAAAAACTGTAAGGTTGCAGAGGGGGTTTCTGGTGGGATCAAGATTTTGAATTCACCTACTGTAGAGGTTTATCACTCTGTTATTTCGGATCACAGCGGCCCTGGTATCGAAATTGTGGATAACCTCTCAAGGATAAAAATTGTAGGTGTAAGGACCTTTGGAAATGCTATGGGAGGGCTGGTTTATCACAACCCCTACAAAGTTTCTACAATTGATTCTACTTTTGAAGACGGGTCATTCAGAAAAAATTAGAAAGTTATTGAAATTAGGCTGGATTTAATTTAAAATATTCTTATGAATACGTTAATTTTGTTATCTGTATTTTGTCTAACGGGTGTTTCATCCCAAAGTTATAGCCTCGCAGGGCTTTATAACCCTTTTGACTCGAAGTCTGACGCTATTTTTGTGAATCCTGCGTTGCTCCCTGACAGTAGATTCTCGGGAGTACTGGGTTTAAGGCAGAACTATCTTATGTCGGATCTTACGGATTTTCATCTTTCGGTGTCTGGGAAGTTCTGGAAACTAAGGGCTGGCTTAGGACTTTTGGAGGGTGGAATAAAGGATATAGTTTCAGATTACACGTTCTTGGCGGGTTTAGGCATGATGAACAGTTTCTTTGGGGCTGGATTAAGTACTCGTGTAGGTTATCTTAAAAATATAGAAGATAATCTTACAGCTTCATCCTTCTCTATTGATTACGGTTTATGTGCAAGGCTATCCATCTTCGAGTTTACCTTTAGCCATCTAAACGCTTTAAGACCCTCTCGAGGTTTTACTGATAAAAGCGAGAAATCTGAAAGCGAAATGCTTTTCATGATTTCTTTTCAGGTTCCTCAGTCGGTTACTTGGATGCTTGGGCTGGACAGGACATCTTCCAAGACATCTTATCGTATAGGTTCGGAGATGTGGTTTACCAGAGGGTTCGGGCTAAGAATTGGCTTGATGGATAGAGAGGTTCGCCTTGGGCTATGCTTGAAGACCGACACTTACGGCATTGATGTAGCATTTGGATCGTCGAGGGAACTGGGTACTACCGTTGTAATTTCAACGAACTATTCTGTAAGATAGTTCCATAATGAAGAAGGTTGATAGGCTTTATTTTTCAGAGTTAATAAGGCTTTTCATTATCTTTACTTTAGGTTCGGTGTTTATATTCATCTTTGTTAATTTTTTCGAACGTCTTGGTTTTTTTATCTCTAACGAGGCCAGGCCTATCGACATATTTCTTTTCTACTTTTATCAGATCCCATACCTTATAAATCTCCTGGCCCCATTTGCTTTTTTGATATCGATCTTTTTCCTGTTCCAACAAAGCGTTTACAATCGGGAGGTTTTGGTTCTGAAAATCTCGGGATGTGACATTAGAGGGACAATGGCAAAAATCCTTGCCTTTAGTTTAATACTTTCAGTTCTAATTTTTTTATGTGAAGAGTATCTTAGTTATCCTGGACTTCAGCGTTCAACTATGGTTAGAAAGGTAAATATTGAGAAAAATGAGTATTATTTCTACTATCCTTCCGTATCAGATTTTAGCTTTATGAATGGTGATACCTTGTTTTACTTCTCCAGATTAAATGCAAGGGAGAGGCAGGGCAGGGGAGTCGTTATAATGGTATTTGATACTAATACCCCCCGTGTAAGAATCGATGCAGATTCCTGTCTAATTATTAATAACGATTTTGAGTTATTTGGTGTTATAGAAAGACATATAGGCCCCGAAAGGGACTCTATCGTATTTTTTGAAAGGAAGTTATTGCAAGGCATGGTTTCACCCTTTGAGGTGCTTAAAAGAAAGACAGAGATTGAACAAATGAGCAGTCGCCAACTGTATCAAGTTATAAGCTATAAGAGGAGGACAAAGCTTTTGTATAAGGAGGAACTTGTAGAGCTCTTATATCGTTTTTCTTTTCCTCTTACAATCTTTGTCTTTACTTTTTTTTCACTGCCGATGGCACTCTCCATAAAGGCTAGAGGAAAAGCTTTTGCCTTTGGAACAGCGCTGGTCCTTTCTTTTCTTTTGTGGGCTCTTATTCAATTTTTTAAAGTCTCGGGTCAAGCAGGTAAGCTATCAGCACCATTTGCAGCCTTTATGCCACTTTTCATTTCTTTATTGGTTGGGGTTTTCCCTTGGATGAAGCTTAGACTATAATAGTTTAAGAAATTCTTCTTGTCTATCCATTTTCACTTCAATTTCGAGTGCCAAGAAATTTTTGAAAGAAGGATATTTTACCAGATCTTTTTCTGTCGTAACGACGAAGTCGAATTCCTTTAATAATTGCCTGAGCTTGGGTATGGGATAAGTTGCATGGTCCCGTATAATTACCTGTTTCTTCGGTTCGATACCGAGTTTTTGTAGTAATTTCAGAAAGCTTTCAGGGTCTGCTATACCTAAGAGAGCCGCTATGTCAAAGCCCCTGAGACTCGAAAGGGACATATTCTCACCCTCAAAATTGTAGAATATAAGAGGTTCATACTTCATTACAAAGAATGGTTTTTCGTATGTTTGCATAAACTCGATGGCTCTGGCGTTCGGTGCATCACCTTTCACATTTAGGACGAGAATTGTTGCGCGGTTTAACGAGGCGAAGCTTTCTCTTAAAGTGCCCCTCGGAACAAGATAGTCACCTCTTAAAATAGTATTCTGGTTAATGCAAATGATGTCTACGTCTCGCTTCAATGGAAGATATTGAAACCCGTCATCGAGTATCAAATAATGGGATTCAAACTGTTGTATAGCAATCTTCCCGGTTTCATAGCGGTTTTTGCCAACGATGACCGGTAAGGTTCCTTTAAGCTTTTTCCACATGAGGAAAGGTTCGTCTCCAACTTGTTCCCAATTAAATAGGTAGGAATCACCTTTAAGGACTAAGGTTCCCTTACTGTTCCTCCCATATCCTCTTGAAAGAATGGCTACGCTATCTCTCTTGGATAATTCCTCCGCAATGTATATCGTTAGAGGAGTTTTTCCCGACCCTCCGAGGGTGATATTTCCTACAGAGATTACCCTCGCCGGTAATACGTTTTTTGTGCGTAGGTTACTATCATAAAAGTACCAGATGTTCAGGCCTATCTTATAAAGTTCAGAAAGTAATACTTTAAACATCTAATTTCTCTTGCCATATAATTTTCAACTGAAAAACTCTATTAAGCAAGCTTTGTAACTCTTAGGCTTCTTATACCGTCTGTTCCATACTTCAAGACTTATAATTTTGAACTAACTATTTGAGGGAGGCGTCTAAAATAAATATGGGCCCTAAGTTTGAAGAGGTTTATAATTCTACGCGAGATATGATTTTTAACTATGTTTTCTGGAAAGTGAATGACTACGATGATGCTATTGATTTAACACAGGAGATTTTTATAAAAGTCTATAAAAATTTGGGCAAGTTTAGGGGACAGAGTTCGGTCAAAACATGGATTATGAGTATTGCAATTAATCATGTTAATGATTTTTTTAGAAAAAAAAGAAAGTTTGATCCAGTTTACTTTGATGACGGTGAAGACGCTGGAGATAATTCCCCTTCTTTTGATTCTACTATGGACCTTGACGATGAGGTTAGAGTGGAAAGAGCCATGGCAAAATTAAAAAACTGGGAAAGAGAAATTTTAACCCTCTACTATATGGAAGGTTTTCAATATGAGGAAATCGCAGAATTATTAAAAATACCTTTAGGGACAGTGAAATCAAGGCTTAGTGGTGCAAAAAAAAGTCTTAGAAAAATTATAATGGGGGGTGTGCTTGATGGGAAATGATGTAGAAGTGTTTAGTAAATTGAGGAAAAAGGCTCCGCCTGAGCTTGATGTTAAGGTGAAGAGGGCAGTGAGAAGAGTAAAAATTAGAAGGTACGTGATAATTGGTTCTTCAGCTTTTGTCTTTGCCCTTTGTTTTGGAGCTCTCATCAACTTTCTGGTGCATACACCCGAGGGTGTGGGGATTATGGGCATTACAATGGCTGAAGAACCGAACCACGAAATATATCCTGGAGTATTACCGATTAAAGCCCATATCGACCCACCAGGGATTTATTCTTACAAAGTTTATTTGAATGGGGACGTATATGTTGAAGGTTACACGGAGAATGAAATTGATGATTCCGTGTTACTTACGGATCCCATAAATAATATAGATTTTTATGTTGAGGATCTGATCGAAGGCTTTCAAGAGAACCTATCCTGGGTTGTCTACAACTTTTGAAGATGAGTATTTCTTAAGGAAATCTTCTCGAAATTCTATCAAATAATCTCCTCTAATTGCATTGCGGATGCTCTCCATAAGGGTTATAAAAAAATGTAGCGAATGGAGTGTAGCTAGTCTTGGTCCGAGGATTTCACCTGCATTGAACAAGTGCCTCAGGTAAGACCTCGAAAAATTTCTGCATGTATAACAAGTACATTCTGGGTCAAGAGGAGTAAAGTCTTCTTTATATGCAGCATTTCTTATTGTTAGTTCCCCTTGAGTTGTGAACACGGTTCCTGTGCGTGCGTTCCGTGTTGGTAGCACACAATCAAAGAGGTCTACTCCCATAATTACTGCCGATAGGATGTCATCAGGATATCCAACTCCCATAAGATATCTTGTTTTCTCCTCTGGGAGAAAAGGAGTTACTTTTTCTAAAATATTATCCCTTTCGATCTTTGGTTCTCCTAAGGCTAACCCACCTATCGCGTAGCCATCGAAATTCATCTCTACAAGCATTTTTGCATGTTCTATTCTCAGGTCTTCGTAGGTTCCGCCCTGTACAATTGCAAATAAGCTGACATTATTTAGATAAGAATCTCTGAAGCTTTTTGCATAATTAGCCCATTGGGTAGTTAAGTCCATGTGAAATCGTGCATCTTTATAGGTAGAGGGGTAAGGAGTGGGCCAGTCAAGGATCATCGCAATGTCAGAACCTAACTTAGCCTGTATTTCAACAACTTTTTCTGGTGTAAAGGTAATAGGTGCTCCATCCACATGAGACTTAAAAACTATTTTGTTTTCTGTAAGTGTTCTCAGGTCTGCAAGACTATAAATCTGATACCCACCTGAGTCGGTTAAAATAGCCCCTTTAAAACCCATAAATCTATGAAGTCCACCGGCTTTTTCTATTAGATCCTCTCCAGGCCTTAGATGCAGGTGGTAAGTGTTAGAGACGATGATTTGAACCCCGATTTCTTCGAGGTCTTTAGGAGAAAGGGTTTTTACCGTTCCCTGGGTCGCGACGGGCATAAAGTTTGGCAATTCTACATCGCCATGAGGTGTATGTAGAATGCCGAGTCGGGCACCGGTATATTTTTCCCTCTTAATCAGCTCGTACGAGACTCTCTCCAATTTTGTTAACCTTGACTTTGTTGTTGGAGTATAGTACCTGGACTCTATCTCCAGGGAATAAAATTTTGAAACCTTCTATGCCATCATCGAGGCTCTTGTAGTTGAACTTGATTCTCTTACTTGAAGTGTCTAGCCTTATTATTCCGGTGCCCAGGTTCTCGTTGAAAAAAACTACCTTTCCATAAAGGAGGGTGTTATTCTTTAGGCTCATCGTACATGATTCTAACGTTGTATTTATTCCATAAGGTGTCGAGTAGACTGTTCCAAGCTTTATTCATTTTCTCGTTCTCGAGATTCCTCTTGATGCCATCCTTTACTTCGTCTAAAGTTCTATAACCTTCGGGTTTCTTCTCCACGAGTTGTATAACTGCGTACTTTCCTTCTTTTTCTATTTTTATAGGTTTACTGATCTCGCCTTCTTTCATGGAAAAAGCTACATTCACCACTTCTTCTGGCTTAGTTCCCTGCGTTATATTTTTCCTAATTCCAGAAGTGGTTTTAAGCTGTGCATCGATGTTGTACTCCGCAAAAACGGTGTCGAAGTCGACTCCTCTCTTAAGCAGAAGATATACTGAGTCTGCTTTAGCCTTATTTTCTACTATAACAGCTTTGTAAGTCACGGTTGCTGGGAGTTTGTACTTTTCCTTGTTCTTTTCATAATTATCTTTAATTTCTTTTTCATCTACAGAGATGTTCTGAGCGATTTCATTGTAAAGAGTTCTTATGAGGGCTTGCTCCCGAGCGCGTTGCATTTCCTCGAGATATGAAGATTTTAAATATAGTTTTCTATTTTCAGCCTCTCTGACCAGCAGCTTTCTTTGTATTATGTTTTTTAGGAGTTTCTGCTTGCCTTCTTCCGTCTCATACTCAGCTTTTGCGAAGGGAGGTATATTTTCGAATTCTCTTTCTAATTCAAGCCTTGTAATGGGTTCTTCCCCAACGAATGCAACATAATCCTGGAAGTTCTTTCTGAATACCCGTTCAACGCCGTCAAGAACATCAGGTAGATACTTACTTTTCTGGAATTTTACTGCTACTGTTTGATAATGTTCCGCAGCCGCTTGATAATTCCCAAGTTTCTCGTTTACCACACCAAGTCTGTAAAATACCTCATCCATTCTTCTATATGCGTCACTGTACTCTTTTCTTGCAAGCTCGAGGTATTTAAGAGACGAATCAGGCCTTCCTAACTTATCCATTTCTAGATCTGCAATTTTAAGGTATATATCAAATTTGTTGTTCCTGTTAATCTCCTTGGAGTTCAATATTCCTTTATACAGTGAAGTAGCTTCCTCGTATTGTTTTTTTTCCTCAAGAGTTGTTGCTTGAGCGAGGCGTTCTTTTAAGCTTTGAGCTCCGACCGTTGAAATTGAAAGTAATATTATCCACAGTTTCTTCATAGTTACCTCCTTCCTTAGTGGACAAAAATTTCTAACAGTGTAAATATTATAAAGGCTCCAATCAATTCTGCGTAAATATTGTCGTCTGGTGGAGGATTGATATATTCGATGATTGAGATGATTATACTTGAAGCTAGCTTTATTTGCAATGGGAGTCCCGAATTAATCACAAAGGCAACAATAACGGCTGAGATTATAAAGATTATGAGGTGAGAATGGTCTTTGGAGCTTTTCTTGAAAACGAGGGAATTGATTACTGGGGTTATTCCGTCTACAAGTATTGCAATAATGCTTGCATAATAGAATATGTGAAAATCAAATAGGAGATAAGTGAGAGTCATTGAAAGTATTAGAAATGAGGCTCCCGTGGGTTTGCCTCTTTTTTCGTCATCTTTAAGAAGTTTGTCTAGTTTCTTTGTAAAGAATTTTCCAAAGGCTGGATTTAAATTTCGTAAGATCTCGATTACAAACGCAAGAATTGTTAAAGATATGAGAACTATCATTCCTGGAGTTTTTGTGTGGTAGGTGCCTTCGATGTATTTTAGCCATACGGGTATAATAATCGTGGATATATGAAGCAGTTTTCTCAGAAGCACAAGCCTGCACCTATTTTGTGGGTAGTATAGAGTTCGGGATTAGGAGAGATGGAGTAATCAATATTGAATCTCTTAATTTTCAAGCCTGCACCTGCGTTGAAATAGCCTCTGTAAAATCCTAATCGGAGCCCGAGACTCTCGGTCGGCCTATATTCAACACCCGCTTTTAAGTCGAAGCTAAAGTTACTGACGTTAAGCAGAGAGCCAGGATAATGACCATCGGTGAAAATGTCCGCTTCTACGTTCCATATTAGCTCTCGATTAATTTTCGTTATTCCAAAGTTGATAGAGGGTGAGGAAGTCTCAGAAGAGTTTCCCGTGAAGAATGAAAAGATTGCATCTCTCACGGTTACGCCCAGATTTAAATCTTTAAACGTTATGATATAACCGATATCAAGTCCCGCTCCATTTTCTTGGTAATTGGAAAAATTTTCTCTAAAGAGCTTTAGATTTAGTCCAAAATTGGAGAATTCATTGACTTCCCTTCCAAAGGCAAAGGTAAAGAGGTAGAATTTGTATGCATCTTTTCCTGTAACTTCAATATTGCCCTCAACGATACCCAAGTTTGCGTCTCTAAGCTGGGTGATTTCTAACGGGTCAGAATGTAAGAAAGTCAAATAGAAACCACTAGTAACATCGGATCTCTCAGTATTATACTTAAAGCACAGATTTTCGAGGGAAATGAAGCCCCCATATAATTCAAAATGGGAGAAATAAGCTCCATCTTGTGCAAAACTTAAGCTTGCAGGGTTCATGATAGTTGAGGGCAAAGATACGGGATATGAAACCCCTGTGAATCCCATAGCCGTTGAAGCAGGATCATTTATGATTCTAAAGACTTCGCCGCGGTACTTTTCGGCTAAAACTAAATCAACATTGAATATTAACCAGACACTTAATGTAATTAAAAGCTTTTGCAATTCCAGAAGACCTCGTTAAAATTATAAAACTATAATTGCGCAAATGAAAGGGGGTAATATGAGAGTTAATAAAATTTTTGCGGTTCTCTTTTTGGCTTTGTCTGTGCTCAATGCTGAGGAAAAGCTAAAGGCGCCTGATTTTACACTAAATACCATCGATGGGAAACAAGTGGTTCTCTCAAAGCTTAGGGGTAAAGTAGTCATAATAGACTTCTGGGCTACAACTTGTTCCCCATGTAGGCAGGAAATACCAGGCTTTGTCAGTTTAAAGAAAAAATATAAGGGGAATATTGAAATAATTGGAATCTCTCTGGACAGAAAATCGGAGCAAGTTGTGGATTTTTGTACTAAATATAAGGTTAATTATCCTGTGGGAATGGCTTCGAGAGAGATTCTGGAAGAATACGGTTCAATTTCGAAGATCCAGTATATACCGACAACTTTTATTGTGGATAGAGACGGATACATCTACGACGTGATAATAGGTTACAGAGCAGAGGCGGAGTTGGAAAAAATCGTAAGGTCTCTCATAAGCAATGAGAAAAGTTAAAGTAGCACTCCTCGGTGCTACAGGGAGCATTGGAAAAAGCACCCTTGAAATACTCCGTAAATACAGAGATAGGTTTGAGCTAATAGCATTCTCAGTGCACAATAACTTGGAAGGGTTTCAAAGGATTGTTGAGGAATTCAGTCCTAAAATTGGAGTTATTACAGGTGCAGCGGAACTTATTTCGCCTCCAATAAGAACCCTTTATGGCAGAGAAGCCCTCATAGAAGTTGCATCACTAAGGGAAGTGGACATTATTGTAGTGGCAACTGCAGGGAATATGGGAGTCTATCCAACAATCTTTGGGCTTAAAAGCGGAAAGAGGGTAGCCCTCGCTAACAAAGAAACTCTGGTTTCCTTCGGGCAGATAGTTATTGATGAATATAAAAAGTCACGAGGTGAATTGATCCCAGTTGATTCGGAGCACTCTGCCCTTTTCCAGTTGACAGAGAAATACGGAGACCAGATGGAAGAGCTAATTCTCACCGCTTCGGGTGGCCCATTTCGTAATATGAGCCGCGAAGAGATGGAAAAGGTATCTATTGATGATGTACTAAAGCATCCTGTATGGAGAATGGGAAAGAAAATTACCGTGGACTCTGCTACACTCATGAACAAAGGGCTGGAGGTTATTGAGGCGCACTGGCTTTTTAATCTTAGCCCTGACAGGATAAAAGTACTAATTCACCCTCAATCAATACTACACGGGCTTGTTAAGATGAAGGATGGGGCTTATCTTGCTCACATGTCCTATCCTGACATGAAAATACCGATACAGTACGCACTTACCTATCCTGAAAGGTGGCAGTGTGATTTTGTAAGCCTTGATCTTAGCTCTCTTAGGCCTCTTGAATTTTATGGACCTGACACAAATAGATTTCCTCTACTTAAGCTTGCTTATGAAGCCCTCAGCTTTGGCGGAATTATGCCGTGTGTTATGAATGCAGCAAACGATGTAGCTGTTGAGAGTTTTCTTAAAGGTGAAATAAGATTTCTGGATATTGAAAAAGTAGTCTTTGCAACCTTCGATAGTTTTGTAAAAGAATCTGTACCAGGTAAGCTCTCTCTTGAAGCACTTGAGAGATTCAATAGTGAGGCAAGAGCGAAAGCTACTGAGACTGTTACGCGTATAAAAAATTAAAATGGAGATGGGGGGACTCGAACCCCCGACCCCCGCCGTGCAAGGGCGGTGCTCTCCCTATTGAGCTACATCCCCAGATTAAACTGATATATTATAAAATACCAAGTGCGAATTTTCAGAATTTAAGCACGAGATGTATCTATACTTGTGACCTAACTGGAGTTGGAAATCACTCCTTGACAATACGATGTATTTAATATATAATTCTAATAATTACAATATTAAATCAATAACAAGGAGGTTGTTATGAGTATGCCGCTGCTTGGTGAAAAGGTTCCCGCCTTTAGAGCCAAAACTACACATGGGATCATAAATTTCCCTGATGACTATAAGGGTAAGTGGGTTGTGCTCTTTAGTCATCCTGGGGACTTTACTCCAGTATGTACGACAGAGTTTGTCGCATTTCAAAGGAGAATTGATGAATTTAGAAAGCTGAATACGGAGCTCATCGGCCTTTCTATTGACCAGGTTTACTCTCACATAAAGTGGATCGAATGGATTAAAGAAAAACTAAATACAGAGATTACATTCCCTGTAATAGCTGATGACAGGGGTCAAATTGCTGAACTTTTGGGTATGATTCATCCTTCAAAGGGTAGTAATACCGTTCGGGCAGTATTCATAATTGACCCCGATGGAGTGTTGAGAGCTCTTCTCTACTACCCACAGGAGCTTGGTAGAAATATGGATGAGATTCTCAGAATGGTAAAGGGACTTCAGGTTAACGACCAGCATAAGGTTGCGCTTCCAGCTAATTGGCCGAATAACGAGATTATTGGAGACCAAGTTATAGTTCCGACGGCAAGCGATGTCGAGACCGCATCGAAGAGGCTTAAAGAATATACTTGTTACGACTGGTGGTTCTGTCATAAAAAGATATAACGTGCTACCCTCTTGGTAGTTAACAATGGGGCGACCTTCGGTCGCCCCATTGTTCCCGTTTTAAAGCTGTTAAATTTGCACTGTAACATGTCACAAAGTAAATTGTATTCATGGATTTTAAATATAGTTGGTTTATTGGTATTAAACCGCCATCGCTAATGCGTGCAGTAAAAGTGCCCTTATCGAGAGTTTTACTGTAGCGGGCGCATGGTACTGCACATATTGGGCACGAGCCATAGATCAATTATATCTATTACCATCCCATTGTGTTCGATTCATGCAAATTATAGGTCGAACTATTATAACATAACTGGGTCTCCAATTTCAATTATCTCCGGTAATAAAGCAATACTCAGTGGTTGGGACAAACTTATGTAAATCGAGTTTGAATGAGCCCGCACCATGCTCCATTCAGGCTTCAGTAGCAGGGTTCGAGAGCATGCTCAAGTTGTAAGGCTAAGAGTAAAAGTCTTCACTACGACAGATTCATCTATTAATGTCCTTCCAAGCTTGAAACTCATGGTGGCGATTCTTGAGGATTCTACTTTTTATACATGGTAGAATATGAATGTGCTTCAGTATGTGCTTAGGAAAATGGTCGCCGATGCCAACGGAGTAAATATTTTGCCTTTTTACGGGGATTCTCTGGAGTTCAGAGGAGACTTATGTGGAGCATTTTGGCCAGATTCTAAGATAACGACGCATATTGTAAGAAGTGGATCGGCCGTATATATTTATGCGAATTAGAAACAGGGACTATGCTACTTTAAAGCTCCGATGGAAAATTTCTTGGATTGTATAACATTATAAATAATACTTTAACACTGGAGAAGAATCTAAAACCTGTAATATACTTCCTAATGTTAAAGGGTAACGAGCTTTTTATACAGAAGCTATCGGTAACTGGTTGAGGCAAGGTAAAAGATTCCTAATTTAGGAATAAATAGTCTCTCACACTTTTTGTGTTGAGCGATGGTAAAAATATTTAGGCTTAAACCAAGATTTCTACACTATTGTATTATAGAAGAGGGTTTCCAAAGTACAAATATTTGCGTATTTTGAAATGCGTTAACTTTGAGCTAAAATTTTACTAACGGAGGTAAGTATGAGAAGGTTATTAGTAGTAATGTTATTATTTCTAACAGTAGGCTTGCTTCAGGCATACAAGAAAAATGTCCTGATTGAGAATTTCACTGCCACCTGGTGTGGATACTGTCCATATCAGGCACAAGCAATAACCCAGCTCGAAGAGATGTATGGAGAATCTCTTGTTGTCATAAAATATCACCCATCAAGCTCTGATCCCTTCTATCATTCATCATCGGTTACAAGGCAAAGCTTTTACAATGTTCCTGGCTACCCTACGTCACTGGTATCTGGTAATAAGGCTGTAATTGGAGGTTGGAGTGGTGTAATTACTCCTCTTAATACTTATGTGATCCAGAGTTTTAATGAAATTACCCCCTGTTCCATAAGTGTATCCATTACTGACTTTAATAGCAGTACTTTAACGTGTAACGCGAAGGTTAAGGTTTTTATGACGTCTAATACATCTATTCCTATTCCTCCAAGCCTCAAGCTGAGGGTTGCGATTCTTGAGGATTCTATTTTCTATACATGGCAGAGTATGAATGTGCTGCGGTATGTGGTACGTAATATGCTCCCTAGTGCCAGTGGGACTAGCATTTCACTTGGTTATGGAGATTCTGTTGAATATAACTTCAGCTTCTCGGTTCCGAGTCTCGGTAGAGCTCCATATTATTATGCCGCAGCATTTGTCCAATCTGACTCTATTTACACGATTAGAGACTATGATAACCAGTATTCTTTAAACGCAGGTAAAGTAATTCAGTCGGGGAAAGGAAGAGTTCAGGTTGATTTTGGGAATGTTATAGCAATTTTTGATGGTATCGAAGATGAAAATGGGAATAGAAGGCTCGAAAGGAACGAAAGCGGAACTGCGAATATATCCTTTACAAGTGTCGAATCCTTCTCAGATGCAAGTAACGTTAATATAAGCGTCATTTCTTTGGATCCGGATCTCACGGTGAGTAACGGTTCGTACAGTTTTTCTATCATTCCTGCCGGCGATACCGTGTCTGTTCAGGTAGACTTACAAGCTTCTAACTTTTCTAGCCCCCATATGTCCTCACTCCAAGTGAGCTATTCTTGGAATGGAAGTTTCAATGAGGTGGACACCTTCAGGTTTAAACTCGGTGTGGACTCTGTACTCATATGGGATGGTTCCTTCGATGCTAATCTTACAAATTATGTGAGACCTTATGTCAATTCCCTAGGATTTGTTTACGAGTGGCAGTCGGAAGCGGATAGTGGGAAGCCTTTCCTCTATGATGATTACAGGCATATACTTTATATAGCAGGCCAGACATACCCAGATATTTCAGTTTTCTCATGGCTTAAGTCTGCAATAGATGAGGGTAAGAACATTATTATTTCGGGACAGAACATTGCAGAAAGCGCAGAAACTGTCGATCCGGAGTTTCTTTCGGATTACCTCCATATAGAATTAATAGAGACCAATACTGCTGATAGGAAACTGAAAGGAACTGGCATTGTTTTTACTATAAACGATTCTTGTTTATTCGGAGGTTCAGGGGCATATAATAACCAGACTTCTAAGGATGTAATTAGAGCTAACTATGCTGAGGGAGTTATTTATCCGATACTAAACTACAGAAGTTTGACTGATACGCAAGATCAAGATTCAATAGCAGGTGTTTACCTGGAGACCACGTCGGGCAGCCGAGTAATATTCCTCTCTTTTGGCGTTGAAGGTGTTGGAAGCACAGGAAATTATATCACTAAGCCGACTTTTATGAGCAGGCTGTTTCAGGGGATTATAACTTCTATTTCTGAGCCCCAGATAGATAATTTGGCTACGAATAATATAGTGAGATCAGGCACTTTTTTATCTCTTGAAAAAGGGTTTGTCGGTGATGTATTTCTTTACACTGCCGATGGGAGATTGGTAAAAACCCTAAAAGCTGATGATGGTAATATTAAACTGGACAACACATTAAAGCCCGGTATTTATTTTCTTTTTTATAATAATAGGGGGAACTCGAATAGGCAGAAGCTGGTGATCCTTCAGTAGTTCTAAGTGAT
>DCDE01000029.1 GCA_002316275.1 Caldifarciminota bacterium UBA1063
CGGGCGAAAGCCCGCCACTTATGTATATATACCCTCAAAATCAACATATTGAATTTTATCAAGGCTTGTGTATAATTTAACCGGTTAAGCTTGATAAAGGGTGTAGTAGGACACAAGGAGGTACTTCTATGATTAATCTGTCATTGCTTGTAGCATGTATGGCTGGTTTTGTATGTAGCTTCATTCTGAGTAAGTATTTTGCCATGCACAATGTAGTGACGGATAGGCCTGGTGAAGAACCTCAGAAAATTCATCCTGTTAAAGCGTCGAGGATGGGCGGCATGGCAGTTTTAGCGGGGATTGTAGTTTCTGCAGTTATACTATGTTTTCAGGAGTTGGCGCTGCTTCTTCTCGCATCTTTACCTACTTATTTTGCCGCCTTTTTTGAAGATATGTTTGGCAGGATAAGAGCCTCCTTAAGGCTTGTCATAGCTTTCTGCTCTTCGGCTATCTTTATATTCTTTTTCAATACTTATATTGGCTATATAGATATACCTTTGATTGATCGAGTATTAGCTTTACCTATAGTTGGCGTGGCATTTACTATATTCGCTGTTTCGGGTATTACTAATGCATTCAATATAATCGATGGACTCCATGGGCTGGCAAGCGCGCATGCAATTATAATTTTTTTCTTTTATGCATTAACTGCCTTCATTTTAAGCGATCAGCTTGTTTTCAGGATTTCCATTTTAGTTATTTCTGCACTTTTGGGATTTATAATCCATAATTATCCTAAGGGGAAGATTCTTTTGGGCGATAACGGCGCTTACTTTATTGGATTTATGGTCGCAACCACTTCGATTCTCCTGGTTTACAGAAATGAGGGGCTCTCCCCATGGTATCCATTGCTATCGGTAGCCTACCCTTTTACGGAGACTGTTTTTTCCATGTATAGGAGAAAATTCCGGAGAAGGAAGGCGCCTTTAATTCAAGCTGATTTTTTGCATATGCATTCCCTGATATTTAAGAGATACATCCGCGAAAATTCCAGAGCTTCAATGATATTCCTAATTTCTTCCCTGGCAATTGCTTTTTTGGCATTTTTATTTAAAAAGAGTACGTTGGCTCTGATTTTGCTGTACATGATGTATTTTGTTTTATACACATATTGTTACTTGAGGGTAGTGAGGTTTAAGAATGGGAGGATTATGGCTTTAATTAAACCATGAGGGCAATTTTTCAAAAACTTGAGCACTTAATTGATTTTAACTTTATAGAAATTCAGAGTTAAAAGTCCTCCACGATCCTTTTTATACTATTCATGTAGTTTTCGACTGAGAACAAAGTCCCCTGTTTTAGGGCATTTTCGTGGAGCTCCATTTGCAGGCTTGCATCACGAATTATCTTAACAATCTTTTCTACAGCTTCTCCCTCACTTGTATACATTAGGCGCTCATCCCCTCCCACCGCCTCTATCTGGCCACCGCTGTTGTGAACAAATACCACACATCCGAGCTTAACCATTTCTGCCACTGCTATGCCAAAATGTTCGTTAATTTTGCCGTGAATTCCAAACCTGTGGCTGGATATAAGTCTAGCGAGGTCTTCTCTTGTCAGTCCATCCTCAATAAATAACCATGAGTAATTCTCTCTTTGAAGTTCCTTAAGCTTCTTAAAATATTTATGGTCACCAACCTTACCCACAATATGTAAGTGAACATCGTATCCCCTTACTCTAACTCCGCTCAGGATTTTCACAATTTCAATAAATCTCTTCGTAGGCTCAATCCTTCCTATGGCTACAAAACCTGCGTCTCGATGTAAAAAATTAGGAGGCTGTAAAGTCGTGTTTTTAGGCTCTACATTAACCGGTGGGTATACGGTTATAGTATCAATTTCGTAAGCATCCCAGACAATTTTCCCTGTCCAATTAGAATTTACAAGAGTGACATTTTGTTTCATTCTCGAGGGGTTATAGCTGCTTAATATGCATCCCAATTTTTCATACCACCATCGGATGGGCGAGGGTTTATGATACCAGACTTCGGCAAATGTCGCTTCTTTAAGCCTCTCATGTTCAAAACTTGCAATATATGGAAAGTGTATATATTGGATACCTCTCACGCCGAAGTCCATTTCATTATACGTGCTGAAAAGGATGTCGTAGTCGTCTTTTAATTTTTTAACTTCTTTCATTATATAATGCTGCCGCAGAAGATGATATCCAGATTCCATAGAATGGAAGGGTTCAGGAGCGCGCAATAGCTTTATTTTAATGTTCTGTTTACTAAGCTTTGTCCCGTAAAACCTGTCCATTTTCTCAAAGGTAATATTCCTATCGAATGTGAGAAGTTCCGTGTCGAAGGAATCGCAAAGAGACATCAAGGTCCATGCACATACAGCTTCAGTCCCTCCCCATCCAAATACGGGGTGCACTATGCCGACTCTCTTACGTTGCATACTTTGTGATCCCTTTGTTTCTCCATAGGTGAGTTATTGCAAAAGCGAGAAAAACTAGCATAAATCTCCAAAGACTTCCATCGTAAAGGAACTGGTCAATGGATAGTATTAAGAACAGATATACCAATAATACTGCAGAAACCAATTGTTCTAATGTAGGATGTTCGTTCTTAAAGGTTAAGATGATTACCTTAATTACTCTTAATGCCCCTGCGACCATAGCAACAAGAAGCATTAGAGCAGGTATGAGCCCGGATTCTACGAGGGTGTTTATCAGAAAGTTGTGTGCGAATGGCATACTCAGTGAGCCACTAAAGTAAAAGAAATTTCCTGGACCAAAGGGTTTAAAGGGGCTCTTTATAAAGTAATTTATGGAATTCCTCCAGAGGATTAGCCTGGAGAGAATCGATGTATCGTATTTTAGAGTCTCAGGGTTTAGCCTAATCATTAGGATTACTCTACCAAGGGTGAACATAAAAAATGCCATCAGAATAATTACCAGTAGGAGTAAAAGAAACCCCTTCTTCCTATTGCTTCTAAAATATAGTACCGCAAAGGTGAAGAGGGAAACGAGGATAGAAATTAGAGCATTTCTGGAGCCTGCGCACATTATTACCAGAAAGAACAATATGAATGCAGCAAGGAAAATGAGGTTAAGTGGGAATTTATTTTTTAGGAATAAATAGAACGAAAATATGCCTGCCATGCCCGCAAGGAGTGCAGGCGGATTTGGGTTTGTAAATCTACCTGCTGCACGACTGATCCAACTGCCATGAAGGAGGGTCATAATTGCGTCTTTATTTATAACCGAAATCGTTACACCAATGGCAAGGAGTAAAGTGATCATAATAAGCCATTTATCGTAGTTTTCATTTTCGCCAAAAAGCTGAAGTAAAAGGAAAAAGGAAGCTAAGGATAGAGCTAGCTGGGAAGTCTGAAAGAATGCCTTGAGAGGATTGATCGCAGTGAAGATGGAGATGGCTGTAAAGAGTATATAGAGGGCAGTGAAGACTAATACTGGTTTAAATTTTAGGCTCTCTTTTTTATCTATCATGACGTCAATTAGGGCGAAAATTATAAAAAATTCAATTATATTGTAAGGATAGACACCATCAGGCCGTGCAAGGGTGGAAAAGGGAACGGCGATATTTCGAGTTTCCACATAAAATCCACCAAATTCCTTGTAAAATGGAGCGAAGAGCACAAAGGCTGATGCAATGGGGATGCTGAGTAAGTATAAGATAGTAAGCAGCTTAGGGGATCCCACTAAGAAAAATCCAAGAAATAGAAACCATACTACTAAAGCCAATTTAAGGCCATACTTCAAGCCACCTATGTTATAAAAAGCTAGCGCAACTGCGGTAATACCGAGAGAAATACACAGTATTGTGAGAGCAATTTTTGAGTCGAGAGTTCTTTTATATTGATACTGGTTCATAAAGTTTCCCAAATCTCATTAACTTAGCCTGATGCCACGAGTTGATCACTCTAATTAGCGCCCGCATGGTTTCATAAAAAAACGAGATGTTTCCGTACTGAAAGCTATGATTTAAGCCTTGTAGTGCTATACCGATCATACTCCATGTAAAAATCAGTTTATTTTTGGGTAAATCAAAAAAGTGTTTTCTGAAGAGTAAAAAAGTATTGTAGACATAAAGGTGGCAAAATTTCGAGTATTTTACCCTGGAGCGGGGAGAATGGTGATGAGTAAAACTAAGGCGCGGGCTCAGGATTAGTCTCTTACCGAATCTCTTATACACTGAATACGAAAAGTCCTGGTCCTCTCTATGGGAGTAATTTACAAGCGTTTCGTCAAACTTTATGGTGTTTGGCACCTCCTTTCTCATTACCAAGACAGTAGTGGAAAGCCACTGCGCTTCAACATCTTTATCCGCAGCATATGCAATAACCTTAGAGCCTGCAGGTAATATTATTTGAAGGTTTCTTGCGTAGTGGTCCAGAAAGAAGAGCTTCCGCAAGAGATTTTGAATGGGCTTTACTACAGGTTTTCTTACATCGAAACCTGTAACTAAGAGGCCATTCCTCTCTTGCAGAATAGCGATGGCAGTCTCTACAAAATGTGGGGGAATCTCCACATCATCGTCTATCATCAATATATACTCGTATTCTGCTGTCTCAAGACCCCGATTTCTCTGGGTGGCAATACCTTTCCTAAGAGAAGTCACATACTTAAAATTTACAGTTTCGGAGGCATATTCTTTAGCCAAGTATTCTACAGTTTCCTTTGTATCAATATCATCTTTTACACCTGAAATCACGATTTCCGAGGGTTTTATAGACTGATTAAAAAGATGCCTGATGCACGTTATAAGTTCATCTTTTCGCCTGTATGTTGGAATTACTACACTGTACATCGGAGAGAATTATAATGTTCAGGGCGTCTTTTTTCAAGCTACGTTCTCCATGGGTGTGCTTAGATTCCTGCTTTTTCCATTATAATTATTACGGATGAAATCCATTACCATTCTTACAAGTCACTATGATCCCGAAACAGGTGCAGGAGCTCGGCGCCTCTCATCTATCGCCGAATTTCTTGCTCAGAAAAGATGGCAAGTAACGGTAATTACCCTACTCCCTAGCCACCCAATAGGCAGGATATATGATGGGTATGAGGTTAAAACTCCTTACATATCAAAAGAAAAAGGTGTAACCGTTATCCGTTACAGACCATGGATTGTACGTAAAGATAGCCTATTCCTGAGGGTACTTTCTGAGACACTATTTTGCATTAAAGCTTTTAATGGTGCCCTTAAACTAAAGAACCCAATAGTTCTCTCTTCGAGTCCTTATATGTTTTTAGGCCTTTCAGGTCTCGTTGCAGCGAAATTAAAGGGTAAAAAGTTTGTTTGGGACGTCCGTGACCTGACATGGCTATATCCTGCGAATGTTGGTAAAAAGACCTACGGACTGGACAAAATTGTAGGCTGGATAATGTACCGGACCGCGAAGGGAGCCGACGCTCTAATATCCCCTTGCGATGGTATTCTACAAAATTTTAACGGGGGAATGAAATATTCCATGGTCGTGCCCAATGGGGTTTCAGATGAATTCTTCTTAAAGGTCGGTTCTACTTCTTCACAAGGTATTCTCCGGGGACCACATCCGAGGGTGGTTTACGCTGGGCTTTTCGGATTTATGCAAGACTTGGATGTTTTAGTAGAGGCTTCAGAACTCTTGCCAGATGCCAGTTTTTACCTTGTGGGTGATGGACCTGAAAAAGAGAACTTAGTGAGAACTGCGAGGGGGAATCCAAATATTACTTTTTTATCTCATATGAATACTGATAATCTCATTAAAATGTATGTAGATGCGGATATCTTGGTGTGTTTACTGAGAAAAAGCCCTATTAATAGGATAGCACAACCCTCAAAACTCTGGGAATTTATGGCAACAGGTAAACCTGTGATCTATTGCGGTGAAGGAATAACAGCCCAAATGCTCAAAGAATATGGAATTGCAAAGGTTGTTCCTCCTGGTTCCCCATCAGCTCTTGCTGAGGCTATAAAGGAATTATGGGCAAATCCTCATGAGGCTAAGGCTCTTGGTGAAAGAGGTAGAGAGTTTGTCTTTAATGAGAGGAGAAGGAGTGTCATTTATAAACACCTTGAATTGCTGCTTGAGGAATTGCTCTGTAAAGGATAAGGAAAGATGCTGATTTACTTTTCCATTTTTACGAGTGTATCTATGTAAATTTTGATCATCTTTTCTACGTTTTGATCCCACTCGTAAAGTCTTATTACCCGTTCTCTCCCCATTTTGCCCATCTCAGTCCTCAACTTATCATTTAAAATGAGCCTTTCCATAGCATCCGCGGCATCTTCAGGGTCTTCTGGATTCACGACAAACCCTGTTACACCATCCTCAACCACTTCAGGTAAGCCTCCGACTCTTGAGACCACCACTGGCTTTTCACATGCCATGGCTTCTACCACCGCTACGCCAAAACTTTCGCTCTCATCACGGGATAATGCAGCAAAAATTGAAATCATATTGTGGTATCTAATTACTTCAGAATGGGGAACCTTCCCTGTAAAAACCACATCATTCTCAAGTCCAAGCTTCTTTACCATCTGTTTTAAATTCTCTTCCTGACTCCCTCCTCCTACGATTAGGAGTTTTAAAGGCTTATCGGGGTACCTTCTCTTTACAATATCGAATGCCTTAATGAGAATATCAACACCGTACTTTTTTTCTAACGCTTTTACAGTGCCTATCGTGATAGTACTTTTTGGGAAAATTGTATTCACTTGCATGGGCTTTAATTCGCTCGTATCAACCCCAAATGGCACTACATCAACTGTTTTCCCTGTGAACTTCGCCGTGGTCCGAGCCATAGCTTCCGATGTGGAAGTAATTCTATCGGTTCGGCTGAGGTTAAACTCGATTATTTTTTTGTTTACAGGTGATTTTTGCGGGAAATCGTACACGTCGTATCCCCATACTGATAGGATAAATGGGTGAAAACTCGAAAGTGCCCCAAGGAGGCCATAGCTGGAAGCGTAGTGAGCATGGAGAATGTCAGGCTTGTACCTCATAATGACCTTCTTTAGTTTTGGTAGCGCTTTGATGTATTTAGCCTTAGTAAATGCACTATGCCTGCCCGATTCTTCAATCCCCGCACTCACGATCTTAACCTTTGAAAGGTCATATTCGTTATTCTTCAAAGTTTCAAGCCCGAACACGATCACCTCAATGCCCTTTTGTGAAAGTGCGTTCGCCCACCTTACAGTGTGCACCGAGTTTGTCTTCGATAAAAGCAAAACTTTCATTTATTAAAGTAATACGATTATAATCCACAGATAGTGGCCAGTTTGAATAAAAATTCATAGGTATCCCTTTATTATAGTGTTTCAGGAGGTTAAGATGCTGGAGGTTTTTATTATGTTTATACTGAATTTTGCATACCCACAAACGAAGTCCTTTGAAGTTTATGATACCCTTTTTGGGGTGGAAATTGTAGACCCATACAGATGGCTTGAGAATGTTGATGAACCTGAGGTCAAGAAGTGGATAGAAGAGCAAAACAATATGGCTATTCGTACGTTAAAGAGTGTAAACGGATATAAAAAGCTATACCGAGAGATTAAAAGATATTCGCGTAGAAGATATCTTTCCTTGCCCTCGGTGTATAAGGACAGGTATTTTTTCTACAAATTTGACGGTAAGAGTAACCATAGCGCACTATATATGAGTATCGGTAAGTGGAATCACAAAAAGGCAAGAAAGGTCATAGACCCTAACAAGTTCAGTAAAGATGGACTTACAGCAATGGACTTTACTTTTGTGTCACTGGACGGAAAATACATTGCTTTCGGTAAATCCTTTGGTGGTAGTGAGAGCAGTACCCTTTACATCCTCGATGTGGATCGGAATGTGGTCCTCCCAGAGTCTATTCCCGACACTAAGTGGACTTCTGTCGCCTGGCTTCCAGATAATTCCGGGTTTTACTATACAAGGAACGTGGGCGAAGATAGATTTCTTCCCAGAATTTACTTTCACAGGCTTGGTAGTGATGTAAATTCCGATGAGTATGTTTTTGGAGAAGGTCTTCCCGATACCTATGTACCTTCTATTTCCATCACAAGGGATGGTAGGTTCTTGATTCTTACTGTTAACAAGAGTTGGTCTCAAAACGATTTGTTTGTAAAAAAGGTTGGAGAAGACGGAGATTGGATGAAAATTGCTGAAAATCTGGACGGTACTTTTTCTTTGAAATCTTATGGGAATTACTTTTACATTTTGACAAACTACAAGGCTCCGAATTATAGGCTATTGAAGGTACCTATTGAAGAACCTTCTGTTGAAAAGGCTATGGAGCTTATTCCCGAGAGTAATTGGATTTTGGAGGGGTTTAGTTTTGCGGGTGGGAAGTTGATTTTCGAAGTTACAGAAAGTACCTTTACTCGCTTCTTGGTAGGGGACCTTGAGGGCAATGTTGAACATGAAATCACTTTACCACGGAGGGGTAGCGCATACTTTTCTGTTGAGAATTATGAATCACCTCTTATATACATCAATTTTCACTCTTTTCTTTATCCAACTACGATTTTTAGGTATGATGTGAATAGTAGAGAAATGGAAAAAATCTGGCAGGAGAAAGTAAGCTACAAAACAGGGGATTTTGTCGAGGAGTTTGTTTTGTATACATCAAAGGATGGTACCAAGGTCCCTATGCATATTGTTCATAGAAGAGACATAAAATTTGATGGACAGAACCCTACACTTCTAACAGGATATGGAGGATTTGGTGTTGCAATGACCCCTGCCTTTTTGGGCGAAGATGTATTGTTAAAGAGGGGTTTTGTATTTGCTGTGGCATGTCTTAGAGGGGGGAATGAGTTTGGAGAAGAGTGGCATCGGCAGGGCATGAGGGACAAGAAGCAGAACGTTTTCGATGATTTTATTGCTGCAGCAGAATATTTGATCAAAAGTGGATACACAAATCCTGAAAAGCTCGCTATTTCAGGGGGAAGCAATGGAGGACTCCTTGTGGGTGCGGTCATGGTTCAGAGACCAGAACTGTTTAGAGTTGTTTACTGCGGTGTGCCCCTTCTCGACATGTTACGTTATCATAAATTCGGTGTTGCACATATCTGGATACCAGAATATGGAAATCCTGATGATCCTAATGACTTTAAGTACCTTTTAGAGTATTCACCTTACCACAGGATTGATAGAGAAAGGGAGAAGGTCTTTCCTTCGGTTTTTTTTCATGCTGCAGAGTTCGACGGTAGGGTTCATCCCATGCATGCGATGAAAATGGCAGCGAAGATGCAAAATAATTGTAAAGTTAAGGGCCCTGTGCTCCTCTACGTAGAACCAGCGGCAGGCCATGGCGCTGGAAAGCCGAGAAAGAAGAGGATTGAGGATAATACCTTAAAAAGTGTGTATATCCTCTGGCAGCTTGGTGTAAAAATATGAAAGTTGCAGTATTAGGTGGAGGCCTTGCGGGATCTGAATGTGCATTAAACTTAGCTAAGGCTGGTATAGATGTAGAACTTTATGAGATGAGACCTCGCAAGTCTACTCCTGTGCACAAAACCTCAGAATTTGCCGAATTGGTTTGCAGTAATTCCCTCAAATCTATGGAAATTCACAACGCCCACGGGGTGCTTAAAGAAGAGATGGGAATTATTGACTCGGTGCTTCTGAAGGTTGCGAAAATGAGTGCTATTAGCTCTTCCAGGGCACTCGTAGTAGATAGAAATATTTTTTCCAGGAAAGTGACGGAGCTTATAGAATCAAATTCCAGAATTAAAAGTATTAGGGAGGAAGTAACAGAGTTTCCTGATGCCGACTTTATTGTGGTTTCAACAGGTCCACTTACTTCTAACCATTTTGCTAACTATTTAAAGATGAAAATTGGCGAAGATTTTTTAAATTTCTATGACGCTGTGGCCCCAGTGGTGCTGGCAGAATCCCTTGACTACAGTAAAATGTATTTCAAAGATAGGCACGGTGATGACGATGAAATCTATCTTAACATTCCATTAACCAAAGAAGAGTATCTCCGTTTTGTTAATGAGCTCAATGATGCTGAGGTTCATCAACCGCATCTCGCGGAGGACAAGGAGTACTTTGAGGCATGCCTTCCCATTGAAATTATGGCAGCGCGAGGGGAAGATACCCTTCGTTATGGACCTATGAGGCCCGATGGGCTAACTTTGTCTTGGTCGAAGGAAAAACCTTATGCTGTGCTTCAGCTTCGCGCAGAGAACAGAGAAAAAACGCTGTTTTCTATTGTAGGATTCCAGACCCAGATGACGATGCATGAACAGGAGAGGGTATTCAGAATGATACCCGGAATGGAGATGGCAGAGTTCGCAGTATATGGGAAGGTTCACAGGAACACCTATATCAATGTCCCCCGTGTGCTGGATAATTATTTCAGGCTGACAAAGATGGATAATGTATTCTTTGCGGGTCAGCTATTAGGCACTGAGGGTTATGTTGAAGCAATATGGGGTGGCCTTCTCGTATCGATTTTTATTATTCATATTCTTAAAAAGGGAGTTCCCCCAGAATTACCACCCGTTACGACTATGACGGGGGCGCTTTTAGACTATATTACCCATTACCCCCATGAGGATTTCAAACCCATGAACGCCAATTTCGGGCTAATTAATAACGTTCATTTCGGTATAAAAGGGAGAGATCGGAGAATTTATAAAGCAAAAAGAGCTGTTAAGGACATTGCAGAATGGAAGGACAAGAACTTATCAGGGATTTTTTAAACTATCTTAAAAATGAGAAGGGTTTTTCTGAGAACACTGTTTCTTCTTACGAAGATGATCTTTCTCAATTTTACGAGTTTATGAGGGATGGGGTAGGTCTTAAGGAACTGGACCTGATTTCCAGAAGCCATATAAGAGAATTCGTCTCGGTGCTTCTCCGGACGGGTTTTTCAAAACGGAGTGTTGAAAGGAAGCTGTCCTGCCTGAGGAGTTTTTACAAGTACCTTAAGAGGATAGGCATTGTTGAAAAAAATCCCATGCTGGGTATTAAAAATCCAAAAAGGGAACAGTACTTGCCTAATGTCCTTCCTGAGAAAAAGCTAAACGAGTTTTTGGATGCTTGGGTCCCGCATAATCTTATCGATTTCAGGGACAAGGCTATAGTAGAACTTATTTATTCTTGCGGTCTCAGGGCTTCAGAACTTGTGGAACTGAGGTGGTCATCCCTTGAAATTGAATCGCATGAACTCAAGGTAATGGGTAAGGGAAAGAAGGAACGTATTGTACCCGTTGGCGACAAGGCAGTCCTAGCGCTTCAAGAGTATAGAGAAATGCTACTTAAAGGAAAGGGTTCACTTAGTGAATATGTGTTTATTAGCATGAGGGGTGAGAGACTTACGAGGAGATCTGTATGGAATATTATAAATAGCAGGTTTGAGAGCTTGGCAAGGATTTATGGTATTCACCCTCACGTACTGAGGCACAGTTTTGCAACCCACCTCTTGAACCATGGTGCAGATCTCAGGTCGATACAGGAACTTCTCGGACATAAGTCCCTTTCTACTACATCAGTATACACTAACCTCCCCTTTTCGGCTCTTCTTGAGATTTACAAGAAGACACACCCCAGGGAAAAGGGAGAACATGAGAATTAGAAAGTCAGCATTTAAGTAAATTTTAAATTAAATTTCTATTTCTTTCCTCAACTTTTATACGTGTAGTGCCTGGCTTAACCCTGAGTAGGCTGATCAGGCTCCCCACTTTTTGAGTTTCAATGCAGAAGCCATGGCGATGGATAAAAGATGATAAGCATGTAAGGTCCCCAATGAACCTCTGAGACAGTTCCGCTCAGTGAAGCGCTCGATGCCGTCAAAGGGGGCGTAAAGAGACTTCAGAAGAGTCGGGTTCGGATGCCATGAATGGGATTTAAGTAAGGAAGGGGTGGAATGATCACCTGTAATCACAAGAACATCAGGTCTCAAGTGGAGTATTTCAGGTAAGTAGTTATCAAGCTCCTCAATTGCCTTAACTTTTTTCATAAAGTCGCCGTCTTCCCCAGCCTTGTCTGCATACTTGTAGTGGAGGTAGATAAACTCGTACTCATTCAGGTGTGACTTCAAGTAGTTAATTAGGTCATTGAAGCTTTCTCCGGGATCCGGAGTATCCATACCCAAGATCCTGGTGATCCCTTTGTACATAGGATAGTTTGCAAGGGAAAGAGCTTTCATTCCTGTTCTGTCCGTGAAGTTTTCTACGTTAGGTTTTAGAGAATACCCCCTTAGAAGTACGCCATTTGCCCTGGGTTCATCTTTCAAAACATTTAGAATAGCTTCTACCAACCTGTTGACGAGCTTAGCTGTTTTTTCAGCTTCCTTCCTAAGGGGATTGGGAGGTAGAAGCGTGAGTCCCTCCTTTTGCGGATCTGTATCGGTAATTGCATCTTGAAGATCTTTACCCTTGAGAATTATAACAAAGCGGTGCTCTTTCCCGGGTCTGAATATTACTCGGGTGCCATCTATATCTCTGATATTGCTGGAGAGCTTTTCTACAATCCTTTCCATTTCGTGGGTCTCAATTCTTCCAGCTCTACGGTCGGTAATTACTTTACTTTCATTTATTGTGCAAAAATTAGCTCTTATTGCCATTTCATCGTCTTCCATGATATGTCCGATGCCATATGCTTCAAGGGCTCCTCTTCCTATATCTACTGCAGATGGATTGTAACCAAAAAGGGAAAAATGGGCAGGGCCGCTCCCGGGAGTTATACCGTAGTCGACTGGAATTGTGAGGCCGAGAGCAGACTCAGAAGCGAGCTTGTCAAGGTTAGGTGTCTTAGCATATTCGAGTTCTGTAAGGTTTTTAAAATTGGGGTGTGGAATCCCTCCGAGGCCGTCGGCTACGAGAAAAATAATTTTAGCATCATTTTTTTGATAAAGATCTTTCAATTTCATAAGCTTACCTCCTCAAAATGTTTCCTCAAAAAGAAGGTCATGGTTGACCTTCCTAATTTTTACATTGAAGACCTTTTCCATCAGCTTTAAATCCAGCTTTTCTTTTTCTCCAAAGAACACTATTTTCCCGTCTTCAAGAACGAGGAGCTCGTCAGAAAATCGGTATGCAAGGTTTACATCGTGAACTATAGTAATTACAGTTTTTTCGTTAGATTTTAGCCTTCTAAGAGTGCCGAGAAACCATAGTTTGTGATCAATATCGAGATGAGCTGTAGGTTCGTCCATTATGATGATTTTAGAATCCTGGGCGAATACACGAGCTATTCTTACCCTTGCCAGCTCTCCTTGTGAGAGTTCCCATAGATATTTATTCGAAAGTGCTTCAATTTGTGTGATTTTTTTAGTGTTCTCAATTACTGAATAGTCGAAACTTTTAAGGCTCTCGAGCCCGGAAATGTAAGGGTACCTCGCTAATTCAAGATAGTCTTGGACCTTCAAAACCTCATTGTAAATGAGCTCTGCTGATGAAAGCGCGGAGACATACTTTACCAGTTCTTTTCTCTGGTACTCATTAATGTCCTTCCTCCATATGTAAACAGAATTACGTGGTGGTTTTATTAAACCCGTGAGGAGTCGGAATAACGTGGTTTTACCAGAGCCATTGGGACCAATTATGGACAAAAACGTGCCCTTTTCTACAGAAAAAGTCAAATCTTTTATGAGGGGCTCGAAGGAAGGCTCATAAGAGAAAGATAAGTTTTTAACCTCTATTACTTTCATTTCGCTGCCTCCAGATGATCCAGAAAAAGAAAGGTACTGCAAAGATTCCAAGGATTATACTTAAGGGTAGCTCCACTGGCGATATATTTCTTGAAATTGCATCGGCAATGAGCATAAGTAGGGCTCCGCAAAGACCACTTGCAGGGATCAGAATTGCATGCTTTCCGCCTATTATTTTCTTGATTATGTTTGGGACCATAAGGCCTACAAAGCCT
Source organism: Caldifarciminota bacterium UBA1063 (assembly GCA_002316275.1). Taxonomy (GTDB): domain Bacteria; phylum Hydrothermota; class Hydrothermia; order UBA1063; family UBA1063; genus UBA1063. Next base: position 13,825 of record DCDE01000029.1, read on the forward strand.
ATGGCTCCAGTTATTGATACGACAAGCGCAGTGCTTGCTGATGTAGTGAAGAATACAAAATTTCGAACTTTATGCACGTCAACGCCGAGGCTCATAGCCTCGTAATCACCAAGCGTAATGGCATCAAGCTCACGAACTTTAAGAAGAGGTAGACATGCAAGGATGAAAGCAATGAAGAGAGAAATTATGAGGAAGGGAAGTTCTCCTGTGGTTACTATTATGCCAGTATATCCCCAAAGGATATAAAGGATTTCTTCAAGAACTTCTCTCTTTAAAACCAGAAGGTAAAACACTATGCCGTTGAAGAAAAAATTGAGAAAGAGGCCTCCAAGGATGAGGAGTTCCTTTACTAGTGTCCCTTTTACCCTGGCTAGATAATAGATGGAAAAAATTGTTACCATTGCAAAAACAAAAGCGGGTAGGAAAGCGGTGAGGTGGATTTGGTATCCAAAAATCTTAGACAGAGCTACACCAAGGAGCGCACCGGATGAAATGCCGAGGATGTAAGGATCGGCGAGTGGATTTTGAAGTATAGTTTGTAGAGTACTGCCAGCGATGGCGAGGGTAAAACCGGCGACAGATGTCACGAGGAAGCGTATAAGCCTGATATAGAAGATCTCTTTTGGGGGGAATCTAAACGTAAAGTTGGTAAGGTAAAGGATGCTGAAAATGACTAATGTCAATATTATTGTAATTAGCCATAAAAACCAGTTTTTTCGCATGTGTTAATTTTAAAGTGGCTCTTTTGATTGGACAAAGGCTTTAAGATATAATAGCTATGCGAAGGAGGTGAGTATGTCTGTTGTTAAACCCTTCAAGGCTGGGAGGCCAAGAAGAGAATTTGTCGAGCAGGTGAATTGCCCTCCCTACGATGTAATTTCAGTGAAAGAGGCTAAGGTCCTGTACCAAAAAAGCGAACTAAGTTACGTAAAAGTCATTAGACCCGAGATACATTTCCCCGACAACTTTAACCCATACGATGATGCAGTATATATCAAGGGCAGGGAGAATCTGAGAAAATATTTTCAAGATGGCATCTTTTTCATTGAAAATGAACCTTCATTTTACATTTATGAGGAGATCATGGGGGATATCCGGCAGGTGGGGCTTGTTGGACTCTTTTCATGCAAAGAGTATGAGGAAGGTAAGATAAAAAAACATGAGTTGACGAGGGAAGAGAAGGAGATTGATAGAGCAAAGCACATAGACATTCTCGGAGCTCAGACAGAACCCGTTTTTCTCGCTTATAGATCCTGGGGGAAATTGGATAGGCTGATCTTTGAGGGGACCAGATTTCCTAAAGAATATGATTTCATTGCGGACGACGTGAGACATATACTTTACATTGCCAATGACAGGGATTACATTGGTGAAGCCCAAAAACTGTTTTCCGAGTTACCTCATCTCTATATTGCCGATGGGCATCATCGTTCCCAGGCAGCCTGGAGGGTCATGAAGTGGAGACAGGAGAGGAATCCTAAACATACTGGAGATGAAGATTACAATTTCTTTATGGCTGTGGTATTCCCTCATAATGTTTTGCACATTATGGACTACAATAGAGTAGTTAGGGATTTGAACAATATGTCTGAGGAGGAATTATTGAACAGGATACGTGAAAAATTTAAGGTGGAGAGCATTCAGGGTGAAGATATAAAACCTCACAAAGTCCACACCTTTAGTATGTATCTAAATGGAAAGTGGTATTGTCTGGAGGCTAAACCAGCAATTATCAATGAAGATGATCCTATAAACAGTCTCGACGTCAGTATCCTTCAAAATGAAGTTTTGGACCCTCTCCTCGGAATTAAAGATCCAAGAAGGGATAAAAGAATAGACTTTGTGGGGGGGATAAGAGGGGTGAAAGAACTCGAGAGATTGGTGGATAGCGGTGAGTTCAAAGTAGCCTTTGCTCTTTTTCCGACAACAATGGAGCAATTGTTCAAGGTGGCAGATCATGGTATGATCATGCCACCAAAATCTACATGGTTTGAACCAAAACTCAGAAGTGGATTGTTTTTACATTTTTTGGAGGTATGAAAGGAGGATCATATGGCAGAAATAAAAAAAATAAAAGTAGATACGAGATGGGTGGAAAATATGCTTGTGGAAGTAAAGGCAAGGGATCTCACCCAGTACGTAGATCAACCTCTTGCCGGGGGTGGAACCAATAAAGGGATGACACCACTGGAGTATGAGCTTGCTGCTTTGACATCTTGTATGATCACAATAGGGCTCATTGTGGCCAGGCAGAAGCGACTAGCGTTGAAAGGCCTTTCTGCATCAGTGGAAGGTGAACTTGATTATGATGTACTTATGGGTAAAGCAAAAGAGCCAAGGGCTGGTTTTTACAAAATCAAGGTCAATTTCAAAATAGATGCAGACATTTCAAAAGAAGAGAAGGAAGGCCTTCTGAAAGAAATTGAGGCAAGATGCCCTGTAGGAGATAACTTGTCAAACAAAACACCAGTGGAAGTGGTGCTGGTAGAGTAGCATTTACTAGCTCATATTGGCTTTAAGGGCATAAAAATTGTAGTTTATAATAGGTTAAGGTATTAACCGTGGTAATGTTTGAAGGCATTCATAGTCCTGCGTATGTCTTTTGCGGAAGATTGGGTGGTTGATAATACAATCATTGATGTATAAAGATACGTAGAATAGCACCTTAATAAGATGTTTTTCTTCTCTGCGTCTTTGTCCATTCAAAGCGTTCTCTTTATACTTTCAACATGATTCTTGTTCTTGGTGATCTCCACCTCGGACTTGAAAATAACATGGAGAAGTTCTCAAAACTAAGATTGGTGTTTGAACAATTCCCAAATCCTGAAAAGATCGTGCTCCTTGGAGACATATTTGATTTCTACTATGAATGTCCCCGTTATGCGAGAGATATTTACGGGCCTTTTATTGATTTGATCTCCACTAAAGCTCGGGAATCTGTGGTTTTCTATGTGCAGGGGAACCATGATTTTTTCCCCTTAGAACTTCTACGTAAAGCTGGACTTGAAGTGCGAGCCAAAGAGGTCATCATCCCTTTAAAAAATAAGTTAATTTATTTTACCCATGGGGATCTCCTGAGCTTTGAAGGGATATTTACGCGTATTTTTTTATCTTTTAAGTTGTGGCAGCTATTAATGAAACTGATACCGTGTAATATAATTTATTCAATTGCAAAGCGTATCTCTCATTTGTCTCGTAAAAAATCCTCCTCCCGCCCCCCTTTTACCAAAGATGTTGAGAGGCGGATCGAGAGGCTCTGTGCCAAGTATGATGTGGTTGTTACTGCTCATTTTCACAACCCCATTCTTAGGACCACTGAGAGTGGGGCAATCTATGCAAATCCCGGAGATTGGCTCCAGTTCTATACCTTTATGACTATCGAAGAGTCTGAAGCTATTATCTGGAGGTTTAACGATACGTTGATTGTAAAGGAAAAAGAAGTTAAAATATGAACATTATGAAGAAGAAATGGTGGTTTTTTTTAATAATAGTAATTCTTGTCATCTACCTGATAGGCTATCTGGTGGTTAAGAGTTTCTCTACCCAGCTGGCAGTTGTCAGGATAACGGGTACGATAAGTAGTTCTAAGGAAATTGCTGACTTTGTTAATATGGTTACAGATAACCCGAGAATTCGTGGGATGCTGCTCCTCGTTAATTCACCAGGTGGAGGGATTGTACCTTCTGATGAAATATATCAGAGTCTCTTGAAATTTAAGCGCTCCGATAGGCCAATTGTTGCATACCTCGGGACAACTGCAGCCTCCGGTGGATACTATATCGCTTGTGCTTCAAACTATATAGTTTCTCACCCTATGTCTATTACAGGTTCCATAGGGGTGATTATGGAGTATCCTGTAGTAAAAGGGCTCATGGATAAGCTGGGAGTTGATTTTGTGGTTATAAAATCTGGGGAGAATAAGGACATCGGATCACCTTTCAGGGGTATGACCGCTAAAGAGCGGGAGGTACTTAAGGAGATTGTAGACCAGGGTTATGAGCGATTTGTTGATGTAGTGGCTACTTCGAGGAATATTCCTACTGACTCTATTTTAAAAATTGCAGATGGGAGAGTAATTACGGGTAATGATGCATATAGATTTGGGCTTGTGGACACTACAGGTACAATGGAGCTAGCACAAGACATTTTGAAAAAGATGGTAAAAGCCACAGGTCATATACAGTGGGTAGAAAAGAGGAAGACTCCTTATTTCATGAGACTTCTTGAGCCTTATGAAATTCTGGAAGATGATATGGGAGCCAAGCTTGACTACAGGATGGTTCTACCGTGATTGAGAGATACTCGATTCCTGAAATCCGTGAAGTGTTTTCGGAGGAAAGCAAGTACAAAAGGTGGATTGAAATAGAACTCGTTCATCTAAAAGTACTAGAGAAAGAGGGTATCATTCCCCAGGGGAACTATGAAGAAGTAAGAAAGAAAATCGAGCATGTGAACATTAAAGAATTTGTGAAAAGGGCGAAGGAGATTGAGGATTATGTGGATCACGATGTTGTTGCCTTTCTTACGGCGTTTGAAGAAATAGCAGGAAAAGAAGGTAGGTTCCTACACTATGGGCTTACCTCCAGCGATGTGGTAGACACTGCCAATGCTCTCATGCTTAGACAAGCTTTGGAGAAGTTACTAAACGAATTAGACGAGCTCATAAAACTGGTAAAATCGAAGGCGCTGGAGTTTAAATTTGTTCCTGTGATGGGTAGGACTCATGGTGTGTTTGCGGAACCTACGAGTGTAGGTTTGAAGTTCCTTTTCTTCTACTCTGAGTTACTGAGGTCGAAGCAGAGAATATTTCAGGCACTCCAGGGGGTATCAGTAGGGAAAATCTCAGGTGCTGTTGGAAATTATGTGTATTTGAAACCAGAGATTGAGGAAAAAATTCTAAGTGAGCTTGGCTTAAATGTGGAAAAGGTTTCCACTCAAATTGTCCCGAGAGACCGACACGCTTTTATGGTTTCTCAATTGGCTTTATATGCTTCATCCCTTGAAAGATTTGCCACTGAGATAAGGCTTCTTCAGAGAACGGAAGTGAATGAGATGATGGAGCCCTTCGGGAAAGCACAGAGAGGCTCTTCAGCAATGCCACATAAAAGAAATCCAGTAAAATCAGAGAGGATCTGTGGCCTTGCAAGGCTTATAAGGGGGTATACAATTCCTGCTATGGAAAATATTGCTCTCTGGCATGAGAGGGATATCTCTCATTCCTCCAATGAAAGGTTTGTGTTTGAGGATGTAATCTGTACTGTTTTCTTTATGACCCGAAGTATGGGGGAAATAATCGAAGGGCTGAGTGTTAATACAAACAAAATGACTGAAAATATGTCGAAATTCGGAGATTTTTACTACTCACAGGTCCTTTTGCTACTTTTAGTCAGAAAGGGGTTGGCGAGGAAAGACGCTTATGAAATAGTTAAACGTGTCTCTCACCTATCTTTTGATTCGGGGAGTAGTTTGAAGGAAGTAGTTTCTAAAGACGCCGAGTTGGGGAAGGTTCTTACCCCTGAAGATATTGAAGAAGTATTTAAGACCGACTTCCTTAAAAATGTAAATGAAATTTATATGAGATTTGACCTTACTTCTCAAAGATAAGATCGGGCTTAGCGGGTAAATCAAACCCGTACTGAATTCCGCGCTGAAGATAATAGATACCGGTGGCGGCTATCATGGCGCCGTTGTCTACGGTATATTCAGGATCAGGGAAGTGCAAATCCACATCCCTTAGTTCTTCATTAAACTTCTGTCTAATTCTTGAGTTCATGCTCACTCCACCAACGACACCGAGCTTTCTAATGTGGGTGCTACTAATTGCCTTTTTAACTTTGGAAAGTAGCATGTCAACGACTGCTTCCTGATAGGAAGCACAGATATTATTGATGTTTTGTAAAATATATTCTCTTCCTTTTTCTCTTATGTAGTAAAGTGCAGATGTTTTCAAACCACTGAAACTGAAATTTAAACCTTCAACCTTTGCTCTGGGGAAACGATAAAACGACGGGTCCCCTGAAGATGCCATCTGATCAATCATAGGTCCGCCTGGATAAGGCAAACCGAGCATTTTCGCGAATTTGTCCAATGCTTCACCTGCAGCGTCATCCACTGTGCCCCCAAGGATTTCATATTCACCAGGTTTATGCATAACAATGAGTTCGGTATGGCCTCCACTCACGATGAGAAAAAGATAAGGCTCTTTGGGTACTTGACGGTTGAGAAAAATTGAAAACATGTGAGCCTCCAGGTGATTTACCCCTACAAAAGGTTTTTCAAAAAAATATGCGAGGGATTTCCCAAAGGCAAGGCCAACCAGTAGGGAGCCTACGAGTCCAGGACCGTAAGTCACAGCAATACCATCCACATCTTCAAGCTTAAGTCCGGATCTTTTTAAGGCTTCTTCAGTTATTGGCAGAATTAACTTTATATGCATTCTCGACGCAATTTCAGGCACAACACCCCCGAAAGCGCTATGCTCCAGATGGGTTATCGAAAGATTTGCAACTACCCTAAACTTTCCATCAACAATGCCAATAGCCGTCTCATCACAGGAAGTTTCGACGCCAAGAACCCTCATATCCAGGAAATTATATTACACGCACTCCATCTATGAAAACCGTTTCAACTCTGGACATTATATCCAATGGGTGTCCACTGAAAACCACTATATCAGCGTCATTACCTCTCCTGATGTAACCGACTCTATCTTCAACGCCGAGAAATTTAGCAGGAGTCGAGGTCACAGTTTTTAGTGCTGTGGTTTCGTCCAACCCCTCTTTATAACTCATAGCCGCATAAATGGTTAGGTAGTAAATGGCATTAAATGGGTGGTCAGAGGTTATTGCTATAGGGATCCCAAAACTCGAAATGATTGCAGGATTTTTAAAACTCAAATTCTTAGACTCGGGCTTAGAACTTATACCAAAAAGAGGCCCTACTACTATTCCTATTACCCTATCTTTTAATTTTTCTACTACCATGGGTGCGTCGCTGGCATGTTCTAGTATCATTTCAAAACCAAACTCCTCCTGGAGGCGTAGAGCCGTCTCAATATCTTGCACCGAATGGCAATGGATTCTGCATGGGACTTCTTTTCTTAATGTCTTTACAATATTCTGGAGCCTGATGTCAGTTTCCTTTTTCTTTTTCTCTGCATATTTGAGGGCTTTCGTAAAGTTTTCTCTGATGATTGCTGAGACAGCCATGCGGGTCATGGGAAAGGTGTTCTTTCCTCCATAGGTTAATTTTGGGTTTTCACCGAGGGCTATTTTAAGTCCTGCATCTTTTCTCAGGATCATCTCTTTAAGAGGAGCGCTGCGAAACTTTATCACTGAGCCCATCCCTCCGATGGGATTTGCGCTCCCCGGTGTTATAAATACTGTGGTAACACCTGCAGCAATAGCCTTCTTAATAGCAGGATCCTCGGGATTAAAGGAATCTATGGCGTAGAGATGAGGGGTTGCAGGTTCGGTTGCCTCATTTACATTCGAGTATTCTCTTGGGGCAGCCTCATCCTTCATTCCAATATGTGTGTGCGCATCTATTAGCCCGGGTAAAATGAACTTTCCTTTTAAGTCAACAATTTCGGCCCCTGATGGAATCCTCTTTCTCTTCAATACTTTCGTAATCTTCCCATTTTCGATGAAGATGGCGCCATCATCGATGAAACTCTCGCCTGTAAATATTCTTCCGCCCCTGAGGACCAACATCAAAGCCTCCTAAATAAAGAGATCTTCCTTAGTTTTATGTTCATATACGATTTTTCCATTAATGATGGTCATGAGTACTTTGAACCTCGGGTCGAATACTTCCCTATCGGTGATGACCAGATCAGCGTCTTTACCTTTTTTCAGGCTTCCAACTCTATCTTCGAGGCCTAAGATCTTTGCGGAATTCACTGTCATTGCTTTTAACGCTGTTTCTTCGGAAAGTCCTCTTCTTACAGCCATCTGGGCTGAATAGAATAAAGCATAGTGTGGGATTACTGGAAAATCAGTGACAAAAGCAAATAGGACACCTTTCTCTTCGTAAACTTTGGCAGTTTCAATAGTTCTGTTTCTGAGTTCCTGCTTGATCCTTGAGCTTATGGTCGGGCCCAAGGCGCAAGGGATGCATTCCTTCGCAAGGATATCTGCAATTAAGTGGCCCTCTGTAGAATGTTCAAGGGTGAATTTAATTCCGAACTCTTTCATAATCCTTAAAGCTGTTAAGATGTCGTCCTCTCTATGTGCATGGATTTTTGCAGGGTATTTCCCTTCAAAAAGACCTACGAGTGGCTCAAGTTTGAAATCAAAGTAGTGTCTATCTTTCCCCTTCTTTTGTATGTAATTCAAAGTATCCTGAAGTGCCTTTCTCATAATAAATGCGTTGCCGAGTCTCGTTGCCGGCATCTTTTTCTGGGAAGAGTAAACTCTTTTTGGGTTTTCACCCAGGGCCATTTTTATTCCTGATGGATTGAGAACGATCTCTCCTATTGTCTTGGCTATGACCCCCTGGCCTCCTATTACATTTGCACTACCGGGCATTATATTTAGAGTTGTAAGGCCCGAGGATATAGCTTCCTTAAAACCGTCATCGTGGAAATTAATGCCGTCTATGGCTCTTACATGTGGTGTAACGGGGTCTACCATTTCATTTCCATCTGAACCTTCAACGTTAGCGCCTTCTTCCCACAGGCCGGTATGAACGTGAATGTCAATAAAACCCGGATAGATGAATTTCCCCTGTGCATTTATCACATCTGCTTCAGCAGGAATTTCCATTTTGTCTCTAATGTCATCAATTTTTCCGTTCTCTATGATGATATAACCCTCGTCTAAGGGTTTGCCCTCCATGGTGAAAATCTTTCCACCTTTGAGAATTAGAAGTTTTTCCATACAAACTCTCCTTCCAACATGTGGGCGATAACATCGGAATGCAGTGAATAAAGATCATCAGATAGGAAGGCCAGATTTGCTTTTTTCCCAATTTCTACAGTTCCTACCTCACTGTCCATTCCAAGTATTCTGGCTGGATTTGCAGTTATGGATCTTATGGCGTCAAGTTCTGGGATTCCGATCTTTACAAGCAATACTGACTCAAAATACAAGTAATTAATGGGAATTACAGGATGGCAAGTGGTCAATGCAAAGAGGATGCCCTTTTCATATAGGCTATATATATACTTGGCGTAGTGATGTCGCTGGTGGTACATTCTTCCTGCTGTGAAATAGGGCCCCACGATAACAGGAATATCCTCTTGTCTTAGTAAGTCAGCCACCATATAGCTGTCTTCAGCTTCTTGTAGGATTATGTTTACACCATATTCTCGCTTGAGTTCCAGCGTTTTTTCAATCTCGTCTCTGGTATTGACGGCTACTTTCAAAGGGATTTCTCCCTTAAGTACTTTTACGATTGTTTCCATTTCAAGGTCGGTTTCTTTTTGCCTCGCTTTTTTATAGTATTTGGCTTTTTCGAACTTTTCACGTACGAGTGCAACAATCCCCATTTTTGTTGACGGGAATTTTCCCTGGGAGTGCCAGTGAACTCTGGAGCTGTGATTCATATTTAGTTTTAAAGCAAAGGGGAACTTCTTGACCATCTCATCAGCTGAATTTCCTTTTACTGAAAAAATACCTTCAAGTCCTGAGAAAACTGCTGATGGTCCAGGTGAAGAAATGAAATAAGAGATCCCTCCTCTTATTGCATCCTTGATTCCCGGGTCTTTTGGGTAAAATGCGTCAATGGCTCTGATTTGCGGCAGCGAAGGCGACGTAGACTCGTCGGAATCGTAGTAATTGAAGCCTGCACCTTCTTCTGCCAGTCCAAGGGAAGTGGAAGGATCAATAAATGAGGGTAATACAATCATTTTGCTTGCATCCACATACTCGCCACCCTCGGGTTTTTTCGAGACGATGTCCGAGATGATGCCATTTTCCACTATGATGTATTTCCCCTCGATTACTTCCTTACCTTTCATTGTTAGAATTTTTTTAGATTTAATTACTTTCATAACGCTCCGTATAGCTTAAAGCATTGATTGCTAATGCAAAATGCGAACCCATAAAGGACTGCGAGCCGTCCGCACGCGGACGGCT
>DCDE01000039.1 GCA_002316275.1 Caldifarciminota bacterium UBA1063
TAACCTTCCGGCACCGGGCAGGTGTCAGAGCCCATACTTCCTCTTCACGAGTTTGCGGACTCCTGTGTTTTTGGTAAACAGTCGCTAGGCCCTCTTCGCTGCGACCCATTTCCGCTACTCACCGCAAGAGCTTTCACGTACTCAGGGCACCCCTTCTTCCGAAGTTACGAGGCCAAGTTGCCGAGTTCCTTAGGGAGGATTCTCTCGCGCGCCTGAGCATTCTCTGCCCGTCTACCTGTGTCGGTTTACGGTACGGTCAGCTTGGCTTCAACACCTGCGAAGTTATTTCTAGGCGGCATGGTCCAGACCAGTTCCCCTCAATTACGAGGGTCCCCATCACCTCTCAGAGTTGGGTCTTTAACCCACCCCTCCGGATTTCCCTAGAGAGGCCTCCTACCAGCTTAGACGCCCTATGCCACCAGGGCGCTGGCCTTTCCCTACCGCGTCACTCCGCAGGCTCCACCAAGCTGGCTCCCGAATATTAACAGGATTCCCATCCCCTACGCCTTTCGGCCTCAGGTTAGGGGCCGGCTAACCCACCGCGGACGAACCTTCCGGTGGAAACCTTAGACTTACGGCGTCCCCGATTCTCACGGGGATTATCACTACTAATGCCTGGATTCTCACTTCCCTGCAGTCCAGCATCTTTCACAAGACACCTTCAGCCCGCAGGGAACGCTCCCCTACCGCTGCCACCTTAAAGATGACAACCCGCAGCTTCGGTGGAAAGCTTAGCCCCGTTAAATCTTAGGCGCAGCGACACTCGACTGGTGAGCTATTACGCACTCTTTAAATGATGGCTGCTTCTAAGCCAACATCCCAGCTGTCTGAGTATCACCACATCCTTTCCCACTAAGCCTTCACTCCGGGACCTTAGCTGGCGGTCTGGGTTGTTCCCCTCTCGGCAATGGAGCTTATCCCCCACTGCCTGACTCCCGGGAAGCATGTTACGGCATTCGGAGTTTGGTTGGGTTTGGGGTTACCCCCTACCCCATCCAGTGCTCTACCTCCGCAACATTCAATCCCGAGGCTAGCCCTAGAGCTATTTCGGGGAGAACCAGCTATCTCCGGGTTCGATTAGCTTTTCACTCCAACCCACAGCTCATCCGAGGACTTTTCAACGTCCACCGGTTCGGACCTCCATGCGCTGTTAGGCGCACTTCATCCTGGCCATGGGTAGATCACCCGGTTTCGGGTCTACCACTGCCGACTCAACGCCCTATTCGGACTCGCTTTCGCTACGGCTCCGGTCCATAAGACCTTAGCCTTGCCGGCAACGGTAACTCCCAGGCTCATTACGCAAAAGGCACGCCGTCATCCGCCATAAAACGGACTCCGACTGATTGTAGGCACCTGGTTTCAGGTTCTATTTCACTCCCCGCACTGGGGTTCTTTTCACCTTTCCCTCACGGTACTTATTACCCTATCGGTCACCAGGTAGTATTTAGCCTTAGGTGGTGGTCCACCCTGATTCCCCCAAGATTCCACGTGCCCCGGGGTACTCGGGATCACACTTAGGAAGGCTCCATACCTTTCGTCTACGGGGCTATCACCCTCTTTGGCCTACCTTTCCAAGTAGTTCAACTAAATAGGAGCTTTGTAACTTCCCGGTCCCTCTGTGGCGGAACCTAAGTATGTCCCACAACCCCGTTTCTGCAACGCCCACAGGCTTGGCGCAGAAGCGGTTTAGGCTGATCCCCTTTCGCTCGCCGCTACTCAGGAAATCGCTTTTGCTTTCTTCTCCTCCGGGTACTGAGATGTTTCAGTTCCCCGGGTTCGCCTTCCGCCTTACGGCAGAATGACACCCTATTAAAGGTGCCGGGTTACCCCATTCGGGCGTCCCGGGATCAAAGGTTGCTTGCACCTCCCCCGGGCTTATCGCAGCTTGCCACGCCCTTCATCGCCTCCTGGTACCAAGGCATCCACCAGGTGCCCTTAGTATCTTAGCCACCTACCTCAACCACTTAGTTTTCAAAGAGCAATCTGTGAAAGTCTTTATATTATACCCATCACCCTCTGGACTGTCAAGGGTGAAGTTATTATCTGTTTGTAAGTTTCAAAATAGTAATGTGAATAAGGTGTAATGTCAAATTTCTTATAACCCTTAGATAATCAAAACCTATTGAATTGATGATTAAGCCATTGGGTGAGAAATGCACACAAACTTATAGATTCTGTCTATTTGAGTATGTTTACGCTTGGCTATAAAATTTCAACAATGACGCTTCCTGATATATTAAAAAAGTCATTGTTTTTAAGTTTAAAAATTTTCGGTATAGGACTGATAATAGGGCTTGTATTACTCATAATATTCTGGGCTACGACACCTTCAGCATACGTCATTGAGAAGTTTGAGCCCAGCCTCTCAACAGAAGTCTACGATAGGAACGGAGAACTTGTGTATACTTTTTATTTGCAGAAACGCGAAGCAATACGTTTTTCCGAAATTCCTCGTAATGTAATTAATGCTTTTATTGCTGTGGAAGACAAAAGGTTTTTTGAACACAACGGAATTGATGTAGTAAGGCTTATCAAATCCATCGCCGTTGATGTAGTAACCCTCCGTCCTGCTCAAGGAGCATCTACTATTACACAACAACTGGCAAGAAACATGTTTCTAACACCACAAAAGGCACTAATTAGAAAGATCAAAGAGATGATCCTTGCGATAAAGATTGAGAGAACCTTTTCAAAACAGGAAATTTTAGAAAGGTACCTAAATATTATATATTTTGGTAATGGGATATATGGAATTCAAACGGCAAGTAAATACTTTTTTGGAAAGGACGTAAGACAGACAAATCTTGCGGAGGCTACTCTTCTGGCAGCAGTCCCGAAATCTCCAAATCTATTTTCACCTATTTATAACTACGAGAGTGCCATTACAAGGCAAAGAACTATTCTAAAATTGATGAGAGACGGTGGGTTTATCACAGAACAAGAATATCAAGAAGCTCTTAATACTCAAGTTAAAATCACCCCTACCACGATAACACCAACGGGAATTATTGGCGCTTACTTTATGGATATGGTGAGAAACTATGTAATTTCAAGATATGGCGAAGATTTCCTTTACAAAGGAGGTGGAAAAATATACACTACAATGGACATGGATTTCCAGATGAAGGCTGATTCCATCCTACCAGCAATGTTAGACTACATTGAGTCAAGCTATAAGCTAAAACCCGCAAAAAAAGATTACAAGAATAAAAAAGAAAATCCCGATAGTGAAACTCCTTACCTTCAGGGTTCGCTGGTAACAGTTGATCCTAATACGGGTGAGATCCTGGCCTTGGTTGGAGGGAGGGATAGAAGCGAAAGTGAGTTTAATAGGGTTACTCAAGCACTCAGGCAACCCGGTTCCGCTTTTAAACCTTTCGTTTATTTAACCGCTCTTGATAATGGATATTATGGAACCGATAAGGTTAATGACGCACCAATCGTACTTTATGAGGGAAGTGAAAACGAGTGGAAACCTTCAAACTTTGACGGGAAATACATGGGCGAAATTACAATCCGGAAGGCGTTAGCTCTCTCACGAAACCTTGCCACAGTAGACTTGGCACTACAGGTTGGACCTGAAGCAGTTGCCTCATACGCCAGACGTTGTGGCTTTACAACCACGATACCTCCTTATCCCTCGGTGGCTTTAGGTGCTCTTTCAGTTTCACCCTATGAGCTTACTGCCGCGTACTGCACCATAGCCAACTATGGGAAACGGGTAAGACCATTTTTTATAAAGAAAATAGTTAACAGAGCCGGCATAGTGCTTGAAGAGAACAAGCCTCAGTCTCAGCAGATTTTTGACTCTACCACAGTATATATCTTGATTAATCTGATGAAATCTGTTTTTACAGAAGGTACTGCACTTCCTGCAATCACGAGCTACGGATGGACAAGACCAGCCGCAGGCAAAACTGGTACCACAAATGATTTTAGAGATGCGTGGTTTATTGGATTCACGCCAGATTTAATCACAACAGTATGGGTGGGGTTCGATTCCGTCAGAACGATTTTCAAAAATGCAACGGGAGCAGGGGTAGCCCTCCCGATATGGACTCAATACATGAAAGAGACTTTAAAAGACCAGCCAGTAAAGGATTTCGCCGTCCCTTCAGGGATTGTATTTGCTGAAACGTGTGACGAATCTGGTGTACTATCAACACAAAATTGCCCTCAAACTCACATAGAACCTTTTAGAACTGGGGACGAACCTCACGAATTCTGCAAAATTCATACTCCATCACCTGTTCAGGAGAAGCTAAGAAAATTGAGAGAAGTAGGGGGCACCAAGGATTGACAAGTACGTTCATCCGGTATATCGCTGTGTTATACTTCCAAATTATACCTTTTTCAGCAAATTTGAGAGGATGCAACCTTTCATCTCTTAATGGCAGTCCTTCAACAGTGCTCTACGTTCCTTCCCTTATAGGAGAAGAAAGAAAACTGGAATTAACAAGTTCCACCTTCTCTTACCTTCCTGAGTTGAAAACATATGGTTTATCTTTTGGATACAAACATGTTGCAGTAAGCTTGTCCTTTGTTGGAGATTCATCCATAAATGAAAAGATATATTCCATTGGTGCTACAAGGAAAAAGAGCATAATAGATCTCGGGTTCTCCATAAACCTGTGCGAGAAACAATATTGTCAGTTTTCAAAGCAGGAATTGAGTCTAAACATTGCTGTCTCAAAATACTCAGAAGGCGTTCTATTTGGAACTGGATTTCAACATAGCTGGAATTCTAAAGAAACATCTTCCATGCTTTTTGCCTCTTTTAGTGAGGAGTGGGGCGTAACATACTTCGATTTAATGGTATCTCAAGGTGATCGCATTTTTTCTGTAGCTCAGGACCTCTATTTGCTACCCTTCGTAGTTCTTTCCTTCGGAATGTCTCAAAACCCGAACACCTACTTTGCCAGCATATCATTTAGAAATTACATTAAACCAAGCCTGAGTTTTCGATTTTTAGAGAATCTTGGATATATTAACTCTTCAGGAATTGAATATACATTTTAAAAGTCTTATAATATCAGACAAAATATAAGAAAAGGAGGAACATTGAGAAGCGTCCTTTATAGGGGTTTGGTAGTTATCTTTGCCTTAGGGATCTCCCTCTGGACTTTATGGCCAACCTTCCGATTTTACACAATGACTGCAGAGGAAAAACAAAATCTCTCCTCCGAATATCTTTCAAAATTGAAAAAACGCTCCTTGAGCCTCGGACTCGACCTACAGGGCGGAATGTATATGGTTCTTGAAGTAGATAAATCAAAAATTCCAGAGGATCAGGCGAAAGGTGCTGAAGATCGAGCACTAGAAATAATAAGGAACAGGATTGACCAATGGGGCGTAGCAGAGCCAATGATACAAAAAACAGAAGAAGGAAAAATAATTGTTCAACTTCCAGGTGTTTTGGAGAGACAACGTGCTGAGGAACTTATCGGCAAAACGGCTCTGCTGGAATTCAGACTGGTTGCAGATCAACAAATTTTAGAACAAACTGTACGAAATGTAGACGAAACAATACAAAACCTCTGGAAGGACGATACATCCATGGTATACCTCCAAGATATCCTGGTATCATACTCGGGTGGCTTAGCTGTGAAAGAGTCAGATGTGGAAAATTTTAAAAAAATCATAGACCTCCCTGAAGTTCAAAATATACTACCCCAAGGCTATGAGTTCTTGCTCGGGAAGGCTGAAACGAGCGAAGAGGGGAGGATAAGACCAGTCTATCTGGTAAAGAAGGAACCGGAGCTCACGGGCGCAAATATCAAAACTGCAAATCATACCATTTTCCAAGGGCAAGATCCCGCTTATGCCGGTAGCCCCATTGTGGAGCTTCACTTCGACAAAAAGGGCGCAACAAGGTTCGCCTTTATAACGGGTTCAAATATCGGAAAAAGACTTGCGATAGTCTTAGATGGAGTAGTCCAATCTGCCCCAGTAATTGAAGAGAGGATTCCAACAGGAGACGCCATTATAAGGGGTAATTTTACTATTGATGAAGCTAAAGAGCTTGCAATTGTTCTAAGAGCAGGTGCTTTACCAGCCCCTATACACATTGTTGAAGAAAGAACGATCGGCGCATCTCTTGGTAAGGATGCAGTTGAAAAGAGTCTGAAAGCCTTTGTTTTCGGATTCATATTAGTAATAATATTTATGATCATCTATTACAAAGCTTCAGGGCTTGTGGCAACCCTTGCCCTTATACTTAACTTGATTTTTATATTAGCAGTAATGGTTGCCCTGAAGGCTACTCTTACCCTACCCGGTATGGCAGGACTTATATTAACCGTAGGTATGGCGGTTGACGCTAACGTCCTCATTTTCGAAAGGATCAGAGAAGAACTCAGGGCAGGCAAAAATCCAAAAATGGCTGTTGATGCTGGATTTGGAAGAGCAATGATTACCATTTTTGACGCTAACCTTACTACCCTCATCGCCGCTCTGGTGCTCCTCAGATTTGGAACGGGACCTATAAAGGGATTTGGTACAGTGCTTACAATAGGAATTCTATCCAATTTCTTCACCGCAATCTTCGTCGCCAAAATCGTTTTCGACTACTTTGTAGGCGTCAAAAGGGCTCAAAAAATCAGTATATAAAGGAGCAGGACTCTATGGAATTTTTAAAAAATGTAAGAATAAACATAATAGGACATAGAAAGTTGTTTTACGCTATTTCTCTAACACTCGTGATTATCAGTGCTATAGGGCTTGTTTTAAAGGGTGGGCCGAATTTTGGTGTAGACTTCAAAGGAGGACTCCTTCTTCAGATAAAAACAGAGCCACCTGCAGAAATCGAAAAAGTAAGGAGTGTGCTTGGCTCCGCCGGATATAAAGCAGAAGTGCAAACATTTGGTAAAAGGGGTGAGTTCATTTTAAGATTCCCCAGTGAAAACACAACTGCTGAGGCGATTAAAGAAGCATTAGAAACAGGGTTGGCTTCAACAATCTCTATAGAGCGTACCGAAATGGTGGGACCTTCCACTGGAAGAGATCTAACCATGCAAGCCGTAACCCTTGTCCTGATTAGTATGCTGCTTATGCTCGTTTACATATGGTTTAGATTCGATTTAAGATTTGGGGCCGCTTCGGTTATTGCACTTTTTCATGACGCTATCATCGCGCTGGGCATTTATACGATGCTGGGACGAGAATTTTCTGTACCGATAGTGGCGGCCCTCTTAACTTTAATTGGATATTCGATAAATGATTCCATAGTGGTTGCAGACCGAATCAGAGAAAAGCTGAAGAATTTCGGAAAAGCCATTCCCCTTGGAAAAATCGAAGAGATATTTAATTCAGGGGTTAACGAAACTCTCTCGAGAACAATAATTACTTCACTCACTACTTTAATACCTTTAATTACCATCCTTATCTTCGCCAGCGGAACTACGATCTTTGACTTTGCCCTTATTCTCACCATAGGAATAATCATTGGCACTTATTCCTCCGTTGGCATAGTTGCATCTTTAGTGGTCGACTGGTACAAACGTTCCACTAAAAGGGAAAAGGCTTGATTTTTGGAATCACAGGGAATCCTGTAAAAGAGGGCATTGAAAGAATCCTGAGTATTATTTTAGATACATTGAAGCCTTCGGATATTTTAATCTGGGATGGTCTTAAAGATAAAATTTTATCCCCAGAAAGAGTTCAATTTGAAAGCGAAAATGCAATTAAAAATGAGGCTGATGTGATAATAACCATAGGTGGAGATGGAACTTTCCTCAGAACAGCAAGAGTTTTTAACTCAAAACCTATTATTGGCGTTAATGTTGGTACATTCGGATTTTTGACAATATATGGCCAGGAAAATATTAGGCAAGCCCTCGAAGACCTTGTTTCTGGCAGGTGGTCATTAGAAGAGCGTGTAACTGTAAAGGCAACCGTTGAAGGAAGAACCGTAATAGCTCTGAATGATATTACCATAAATGTTACAGGGTCATCAAGAATGCTTTCTCTTAACGTTAAAGTAGACGGACAAAATCTTTTTGATTTCAGAGGCGACGGGCTCTTAATTTCCACTCCTACAGGTTCTACTGCATATAACCTCTCAGCAGGGGGACCTATACTTTACCCTACAATGGAAGCCTTGGTAATTACACCTATTTGCCCTCATAAACTATCACTAAGACCAGTTGTAGTCCCCGCACGCAGTAGAATTGAAGCTTTTGTTAGTTCAAGAACTGAAGATATGATCTTATCTGCTGATGGTCAGGAAATTATACCACTAAAAAGTGGGAATCACATATTTTTTACAAGGGACGACTCCAACGTTAAGATGGTAAAAACACCCGGTGTGCAAGATTATTTTGAGATATTAAAAAATAAATTATCCTGGGGATAATGGCACTCCAGAGTCTCTTCGTAAAGAATTATCTGCTTGTGGAAAAACTCGAAGTAGAGTTTCACAATGGTCTAAATGTAATAACGGGAGAAACGGGAGCTGGTAAATCCCTTATTATAGGAACATTTAATATCGCCCTTGGGGAAAAGATTGACTGGGATCTTATGGGTAATGAAGAGGCTGAAATCACACTGGTCTTTAATATGGGCGAAAGAGAGAAAAAGGCTCTCGAAGAGAAAAATCTTGAAACCGATGATGAAATGATAATTAGGAGGGTTTTAAATCCCATATCTCGAAAATCAAAGATATACATCAATATGGTGCCTGTTCCACAGAATTTCCTGAAAGAAATTACAGAATACCTCATTGACCTACACGGCCAACACCAGCATCAAAGACTTCTAAACACAGAAAGCCACATCGATTTCGTTGACGGTTTTGCATGCATTAGCGAAGAAAGAGAAACAATGCAAAAACTCTACACAGAATTACTTAAAGCACGGCAGAAACTAGAGGATACCATAAAAAAAGAAAGGGAAGCTCGAGAAAAGGAAGAATTTTACAGGTTCAAACTGGAGGAGCTGGAAAAGGCAAATCTAAAAGAAGGTGAAGAAAGGGAACTGGAAGATAAAATAAATATCTTGTCAAATGTTGAAAAACTCCAGTCTTTAACATCTTCTTCCATATATGATCTCTACGAGTCTGAAGATTCGGCATACGAGAAAATTTATAGAATAATAAACCATCTTCATGAACTCACGAGTATCGATCCGCGCCTGAAGGAACCTTTACAATCTCTCGTAGAATTACCCGAAAAAATCGAAGAAATATGGAGAATTCTTATAGAATACCGAAACAACCTGGCTTTGAACACCGATGAACTTGAAGAGCTTAGAAATAGACTTGCATTTCTAAAAGCCCTCAAAAACAAGTACAAGAAAACAATAGAAGAGCTCATTATTGAAAAGGAGCTCTTGAAGAGAGAGCTCAATATGATTGAAAACTATAAAGAGGAAATCGTTGGGCTTCAAAGTATGATCACTGAAATAGAGGAAAAAGCGAATAAACAGGTTCAACTTCTTCGCACGAG
Organism: Caldifarciminota bacterium UBA1063; assembly: GCA_002316275.1. Taxonomy (GTDB): domain Bacteria; phylum Hydrothermota; class Hydrothermia; order UBA1063; family UBA1063; genus UBA1063. Next base: position 9,444 of record DCDE01000039.1, read on the forward strand.
GAGGATGGAAGCGAAACCCAAACTGGAAAAATCGATTCAGGAGGAACTAAAAGACCTCGGGATGGAAAGTACTGAATTCATTATTTCTATATCCGAAGCCCCCGAATTGGGGCCCCTGGGGCAGGACATGATAGAATTTTTTATATCCACCAACCCGGGAGAACCTCCGAGACCATTGAATAAGGTCGCCTCAGGGGGAGAACTCTCCCGAATTATGCTCGCTATAAAGAGAGTACTGGCAGAAGTTGATGATGTCCCAACCCTTGTGTTTGACGAAGCCGACACAGGTATAGGTGGAAAAGTAGCGGAAAAGGTTGGGAGAAAAATGAAAGACATAAGTAAACGCCGACAGGTAATAGTTATAACACACCTTCCACAGATAGCTGTGTTTGCAGATAGGCATTTCGTCGTCGAAAAACACATTAGAAAGAATAAAACGACAATAAATATAAGAGAGTTAAGTAGGGAAGAACGAATTTCGGAGCTCGCAAGAATGCTATCGGGTGAGAAAATTACAGATGAGTCTCTAAGATATGCAGAAAACTTTTTAGAGACTGCGAGGGGGGGATATGGAGAATGAGTTTGAGTTTGGGTCCATCGTAGAAAAGGCCTGTGAGGCCCTATATAATAAGAAAGCCGAAGATATAAAAATCCTTGAAATCAGGAAATATTTGCCACAGATTGCAGATTTTTTTGTCTTAGCAACTGCAAACTCTGCAGAACATATGAACGCTCTCCGAAGACACCTGGAGGAAGAACTCGCAAATGAGAAAATCACTTTACATCACGTGGAGGGTACAAGAAGTGGTGCCAGATGGGTCCTCCTCGATTACAACGAAGTTATTATCCATATAATGTTAAGAGAAGCTAGAGAATTCTATAGGTTAGAAGAACTATGGAACGATGTACCACGATGGAGCTATCATGAGACTTTTGAGAGAGAGGATTGAAGAAGAATTAACCAATATCCTAGGGAAAAAATACGGAATCAGAGTAGATTTTTTTCTTGAAGAGTCGAAGGATGAATCATTCGGGGATTATACAACAAACCTCCCCTTTAAATTGGCTAAGGAATTGAAAAAGGACCCCTCAGAAATTGGTGAAGAAATCGCATCTGATCTCAGAGAGTTCACCGCTCTCGAAAATATCAGCATAAAGAAAGGGTTCTTAAATTTTAGGGTCTCTTTACGGAGTCTCAATGAGATACTTGGAGAGATTTTAGCAAGCCCAGAAGACTTTGGGAAAAGCAACTTAGGAAAAGGGACAAAAGTAAACTTAGAGTTTGTTTCTGCAAATCCTACTGGCCCACTCGTGATCGTGAATGCGAGGGCTGCGGCAGTTGGGGATTCACTTAAAAAAATTATGAATTTCTGCGGATTTTTTGTTGAGTCTGAATTCTATGTAAACGATGCAGGTACTCAAATTGAAAAACTTAGACGCTCTGTTGAAGCTCGAATAATGGAACTCCAGGGCTTAAAGTCAGATTTTCCTGAAGATGGTTATCAGGGCGAGTATGTATATGATATCGCAAAAAAAATAATTGAAGACAACTTTAACGGCGACCCAGGGCAATTTGCAGTAGATTATATACACCAGTGGCAGAAAAGCACCTTAGAAAGGTACAGAGTAAAGTTCGACAATTTTGTTTTCGAAAGCTGGATTAGAAAATCTGAGTACCCCGAAAAAACAAAGAAAACGCTTGAATCTCACGGCCTCCTTTACAAAGAAGAAAATGGTGCTCTGCTCTTTAAGTCCACTGTTTTTGGTGACGATAAGGATCGGGTTCTTATAAGGAGTAACGGAGAACCAACCTATTTTTTCTTTGACCTCGCCTACCACCTTTACAAAATGGACCGAAAATATAATGTTCTGGTAGACATTTGGGGACCTGACCATCACGGTTATATACCACGCATGAAAGCAGGCTTAGAGGCTCTTGGTTTTGATACTGAAAATTTCAAGGTTCTTGTAGCACAGCAAGTAAATCTCATTAGAGACCACGAAAAGGTTAAAATGTCAAAAAGGAAGGGAGAAATTTATTCCATGGATGACCTTATTGAGGAAGTCGGATCGGATGCGGCTCGCTTCTTCTTTCTCACCCGTACTGTAAATTCACACCTAGACTTCGATCTGGCACTTGCCAAAACCATAGGTGTTCAAAACCCCGTTTACTACATCCAGTATAGCCACGCAAGGATCGCCAGCCTTCTTGACTTCGCTAAAGAGAAAGGATATTCTCCCGAAGGCGGTAAAGGGAGCCTTCTCACGGAGCCTGAAGAACGGAGTCTTATGAGGAAGATTATGCTCTTCCCCGATACCCTTCAAAGCGTTTCTCGGACTCTTGAACCCCATCTTCTCGCACGTTACCTCCTGGAACTGGCTGAACTCTACCATAGCTACTATCAAAAAGTGAGAATAGTAACAGAGGACAAGGAGAGAAGCAATGCCCGCCTACTCTTATCTTTTGGCGTAAAAAGTGTTGTTAAAAATGGACTAAATCTTCTCGGGGTCCAAGCCCCGGAAAGGATGTAAATTATGAAAGAGCCACTGGAGCTGAGGCCTATTAAATTTACAAGAAATTATTTAAAAAATCCTGAAGGCTCTTGCCTCATTGAAATGGGGAACACGATAGTCCTTTGCACTGCATCGGTTCAAAACAAGGCACCTGCCTGGCTGCAGGGAACGGGGCAAGGATGGATAACAGCCGAGTATGGCATGTTACCTAGGTCCACTCAGGAAAGAAAACAAAGGGAATCAAGGATCGGTAAACCAGATTCTAGAGCAATCGAAATCTCGAGAATCATCGGAAGAAGTTTAAGGGGCGTGGTGGACCTTTCAAAGTTAGGAGATTTCACAATAATAATTGATTGCGACGTACTGCAAGCTGATGGAGGTACTAGAACTGCCTCCATAAATGGGGGATTTGTCGCTCTTTCCGATGCAATTTCATTTTTGATGGACCAAAAACTAATAAATGAAAA
>DCDE01000027.1 GCA_002316275.1 Caldifarciminota bacterium UBA1063
GTCTTGCTGCCCATATAGAAGACTATCACATTGAATACGCGGAATTTGAAGGAACAATACCTGAAGGAAAATATGGGCAAGTACTGTAACTACATAGGACGGCGGAAGATACGAGAATCTAAGAGAAAAAAGAGAAGATAGAAAAAAGTTGACATTGTAAAATCCCTTAAAGAAGGAAAGATTAAAATACTTTATTAAGGGAAAAAGGTAAAGGGTGTATATTATCTATAGGTGCCAGTATAAAAGAAAGTAAAGAGCAGTGGCTTTTTATTCAAGTCCGCCAGGTAATAAGGAAATAGGCAGAGAAAATAATATCGGAAATAAATCAACAGTAAAATAGTATAATTATGCAAATGGAAATAATTTACAAACCGATAGGAATTATTTATTCTCCATTTAAAGAACCAAAGGGAACCCCGATACAGCCACATGCTGCAAGAGGCATAGAGGGAACCATTGAAGTTTTTCCCGAATACGAGAAAGGCTTAAAAGACTTGAACCAATTTTCCCACATTATCCTGATATATCACTTCCACTTATCTAAAACATACTCGCTTGAGGTTGTCCCTTTCATGGATGATAGGCCTCACGGTTTATTTGCAACCAGAGCTCCTGCCCGTCCCAACCCAATTGGAATATCTATTGTAAGACTTACAAAAATAGAGGGAAATAAACTGTATGTAAAAGATATTGATATTGTAAACGGGACTCCTCTTCTTGATATAAAACCTTTCGTACCAGAATTTGATAGTGCCGGCGTAGTTAAAAGGGGCTGGCTCAAAAAAAACTTGAAAAAATTAAAAGATTCAAAGGATGACGAAAGATTTATTAAATAGTTGTTTCATCCACTCTCTGGTATGCAGCCTTTTCAGAGGATTTTCCCAATAAAGATCTCCACAAGAGTAGAGTCAATAGGTGATAATCTAAAAGCTGGTGTATATTTTGTCATAGTAACGGGTGGTTGTACAAGGTTGTAAATAATGTAGAGAGGTAAAGTACCGATTTAGTCGGCAGGTTATTGGTTTTATTTTTCCTTTCGATAAATTTTTGGAGTTGTTAAGAATGTCCTGAATTAAAGTATCGCTGTCAACCCGAAGGGTCTTTAACGGATGACGCTCGGCTTAGATAATTCAGGGATCGAAGTAGTCCTTTACAAAATTTATTGACTTTGATATATATTTAATACACTTTAACAAGTTTTTGGAGGGTGTTTTGAAGGGCATTTATAGAGAGGTATTAGTAGCAAATTTGGATGCTCCTGTGTATAAGCGTTCATCTATAGCCATTTCAATTGGAGCATTTAATTTATTTGGGCAGGAGGGGTGCTCATGCCCAAGCAATTTATGGGAAAATATTTATTAGATTATAAAACATTCTTTTTTATGTTAATTTCTCTCCCAAAGGCATATCATTTGGTGCTTTTGCGCGAAATTTAAAGAGGAGTGAAACCCAAGAAACCGGAGGAATATGATGAAAAGAGGAAAGATTAAGAAAAACTCTTCACGTAGAGGGAAAAAGAGAAGACACCGGAATAGAACATTGGGTGCGGTTTCAAGCCTTGAAGAATATGTCCCTCCAGATTGGTGGCGACGCATATTTAATGCTTTTTACCTAAAGACCGACGGTGATGTAGTTAACGACCAGCATATTACTAATCATGAGTTAGACTTGTTCATAGAGATACTAAAGCTTTCACCGGATGAAAGAATTTTAGATCTCTGTTGCGGTCAGGGGCGGCATTCCCTCGAGCTTGCAAGGCGAGGGTTTCTTAAAGTAGAGGGGTTAGATCGTTCCCGTTACCTCGTAGAAAAGGCGCGCGCCCAGGCGAAAAAAGAGGGCCTTGAAGTTAGGTTTAGAGAAGGTGATGCCAGAGAACTACACTATACTGCAAATACATTTGATGTGGTTTTGATTCTGGGTAACAGTTTCGGCTATTTTGAAGACATTCAGGATGATATGGAAGTGCTTAAAGAGGTTTCCAGGGTCCTGAAACCAATGGGTAGACTTCTCATTGATGTTGCAGATGGTGAATATTTGAGGGAACATTTCGAGAAGAGGAGCTGGGAGTGGATTGGCAATAGACATTATGTTTTGAGAGAACGTACCCTTTCGAAAGACAGACAGCGCTTAATCTCTCGTGAAATAATTGCCCATATAGGTAATGGGATTATTAGAGACCAATTTTATGCTGAGCGATTGTATACTCGTGAGGCGTTGAGTGAGCTACTTAGGCAAGCAGGGTTTGGTGATATTTGTATCCATGGGGAAGTGACTCCTGATTCTCAGAGAAACCAGGATTTGGGTATGATGGAGAGGCGAATTATTATAACAGCCGTATGTATGAAAGAGTTAGCACCGGTTCAAGGAGAAAGAGAAAAGGCAACTATGTCCTCGTAATCAGTATATAGCTTTCCTGAAATTAGCCCATCGGCGTGAGAGGCTTTAGCATCTTCAAAGCCTTGCAAATTCGACGGTTAGGGCTTATTATAGGGTGAGCATGAATAATGAAAAAATAAAGATAAAAGGCGCAAGGGTACACAATTTAAAAAATGTCAGTGTCGAGATTCCGAAGAACAGCTTTGTAGTTATAACAGGTGTCTCTGGGTCTGGGAAATCCTCTCTTGCCTTTGATACAATTTACGCAGAAGGCCAGAGAAGGTACGTAGAATCGCTATCGTCATACGCAAGACAGTTTCTCGGTCTTATGGAGAAGCCAGACGTTGATTTTATTGAGGGGCTTTCTCCAGCCATTTCTATCGAGCAGAGGAAAGGGGGATGGAACCCGAGGTCGACGGTAGGAACCGTTACCGAGATTTATGATTACCTCAGGCTTTTTTATGCCCGTGTAGGTACTCCTTATTGCATACATCATAATTTACCCCTTGGAAAGAAGAGTCTCGATGAGATAGTCCAGGAAGTTTTGAGCTTGCCTGAAGGGGAGTTTGTTCAGATATTTGCACCTGTTGTTCGAGGTAGAAAGGGTGAGTATAGAGATTTATTTGAGGCGTTACTCAAAAAGGGTTTTCTCAGGGTAGTGGTTGATGGTGAGACCTTTGAGCTTGAGGATCCTCCAAGGCTTGAAAAATATAAAAATCATGTTATTGATCTTGTAATAGACAGGGTAAAAGTTTCTGAGGATAATAAAAGCAGGATTGCTGAATCCGTTGAAACAGCAATGCGAGAGGCTGGAGGCCTTGTAAAAATATATATTGAGGGTCAAGAGAGAGAAGTTGTATACTCAGAAAAATTGATGTGTCCCGTCTGTGATTATTCTGTTGAGGAACTCGAACCGAGGATGTTTTCTTTTAACTCTCCTTACGGAGCCTGCCCCGAATGTACCGGGCTTGGTGTAAAATTGGAAATTGACCCTTATAAAATTGTTAATTCTGAAGAGCTTTCTATAATGGAAGGTGCAATAAAACCATGGGGGGAGCCCAACCCCTTTCTCGGAGAAAAACTTAAGAGATTGAGCCAAGAAAAGCGAGTCGACCTCGACACCCCTTGGTCAGAATTGCCTCAAAGTTTTAAGAACCTCGTATTGTATGGCACCGAAGATCCGGGAGCAAGCTATTATAGGCAGGACCAGATGGAGCAAGATTATTACTATTTTGAAGGTGTGATTCCATACCTTTGGCGGAGATATCATGAAACCGATTCTGATTGGGTAAAAGAGGAGATTGAAAGGTATATGGTAAAAAAAACATGTCCTATGTGCGGTGGTTCCAGGTTGAGAAAAGAATCTCTCTTTGTAAGAATTGCGGATAAGTCTATTTGGGACGTTGTAACATTGAGCATTGACGAAGCCCTTGTCTGGTTTAAAGCCTTAAAGCTACAAGGTAAGGCGGAAGTGATTGGAAGACAAATCATCAAGGAAATTGCCTCAAGGCTTACATTTTTAAAGGACGTTGGCCTCGGATATATAACCCTTGACCGAGGTACCGATACCTTATCGGCAGGAGAAAATCAGAGAGTTCGCCTCGCAACTCAGATAGGTTCAAGGCTTACAGGAGTTCTCTATGTCCTCGATGAGCCATCTATTGGTTTGCATCCGAGGGACATTGATAGACTTATAGACACAATCAAGAAACTAAGGGATCTCGGTAATACCGTAATCGTTGTGGAACATGATAAGGAAACTATTGAAGAAGCGGATTGGGTTGTAGACCTTGGCCCAGGGGCAGGGGAGGCTGGAGGCAGGGTAGTTTTCAGTGGTACATATCCAGAATTACTAAAAAGTAAGAGATCTTTAACAGGCCAATATCTATCGGGTTTAAAATCTGTTCCAAGTCCGAAGAAAAGACGAAAGCCAATGGAGAAATTTCTGGTTATACGTGGAGCTAGACACAATAATTTGAAAGGGATTGATTTTAAGATACCACTTGGGCTTTTTGTGTGCGTCACGGGTGTTTCGGGGTCCGGTAAATCTTCTTTGGTGCAAGACACCCTTCATGTTGCGTTGATGAGACATTTTTACGGTACACGTGAAACGCCTGGCATCTTTGATCGCATTGAAGGTCTTGACTACATTGACAAAGTCGTTAATATTGATCAGAGCCCTATCGGGAGGACGCCAAGGTCCAATCCAGCTACGTATACCTCATCATTTACTCCCATACGAGAGTTTTATTCGACTCTGAAAGAGGCAAGGAAACGGGGCTATACCCCAGGCCGTTTTTCTTTTAACATAAAGGGCGGCCGCTGTGAAGCTTGTAGTGGTGAGGGATTTACCAAGGTAGAGATGCAATTTTTGCCGGACGTTTATGTACCCTGTGAAGTTTGTGGTGGTAAGCGCTATAACGAGGAAACCCTTGAGGTTAAGTATAAAGATAAAAGTATTGCAGATGTGCTTAGCATGTCCGTGGATGAAGCCCACGAGCTATTTAAAGATATTCCTTCGATCGAAAGGAAGCTTAACTTACTAAAGGATGTTGGCCTTGGATACATAAAACTTGGGCAACCCGCGACAACTCTCTCAGGTGGAGAGGCGCAGCGTATCAAACTTGCAAAAGAACTTTCAAAAGTTGCCACAGGTAAGACTTTGTATATTCTTGATGAGCCAACTACAGGTCTTCACTTCGATGATGTAAAAAAACTCGTTAACGTTCTACAGAAATTAGTAGATCTGGGAAATACCGTTCTTGTTATAGAACATAACCTCGATGTTATTAAGAATGCGGATTGGATTATAGATCTTGGACCAGAGGCGGGTGAAAAAGGTGGAGCGATCGTTGCAGAGGGTACACCGGAAGAAGTTGCCAGTAACAACCATTCTTTCACAGGTTTTTACCTGAAGAGAGAACTGGGCATTTTGTAGCTCGGGATGGGAACTGTTTAGCGTTTTTAAATAGATTTGTATTCCTTCTAAATTGGTATAAAATTTAGGATATTGAAAGGAGGGATTTAAGATGAATTTGATATTGATGGCATTGCTGTTAATGCCCCCCCATCCTGATGTGGTGGAAAAAATGAAAAGAGAGGGAAGCTGGGAGAGATATCTCTCTATTACAGAGGACGCGAGAGCAAGAGGTATGGATACTCCATCGGAAGATTTGATGAATAAAACTTTTGAAGAAATTCAAAATGCCAAGGTCACAAAGGGGAAAACTGTAAAAAGAGCCGTAGTAATCCTATGTGACTTCTCAGATAATGTCGGAACTACACCTCCCATTCATTACGATTCTGTGACAAATAGTATAGGGGTATATCCTACAGGAAGCGCCCGAGATTACTTCACTGAGGTTTCTTATGGTCTTCTTGATATGCAATTTGTGGTTACCCCTGTATGGGTGAGGTTGCCCCAACAGTATACCTATTATACCAATAACAATTATGGAATGGGTTCCTGGCCTCAGAACGCTCAGAGGATGGTATATGATGCTGTTTTGGCTGCAGATCCTTATATCGATTTCTCTCAATGTGATTTAAATAATGATGGCGTTATTGACGCTCTGGTTGTCGTTCACGCAGGACCGGGTGCCGAGTCTACTGGGAATCTCAATCATATATGGTCTCACGCCTGGTCCATTCCAGTTACGCTTATTGTTGATGGTGTACAGGCCTCCTACTATACTACTGTTCCTGAAGATGCAGGCTGTGGTGTCATTACTCACGAACTTGGGCATAGGCCCCTTGGACTACCGGACCTTTATGATACAGATTATACCTCTGAAGGCTTAGGGAACTGGTGCTTAATGGCGGCTGGTTCCTGGAACGGTTCTGGAAATATACCTGCCCATATGAGTGCTTGGTGTAAGATGAGACTCGGGTTTTTAAATGTAGATACTGTAACTTCAAGTCGTATTATGCAGCCTATTCCAGCTGTTGAGGACTCTTCTGTTGTTTACAGGCTATGGACAAATGGTACTGGTGGGAACAGATGTTTTATAGTTGAAAACAGAAGACTAAAGAAGTTTGACAGAGCGCTTCCTGGGGAAGGAATTCTCATATATCATATCGATGATGGAAGACCAAGCAATAATAATGAGTGGTACCCAGGACAGGATTATATGTATCATTATAGAGTTGCTTTGGAACAGGCCGATGGTAGATGGGACCTTGAACATGGTTCAAATAGAGGAGATGGAGGTGATCCATGGCCTGGCACGACTAATAAAGTGGATTTTCATAATTACTCTACACCTGATTCTAAGGATTACGGGAATCCTATGATAACTACTTATGTTGGAGTCCTAAATATTTTAGCCCCTAAGGATACGGCTTATGCGGATTTAATGGTATCTGCCTACGATAATTTGAAACTTACGGGTACTACAATTCCAAGAGCTGATACGTTGGGTGCCACCGGTGAGTTTGCGGTCAGCCTGTATAACAACGGTTATTCACAAATGAATGTCGGTTTGAATTTTAAGGTTTACGACGAGGCTTCCAATTTGGTTTACGATAGTTCAGCTACCTCGATAGTCGTCGATACCAACCATGCTGACACCGTTAACTTTTCTTTCCAACCTGCCCTTAATGACTGTGAATATGCATATATCATAAGTTTAACACCTGTCGATGATGTTCCAACTGACGATACACTCTCTGGGAACTATTATGTGAAAAATGTTGTTAGGAACTACGATGTAACTAGGGCAGAAGGCGGGAATTATATTATCGATCATATCGTTGATGGAGTAATTAGTGAAGACGAATATTACGGAGCAGAGTGGTTAGATATTAGCAACTTCCTTGGGGCTAATGGTGATGCCCACAGAACCATAAGAAATACTTATATGAAGGCTCACATTTTACGTGATACCCTATTCCTTGGATTTAAGATAATTGGTGACTCCACTATCCAAAATAATGACTATATAACCGTTGTCATCGATGATAACGGAGATGGTGTTTTCCCTGACGCTAGTAGTAACGAGGGAGAGCTTACTTTTAGAGATGGTTCAACGAGACTTTCATACTTCAGGCCTTATACCTCAACGGGTACCGGCAGTATGCAGACTTTAAGCCTTCCACAGGGCTACAGTGTTGATGGGAATACGAAGTATAGTGAAGTTGCGATTCCTATAGGGCTCGATGGTGGAGGGCAAGCCTACTATCTGAATCTATCAGGAGACTATAGTACGTTTAATCCGAAATTTTTTGTAAAGATTACTGACGGCTCTAAGATTGTGGGCTGGTGGCCTCAAAACACTCCGTACGCAACCTTTGTGAGGGATATTAATTACTTTGCAACCTTGTCATCCATCGCTGTTTCGGTTTCTGAGCTGGAGATGCCTCTGAGATTAACGGGGAACTGGAGTGGTTCTAATTTTGTCCTGAAGTTCGCTGGCGCAAGAGATGGTGCGAATGTTAGACTTTCCGTTTACAATGCTATGGGCAGAAGGGTGAAAGTTGAAAATCTCAGAATAGCAGGAAATGGTGAGATTAGAGTTAGCTTTAGAGACTTATCATCCGGAGTCTATTTCGTTACGGTGCATCTTGATGGGAAAGAGGCTGGTGTGTACAAAGGAGTGGTGATAAAGTAAGAAGTTCCCTTTGATTTAGCCTTACTCCTGAATTATACTTATCCTCTGATACTGTTGGAGGGTACATGGAAGATTATAGAAATACGGTAAATCTGCCTCAAACTGAGTTCTCCATGAAAGCGGAGCTTACTAAAAAGGAACCTTTACGCTTACAGTGGTGGAAGGAGAGGCGTATCTATGAGAAGAACCTGAAATCGAGGAGGAAGAGTGGGAAAGTCTTTATCCTCCACGATGGCCCCCCATATTCCAATGGTCATATTCACGTTGGTACCGCGTTAAATAAAGTTTTAAAGGATATCCTCATTAAGTACAAGAGCCTAAAGGGATATTATGCACCTTATATTCCTGGGTGGGATAATCACGGGATGCCGATTGAGTTGGAAGTAATCAAAAATCATCCCCAATATCGACAGCTCTTAACGGATTCTCCGAAGATGCAGGATCTCGATACGAGACGGAAATTAAGAGAGGATTGCAGGAATTTTGCTGAAAAGTGGATTCAAGTCCAGAGGGATGAGTTTGTGAGACTCGGGGTTCACGGCGACTGGGACGCTCCGTACCTAACGATGGATACGGCTTATGAGGCACAAGAACTTAGGGTCCTTGCCGAACTTGTCCGTAGAGGGTACATATATAGAAGTTATCTTCCAGTGCACTGGTGCCCGCGGTGTAAAACTACGCTTGCCATGGCTGAAATTGAGTATAAAGATAAAGAGTCTCCCTCTTTATGGTTTACCTTTGAGCCTATTGAAACCGATTATTACCCACTGGTCTGGACAACTACCCCATGGACTATAATATCTAACGTGGCCCTGGCAGTCCATCCAGATCTTGAGTATGTGGTGGTCGAGTCCGATGGTAAAAGATACTTGCTTGCTAAGGAAAGGCTGGAAGCAAACAAGGATCTCTTTCAGGATGATTTCAAAGTTGTTAAGACTTACAATGGGAGGGAGCTTAGTGGACTCAAGTTCCGTCATCCCTTCTTTGACCGAATTTCAGTCGTAGTTACGGGGAATTTTGTTACGGTTGAAGACGGCACTGGTATCGTTCACATAGCTCCTGGGCATGGTAAAGAAGACTTTGAAGTAGGCATAGAGAACGGCCTTCCTATCATATCTCCGGTTGACGAAAATGGCAGGTTCACATCCGAAGTTCCTATGTTTGAGGGTCTTGACACGGGCGAGGCGTCGCAAAAGGTTATTGAGGTTCTTAAGGAAAGTGGGGGATTTGTTAAACTTTCTAAAATTGTCCATAGCTATCCCCATTGCTGGCGCTGTAAAGGCCCACTGATTTTTAGAGCCACACACCAGTGGTTCTTGAATGTGGATCATGACAGTCTCAGAGAGGCTGCCCTTAACGAGATTTCGGAAGCAAGGTGGCATCCTGAGGAAGGCGAAGCCAGAATTTATGCTTCTGTGAAAGAGCGGCCCGATTGGGTAATATCGAGGCAGAGGAATTGGGGCGTCTACATACCGGCTATCCGATGTAAGAACTGCGGAAAAGCCTTTTTAAATCCGGATGTTATAGAAAAGCTTGCAAATTATGTTCAGGATGGAATAAGGGATGCCTGGCTCGAGAGAGATATTACAGACTTTCTTGATAAAGAATACCGTTGCGAGTCCTGTGGAAATCAGGATTTCGAAAAGGAGTTTGACATCCTTGATGTATGGTTCGACTCCGGAATTTCTTACATTGTGGTTTCAGAAAAACGAAATTTGCCTTGGCCAGCAGATGTGTATCTTGAAGGTTCGGACCAACATAGAGGATGGTTCAATGCTTCGTTGATGTTGGGAACCGCTTACAAGAGATCTGCACCATTTAAAACGGTTATTACCCACGGATGGGTAGTCGATGAAGAGGGGAAAGCGATGCACAAAAGCCTTGGAAACTTTATCTCTTCTCAAGAGGTTGTTACAAAGTATGGTGCAGACATATTGAGGCTTTGGGTTGCGTCAAGCGATTATACCGATGATATAAGACTTGGCGGAGAGATATTGACAAGGCTTGTGGATTCTTACCGGAAGATCAGGAATACCATTAGATTTATGCTCGGGAATCTCTACGACTGGAGTAGCGAGAAAAGGTTGCCATATGAGGATCTGTTTCCCATCGAAAAATATATCCTTTCAAGGTGGAATGATGTTAAGAAAGATGTAAATGATGCTTACGAACACTTTTATTTTTACAAGGTTTTCCACCTACTCTTCAATTTTATTGTAGTGGATCTCTCTGCTTTCTATCTCGATGCCCTTAAGGACAGATTGTATACTTGGGGGAAGGAGTCTCAGGGGAGAAGGTCTTCTCAAAATGCCATTTATGACATTCTGAGGGAATTACTTGTGGTTCTCCACCCTTTAATTCCTTTTACAACGGAGGAGGCGTGGGAATATCTCCCTGGCGAAAAGGAAGAGAGCGTGTTTCTTTCCAGTTGGCCCGAATTAAACCCTTTGCATGAAAATGCATCGATAAAACGAGATTTTGAGTTACTCATGAACGTTAGAGAGAACGTTCTTCTCGTAATTGAGAGGGCAAGAAAAGATGAAAAGATCCTTAATGATCGGCTTGAGGCGAGGGTCTCGATAAAAACCGAGGACGCTGAAGTGTCTTCTGTCTTGCATAAGTATCGGCAGTATCTCCCGGAGCTTTTTATCGTTTCCCAAGTAGTCTTAAGCGAGGATAGAGCGCAGGGTGTGAGGGAAACATTTGATAATATGGAAATAAACGTAAGCCACGCCACCGGGCAGAAGTGTCAGAGATGTTGGAACTGGCACGATGAGACGGGTAAAGATGAAAGGCATCCTTCTCTATGTCCGAAATGCGTGGCAGTTATAGAAGGTGAGTTTAAATGAAGATAGATCTTTTAAACCTAAAAGATGGAAAAACTGAGTACTTCGAAAAGCTCGATGCTGCTACACTGGACATCGAGGGGCTGGAGTTTGTTTTAAAAGATTTTCTTGATGCGCACACAACGGCAGAGAAAAGAGGAAATAAGGTAAAGATTTCGATAGAGACGAACTTCATATTGATAATGAGATGTTCCAGGTGCCTTGAAGATTATGAGGAGTCTTTTGTAACCGATGATAGTTATTTTGTTAAGCCTGGTCGTGATGAAGAAGCGGAAAAGTACTTGACTGATGAAGACGTATATGCTATATTTGCCCCGATCGACGAAATAGATACAGTGCCCCTTATCCGGGATAGCCTTATTTTATCGGTTCCAATGAAACCTTTATGCAGGGAAGACTGTAAGGGATTATGTCCCGTGTGTGGAGCAAATTTGAATAGGCAGTCCTGTCACCATAATATTGGGGAAGGAGGTAGTCGTTGGCAAAAGATGTTGATGGACATCAAGGGAAAGATTGAAAAAGGATGAGACTTATTCTGCTTTTGCTACTCGGGGTATATACTTCTCGGAAGGATGATATTTTAGTTTATACTCTACCGGAGGAGGGGAGTGATTCGGTCGAGTTCTTAGTGTATGTAAATTTCAACAGGCAAAATCTGGTATTTTTCAAAGAAGATGAACACTATAGAAGCACCGTTGAACTTCAGATGGAGGTATTTGGAGACAGGAATGCTCTACTTTACGGCAATTACTGGAATTTTGAGTTAATTACTTCAACTTACAGGGAAACAAAAGAAATTTCCTGGTATCAAAGGTTTTATACCTTTAAGGTGGGCCCTGCTAAACAATATAAAGTAAGGTGTCGTTTGAAGGATAAGGAAGGTAGATTGCTCGCAAGTCTTGAGAAGAAGATAAGTCCGCCGGTTAACATATCGGACCCTATTCTTTTGGACTCTACTGCCCTCGCTGTGGGAGAGAAAAGGCCAGCACCACGTTACGTCCGTTCTCCAAAGGCAGTATTTTATGTTAAGAGTGTTTTAGATTCTATTCCCTTTAAGCTCGAACTTGTTGCAATAAAGCCGCTGGTCAAGGAAAATGGCATTTTACGAAGAGGCGATAATTACATTGAGTTAAATTTAGAAAATATTAACTCGGGTTCATACAAGGTAGTTTTAACTTCCATGAACGAGATTCGAGAAACCGAGCTAGTTCTGTTCAGCCTTCCACTGGATCTTACCTCCGGGGAATTCAACGAGATATTGCAGGTTTTATCTTACTTTGTGCCCTCTTCAGAGCTTGATTCATTTAAGTTATATAAAGAAAACCCCGATAGCCTCAGAGATTACTGGAAAAGATTCTGGAAGCGAAGAGATCCCACACCCGAGACCGATCTGAACGAGTTTGAGCAGGATTTCTGGAGTAAAGTTGAATATGCCGACGAAAATTTCACCACCCATTTTAAGAGGGGTATGGTGTCGGATAGGGGTCTCTGTTATATAGTTCTAGGTCCACCGGACGAAATTGAACGGCACCCCTTTGATCTTGAGGTGCCAGCTTACGAGGTATGGTATTATTATGAGAAAAATTATGCATTTATCTTTATGGATTTAAAGGGGGTGGGAGAATATGAAATTGTTGATCCTCCTCGCCATTCTTTTTACGAGATCCTCAGAAGACGATAACATTAAGAACGCTCACTTCACTCACGGATTAAAGAGCGAAGGTAAGGTCGAGTTTGTCGTTGATTATTCAAGGTTTTTAAGATCTGATTCTATCACCGTTTTTGAGTTTTCTTACCTTTTAAACCTGAACTCTTTAAAAAGGAAGGATGGAAGGCTTGAATTTAAGGCAAAGGTAGAAATAAATGGGAAGTCTCTCACTTCTCCAATAGTTACCGAGTGGACGCAACGCACAGACAAGCCACTTAGCTATTCTATTGACAAATTCTGGGCTTCTCTTGCACAAGGGGAATATGACGTCAAATTCACTATATCAGATTTAAATTCAAGGAACTCTGGTAAAGCGGTCTTTAAGGTCCGTTCTCTGGAAAAAGACACAATACTACAGGGCTCCGACCTCCAGCTTTTGCTTTCTATGTATCCTGGCGAAGATTCGGTCTTCGGGCGTTTCGGGTATGTACAGATTCCTAATCCCTCTGCCACTTACAGTGGTGGAAGAGATACCTTGTTTTTTTACATGGAGCTTTATAACCTAAGTGCTGATACAGTTCCATATTTCGTAAGGTATTTTATCCTTGACGAACATGGGAGTCTTTTAAGAGCTACGAATCCTATCGTGAGAGAAAGATCTGAATTTCCCTTAATTAGAGACGGAATCCTCCTCGAGGGTCTGAAGGGCGGGAAATATACTCTAAGGGTTCAGGTGGTTGATCCTGCTACAGGAAGGTCTGTTGAAGAAGAGCGAGATTTCTTATACGTGGCTTCAGAACCCGTTTCCGGAGAAATATCAACTGAGGATATAAGTTATTTTTATTTCATTGATTACTATGCTTCCCCTTCTGAATTACGCGAGTTTCAATCCCTACCCGAAGATGGGAAGGTGCTTTACCTAAAGAAATTCTGGAAGCGTTTCGATCCAACTCCTGACACCGACTACAACGAGTTTTTTGTTGAGTTTACTAAAAGGTGCCGCTATGCTGATGAGAACTTTTCCCTCCCTGAAAAATCGGGTCGACTGACGGACAGAGGCAGGATTTACATTAAATATGGGCAACCGGATGAGAGGAACAGGGTAACTTTCGAACTGACAAGTAGAAACCGTGAACACTGGATATACTATTCTGGTGGACTTAAAGAGTTTGTTTTTGTCGATATCAAAAATACCGGTGATTTTGAGCTGGTCTATTCAACAGAGTCTGATGAGCCATCAAAACCTGATTGGACAAGGTATGTTTCGCCCGCGGATCTTCAGAAGAGGAGTTTCCAAGAATAAGGGCCAGCGGTCCGAGGAGTTGGCAGCCTGTTTTTTAAAGAAAAAGGGATACAAAATTGTTGACAGAAATTTCAGAAAACGTTACGGGGAAGTTGACATAATAGCGGAGAAAAATAATACCCTTGTTTTCGTGGAAGTTAGGAGCCTTACTGGTGATTTTATGGACCCTCTTGAAAGTATTACCCCTCAAAAAATTGAGAGGATATCTAAGACCGCTGCCGCTTATCTTATGGAGATGGATTGGAATGGAGATGTCCGATTTGATTTTATAGGCATAAAGGGAGAAGGGAAGGATCGAGTAATTGAGCATTTTGAGAACTTTTTCGGATTTTAAGGTGCGAAACTGTGATATCGCATGAAGTCCAGATGTGTCGTTTTCTTGCTTTCATGTAGCCTTTGTTAGAAGGGCCAAAGAAGCTCGTAGAGCCCACTGTAGCGCTTAATTCTCTCGGTTGTTTTCTTTGCTTCGGTAAGGAGTGAGTCAATTGTAAGCTCTATTTCATTGATTCTATTTAATCTTTGTGTAAAGCCTGCATTGGTCTCAAACCCTTGTATTTCCTCCCAAACGTAGTTGATGAGCCTAAAAAAGTCCGACGACTTTTTATTCATTGAATACAGTGCTTTTTCGTAATCATGCGCAGAGACAGCATTATAAAATGATGTGTCTTTCTTCATAACAAACCAGGAATACCCGAGTAGGAATGTATCTTTCACGGGTTCGTCCCTGTGTACCCTTTGAATGGATTTGACTACTTCATTCATCGTGAGCTCTAGTTCCGAGTAGCACGAATCTATTACGGGAGTCAGGAGCGTTAATTTTTTTTGCTCGTTAGCTAACCTCAGACTTAAAATCCGTAATGTGGAGAGTAAGAGAATCAAAATCAAAGCTACATAAAAGAACAACCGTCTAATTGTAGCCATGTTTTAAATATAAAACCCATTTCTTTTCAAGTCAAGGTTAAAATTTTTTTCGTCATTTGGGTTTATGCAGATTGGTTTCGTGAAGTAGCATTATAATATTCTTATGCGGCTCCTTATAGTAGTTATTTCCCTTATAAGAAGTTTTGATTTTGGTGGTCTGCCTTATGATGCGGCGATTCCTGGTGTGGCTTACTCCACTTCGTCGAACTTTGAGTTTCCAAATTTTGACAATCCTTCGGTATTTAGTATCAAGAATGATGAAGGTATAAGCTTGAGTTTCGCTTATGCACCCCATGGATGGGAAGACATTCTTAACTATGGCTCACAGGCAAAATTTAGGAATCTAACTGCCATCTCCTTTTATATGAAAGGTGGTGGATTTTCTTATAGGCCGCTTGGTAAGAAGAAAATTATATCGGAAGACTTTCAAGAGGAGTATTCGATAGACGAGTTTCAGATTGTGCTCTCAGACCTCGTTTACTATAAGTTTTATGGCGGGATCGGTTTAAAATATTATTATGTAAGGTATTCAGAGGCTTCTGTGGAAAATGGTAGTCCCCACGTGAACCTGGATACTGGGAACGGATTTTCTATTAATGTTGGAGCACTCTTAGACTTTGATAAAGTACGTCTTGGTTTTTTCTTAAGAAATATCCTCTCTGGCATTTACTATCATGATTATCCAAAGGATGTCCTTAACCTTTCGGGTGGTTCTGGTATTGCAGTGGTGCCTCATAACGCCGTGATGATTTCCTTAGATTGTATTGGAGAAAAAGAAGGTAAACTGGTGTGGACTTCAGGGCTTACGCTTAAGCCTCTGAAATGGCTTGCCATTTTGACGGGCTATTCTTTTAATGATAGATGCCTCTCGGGAGGAGTTCAGATAAATTACAAGGAAGGTAATTTTGTAATTACTTATAGAAAAGATGCAGTGTTCTTAACGTGGAGGTCCTCTTTAAAATGAAGAAAGTGGCTCTCATTCTTGGTGGTGGTGGGGCGAAGGGATATGCCCACGTTGGTGTTGTAAAAGCTTTGGAGGAGTGGGGAGTTTATCCCGATGTGGTAGTTGGAACCAGTATGGGGTCTATCATCGGTGGTTTCTACTGCGCCGGGTTTTCACCGTCTGAAATGGAACAGATTGCAAATGAGATGGATGTTAAAAAGATGGCAAAGTTATTTAGTATTTCCTTATCTTCTCAGGGTTTCCTAAAACTCACTGGTGTGGAGCAGTACCTGAGGTCCTATCTCGGTTGCGTAAAAATTCAGGCACTTAAGAGGAAGTATATCGCTACAGCTGTTGATGTGACTAATAATCAGGTTCTTTTCTTTGACAGGGGGGATCTCGTTAAAGCGATTCTTATGAGTATATGTGTACCTTTTATATTCGTGCCTATTTCAGCCGATCGCATAGTTGTGGATGGAGGTACTCTCGATAATGTGCCTGTAAGAGCATTGAGCTTAATGGATGGTGATTATTTTTCTATTGCTGTTAATGTAATTCCATTGATCTCACACACTGCGAGGTTTGCAGATGCAGATGAAATTCCCGTTAAGGAAAGATTGAACCTATTTGAAAAGATGAGAAAGAGAAAGTTTGAAGGCAAGTTCCAGGAAGAGGCGAAGGGGTTCTTTGCTTACGTTATGAAAGTATCACAAGTAGTACTTGCGGAGGTTAACAGGTACAGGCTTGAAGAGCATAAAAGCGATGTATATGTTGAACTTGACCCGGGCATAGATGCTGGTGATTTCCAGAAAGCGAGCCTCGCTATAGAAGCAGGGTATAAAAAAGCTCTGGAATTTAAGGAAGAGATTCTCCAAAAGCTTAAAGAAAGTAAAAATTAACGTCTTAAGGCACTAATTGTTAGTTAATCGCCCCAAAGTTTAAAAGTTGAGGTGTGCTTTTGACTTCACGAACCTATGATTTTATAATTACACATTGCTATGAGAGAGAAGATTATTGCTGGGAACTGGAAGATGTATATGAATCACGTAGAAGCTGTTAAGTTCATAAACGATCTTCAGAAAGAGTTGAAACGAGTTGAAACAGCTTACGAGATTGCAGTTTTCCCACCCTTTACTTCTCTTTTTGCGGTTTCTCAGGTGTTGGATAAGGATCTTATAAAACTTGGTGCTCAAAATACATTTTATGAGAAGGAAGGGGCATACACGGGAGAAGTTTCTGTATCGATGCTTAAGGCTATTGGCTGTGATTATGTCATTGTGGGGCATTCGGAAAGAAGGAAATACTTCTATGAGGATGATGCAATGATTGCATTGAAGATAAAAGCGTCCCTTGAGGGAGGAATTACTCCGATTCTCTGTGTTGGTGAGACCTTGGAGGAAAGGGAAAAGGGTAAGGCTAAGGAGGTCGTAAAGCAGCAGATGGAAGAGGATTTGCGATATCTTTCTAAAGAGGATATCAGGCGTATTGTTATTGCATATGAGCCCGTCTGGGCTATTGGTACTGGCAAGAATGCAACGCCCGAAGAGGCTCAGGAGATGCATGAGTTTGTTAGGGAGACTTTAAACTGCCAGTTTGGTTTTTCTGAAATTACGATTCTGTATGGAGGGAGCGTAAAACCAGAAAATATTGGGGAATTAACACGTATGAAGGATGTGGATGGGGCCCTCGTCGGGGGTGCTTCAATTAAACTCGATTCGTTTTTGGGGATTATTAAAAACGTTTATCAAGGAGGCGATTGAAATGTACTCGTTTATCAGTGTTATTTATGTTTTGCTGGTTTTGGTTATGATAGTTGTGATTCTTATGCAGGAGCCAAGGGAGTCTGGTTTTTCTCCTAGCATGGGTGGTATGCAGCAGCTCCTTGGTGTAAAAGGTATTCCCACCTTCTTTACCAGACTGACCTGGGCTCTCGGGGTGGTTTTTATGGTATTTTCACTTATTCTTTCTGCTACTAATCCTGCTCAGAGGATGATAAGGCGTTCAGGAGGAGAAGAAGCGACTCCTATTCAAAAGCAAGAAACTGAGGTGCCGCAGCAAATGCCAGAATTACCTGGTGGGGGGAGGTAAAAATGAAGGAAGCGGTATTTGAATTTAAGGGATTTCAATACAGAGTTAAGGAAAATGATATTATAAAAACTCAAAAAGTTGCGGAGAAAGAGGGCGATACCGTTGAAATTGGCAATGTAATACTCGTTCAAGAAGGTGATAAGGTGACTATTGGCTCTCCTTATGTTGGGAATGCGCGAGTGGTTGCAAGGATTATGAAACACTATAAGGACGATAAAGTTACTGCATTCAGATTTGTGAATAAAGAAAACGTCCGGAAGAAGAGAGGCCACCGTCAGGAACTTTCGAAACTAAAGATCGAAAAGATTATCGTAGAGTAAATTGCTCTTTTCCCCGAATGCAATTCTCGCCTTAGCTTTGTGCTGTTTAACAGCTCAAGTAGATACGAATTTTAGCTCTTCTTTTGAACTCCTTATAATCGGTCCTGAAGAAGCAAGGCTCGTTGCGGAAGACTATGCGGAGTACAAAAATCGAATTGGGGTCCATGCGCAGTTTGTATCTATTGCTGAAATTAAAGCGAGGTTTTTCGGCGCAGACCTGCCCGAAAGGATAAGGAAGTCAATAAAGTATTACAGGGATGAATATCGTATCAGGTATGTGATGATCCTCGGGGATTTCAACCTTGTGCCTTCAAGAATTGCGTATATTAGTTATAACAGTAACCCTCTATCTAACAACGTGCCCACCGACTTTTACTATGCCGAATTAGATTCTGATTGGGACAAGAACAAAAATGGACTTTATGGTGAAATGGCAGATAGCATAGATCTTGTGCCCCAGGTTATGATAGGGAGAATTCCTTATCATACTGTGTCGGAACTGGCAAACTATTTCGAAAAGCTGAAGAATTATAAGCACCTTGTTTCACCGATCCCCAGTGTGCTTTCCCACTGTGCCGATGTTACAGGGAATGGGAATTCACATGTTCTTGGTGAACATGTATTAAGTGTCTTCCCCAATGCCTTTGAAAAAAGAAGGTTGTACGAGATCGGTTCATCGGTAAATCTGAGTAAAGAGCAGTTCATCGATAGCGTGAATTCGTCTCCATCCTATGTTTATTCCTGCTCCCATGGCGATTTTAGTAATCTCTATATCAATCAGACACCGCAAGTTTCCTTTGGCTTTACGGATCTCCACCTCCTTACAGCCTATCCTGCTTTTTGGGGTATACTTTCTTGTGATGTTGGTGGATACGATAGGAATGCCCTCGGCGAGCACCTCCTCTTCAATGCTTCCTCTATAGGCATATTGACTCAGACGAGGGATGGTTTTACATCCTCTAATCCATTTTTTGTGGAATTCTTTGAGAAATTATTTAGCTCGGAGTCTTACTCCCTTGGCGAGGCAGACAGTGCCATGCGTTCCCACTTTGCTGTTCAGGGAGGAAGCTCGATTGTTTCATACTATTCCCTACTGAGCTATGTACTCCTTGCCGACCCCACAATGGTTCCACAGAAGCAGAGTTACCACCGTTATCAATTTTCGGAATTGCGTATTTCTGAAGATACTCTGCTTGTAGTTAAAGTAAGGCCATCGCCCATGCCGACTTCTAAGCCTGTTTACAAGAAGTTCGTATTATACAAGAAAGGTGAAATTTTGAGTGCAACATCAACGGAGCAGGACTCTGTAATTTTTTCAATGCATCCAAGGTCGCCAGGGTACGTTTATGTGACTGTCACAGGTGCGCAGGCTCTCGATATTACCGATTCTATATATATTACTCCTTTTACAGTCCCGGTGACTTATGGTCTCGAGTACTCTTTAAATGAGTTTGGAGACTCGGTAATAGTTTCAAATGCGCACTTTGAGCTGGGTGTAAAGGTAAAAAATACCTCGTCTAAGATACTATCTCCCTTAAATATTCTGATAAGAGCCGATTCCATCATCACTCTCGTAGATTCTGTTTTTCGGGTTAAACTCGGACCGTTTGAAGAAACTGGAATTAGGGTGAGGGGTAAGGTAAAAGTGGCTCAGAGAGATTGTGCTGCGAGAGTGATATTATTAACTGAGACGGAAACTTCACAGGGAGCTTGTAGTATTATTCTGGATGTTTCTCTTTCGCGGCTTGAGATTAGCCACCTTCGAGTTCTGCGCAATGCGCAGCACCTGGTTTTTAACATAAAAATTTCAAACCCCAATAGATACACTGTCAAGGATGTAAAAGTATTTGCGAAGGGTGAGCAAAACTATATGCTTTCCCATATCCGTCAAATTCGGAGCCAATCTGATACTACTGTGATTGACTCTATTCCTATCGATCCTTTACTTTCCGAAATCAGGGTATTCTATATGAATGATTCCATTGTAATTCCTATCTCACCCCATGGGGCAATCTTACCCGCACCATACGGTCTTTCGGGCAGTTCAGCACCAGGCTCTGTAAATCTAAAGTGGCGTAGCCCCTATCCTGGGCTCCTTTTTAATGTTTACAGGAGCTATGACGGTGTAGATTATGGGAAAATAAACGATGATTTCGTACACGGCGTAAACTTCACCGATTACACTGCAAATGGGCCCGCTTACTACTGTGTAACAGCCCTTGATACCATTTGCAATTTGGAAAGTAATTATTCCAATGCTATTCTCATGGCGCCAAATCCTCTGTATATGGAAGGGTGGCCCAAATCGACGCCTGGCACTGGGTATTCTACGCCTGTTGTATGCCAGTTCGATGCGTCTACAGCTGGATTGGAGCTTATCATCGCTGCCAGCTTTGATAGTGTAATATACGCCTTCAGTTTGGCGGGTGAACTTTTACCAGGCTGGCCCGTACATATTCCTGGGACTGTACTTTCTGCTCTCGCTTCAGGGGACATCGATGGCGATGGTGAAGAAGAAGTTGTAGTACCCACCTGGAGTGGAATTTATGGATTGCATGTTTTTAATAAGGATGGAAGCGATTTGCCCGGTTTTCCCGTGGTGCTTTCGGGATCCTGTGGCTCCACCCCTGCAATTATGGATTTAAATGGTGATACTATCCCCGAAATTATCATAAAGGATGGTTCTTACATAAAGGTGTTTGGAAATAATGGCGTTCTTTTGAGAAGCCGATATCTGGGTTGGAATCCAACTTCTCCTGCTTGTGGTGATCTGAATGGCGATAGTCTCCCGGAGATCGTAGTTTCATACTCTAACACAGGTATTGGGTACGTAACAGCGCTCGACTTTAGTCTCAATCCGATACAAGGTTTTCCTTATCCTATTAGCCCTAACGATATCACTTCACCTTCTATTGGGGAACTGTACGAAGGTGCTGCAGGTCCGGAAATTGTCGTCTGTGCAGGCGATTCCCTGTATGTGGTTTCTTCATCGGGGTCCCTTATTAGCTGTACCTACACTGGTGCCCTTACCTCCTGGTCCTTTGCCATTTCGCCAGCAATCGCCGATGTGGACGGCGATGGAATAAAGGATATATGCATTCCCTATGCAAATGGGATAAAGGTATTTAGATCCAATGGAAGCCTGCTCTCCGGGTTTCCTTTGGAATGTGGTGGAGGATTCTCTTCCTGTGTCGTGGGTGACGTAGATGGAGATGGGCGGTGTGAGGTTTTAAAGGGGAGTGTAGATAATATGCTGTATGCATGTGATTCGGATGGGAGTATAATCCTCGGTTTCCCCGTAGACCTCTTTTCATATGCCTACATCACTCCCCAGGTAGTGGATTTGAACCTTGATGGAAACTTCGAGATAGTCGCTTCATCCTGGGCAAACTCGGTGTTTGTTTACGAGACCAGAGGTCTTGGTTCTGGAGACAGCTGGCCTATGTACAAGCACGATAGGCAGAGGAGCGGGTGGGCAGAGTTCGAGTGTAGCATAAATACTGTTGTAAAAGACCCGTCGATCTCTGAGCACCTCGAGGGTGGCATTGAGACAAATATGGTAACTGTTTATGATATAATGGGAAGGGAAGTCTATGGGGGAGACTATTCTTCGTTTGAGAAGACTGTTGTAAGGCATCTGAAAAGCGGGATTTATTTTATAAAAGCCAGTGGCAAGTCAGAGGTTACAAAGAGGATGGTTATAAAATGAATATGGAGCTTTCGGAACTGAAGGAGAGAATTTCGGAGATTGAGTTAAAACTTGCTTCAGTGGTTCAAGAAGAGGAGAGGAGGGCGCTTATACAAGAGTATAAGAAGTTGCAGCACCTTGCTGGAAAGCTTGAACTTAGAGAAAAGCTTGAGAAAGAGCTTTCTGAAGCTGAAGAGATTATGGCGACTGAAGAAGGCGAAGAGCTCATTAATTACCTTTCGGAAGAAAAGACAAGGCTTGAAAAGCAACTTAAAGATATCGATGAAGAATTAAAAAAGTTGTTGGTCCCCGAAGACCCGAATGATTTTAAGAATGCCCTTGTGGAAATTAGGGCTGGGACGGGTGGCGAAGAAGCTGCCCTTTTTGCAGCTGACCTTTTTAAGATGTATACAAGATATGCTGAAAATAAGAAATTCAAGGTATATATCGTTGATTCCCACCCAACGCCCCTTGGGGGTTTCAAGGAAATTTCCTTCATCGTTGAAGGACCTTATGCATATAAATATTTTAAATTTGAATCCGGAGTGCATAGGGTTCAAAGGATACCAATCACCGAGACGGGAGGAAGGATCCATACATCAACGGCAAGCGTAGTGGTTCTCCCAGAGGCTGAAGAGGCTGAAGTAAATATCAATATGGAAGATTTGAGGATCGATACCTTCCGTGCGGGTGGTCCCGGTGGTCAGTATGTAAATATGACCGATTCAGCGGTTCGGATTACCCATATTCCTACCGGTATTGTCGTAGTGTGTCAGGATGAGAGATCTCAGCATAAGAACAAGGCTAAGGCTCTGAGGCTCTTGAGGTCTAAATTGAAGGACCTTGAGGAGAAGAAGATAGAAGATGAGATGAGATCCAAGAGGAAGTCTTATATTGGGACAGGTGACCGGAGCGAGAAAATTAGAACTTACAACTTTCCTCAAAATAGAGTCACTGACCATCGTATAGATCTTAGCGTATACAGGCTCGAGGACATTTTAAATGGAGACCTTGACCTTTTAGTGCAAAAACTTCTTGAAGCTGAAGAAAAACTGAAAATTGAAAGTCAGGGATCTTTATAAAGTCATCTCAAAGGCTATTTCAACGGTTTCACCAGAAGCTGAGGCTGAGGCAAAATGGATCGTTGAAGAGCTCTTCGGAAAAAAGTTTGAGTATCTATTTGTTGAAAATCCATCGGTAGGGCAATTAATTGATAGGGCTAATGAGATCGTAAGGAAAAGGGTTAGCGAACGCATCCCCCTGCAGTACCTTTTCAAAAAGGCTTTTTTTTACGGATTTGAGCTTTACGTGGATGAGAGGGTTCTTATCCCCAGAAGCGACACTGAGGTTATCGTGGATTACGTGTTAGAGACCTTTAAAGAGAGGGACCTTACATGGCTTGATCTGGGAACGGGTAGTGGTGCGATTGCCCTCGCTCTTGATAAATTCCTTAAAGGTACTGGCTTTGCCTCCGACGTTTCGATGGAAGCAATATCAGTAGCTAATGTAAATGCCAATAAGTATGGTGCCCGTTTTATGCTCATTGTTGCCAATCTTTTCTCACCCTTTAAGGATAGCAGTTTCGATTTGATTGTATCGAATCCACCTTATATAGCTGAAGCTGAAAAGGGAGCCCTTTCGCCTGAAGTTCTTTTTGAACCTCCTTCAGCGCTGTTAGGAGGAAAAGAGGGCTTTGAGTTCACCGAAACTATGCTTTTAGAGGCGCAACGTATACTGGTTCGTGGTGGCAGCATTATAATAGAAACATCTCCAGAGTGCTATGAGAAGCTCAAGAAAACGGGGGTTGTGAAAAGTTACATCCTTGTGAAGGAGATTTATGACCTTTCTGGAGAATTGAGGGGGCTGCACCTTTTAAGGAGTTTCTAAGATGAATGATATTCAGAGCAAGATAATTACGAGAATTTCAGGTTATATGAAAGGTTCAAAGTATAAAGAGGCGCTTTTAGAATTACTTGTTTATCGCAGAGCCTTTTTACCTGAGCAGAAGGAGAAGGTACGTTTCCTCAGGGGTTACTTAAGCTTAAAAGCTGGAGACCCCGAGAGAGCCAGGAAAATTTTTGAGAAGCTTTCGGTCGACGCTCCAGAGAAATCCCTTTATTACTATTTCCTTGGTGTATCAAATCTGGAGCTTGCGAACTACAAACTGAGCCTTATAAATTTTCAGGAAGCCTTAAAAATAGTACCAGAGAGCAGAGAATACCTTAAGAATTATGCGTGGGCTCTTGTGATGAACCATCGCAAAAAAGGTTTGTCGATTCTTGAAGATTTGTATAAGGAATGTCCCGATGATAAAGATCTTGCATTGAAGTACATTCTGGCTTTATTGAAGTTTGAAAAAGCAGAGCTTGCCAGGTGGATTGCAGAGCTTTCCTACAGGAAATTTCAAGAAGAGGAGTTCTTTGAGATCCTGAGTTCCATTAGAGATCCCGAAACTATTGATGGATTTTTTCTAACAGAAAATGAGGAAAAGGTGCTTCTTCTCATTGACTTAAGGTCAGGTTTGGCTCCCGAAATTATTGATGAGACCCAAGTCCTATTTTTAGCCCTTAAAGATAGGGTTTTTAAAAGGATATATAAACCGGAACCGTGGGCGGCAGCCCTCGAGATTGCCGCAAGGGTTTTGCATAGCGATGAACCTGTGGACAAGAAGGTTATTACGAGAAAATATGGTGTGAATGGAACCCAGGTTGATAGGATTCTTAGGAAGGTTTTTGTTGGAGGACTCATTGGTGGATAAGAGGTGGGTGCTCAAGAATTGTGGTAAGGAGCTTTTTTTTCAGTTTGTAATGGAAAAACCCTTCCAAATTTACTTTTCAACGAAGAAGATGGGGAATATCCACGAGACTCTTAACTTGTTTCCTTACGTGAAGCTCGAGCAGATTCATTCTAATATTGTGTGGAAGATCGATGAGGCTGTCCCGCCCGAGTCTCTCAGGGGAGACGGGCTTATCACTTCGAAGCCAAGGATTTACTTGGTGGTAAAAGTTGCCGATTGTTATCCTCTGTATATTGTTGACACTCTGAACCTATCGTGTGGTTTGTTCCACGTGGGTTGGAGAGGGTTGCGCAACGGCATTGTTGAATCTGCAATCGAAAAATTTAAGGAATACTTTAACAGTGTACCGGGGAAACTGATTGCCATCTTTGGGCCCGGGATTAGTGCAGAGCATTATGAGGTAGGGGCAGAGTTTAAGGATTACTTCAATTTTGGGTTAATTGAGAGGGATTCGAGGTATTATTTTGATATTTTTAGTGAGGCTTCTACACGACTAAGGAAATTAGGT
Organism: Caldifarciminota bacterium UBA1063; assembly: GCA_002316275.1. Classification (GTDB taxonomy): domain Bacteria; phylum Hydrothermota; class Hydrothermia; order UBA1063; family UBA1063; genus UBA1063. Next base: position 25,048 of record DCDE01000027.1, read on the forward strand.
GTTGTTGAAATACACCCGCCTCCTTACGATACTTTCAGCAATCCCGAGTGGTTTCATTCAAAGAGGAGAGATGGGGTGCTTCTGGATTTGAATAGTGCAGTAATTGGCATCGAAAAAGAACCGAGTGTAAACTGTCTCATCGAGGATTCGGAGTATAATATTTAGTCATTTTTTACGGAGTGCTACGGCTTCTCTTATTGCCCGTGTATGAGATTCAAAGGGTATTTTAGGCAGCGTTTTTAAGCTAAAGAAGCCAGCATCTTCGGCATCATCTCCAGGTTTTGGTGTACTGTCGGAAAATCCCATGTATACAATTACAACTATGCTTTCGTATCTTTTACTTCGTTGGTGATATACGTTTATGAGAATGGGGTCGTCGAGCTCTATTCCTGTTTCTTCAAGGAGCTCTCTCTTTGCCGCATATGCTGGTTCCTCACTCAGTTCTATGAACCCAGAGGGAAGAGCCCATTCCCCTTTCTCAGGCTCCACTTTCCTTTTTATGAGAAGGATTTCACCTTTACTGTTAAAGACAACTATGACAACTACCGGTACGGGATTCTTGTATATGGTGGACCCGCACACTGGACAGTAGAATCTTTCCCCTCGATCATCTGCAATCTTTTTTACCCTTTGACCACAATAGGGACAGTAGATAGCTTCCTTTTCCAGACTAAGCATGGTAGAAATTTACTGTAAGGGGTTTGATTCTAAAAATTGTGTGCTCTCTTTTCCCTTTAATTATTGACTTTTTGGAAGGCAAGCCTTAAATTCATAATTATGAAGAGAATATTAGAAGGTGCAATTGGAGTACTAATATTAGTGGGATGTTTAAGTGCCCATTATGGGTTTTCTTTTAATAACAACCTTTTCCTCACCGAGGATCCCTACGTAATTCCCTTTGGCACCTTTGAGATAGAGCCGGTGAGGACTGTTTTTTCATTCGGGGGTGATGATTCTGCATCTTACAGCTCCTATTCCCTCTTTAACAATCTTAGATTTAACATTCGAGATTTTCTGGACCTTGGAATTAGCGCGCCCCTCTTCATAGACGGGATGGAGAAGAATTCCTTAAACTATTATTCCAGGGGGAGGGGAGACCTGCTCCTCAATTTGAAATTCAGCTTAAATGTAAACGAGCAGTTTTCCTTCGCAGTATCTCCTTATCTTTCTCTGCCCTTTGGCAGAACTCGGCGATGGGACCTCGATTCCCTTAAACCAGATACACTCTTTGAAGGCGGCTTCCTCCGTGATTTTACAACCACTTCCTATGATTACGGTTTAAAGCTTATCGCAGGATGGAAGAAAGGCGATTTTAATCTAAATTTCAATTACGGATACCTTTCTGCCTATCGTCACCAGTTGACCTCATCTCCTCCCGATTATCACCTCTTTGCGCTCTCGGGGTCCTATAGATACCGGATGTTCAAGCCATTTATGGAATTGAGCTTTGGGATCTTTTCAAATAGCACCTTCGGAAGTGCTCCGGGCTACTTAGCGGCTGGCTCTGTCTTTGAATTATTTCCATTTATGGATGCCTCGTTCTCTGTTGGGTTGCCCATTGTGAAGAGAGAGACAATCTCGATGGTGGAGCCTGAGGTGAACTCCGATTACCCTGGATTCCTTTCATCTTTCCCAAACTACAGGGAAGATGTGGTCCTCAGTATCGGAGTGAAATTTAAGAATATCGTTTACAATAAACAAGCTACTTCAAGGGTGATAGTAGTCGTTAGGGATCGGGCAACCCAGGAATTTGTTGGAGGTTCTAAGGTGAAAATGGGATCGAGGGAGTACTTTTTGCCCTCCGGTGTTGTCCAAATTCCCGCTGTTAAAGCTGGTATCCAGCATCTCCAGGTGGAGCATGATGGTTACTTGAGTGTAGATAAATTTGTTGAGCTCACTGGAAACACTTACACGAGGATAGAAGTATCTCTAATAAGAAAGACAGTTCCCGTTATTATTTCTGTGAAAAATACGAGAATGGAGCCTATAAACGCTGCCGTTGCCCTTGTGTCGGTGGAAGATAGTCTGAACACGGTGAAAGCCGACAGTTCTGGCCTTATAAGGTATACTATGGAGAGGGAGAACCCCCTGAGTTTCTATATCTCGGCGCCTGGTTATATTGGAGACAATTTTTACATTGATCCCCCTGTGGATAGGGATTCCATAAGATTTGATGTGGTTCTGAAGGAAGAGAAAGATGAAGTTGCGGTTTTGCCCATTATATATTTTGAAGTCGGAAGTAGTAAAATCAGGAAGGAATTCTTCCCCTTCCTGGATATCGTTGGTAGATATATGGTTGATCATCCTGGTTACAAGCTTGAGATCATAGGTCATGCATCGGCAGAGGGTTCTGAGAAGTTTAACCAGGCCCTGAGCCTAAGACGCGCTGAGGAGTGTAAAAAGCATCTTTTGCTAAGATACAAAGTTGAGCCTGATAGGATCATCGTTAGAGGTTTTGGGAAGGACGTTCCCGCTGTTCCTAATAAAACGGAGTATCAGCGAAGCATAAATAGGAGGGCTGAGTTCAAGTTAATCCCACCTGAGAAGTAAATTTCCTATTTTGTGCTAACTTTAAATTTCATCTTTTTCGCACCTCATACTGTAAAATTGAAGCAAAATTTATGGATAAATCTACAAAGATTATAGCAACCGTGGGCCCGGCTGTCTCGACTCAGAAAATTATGGAGGATCTCCTAAAGGCCGAAGTTAACGTATTTCGCTTTAACTTCTCCCATGGTACCCATGAGGAACACCTTAAAAAGATTAGGTGGGCTCAAGGACTTATGGAAAGAGGTTACAGGGTCGCGCTGTTTGCTGACCTCGGTGGTCCCAAGTTCAGGCTGGGGGAAATCGAAGGCGGGAATATCGTACTTAAAAGAGGGCAGGAGTTTGTACTCACAACGAGAAAAATAAAGGGCAACTCTAAGGGGGCATATGCACCCCTTGAGGCGGTTATTCCATACGTAAAGAAGGGTGACATTGTTCTCCTTGCTGATGGTACCGTGCAACTGGAAGTACAGGAAGTTAAGGAGGATGCTATTATTACCGTAGTCAGGATGGGTGGTGAAATTTCTTCCCACAAGGGCATAAATATCCCAAGTAGAATGAGCGGTATTTCAGCCATTACTGAAAAAGATGTAGAAGATATTAAATTTGCAATAAAAGCGGGAATAAGTATATTCGCCCTCTCCTTCGTTGGGAGTGAGCATGATGTTATGAGAGCCAGAGAAGTTGTGAAAGGAGCCTGCGGTGGCAAGTCTATGATCATATCTAAAATTGAGAGGCACGATGCCGTTGTAAATTTCGATAATATTTTAGAAAGCTCCGATGCAATTATGATTGCGAGGGGTGATCTTGCAGTGGAAACCCCCTATAGTCGTGTTCCCATTTTGCAAAAGGAATTTATAACAAAGGCAAGGGAGAAGTGTAAACCCGTTATAACTGCCACCCAGATGCTTAGATCGATTCTCTTTAATCCTCTGCCCTCAAGAGCTGAAATCTCAGACATTGCCAATGCGGTAATTGACGGAAGTGATGCTTTGATGCTTTCTGAAGAAACCGCCGTGGCGCGTGATCCTGTTCATTCTGTTAGGGTAATGAAAAAAGTCATCGTTGAGACAGAGAGGTTTCTTTCAAAGAAAACGTTGATTCAGCCAGGCGGTAGAGCTAAGGATATTGGGGAGCAGATCGCTTCAAGTGCAGTCGAGATAGCTTGTTCACTTGGAGCGAAGCTAATTATTACTCCTACTGCAAGTGGAACAACTGCCATGAGGATTTCTTCAAGGAGGCCTACTGCACCCATTGTCGCACCTACCCCTTGTGAGGTAGTTTACGAGTTTTTGAATCTATGTTATGGGGTTTATCCTATAAAAGTTGATGTTATGGATAATTTCGATGATTTGATTAATGTAGTGAAAGCTACAATCTTTGAGAAAAAGCTTGCAAAAGAGGGTGACCTGGCGGTAATCACGGCCGGTTATCCTTTTGGAAAACCATATACCACAAATATGGTTAAGGTTGAGAGACTTTAGGAGGTGAGGTGCCTATGTGGATTTACATTCTTATAATCGTAGTTATTATTCTCGCATCTATGATTAAAATTTTGCGAGAATATGAAAGGGGCGTTATCTTCAGACTCGGGAGGCTTATTGGTGTCAAGGGACCCGGGCTCATAGTTCTTATACCCTTTATTGATAAAATGGTAAAGGTCTCTTTGAGGACCGTCGTCCTTGACGTTCCTCCTCAGGATGTTATTACAAAGGACAACGTCTCGGTAAAGGTAAATGCCGTCGTTTACTTCCGAGTGATGGATGCTTCAAAAGCCATTGTAGAGGTAGAAAACTATATGTTCGCAACATCGCAGATCGCCCAGACGACTTTAAGGAGTGTCTTAGGAGAGGTTGAACTGGATGAACTTTTAGCCCAGAGGGAGAATTTGAATCATAGGCTTCAGAAGATTATTGATACGCAGACCGATCCATGGGGTGTAAAAGTTTCCGCAGTAGAAATTAAGCACGTTGATCTACCACAAGAGATGCAGCGGGCAATGGCAAAACAGGCCGAAGCGGAGAGGGAGAGGAGAGCGAAGATCATCAATTCTGAGGGTGAGTTTCAGGCAGCAGAGAAACTAAGAGAAGCTGCTGAAGTTCTTTCCAGAAATCCCGTCACTATACAACTTCGATACCTCCAAACTTTAAGAGAGATCTCTGTTGAAAACGCATCCACCATCATTTTTCCAGTGCCAATAGAATTTTTCAAGATGTTTTTAAGTGATAAATCGGAGAAATAAGAGGCTAATCTAAGATAGAGGAGTGCTTTTTTTGGTTTCCAGTATACGCTCTGGCAGTGTAGTAGGTGTAGATGGTGTTTTAATATCTGTAGAGGTTGATATCACACCGGGCATGCCGGGGTTCAATATCGTGGGTTTGCCCGAGAATGCCGTGAAAGAGTCGCGTGATAGGGTTGTCCCTGCTATTAAGAACTCGGGATTCCAGATTCCCCCGAGAAAGATTACCGTGAATCTCGCACCTGCCGATTTAAGAAAGGAAGGAACACTCTTTGACCTTCCCATTGCAATTGCCATCCTGAAAGCTTACGGTTATGTTAAAGGTAGTACCGATTACCTCGTAATTGGTGAGCTTTCGCTCGATGGTTACGTGCGTGAAGTAAAAGGCGTTTTACCAATCGCTCTGACGCTAAAAAGGGCACGCGAACTTAAGGGAATTATCTTACCGTTTAGAAATAGGTATGAGGCAGCCCTTGTAGGTGATATTAATGTGTACCCAGTTAGAGATCTCAGGGAAACGGTGCTTTTTCTCAATGGGGAAACTGAAATTGCAGAGGTAAGGCTTGATTCTACAGATATTTTTAATAATGGCCTCTCCGATGAAGTGGACTTCAAAGATGTGAGGGGACAGGAGCATGCAAAAAGGGCTATGGAGGTAGCGGCAGCCGGTGGTCACAATGTGCTTATGGTTGGGCCCCCGGGTTCTGGGAAAACGATGCTAGCTCGCAGACTGCCGACAATTCTACCTCCTATGACCCTCGATGAGGCTCTTGAAACAACAAAAATACATTCTGTTGCAGGTATACTTCCTGTGGATAATCCCCTTGTTTCCATAAGGCCATTCAGAGCTCCTCATCACACGATTTCTGATATGGGGCTTGTGGGAGGTGGAGCAAACCCGAGGCCTGGTGAAGTCTCTTTAGCCCATAATGGAGTTTTATTCCTCGATGAACTTCCTGAGTTTAGTCGTAATGTCCTTGAGGTTTTGAGACAACCCCTTGAAGACGGTCATGTGGTGATCACTCGAGCGAAAACCAGCGTCTCGTATCCCTCGAAGTTTATGCTCATTGCTGCTATGAACCCCTGCCCCTGTGGGTACCTTGGTGATCCCTATCATCAGTGTACTTGTGCTTACTCGAGTATTTTGAAGTACCGCTCGAGGATCTCTGGCCCACTTCTTGACAGGATTGACATACAGATTGAGGTTCCCGCTCTTAAATATGAACATTTAAGGGATGTAAATGCTGGAGAGGGTTCAAAGGAGATAAGGGAGCGGGTTCAACGGGCAAGGGAAATTCAACTTAAGAGATTTGCGGGAAGGAGGGGTATTTATTGTAATGCCCATATGGATTCAAGGTTGATCAGGGAATACTGCAAAATTGATGATAAGACTGAAGAGGTGCTGAAAAGAGCTATCGAAAAGTTCGGATTCTCTGCTAGGACCTATTTCAGGGTGTTGAAGGTTGCAAGGACTATTGCGGACCTTGGGGGAAAGGAAGAGATCGATACACCTTGTATCCAGGAAGCAATACATTACAGGACCCTTGATAAACGGGATGCCTTAAGATGAGGAAAACTTCATACACCTTAGGTGTCATACTCTACATTGTTTCCATCCTATATCTTGGCATCTATCCAAAGGTAAGGATCCTTCCTGTAAGTTTTGATGCCAGTTTTATCTTTCATATACTCGGTTTTTTCCTGCTGTACCTCATCCTTGTGGATAGGTTAAAGAACAGAGTAGCAAGCCTTCTTATATCCCTCGTAATTGCTGTGCTCGTGGAGATCATTCAAGGTTATTTTCCTGAAAGGATGAGTTCCTCTATCGACCTTATTTTTGATATTGCTGGAATTTTGGCTGCAATGGTCATAGACTTTAGGTGGAAGGATAAAGTGTTTATAGCTATTGCGACTGTACTGGGGATCGGCTTTATACCTGTGTCGCCAGGTACCCTGGCGAGCCTGGTTTTCCTCGTTGCAGTTTACTATAGTTTCGAGTTAAATTTAATCTACGTGTGGCAAATCTTTGTGATTTTACTGCCCATTGCACTATTCACGTCGCAGAAGATCGAGGACCTCTATGGAGATGATCCCAAAAGGTGTGTAATTGATGAAGTTCTTGGTATGTCTATTCCTCTGATTTTCGTTCAGAGGGACCCTGTGGTGTATGGACTTTCCTTTGGGCTTTTCCGCATCTTTGATATTGTAAAACCACTTGGATTAAAGAAGGCAGAGAAGGTAAAAGGTGGAGTGGGAATCATTCTTGACGACATCCTCGCCGGTTTTCTTGCACTTATTTTTGTAAAGTTAATTATGTTCTTGTACTCAAATCTTCGAGTATATTTCTAAAAGCTTCTTCCACACGCCTTCGGGGTCTTCACTCTTAATGTAGGACATATAAGAGGTGCCGCGGAAGCTCCAGGCAGAGATCCTATCGATTCCGTATGCCATTGCAGTATTCGCAACCTTTTCCATAAGAACCTCTTCACCCTTCCTTACTTTGAAATTCTGAATCCATATCTCGCTTTCTTTCCCAAATCTTCTGGAAAGTTTGGAGACTTTTTCAACTCTTGTTTTCATCCAATTCTCGAATCCAACGGGTTTTAATACCCAGTATGGGTCTGTTCCAAATACATCGAGGAATTTAATTTCTGCAAACTTCTCCCATTCCAAATCCTCATCATGGGGCAAGAGGCAAAGGACATTTTTCATCCCTTTAATGTGAGAATATTCCATAACTTCCTTCAAGAAGTTTAGCTTTGTTAAGCCCCTAAAGAGAGAAAGATCTTCAGGTGTTGCCTTTTTCAGCTCTTCTCCAAATTCTTCTTTGAATTTTTCTCCGCATATATTACAGAAACAGCCATCCTTATTAGTGATTAGTGAGAAATGGGGTTCATCCCAGAATATGTAGTCTCCACCTGCATAATATGCCGCATCCACCCAATTCTTCATGAATTCCAAAGTGTCCGGGTTGTTCATACAGGCTCCGTAACCCTTCTTTCCTTCTCTCGTGACGAGGCGTGCGTCGTCATTTAAAAGTAGGAACTTGGAATAAGCCTCTCCTCCAAAGATGCGGGCAACTCCCCAGGGATCGAGGTACACTTCAAGCCCCATTTCCTTTGATGTACGAACAATTTTGCGCATAGTATCTAAGTAAAATTCCATATCTTCTTCGGAGAAGGTGTGTACAACGTAATCAATTCCACCGTCTTTGATAGTAGCCAAGTCCTTTGCCACCCATTCGGGATTTCTCACACCGAAGTAAGAGATACCCTTTTTCACGCTTCTTCCTCCGCTTTAATGGTCAAGATGAGTTTAAGCCTAACACAGTGGAAACGGAATTCAGCTATATTTCTTGAGTAGAGTTTTGATGGATTAACGTTTATATGCGTCTCCTTCTGCGTGTGAAGTCGTTTTGCATAGCTCATATATGCGTATCAAAAACTCGGTGCCCGAGCTTTGTCTATCTATCTTGTACCTCTCTTTTTAGAAGGAGTATGAGTCTCCTGGTTTTAATGGGATTACCCTATCCTTGAACGCCGGGCTGAGTTTTTCTATAAACTCTTCGAGGTTCACATCTATGAGTGGAAAGGTCTTGTAATGCATAGGGATAATGACTTTTGGTTTTATTATTGAAACGGTGTATGCTGCCTCCTGGGGTCCCATAGTGTAGTGTCCTCCTATGGGAATCATTAAAATGTCAGGTTTATAGAGTTCTGCAATCATGGGTAGGCTGCCTAAAAGTCCCGTATCACCCATATGGTAAAGTTTGTAGCCGTCTTCAAGGGTTACAACAAAACCTACGGGATTTCCTCCGGGTATCATCCTTTCACCATCGTGGATCGTGGAAGAGTGGGTTGCTTCTACCATAGTAAAGGAGAGATTATCCTTTCGATATGTTCCGCCTGTATTCATCCCTGTGAGTTTGTTTAATCCTTTAAAATGTAGGAAGTTTGCTATCTCATGGTTAGTAATAACCTCTGCGTCAAATGCCTTTGCAATACTTAGAGTGTCACCTACGTGGTCATCGTGCCCGTGAGTAATGAGGATATAATGAACTCTATTTGTGAATTCCTCTATCTTCGCTTTGTTTATAGGGTTCGAAATCCACGGGTCTATGAGGATATTTACGTTGCTTGAACTTTTAATAAGGAATGCTGAATGCCCAAAGTATACAAGGGTTCTTCCTACCTCTTGCATCTTTAACCTCCGTTTCTCATCTAAAAAATATATAACCGTCTAAAGGTTGTGTCAAGCCTTCTAAATAATTGAAGGGTTTCCTCTAAAATTGGGAAGACTTATGGATAGTCTCGTGGTGGCACTTATAGTTATCATGTTTGGGATGCTATCTTCAGGAGTACTACAAAAGAACGTGTTATCTGCTATATAATTCCAAAGGAAGCATTATGCTTTTAAAAACATAAAGGAGATGTTATGGAGCAATATGGCATCTACATAGATGGTAAGTGGATTAAGTCCACACATAGTGAAACGTTCGAGACTAAAAATCCCACAACTGGAGAGATACTGGCAACATTCCCCAAAGGTACGAAAGAAGATGTTCGTATGGCAATAGAAGCAGCTGAAAAGGCGCTTCCAAAGTGGAGAAGAACGCCTGCACCGAAGAGGGGAGAGATTATACTTAGAGTAGCTCAACTCATGCGAGAGAGGAAGGAAGGCTTGGGTGCATTGGTCACAAAGGAGATGGGTAAAGTAATCGTCGAAGGGAAAGGGGATGTGCAGGAGGCTATAGATTTTCTTGAATATATAGCGGGGGAAGGTAGGAGGTTGCTCGGAGAAACAACGCCTTCCGAATTGCCTAATAAGTTTTGTATGACGGTGAGACAGCCTATTGGTGTCGTAGGTTGCATAACACCATGGAATTTCCCCATAGCTATACCGTGCTGGAAGATAGGCGCAGCCCTTGTGGCAGGTAATACTGTTGTGTTTAAACCATCGGGTTTAACACCCCTGTGTGCAGCAAAGTTGGTGGAGCTTTTTGAAGAGGCTGGACTTCCACAGGGGGTTCTTAACTTTGTTACGGGTTCTGGCGCCGTTGTTGGACAGGAAATAGTTGAAAACCCGAAAATTAGAGCAATTTCTTTTACTGGAGGTGTTCAATCGGGGATAGACGTATATTCGAGAGCAGCAAAACTTCTAAAACCCGCTCACCTGGAACTGGGCGGGAAGAATCCCCAAATCATTATGGAAGATGCAAATATTGAACTGGCAATCGAGGGAGTCTTGTTCGGCGCTTTTGGAACAGCGGGACAGCGTTGTACCGCCACTAGTAGGTTGATAGTTCAAAGAGATGTTTACGATATAGCCTTAGAAAGGCTGTTGGAAAGGACACAGGCATTGAAAATTGGTGATCCATTGGATCCAGAAACTCACGTTGGACCAGTTATTAGCGAGGATCAAGAGAAGAAGGTATTGAATTACATTCAGATAGGCATTGATGAGGGCGCTAAATTGCTGCACGGAGGAAAGAAGCTGAGAGGCGGCTTGTACGACAAAGGCTTCTTCATTGAACCGACTATATTTGAAGCAGAGCATGGAATGAGAATAACGAAAGAGGAGATATTTGGACCGGTTCTTGCTGTGATTAAAGCAAATGATTATGAAGATGCTGTGAGGATAGCGAATGATGTAGACTACGGATTATCTTCATCCATATATACAAAAGATGTGGTTCGTGCTTTTAGGGCGATAGAAGATCTGGAAGTTGGTATAACATACATAAATGCGCCAACCATAGGCGCTGAGGTTCATTTGCCCTTTGGTGGGGTAAAGAATACAGGGAATGGTGGACGGGAAGCTGGAACTACGGCAATTGACGAGTTTACTGAGATAAAAACAGTCTTTATCGACTACAGTAACAGGCTCCAGAAGGCACAGATAGATGAGCAGTAGTAATAGAAAAATTTATTGCCTGTGGATGTATAAATACGTCCGTTAAGTAGTGCAGTGGGGAAGGCGGCAAGCCGCCTTCCCCGATTATTTGCCATAGTTGAAAGGGTTGTTTAATCTTCGAAATTGAAGTTTTCTTATAAGGAGGCTCTTTGGAGTGGGAAAGAGCCTAATACTTTACCACTTTACCGTATTTATCGCCTCCGTAATGAAAGATTAGTTCTGCGTTTTCATTCCATGTTTCTTTGAAATACCGTTCATCCGCTTCGGCAACTTTTATTTCTCCCACAAAGATGTAGTGATCCCCACCATCGTATTTTGCGAATAGGGTGCATTCCATATATCCTATCGAACCAGCAATCCGTGGTGTTTTAATGGCCTTAGAGGGTTGCTCTTCTAAGTGGTATTTTTGAAATTTGTTTACCTCCCACCCAGACACTGAACCGCAGATTTTTGCAATTTCTAACATTGGTTTTCCTGGGATGTTTATGACAAATTCTTTCGTCTCCTCTATATTTTTTGTAGATTTGTGTTTTTTCTGAAGTGCGATGGCGACGAGCGGTGGATTTGAACTAACGGGCATCGACCAAGCCACGGTACATGCGTTGGGCGTGCCACTCAAATCCATGGTTGATATGATAGCAACCATAGAAGGGTGCAGAATTCTATAAGGGTATTTCCTGACTTCCTGCATATGTCCTCCTTTATTTTCCGACACAAAATTCATTAAAGATACTGTTGAGCACCCTATCCGGCATATCCCCCCATCCGTAAATTTCGTTTATGTAATTGAATGCATTCTGCAAATAAAATGAGATTATATCAAGGGGTACCGTATTTAAATTCTCCAACGCTTCTGATAGTTCATTCTTCATGGCTCTCAATAGATGCCTTTCTCTTTTAGATAGGGAAATCTCACTGGCTGGGACCAAGTACTTCTTTACATATTCTTTCATCGTCTCCTCTAAGGAATGAATCCCCTGACCCGTTAAACAGGATACCTTTACTGTGGGATACTTATCGCTATTCTCAAGTGTATCGATGTTTACCTTTTCACCCAAGTCTATCTTGTTGATTACTGTTATGCGGTCTTTTTTCAGGTTTTTCCACAGTGTTATATCCTCATCAGTAAGAGGACTTGAGCTGTCTATCAAGAAGAGTACAAAGTGGGCATTATTGATTATCTCCTCAGCCTTCCTGACGCCTATGGATTCTACGGGTTCACTTACTTTCCTTAAGCCAGCGGTGTCGTACAACCTCACAGGTATTCCATCGAGGAAAAACTCCTCGTGGATGAGGTCTCTCGTGGTGCCAGGAACGGGAGTTACTATTGCTCTTTCCATTCTGACAAGTTGGTTAAAGAGACTGGATTTTCCTACATTGGGTTTCCCTGCGATGACTACTTGTACTCCTTCAAATACCAAGGCATTCCTTTCGCCTTCTTCCAAGAGTTTGTCCAGATTACTGATGATCTCTTTGAGGGCTCGTTCGATTTCTGGGAGTTCAATAGGTGGGATATCTTCTTCAAACTCTACCCGAGCTTCGGTTTCTTTTATGAGTTCAAAGAGGAGGTCACGGGCCTGTGATAATTTCTTTGAGAGGTCACCCCGAAGCTTTGATATAGCGAACTTGATCTGGAGTTCGGAATGTGCCTTGATGAGGTCGAGAAGCGCTTGAACCTGGAGCAAGTCCATTTTGCCATTTAAGAAAGCCCTTTTTGTGAATTCACCAGGTTCTGCAAGCCTAGCTCCATTCTTTATTAAAAGATCTAAAACTACTTGTGGAGAATAAAGCCCTCCGTGGACTGAGATTTCTATAACGTCTTCGCCTGTAAAAGAATTTGGAGACTGAAAGTATGAAATAATAGCTTCTTCAACAACTTCATCTGTCCCTGGATCTCTTATGTATGTATGAAAAAATTTCCCATGTTCAAAGGTTTTTTTATGGGATTTTAGAATCCGTGAGACGATGGCCTTCGCTTCTTGGCCTGAAACCCTGAGAACTGCAATGCCTCCAATGCCAGGAGGTGTAGATATAGCACAGATGGTGTCCTTCACTATTTTGGTGCTATAACGAGAATAGTTTTGTCTTCTTCTTTTACAGAGTAAAACTTAATGTCCTTTATGTCCTTTAAAAAGTCTCGCAATATTCTCCACTCTTCCTCATTAACGGGATCAAATCTCATTTCTTTTTTGAGTTCCTTCACTCTCGCAACTACGGCGAGGGCTTTATTCTTCAGGACTTCTTCCTTTCTCTTCCTAAAGTTGTTTATATCGAGTCGGACGGATAGATCTGGTAATTTCCGCCTTATGATCAAATTCAGTATGTACTCAAGATTATCTAAGTTCTGGCCTCCTTTTCCAATTAGCCAGTAGGGGTCTTTCATATTAACATTAATAGAATACCTTTTATCTCTCGGAATTATCTCAAGTTCGTGCCTTATATCAATATAGCCGAAAAATTTCTTGAGTACATCTTCGATAGTTTCAACCTCTTCGGGTTTTAAGCAAACCCTGATTTTTGCAGGCTTTGCCTGTATGCCATCATTTAAAACGATAAATCTAAGCCGATGTTTCTCAATCCCAAGTTCATTTATTGCCTTTTCTATACATTCTTCTATACTATTACCAGTAACATCAACAAAGCGTTCATGTTCCATGACGACCCTCCAGTCTCTTTATGAGCAAAGCCTCAAAAACCCCGAAAACATTAAAGGTTAACCAGTATAAGACAATTCCCGAAGGAAGGGAGAGGAATATGAATACCATAAGAACTGGCATAAAGTACATCAGTATTTTTGTTTGAGTATCGGCACCCTGCTGCTGTATGCGGGATAGTAAAATACTCGTGACGCCCATCAATATGGGCAAGATATAATATGGGTCTTTTGTCGAGAGGTCCCTTATCCAGAGTATGAAAGGAGCTCCCTTAAGATTGACGGAGTTGTTGAGGATCTGGTAAAGAGCAAAGAAGATAGGCATCTGAATTATTAAGGTTAAGCATCCTGAGAATGGGTTTATTTTATATTTCTTGTATAGATCCATCATCTCTTGCTGGAGCTTCTGTGGGTTGTCTTTGTAGATTTTCTGTATTGTTTCCAGTTTTGGTTTCAGTTCCTGCATCCTCTTAGATGTTAGAACAGTGCTGCGGGTGAGAGGGAAGAAGAGTATCTTCATTAGAAGTGCAAAAACCACGATCACAAAGCCGAAATTGCTGATGAATTTGTTGAGGAACTGCATTAAAAAGTATATTGCCATGGAGAATGGTTTTATTATTGCTGCTCCGAAATCAAAGGCAGCTCCGAGTGAAGTGTTATGTTTTCTGAGAATTGTGTAATCGAGGGGACCAAAGTAAATAGAATAGTTACCCGATGATGTCTTAAAGCTTACCCCTCCCGGGGAAAATACGACACTTCCCTTCTCCTTTAAATTTAAAATGCTGGAGAGGAAATATTTTGTTCTTATTCCAAACCATGTAACCTGGTTTAGATCGTATTCCTTGTTTTCTTTAAACTTTGCTAAAGGCATTTTAATAGTCTTTTCGGTTCTAACTATGTAGGAATAAACCGATTTTTCCAGTTTTACATTCTCCTCAGTGAACTTCATTTTACCTGTAAATGTGGTAGCTGGTATTTCATCGCCTTTCAAAGACATGTCGATTAAATACTTGTCGGGATAAAAGGTTATCCTTTTCTCAAGATTTTTGCTTGAATCGACGAGCGTAATAGTAAGGGTATCTTTATCCACGATGTATTCAGTAGCAGCATCTTGAGGGAGTGAATAGCTAATGCCTACTTCTCCCCAGGCTATAGAGCCATCGTCTACAAGTTCGATATCCGAGAGATTCCCTACTTTCCCTATTTTATACGAGACCATACCGCCAGATTTTGAAAATGTGGTGGTATAAAGCTTAGTTTTCACTGTAAAGAGGGGGTCTGTTACCACTTGGGGTTCCTGCTGCACTTCTCTAACTTCTGCTGTTTTTACCGTATCCTGCACCGAAGGCGTGGGCTGCTGAGGGGCACTTCTGAAAAATAGAGTTTGCCAAATGATCAAGATGGCGAAGAGCAATACTGAAATTAATATAAACCTACCTGTATTAAATCCGTCGTCCATATTTACCTCACAGGGTCATATCCTCCCTTGGAAAAGGGATTACATCTAATTATTCTCCATATACTTAAAACAAGCCCCTTTAAAAAGCCTTTTTTCTTAAGGGCCTCGATAGCATAGCTACTGCAAGTAGGATAAAAACGGCACGTATGTGGTAGAAAAGGAGAAATGAATTTTTGATAGAATCTTATTAATAGAATCGGTATTGTGTTCAGTTGGAAAATGGGGCTCCAAGGTCTTTTGAAAGCATGCTCTGAAGCTCGTGAAAATTCACCGTTAATATCTCTTGAGTTCCTATTATCAGATAGTGCCCTTGATGTATTGAAGGTAGTGTGATCCTTACAATCTCTCTCAAGATCCTCTTCACTCTGTTTTTTGCAACTTTCGTAGGAATAGACTTTACTGCTGAAAAAGCAAATTTCTTTTCTTTTGCCTCTTTGAAACCAATTATATAATATTTCCTCTTTATCCATCGACAGTCCTTTATTAAAGAACTTATCTCCCTTCGTTTTAAAGTAGCAGGTTTCAAACAGCGATTCTCTTCCTTCCCTTTGCCCTTCTCCTTGCGAGGATTTTTTTGCCGCTGGGTGTACTGGAACGTTTTCTAAAACCGTGGGTCCTCTTTCTATGTGTGTTTGAAGGTTGAAAAGTTCTTTTCATTAAATGCCTCCTTTACAATAGGAAATATACAACATGGGCGATGGAGGATTCGAACCTCCGACCTTCGCGATGTCAACGCGACGCTCTAACCCAATCTGAGCTAATCGCCCTTTCAAATGTATATTGTAATGTTTGTCAGCAGAATTTCAAAATATGAGGTTGAGGAGAAATTATTGCAATTACACTTTTATAGATTTAAACTTTGTCTTAATTTATCTTAATAGGAGGTACGATGTTAGGGGCTATCTTAAATTTAATAGTAGCAGTGACGCTCTCACAGGGTTTGACTATAGAAAAGCCCAGAGCGTATATTTCCAGTTCAAGCTACGCTGGAATAACCGTAACATACAATTTCACATCTTTTGGGTACGATTTTTATGAGATTGATGGGAAGAGGTTTGTAAAACTGAATACTGAGGACATAGGTGTTCTACAAGAGCTTGGTAAGCCTGAACTTCCGGCATGGAGAGATTTTATAGAAGTTCCTTACGGTGCCGATGTTAATATAAAGATAGTTTCTGTTAAAACGGAAAAGGTTTCCCTTTCTGAAAGGGGAATAGACTATAAACTGAAACCAACTTTTCCTCCTGTTCCTAAAATTCAGGGTGCAAAGCCCGAGTTTGTAGTTGACGAAAAGACATACTCTCAAGACGAATTTTATCCTACGAGTTTTGCCGAGGTAAAATATGCGGGGCTAATGCGAGGACATAATCTTTATACCATAGACGTGTATCCCATTCGGTACAACCCCGTTAGGAACGAGCTGGAGATCGTAACCGAGATTACCGCAGAGGTTACCTTTAGTGGGGGTAATGTTGGTGAGACCATAAGGACCCTCGAAAGGTATTTCTCCCCATACTTTGATTATGGTATCTCGGGGAAAATTCTGAATTACGGCACCTTTGTATCTATGAAGGGCAATCCAGCTCTTCCGGTAGTTTATCTCGTGGTTACACCAGCGGAATGGGTAGACTCGCTGCAAGATTTGATAAGGTGGAATAGAGAAAAGGGATACGACGTGAAGGTGGCTACAATTCCAGGTACTATCCCATCGGGTGATACGATCAGTGTTCGGAATTACCTTCAGAATGCTTATCAGAACTGGTCTACTCCTCCAACCTTTGTAGTGCTTGTGGGTGACGTGGATAGAATCGATTATTTCAGAAGTACAGAGGCAGATAACCCTGCAAATGATCTTAAGTATGAGGATCTTGATGCCAATGAGGGTGAATATTGGCCCGATGTATATCTTGGCAGACTTTCAGTTGCAAACATTGGAGAACTTGGTAATGTAGTAAGAAAGACCGTAAGATACGAAAAGGTTCTGTGGTCTCAGGGTACAGAATGGGCGAAGAAGGCTTTCTTTATCGCATCTGCAGATCCAAATTATCATGGGATAGGGGAAAATACACACAATTATGCTATGTCTCGGGTAAGAGCACACGGAATGGACGCTGATTCAGTATTTGCCTTCTATACATCCGGTTCTCCTGCTATTATCACCAATGCTATCAACGGTGGTAGATCCCTCGTTACCTATTCCGGGCATGGGTCGGAGACAGGCTGGTCTGACTATAACGGTCTAAACTTTTATAATTCCAACGTATATGCTTTATCCAATACCGATAAGTATGTGTTTGTCCAGACCTATGCATGCCTTTCGGGGAAATATTCTAATCCGGAATGTTTTTCTGAAGCGTGGATCAGAGCAGGGAATAAAGGCGCAGTGGCTTCTATGGCGTCTTCAGTTACTTCGTACTGGTATGAGGATGATATATTTGAGAGGAGGGTTTTTGATGAACTCTTTGATACCGGTTATGTATGGATAAAAGGTGCAATTAATGAGGGAAAGATCGAATTGTACCGACATTACAGTGGAGGGGGGAGGACTAAAAGGTACTTCCAAATGTACAATCTTATGGGTGATCCTTCAGTTTATGTATGGACTCAGGAGCCTAAGCCCCTTGCGATTAATTACCCTTCCATGGTTCCAGCGAGGCCGAGCCAGGCGCAGATTACTGTCACCCTTTCCCCGAGTAGCACTCCGGTTGAGGGAGCATTAGTTTCAGCGAGACAGAAGGGCACAACTGTAGATACTGTTTTTGACGTTGAATATACGAATAGCGTAGGTATTGCGCTAATGGATGTGGCACCGGAAACCCCTGATACGGTCTTCTTCACTGTAACCGGTTATAATCTCTGGCCTCAGACGGTATATGCTATGGTTTCCACTGAGGGCCCGTACGTCACCTATAAGCAATCGTATCTCCAAGAAATTAGTGGGAATGGTAA
>DCDE01000020.1 GCA_002316275.1 Caldifarciminota bacterium UBA1063
ACACCTCACTTTAGAGTTATCTCAAACTGCCAAGCAAAACCGAGAATAATGCTTTACCTTCAACTTTAGCTGGCATGGCGCTATTTTTCCCTCCTTGAAGTCTCTTACAAAATTCATTATAATATATGATAGCACAAGGAGGTATAACGAATGAAGGGTTATGCAGGTAGGGTTTTAAGAATAAATTTAACAAAAAAAGAAATCAAAATAGAGGCTCTTAGCGAGGAGATGGCGCGTAGATATTTAGGTGGTGTGGGATTTGGAGCCAGAATACTGTACAATGAAGTTCCTGCAAAAGCCGATCCCCTTGGCCCTGATAACAAACTTATTATAACACCTGGAGCTTTTGTTGCCTCAGGCTTACCAACGATGTCCAAGACCGCTCTTAATTTTAAATCACCATTAACAGGTGGCTATGGAAGGGCTATGGTTGGTGCATATCTCGGCGAAGAACTAAAAAAAGCAGGATATGACTCTATTATCATCGAAGGAAAATCTGAAAAACCCTGCTATATTCTTATCGAAGATGACAAAGTAGAGATAAGAGATGCATCAGAGCTCTGGGGCATGCTTACAACTGAAACCCACAAGAAACTTCAAGAGATGCACGGTAAAGTGAGAACAGGAGTAATCGGTCCCGCTGGTGAAAAGCTATCTAAAATATCAGAAATAGATTTTGAAGAACGGCAAGCGGCGAGGGGCGGCGGTGGCGCGGTGATGGGTTCCAAAAACCTCAAAGCAATAGCTGTAAAAGGAACAAAGGAAATTGAATATTACAATAAATCCCACTTAAGGGAACTCATTATTAAATGGGGAAAAATCTTAAAAGACCACCCTGCCACTGAAGCAGATGTAAAATATGGAAGCGGCGAATTCTACGAATGGGTAAATAAGGAAAGGGGTACTTTCCCAGCACTGAACTGGAAATACAGTTATATGCCGGTTTACGACAACCTCAAGGAAGGCGAAAAGTCACACCTCGATCCCTACTATTGGGCACCAAAGTACACTGTAAAAAATAGACCATGCCCTCACTGCACTAAGCCATGTGGCAGGTACCTCAAGATTACCGACGGAAAATATGCCGGTACTGAAGTGGAAGGCATTGAGTATGAGATCCTTTATTCTCTTGGGGGAGACCTCGGGATAGATGACATTGGTGCAGTGGCTAAAATGAACAAGTTGTGCGATGAATATGGTCTCGATGCCATTTCCGCTGGAGTCACCCTGGCATGGGCTATGGAATGCTACGAGAAAGGCCTCTTGACTAAAGAAGATACCGGTGGGCTGGACTTAAGGTTTGGAAATGATGATGCTGCGGTCAAAGCCATTGAAATGATGGGTAAAAGAGAGGGGAAACTTGGTGAACTCCTCTTCAACGGTTCAAAGGAAGCTTCTGAAAAGCTCGGCAAGGATTCATGGAAATATGCAATCCATATAAAGGGGCTCGAACTCCCCGCTTACGATATAAGAGGTCTCAAAGGCGTCGCTCTTGCCTTTTCAGTATCAACGAGGGGCGGGTGTCATCTAACAGGTGGTGCATATGGTGTAGAGCTGACGGGGGGTTGGTGGAAGATAAAGGGGGTCGACCGCACAAAGGCTGAGTGGAAGGGCTTCGAAATTAAAACCCTTGAAGATCTCATGGCTATTTACGATGCCACAGGGGCATGTAAGTTCTCAAGGCACATGTTCTTCATAGAAGCATTTCCAGAGATGTTCAAAGCCGTTACAGGGTGGGATATAAGCGAAGAAGAGCTCTGGGTCACAGGTGAGAGAATATATAACATTACGAAGATGTTCAACATAAGAGAGGGCTTTTCCCGTAAAGACGATCACCTGCCATGGAAAGTCTCCAATGCTCCAATAGTCGCAGGACCTTCAAAGGGGTTATACGTGTCCGAAGAAGAACTCAACAGGATGCTCGATGAATACTACCTGACTCGTGGATGGTCGAGAGAAGGTGTACCCACAAAAGCTAAACTCTCTCAAGTCGGTCTCAAAGATCTGGCGGAGGAATCGTTCGCTGCAGAAATATAGCTACGCTTTCGGGAGCCTTACCGCAAGAATAAATTTTTAGAATGCTAACTCTCTGTTTAGGAAATTTATCGGCATTCCCCTCTATGCTGCTTGCGGATGGGGATAGACCCATTTACTTTTTAAAATCCTATATGAAGTATTCCCATCAGGAAAATCTCATCAAGATGCTCGATTTACTGTTAAAAATGCATAATTCTTCGCACTCCGAGTTAAAACAGATAGCCATCTACGAAGGCCCTGGCCTTTTCACCAGTCTCAGAATCGGCTACGCCCTTGCAAAAGCTTTCTATTTAAAAAACCCAGACTATAGGCTTTTTACATTGAACTCCCTGGATGTACTTGCCTCGTTGAAAGAAGAAGCCCTTTACATACCGTGCCTTCCTGCCCAGAAAGGGGAAGTGTTTTACGCAACATACAAGAATGGAAAGCGAGAAAGCAATTATTCCGTCGCAAAAATTGATGAACTTCGCGAGCTATACCCTGACTACGTGCTGGAAGTATTTTCCGAATTTCCCGATGCCGAAACCCTTTTTAGGGCATTTTCAAAGATGTCCGAAGGACTGCAGCCGGAAGACCCGAGAGCTGCAGAGCCATTTTATATAAAACTACCAGATGCTTATATGAAAAAAAAGGAGAATAATCTATGATCTTTATCCCCTTTGGTATCCTTTTACTGATTGGTTTCATCGTTTTCACCGGGGTGTTCTTCACACTCTGGATCTTCGGGGCTATACCTTTTGCATTGAGTAAAGTAGGTATCTCCCCATGGATGGCAATGCTGATCTACATCTTAACTTTTGTGGGAAGCTTTGTTAATATACCACTGGCGAGACAGGAAAACTATAGCATTAAAAGGTCCTTCTGGTATTCTATTCCAATGGTGCAGCAAACTACTGTTGCTATAAATCTCGGTGGTGCAATAATTCCAGTTATAGTGTCAATTTACCTTCTAGCCCAAATCGGCATTGGCAATTGCATTTTACCTATACTAATTATGGTCATCATTTCAAAGGCTCTAACCAGAGTTGTACCTGGGAGGGGGTTTGTTATGCCAGCCTTTATACCACCTATCGTTGCGGTTTTACTCGCATACATCTTCTATCCCGAGCAGCCGGCTGCTTGTGCCTACGTTACTGGAACCCTTGGTGTGCTTATAGGTGCCGATCTTCTAAACCTTGATAAGATTAAGAAACTCGAGAGCACCTTCGTCAGCATTGGAGGGGCGGGCGTTTTTGACGGGATATTCTTAACAGGCGTAATCTCTGCCCTTCTAAGCTGAAAAAAACACAACTCTTTGCTGTGCTTCACCTTACCTTTACAATCTTTCCGATATAATGGTTTTTCCCATCTTCCACAAAATAGACGCCAGATTTTACCATATTTCCCATTGAGTCCTTCCCATCCCAATAGCGAAGCTCCCCAAGGTCCCTTACAAGCCTACCCGTAGCATCGTATATCTTTAGATGGGATTGGGGGAAATTCACTCTATGAACAAAAGGATTAGGGGCGGCAATAAACCTCGGCTGCACTTCGTCGTCAAAAACTCCCAGCTGCCCTCCTGCCTCTTCAAAGTGCATTTTGAACCAATCCCAATACTGTCTCGCGATGAAATCATTTTTTATAATTACTAAATTCTCATCATTTTCACCGGTTCCATTATTTGACCAATTCATAGAACCTGTAATAACGTATTCCGTATCGACGATCATCACTTTGGCGTGGAGAAGATTATATGGAGGAGATATATAAGCCCAGTGGACATCAACACCTGCATTCTCTAAGTCTGTAAATACCGGATTTATTCCTGAATTGTCTTCATGGACACCACCAACCCAGATTCCACGGTTATGGAGTGCAATTAAGCTATCCTTCAAGTCGTCTCTTGTGAAGCTGTATATCAGATAAGCAATAGAAGACCTCGCCCTCGATGCAAACTCACACACATAAACAATAGGATTGTCCTGGGGAGAAAAGTACACCCACACGGAATCATTACCACTCGCAAAGACGTGGGTGTTGAGGACATCATGTTTCCTTGCCCCTGTACGTGCCTCTAATGAATCAGGTTCGTCGGTATTCCCACCCCACATCTGGATAAATTCATCATTATACGCGCCAGCAACTTCAGAACTTCTCAAAATTATACCGTTGTCAATATGTATGAAATCTCCTGCGTTGAAACTACCCGTCCATACAAAATCATTTGATGGGTCGGTGTCGCAGAAATCTCGGACTATAAATTTATTGTGCATTATGTGAGATGTAGAGTTTTGTCCTACACCTTCATGGATCACGGGTATTCCTGCACTAATAAGCCCCTGAACCTCCTCCCTATCGTAATAACTTGAATCGGTAATAATTCGGATACGAACCCCCCTATTTTTCGCTGCGATCAATGAATCCACCACTACTTCGTTAAACACCTCGTACAATGCGATGTCAAGGGAATAAGTTGCACCACTTATAAATTCGCAAAGCCTTTAGATGAGATCTTGTTCTTCAAAATAGGCTGTAAACGAGAAACCTCCGATCTGCAAAACAAAGGTATCCGAATACACAACATGTCCTCCATAATCCGCTGCAAGCAGATAATACCTTACAAAAGAACCTGCGGACTGACCACCAATATGAAAGAAATAAGAAGAATCATTAGCCGTGTCTGGAGACAATGCCAGCCAAGTAGCGTAGTTAATACTATAGAATAAACTGCAGGCGGAAAGATCACCATCGGCATCATAAACGCAAGCTAAAATATCCATTGACTCTTCGGGCAAAGGAAATTCAGGAACCCTTGTAATATAGAGAAATTGCGGAGGACTACCCTCTGGAGGTGCATTTACATTGTAAAATGAAGCACAATCACAATATCCACCCAGTGCCCCATTCGCATAACATCTAATTCTTAAACGTGCAAAGTGAGCATTTTGAGGAGCTTTCACTATAGCAGAATCTGTTTCCCAGACATTTTGAGAATTATTGTACACATTAGATGTTGAAGATATAAAATGTTCCGTACTATCATACCACGAAATTAAAAACCCGATTCCCTCAGTACCAGTTCCAAAAACGCCATAAAGCGAGACTTTGAAAACATAAGAGTCACCTGGCTGAACCAGAATATCTTGAAATATTCCGCTATTAGACGAACTCGTTGCCTGAAGTCCAACGCTGTATGAACCGTGATAAACAGGGTCGGTGCTCTGCGTGAGGTTGATACCGGATTCCTTTTGCCAACCTGTGGGTACGCCTGATGCCCACTCTTCGAAGCTCCCATTAATGCAAAGCTCCTGGGCATTAATTGAATGAAAGAGAATGATAAATGCTAACCAGAAAAATTTATTTTCATGCATACAAAAATTATAATGTGAAATTCACTTCGCAAAAAATATCACAAGTTTTAGGGAAACAGTAGGTGCACCTGGGGCTTGAGCCGCACTCTATCTACGCACTTAAGGGATATTTTCTAATCCGAACACTCGGCATTATTACAAAAACCTGATTCAAGCTGAAGGGTAATGTGGTTTATGTTCATCTTATCTTTCAACAGTTCTGAAGCCTTTCTTACGATTTCTTGAGACCTGCCTACCATCATGTCCTCCACCTCAAGATGGGCTTCGAGGTGGGTTTCACCATCTTTTAGACTCCATACATGCACATGGTGAATTCCCTTCACTCCATCAATGCCCTTAAGAAGCTCTAAGAGATAACCTTCATCCACAGGGAAAGGTGATGCTTGAAGAATAATCTTGAGCGATTCTCCCACCACTTTAATAGACTCTCTGAGAATGAGTAGCCCTATTAAAATTGTAAGAATACCATCGAGGCTGTAAAAGTGAAACACCTTCATCACAATGGCACCTACTACAACAGCCACCGATGAAAGGGCGTCGCTCAAGAGGTGAAGGTATGTAGATTTTATATTAAGGCTCTTAGAAGCATGTCGGTGGAGCAACATAACGGATACTACGTTTGCAACAAGTCCAATGATACTGACAGGCAGAAGGATGGAAAACTTGATTATTTCCGGGCTTATTGCCCTCACTATACCTTTGTATATCATAAGGGCTGAAAGGATGAGTATGATACCTCCGTTCAAAATCGCTACGAGGATTTCATATCTTTTAAAGCCAAAGGTGTACGTTCGTGTCCTGCCCTTCTCCGACAGATAAATCGCCAAAAGCGAAAATAGCTGGGACAAAGCATCCTGGAGATTGTGGAGTGCATCCGAAAATAGAGCATAACTCCTTGAAAAGATACCACCAAGTATCTCGGCAACAGTGATACACAAATTTAGAAGGAAAACCGCTAAGAGTCTACCTTTCATTATCTTAAGTGTAATCTCAAACCGATGGACTTACAATTGAAC
>DCDE01000003.1 GCA_002316275.1 Caldifarciminota bacterium UBA1063
CTAATCCAGGAATTCTTTAAAGACAGGCCTTCGGTCTCACTTATTTTTGGCATAACAGGAAGTGGAAAAACAAGAGTGTACTCTTGGATGATTGAAAAAATTTTGGAAGAAGGTAAATCTGCCCTCGTTATGGTACCTGAAATTGCTCTAACCCCACAAGTTTTCAACTATTTTAACCATATTTTCAAAGGCCAGGTTGTATATTACCATTCCCGCTTATCTCAGTCGGAAAGGAGATGGATCTTCAAAGAAGTCAGGGAGGGTAACAAAAAAATCGTAATAGGCCCAAGATCCAGCCTATTTCTCCCTATCAAGAATCTGGGTATTATAGTTATCGATGAAGAGCATGACTCATCGTATAAAGAGATAGAAAAGAATCCAGCTTATCATGCAAGGGATGTAGCTATCAAACTTGGAGAAATCCTCAAAATTCCCATCATCTTAGGCAGTGCCAGCCCTTCACTTGAATCCTACTACAAGACTTCTACTGGGGAATACCATATGTACAAGTTAACTGAAAGAGTGCCCCAGTACCGGTCACCGGAGATCGGAATCATCGACCTCAGAAAAAGGAGAGGAGAATACCTTATTTCCATCGAACTCTTGAACGAGATTCAGAAGAACCTAAACGAAAATAAGCAGGTAATACTCTTTTTGAATAGGAGGGGACATTCTACATTTCTTATGTGCACTGAGTGTGGCAATATTTTCCAGTGTCCTCACTGCTCAGTAAACCTTGTTTTTCACAAACTGGATCACAGACTCCATTGCCACATTTGTAATTATACTTACCAAATACCAGAAATATGTCCCAACTGTGGATCCATGAAACTAAAACTTAGGGGCACAGGAACGCAGAAAGTTGAAGAAGCAGTGAAGAACTATTTTCCCGACGTTGAGATGGCAAGATTTGATCTCGATGCCTTTCTAAAAGAAGGGCTTAATGAGAAAGCTTTCAAAGATTTCTTCCAAGGGAAGTTAAAACTCCTCGTGGGAACCAAGATGGTGGGCAAGGGATTTGATTTCCCTGGTTTAGGGCTTGTTGGTGTTATAAACGCAGATATCGGGCTTGGTCTCCCCGATTTCCGCGCAGAAGAAAAAGTTTTTCAGCTTATTTTACAAATTGCGGGAAGGATTAGAACCGGAGGAAAGGTATTGATCCAAACTTACAACCCAGAATCCAGGGCAATAAAGTACGCCAGCGCCATGGATTACGAGTCATTCGCAGAGAGTGAACTAAAAGAAAGAGAACAATTTGCATACCCACCTTTTTACAATTTAACACTACTTGAATTTTCCGGACAAAATACAGAAGATCTTGTAAAACATGCAGAATCAATAAGAAAGAGACTCTTGGATATAAACCCTTCTGGACTTGAAGTTCTGGGTCCTGTTCCTTCACCCGTGGCAAAAAAGGGAGGAAACTACTTCGTGCGGTTAATCCTAAAATACCTTGACAGAAACTTCCCCCTAAAACTTAATTTTCTCAAAGACATAAAGTTACCACGAAACATAACATTTTCCATCGATGTAGACCCACAAGACCTGCTTTAGACTCAATTAACTTTCAATATTTTTATCCAAATGTTACTTTCTTTTGGGATAACAATATATATCCCTTGTGGACACTTTTCCCCTCGTAAATCTAATCCTCTCCACTCATTTGAGTCCTCACTTTCGGTAATAAGTCTACCTGATAGATCATAAACCCTATATCCGTAGAAATCGAAAGCCACTTTGTTGCCTATAAAGAGTATGAACAGTGATGGCGCTATAGTTTCTTCTCTAACACCCACCGCTTCACTGTACCTCATTTTAAACTCTTGCCAGTAAAGTTCTGCAAGGTTTCTATTCTTAATGATAATTGTATTCTCGTCATTTTCTTCGTTCCCATTGTTACTCCAGTTCATAGAGCCTGTAATCACAATTTCTCTGTCAATTACCATCATCTTGTGATGCAATAGTCCATAATCAGAAGGCAAACGATCCCTATACACTGGAAGTCCAACAGTATCAGCTAAAAATCTAAAGACCGAACTTGGCGAACCTACATCTGAAGCATCGTGCACCCCGCCAATAAACACCCCCCTTTGAAAAGCTTCAGCCATTGCATCTGCCAGATCGTGTCTCGTGTAACTATATATTAGGTACCCTATGGAGTCTGCAGAATTACTCACAAAATCTACTAAAAACTGAATCGGCCTGTTTTGAGGGGAAAAGTAAACCCAAATGGAGTCACCATTTACAACAAAAAGATGCTGTGGATATACCTCAATTTTTCTGCTTCCAGTCCTGCAGAGAAGGGTATCAGGAATATCCCCTGTGTCACCCCACATCTGATTGAATTCAAAAAAATAAGGAGTAGCAACGGCATGACTATTAATGATAATTACATTCTCTGCGTTAAGCCTCGTATACTCCGAAGCGTTATAACTACCCGTCCAGAGGTAATCATTTGTAGTATCAGCATCTCGATAGTCCCTTACAACAAATTTGTTGTGCATTATGTGGCCGGTAGAGTTTGGACCCATTCCTTCATGTATTACTGGAATTCCATGGGCTCTCATACTGTCCATATACGCTCTGAAGTAATAACTAGAATCCGTTATAACTCGCACCTTTACACCTCGGTTCCCAGCAGTTATTATAGCTTTGGCTACAGTATCTCTAAAGATCTCATAAAAACAAATATCAAGAGAATGCTCAGCTCCAGCAATAAATCTAGCTAACTTATAGTCAAGTGTGTCAGAATCAAAGTATGTCGTCCAGAAGCTTCCAGAACCTCCATTGAAACCAGGCCCTGAGCTGTTAGAAGCAACAGTAGCAAACGAAATAAGTAATGATAACGTGGCGAGAAGAATCTTCACTCTACAACCACCTTACTGAACAAACCATCAATATCTCTCACAAAATAAAGCCCTGGTACAATCTTTAAAACTTCACGCCCCGCAAGGTCATAAAATTTTATACCGCCTCTCAGCATCAAGTCCGCAGCGCTTAGAGTGATTATCTTAGCCTCTTTTCCTTCATGCACGCTTTCTGGAATAGCAGCCTCACCACCCATGAGCCACAAAGTTGCATTCAATATTATCACAGAATCGCTATACATAGACCAGTTATCATAAAGATTGTCCTGAAGGTCACCAGTTCCATCATCACATGGTGATGAGTCACCCAGTCCAGCAAAACGACCATTTCCGTAATATCCATAGAAAAACATGATACTATCACAATCTTGTTCCGCCCCAGGGACCCACACTAACCCAGAAGCGCTGTAGTTTATTGAAGTGTCAAGCGTAGCGCACGTTCCACTCCAAAAACCGAGAGACTGCACCATCCCGAAAGAGCCATTATAAATAGAATTCCCCTCGTCATGCAAAACATTTGTTGATGCGCCTGAAAAACTATTGGGCCTCTCACCTGTAACATTGAAATGAACTCCAAGATAGCTTTCAAAAGCATGATTAAAAACTCTGGGGGAATCCCATCCATCACCATCCCGATCTGAGGAGTTGTGATCGGCAACCATGAAAAAACCTCCACCATTAGCCATAAATCCTAAAATTGCAGCAACTTCGTCATCTGCTAAAACATTTTGAGGCTCCACCATAACAAACACATCAAAATTTGATAAATCCAAAGGATTTGATGAGTTCCCGTAAGTAATCCCATATGAAGGAAGCAATGTAATTACCTCATAGCCAAGTAAATAAAGAGCATACCCCCAAGAGGATATGGCGCCATCCCAATCTGTAGGCCCTGAAGGATTTACCGGTTGTGGGTACGGATAGTTATGATCGATCACCCAGTCGGCATTCCCGGCGGTTTCATTCTTTGTATTGTCAAAAAGAACTCTACCAGCATTGACACGGGACACTAAAAATATTAGCAAAAACACATATAAAACAGTCTTAATTCCTCCACCTCCAGTCCATTTTATGAATAAAATTATAAATCATATCTAAAGAAAAAATTCCGATATCAGAAAAGTGGCTTTGCTAATAGTGCAAGATCCATCCTTTCTATGGTGTAGAAACGGTGTACCTTCCCAATCTGGAGGTACTGATTTTCAGGGATCAGCAGTTTCATATAGTTATCAGTGGTAATACGAAAGAAACCACTTTCATGGCTTTCAACCACTCCTCGAACCTCCTTTCCAATGTAGCTCTCAAGATAAGCTTCTTTCTTTTCTCGCGCTAATTGAAGTAATTTCTCCTTTCTTCTCTTCACTAAAAACGATGGCAAAGGCTTTAAAGAACTTGCTTGCGTGCCAGGCCTTGGAGAAAACTCAAAAATATGAAGGTAAGCGAAGGGTAAACTTTCTATCAGCTTGAAAGATTCTTCAAAATCCATTTCCGTTTCTTCAGGATAGCCAACTATTATGTCGCTTCCAATAGCCAAATTGTTCACCTCAGTGTAAAGCATCTCAATAAGTTCCACATAGTACTCAAGCTTATATGGCCTCTTCATAAGTTTTAGAATCCTGCCTGATCCATGTTGAAGTGGCAGGTGTAGGTGAGGGAGTACAACTCCTGACTTCATAAGTTCAACAATTTCTCGAGTTATATGAATAGGGGATATAGATGACAACCTTATCCGCAGTCCAGAAAAACAATCATGTAACCTATAAATCAAATCACTAAGCCGCATGCCCCATTCCCTTCCCCACTCACCAGTTTGTATGCCGGTCAGCACGATTTCCATCACGCCGTTACTCCATAAATTCTCGACTTCACGAATGATGTCTTGCATTTCCCGCGATTGCGAAGAACCTCTAACCTGTGGTACAACACAGTAAGAGCATCGGAAATTACAGCCTTCCTGAATCTTTATATTGACTCTAATCCTCATGAAAGGTTTGTCTAATATCCCAGGATCGACTAAATCGAGTTCCTTAATTAAGCCTTTAAGATTACCTGCATAGAATACTCCATCCATCGCCCTTAACATCGGATAGCACCCAAATACTGCAATTTTTGCAGAGGGATTAAGCCTTCTCACCTGTGAGATGTATCTTCTCGTATCTCTTTCTGCGCGGTGTGTTACAATACAACTTGCAATAGCTACAACATCTGCATTTGATGAGTTCGAAGCTAATTCCTGACCACTTTTTAATACTGCATTACAGAAATAATCTACATAATATTGATTAAGTCTGCAACCGAAGCTCTTTACGAAATACTTCAATGGACGAATGTTCTTACTCTTCTGGTTCTTCCATTATGTTCTTAAGCTCTTCAAGCTTCTGTAATTCTTGTCTCAAGATTTCCCCAAGGTTAAGTCTCACAGGCTCGGATCTGAAGGAAGTTGCAATAGTTTCTGTTTCTTCTTCTTTTCGCCGTTCCGGCTTTGCAGTAGCTTTATAAAACTCTCTTTCAGAGAGCGTAATTCTCTTCTTCACAGGTTCAACCTTAAAGACCTTTAAATTAAGCTCTTCCCCAACATGATAGTTTTCAGAAGGATCGCCTTTTTTCTGCAGCTGGCTTACCGGCACGAACCCTTCCAGTGCACCCTGAATCTCCACGTAAATTCCACGTTCATTAATTTCTGTAACTGTCGCTTTTATCTCGGTACCAGGTAGTAAAGTCTTTTCAATCTCATCCCAGGGGTTGGGGCGCGTATGTTTCAAACTGAGCATTACCATTCTGCCCTTTTTGTCTGCCGAAAGCACCTTGAAACGCAGCTTCTGACCTTTCCTCAAAGCTTCTTCGGGTGATCTGTACTTCTTTGTCCAAGAAATATCGCCAACGTGAAGATATCCTTGAATCCCATCGCCAAGTTCTATGTATGCACCTTGATTATCAAAATCTTTTATTGTCCCCTTCACAATAGTTCCGACAGCATATTCCTCGTCAATCATTGACCAGGGATCGGGCGTGGCTTGTTTCATTCCAAGGGAAATCCGCTGCTTTTCCACTTCAACATTTAGAACCACCACATCCACTTTGTCACCCTCTTTCACCATCTCTGAAGGATGAATCGGGGTTTTTCCCCACCGCATCTCAGTTATATGTATTAAACCTTCAATGGTGGGCTCAAGCTCAACAATAACCCCAAAATCAAGGATCTTCTTTACCGTAGCCCTGTGAACAGAACCAAGGGGATATTTCTTTGCAACCTGCTCGAAAGGATGTGGCTGCAATTGTTTGTATCCAAGGGATAGCTTATTGTTTTCAGGATCAATATCAAGAATTTTTACTCTCACCTGCTCTTCTGGTTTGAGAATACTCTGAATATCGTCTACTCTGGTCCAGGAAAGATCCGAAATGTGTATAAGGCCATCCACTCCTCCAATATCTACGAAAACACCAAAATCGGTAATGTTCTTAACCACACCCTCAACAACGTCACCTACCTTTAACGCCATTAGTTTCATCCTCTGAGCTTCCATTTCCATTTCTACTACTTCTTTCCTAGATACTACGATATTTTTCCTCTGGCGATTAAGCTTAATCACCTTAACTTTTATTGTTTTACCGACAAATGAGCTTATACTTTTAACCTTTTTAACATCTATCTGAGAACCTGGTAAAAATGCGTCTACTCCAAAAATTTCCACAATCAATCCGCCTTTTATCTGCCGAATCACCTTTGCTTCAACAATTTCATCATTCTTATATATTTCGTTGATCTTATCCCAAACCATAAGAAAATCTGCTTTATGCTTAGAAACAATGGTCCTTCCATCTTTACCATCGATGACATCCACATACACGTACACTTCACTTCCGGGTTTTAAATCTGGGTCCTTAAACTCTACTCTTGGGCAGACACCCTCAGACTTTGTACCTATATCTATAAAAACCTCTTGAGGAGTAACTTTTACCACCACCCCTCTTACTACTTCACCCTCCCTCGGAACCACTATGCTTTTTTGCAGAAGTTCTGCAAACTCATTATCCCTCATCAACTTTTCTTTCTCCATAAGTTCCCCCTTTTAAAAGTATATTAATTTTCTTATACACTTCTTCAACTATTTCAGGTGGTGTAGAAGCACCAGCTGAAACACCTACAGTACTTACATTATAAAACCACTCCTCCATTAATTCATTAGGAAATTCGATTAGATAAGCTCTCTTGCAGTTTCTAGAAGCAATTTCATATAATCTTCTCGTATTAGAGCTATTTTTCCCTCCAACGATAACCATCACTTCCACTTCTCTTGAGAGCTCTTCGACCTCATCCTGTCTCCTTTGAGTTGTGTTACACCTAGTGTTTGCAAAACGAACTTCATTAGCCTCCTTGACAAGCAATCCCATAATGTCCTCCACCATATCCAACCTCGAGGTGGTCTGAGCGACAACACCAACTCGTTTATTTCTTATTAAACTTACATCCAGTTCTTTTTGTGAGGATACTACAAGTGCTTTTCCTTCAGTCTGCCCAACAATCCCTATTACCTCAGGATGGTCCTTCGTTCCAATCACAAGGACTACATATCCCTCTTCATAAAATTTTTTCGCCCACCACTGCGCCTTTGCCACAAAGGGACACGTACAATCAATAATAGTTTTCCCAAATTCTTTCGCCCTTTCGTATATCTCGGGAGGTACTCCATGAGTTCTCACCAGCACGTGGCTTTTTTTACTCTGCTCTATACTATCAACTACTTCTACACCTTTTCTTCTTAGTTCACCTACTACATACTCATTATGTATAATTGGTCCAAGGCTATCAAAACTGATGCCTCGTTCAAGATTCGTTAAAGCTATTTCAAGGGCGCGTCTCACCCCGAAACAGAAACCATATTCTTCTGTAAGCTTAACCTCTGGCATACAATTCCCTCATTTTACACTCAATCTCCCTCGTAAGGTAAAAAACGGGGTTATCATCATTTAAAAAAATTTCGGGCCTAATAGGTTTGCCAAATCTAATCTTTAACTTCCTTTTACCAGTGATCCAGTCAAGAACATTTCCCTTACTTTCAAAAAGAAATGCCGGAACTACAGGTACCTTCAACCTTAACGACACCAGGGCAGTACCCTCCTTAAGGGGGAGCAGCAGTTTGTCTTGAGTTCTATTCCTCGTTCCCTCAGGAAAAATTACAAGTGCTTTACCTTCCTTCAATATTGCCATTGCTTTTTTAATTCCGAGAATAGGACTATCCCTATCAACGGGAACAGCATTGTAGAAAGAAATTAATTTCCCAAATGCTTTTACTTTCTCGAATAACTCCTTCTTTGCCAAATAAAAGACCTCTCTCGGCGCTGCTACACCCACGAAAGGTGGATCCCAAAATGAGGTATGGTTAACACAAATAATACATGGACCTTTAGACGGAACATTACGACTACTCAGCACCCTCAACCTAAATATCAAGCGGAATGGTACAAAGAGCAAAATTTTCGAAATAAACCACTTTAAACCCATTTAAATTATCGGCAGAATCGCCTTCTTACCTCCTTGAGAATCAGGTCAACCTGTTCCTCAATCGATAAATTCGTAGTATCAATTATATATGCATCATCAGGAACTTTCAAGGGTGAGTGGCTCCTCGTCGAATCAATCTCATCCCTCATCTTTATTTCTTGGAGAACCTCACGAAAATCAGCATCTGCTCCTCTACTTAAAAGTTCTTTAAAGCGTCTCCTTGCCCTCTCCTCTGGAGTTGCTTTCATAAAAACCTTCAGGTCAGCATCAGGGAGAACCACTGTACCAATATCACGGCCTTCAATTACTACCCCTCCCTTTTGAGCAAGTTGCCTTTGAATTTCTACCATTTTCTCCCGTACGAATGGATAAGCTGAAATTGTAGAAACGACACGATCTACTTCTTGAGCTCTTATTTCTTCTGATACATCCTCCCCATCCAGATATGTTTTTACTTCGTCATTTGAAACTTCTTGACATATTTTCGTATGTCCCAAAAGCCTTCTCACCGATGCTTCATCATGAGCGTCCACACCCTCTTTAAGGATCTTCAGAGCTACTGCCCTATACATAGCACCAGTATCTACATGCATAAGTCCCAAAGCTTTCGCCAAAAGCTTTGCTGTGGTAGTCTTACCCGATCCAGCAGGGCCATCAATTGCAATCTTTAGATTTAAACACATACAATGTTAGTATAAAAAATAAATCATGTGCATTCAAAATGAATAGTGCAATTGGTATAAGCTAAACAACGTCCACGAATTCTACTTTATCATTTTACGCTGTTATCTGAAGGAGCAAACAAAGTGGAGAAGAATGAAAAACACAAATTCATGCAAAAAGTAATTGAAATGGCTATTCGAAACGTTGAAGAAGGAAAAGGCGGTCCCTTTGCAGCAATCATCGTTAAAAATGGAAAAATTATAGCTGAGGGCACCAACATGGTGACTTCAGCCAACGATCCTTCAGCACATGCTGAAATTACAGCAATCAGAAGAGCCTGCAAAACTCTTAAAACCTTCCATTTAGAGGATTGTGAGATATATACTTCATGTGAACCATGCCCTATGTGCCTTGGGGCTATATACTGGGCAAGAATCAGCAAGATATATTATGCCTGCAACCGCAAAGATGCTAGCGAAGCCGGGTTTGACGATTCGAAATTTTATGAAGAGGTTTGTAAAAGACCACCTGATAGAAGCATTAAGATGGAAAAACTGCTCTCTGA
Source organism: Caldifarciminota bacterium UBA1063 (assembly GCA_002316275.1). Classification (GTDB taxonomy): domain Bacteria; phylum Hydrothermota; class Hydrothermia; order UBA1063; family UBA1063; genus UBA1063. The sequence goes on from DCDE01000003.1 coordinate 9,599, forward strand.
AGAGGGCAAAAAAGCCTTTGATAAATGGCTTCAAAAGGAAGATAGAATTCCATACTGAACCTCCTTTAAAGCGTAAATCTTGTGAAAAATGGGTGCGCTTTTATTTTTAATTAACATATGTAGATTTAGCGAACTTAGCAGATATATGGCGTTATTTCCGTCGCAAACGTTTCCTGTTGAATAAGATAGCCGCCATTTATTTTGAAGCCTTACATACTTTAATTAATCAGGTTGCGGCGAATCTTGATTCTACACAACTGAAGTTTCAACTCCATAACTTTGACACTCGCAAAATTTAAAGTATAATAATACTGTTCTTTTCTAACCGTTCAGGTGAGGGGAAGTGGGTGTAAATCCTACACTGCCCCCGCAACCGTGAGTGGCTCAAGGCCTTCTCAATTGGACCCACTGGGGAATAGGGTGAAAGCTCTAACCCTGGGAAGGGGAGAAGGTGCCACAAGTCGGGAGACCCGAATCTGAGCAGGTAAAATACCCCCGGGGTGTGGGGTAAGGAGGAATCTTGTTTAAATTGTTAGTATTATTATTATCTTTAGAACTCCCTCTTTTTCAGTTAAATGATACAATTGTGTGTTTCGAATCAATGAACAGCAAACTCTACGATTACTGGAGTCCTTTACACTACTCGTATGCAAGAGTTCAGAATTCCAGAACTCCATTCTTATCTACACTTCTTTTTCTAAATGGGCAGAATATTTCTTCACCCGTTCTTGGAGGTACCCCCCCAGAGGAAACTCTCGTGATGCTCGATGGAATCCCTATGGTAAATCCTATGATTGGGTATCAGGACGTAAGCGCAGTACCTATTTCCATCATTGGAGCCATCGAAACGTTACACAGTTCAAGCTCTCTAAACGCACTCCCTGGAATCGGGGGCACAGTGAATTTCATACCGAAATCAACACCATTCTCATTAGGGTGGTCAAATTATAGACGCTCTCTCCATTTCACAGTTAATCCTATACATAGCCTTTCCGTTTTAGCTTTCGCTGAAGGGTTTGCAGATTCGTTCCGCGTATCAATGGATGGACAAGATATCTGGATCACCAATACCTATGATCAAAAAACCGGCTTCTTAGTGAAAAGCAGTGACGGAAGATCTCAACTCCTGATCGTCAAAAGAGAGTGTGGAGCGCCATCACCTTTAGGGAGTATTGGTAGCGGATCAAGAAGCGAATTTCTCGAGGGAAGCAACATACAACGAAATTGGAAAGATGTGAAAGTATCCATCTCTAACTACTATACATCACAGTATTACAAAACCTCAAGCAGCACCGATATACACAAGACACTTTTCCTTCGAAACTCTTACTCCACAAATTACATTGAGACAGGGCTGTCTCTGTATGCCGCAAGTTCAACAAAAATTGGAGAAAAAATTCTACCCTCGATATACGTAATCTTAACCCCTCCTTACTTTTCTTTTCATAAATTCGGATTAAGTACCAACCTCTCCATTGACTACAATTTTAACTCCAACAGTTTAACTCCCTCTTTGCTCTTAGCCCTTTCATACAAATTTAGAGGAAATCTCCTCGGATTTCTAAACCTCTCAAGAAACTACAGGAACCCTACCTTCAACGAACTATACTGGCCCGAAGATACTTATTCTAAGGGAAACCCCAACTTAAAGCCTGAGCATTCTAAAAACATTGACCTGGGCATTAGAAATATAAATGAGAAACATTTCATAAGTGCAGCAATTTTCCTAAAAGATATTGAGAGTGGAATAATGTGGGTACAGGAGAGCAAGTACTACCCAGCCAACTTCTCAAACGTTGTTCACCTCGGGGCAGATATTAATTTCGCTATTCAGCTTTCATCCGCAGCTTACTGGGAGCTCTCATTGAACCTTCAAAAGTCAACGGTAGATGGTATGCCTTACCTCTATCGGCCATATATCTCTGCAAATTCCTATATTAAGAGTGGACCTGTAAGTTTTGAAATTTTCTACCTCGGTTCTCGTGAGGAAAGGCCTAACAGCACAAAGAAACTTCCCCCCTTCTTGCTGCTAAACGGCGCTCTTGAAAAAGAGGTTAATATCAAGTCATTCATTACAATCTTTAGAATTGGCATGGAGAATATCCTCAATGTAAACTATGAACTAACCAGAGGCTACCCTCAACCAGGGAGGGAACTTTTTATCGAAATTAACTTTAAAAAGGAGAAAATAAATGCAAGGTAAGAGAGTAGAAACAGCGTTGAAAATAGGTTTACTATGCTCTCTCATGTTCATTTCATGCACTAAAGACGACCTTTTGCCACAAGCAGACAATTATATCATCATCGTAAACACCATTTCAGAAACCTTATCTTTTTACGACTTGGATAGGGATTCCCTATTTGAAGACTTCTTAACCACTGGACGAACACCGAACGATCTATTTATGCTGGAAAATATTGGAATTATAGTAAACTCGGGATTTCAGGGAATGGCCACTTTAGATATGATAGACCTTCCATCAAGAAGCCTAATTTCGAGGAAATACTTACCCACAGGCTCAAACCCATACTCTATATGTTACCTGAACCATAGGTACTACGTGACACTGTCGGCTTATAACAAGGTATACGCATTAAGCGAGAATTTTTTACCAGTAGATTCAATTCCCGTAGGTAAATGGCCCGAAGGAATCTGTGCCTTTGAAAACAAAATTTTTGTTGCCACGACAGGTTTCGACATCCAGAACTATACTTACGGACAGGGGCACATTTACGTAATTGATACAAACACAAGCCCTACGAAAGTAGACTCAATAGAAGTTTCCACCAATCCCCAAATGGTAAAAGTAGTAGATGGTAGCATATGGATAATGTGCACCGGTGATTACGGCAATACAGGAGGAAAATTCTATAGAATGGATCCGGCTACTCTAACATTAGAAGACTCCATATCAGCAGAACTTTATCCAAGTGATTTTATCATATACCATGGAAAAATTCTCTTTACGGACCTCGTGAATGGAATTTTTAGTCTAACTCCAGAGGGAGAGATAGACACCATTATGGCCACAATAGGACCATCGCGAATTATTCTCGACGGAAACAGATCACTGGTGTCTTTATTCAGTGCCACAAGCCTAAATTACATACTTTACATCGATCCTGAACGTGGTGAGATAATCCACACTATACCTGTAGGTCAGGCAAAGGGGGTTGGTCCTATTGGAGTATATAGAAGATAAAAAAAATCCCCTTGAAAAGTGGTTTGAAGAATTTGAGAAAAAAAGGGATAGTATCGTAAAGAGAATGGGGCTTAAAGACCCAAAGGAGATTGCTGATTACTTTTCTTACTCAAATATGAAAGAACAAGAGAAGGACTTCTGCCCACTTTATAAAAAATCCGAAAAATGTCACAATATAGATGAAAATGAACTGTGTTGCTTCTTCTGCGGATGCCCATTTTATGATTTTGCCAAATGGGATGAAAAGAAAAAACATTACGGAGCATGCAAAATATTTTCGAAACACGGCTTTAGAAACAATTATGGCTATTGGGATTGTTCAAATTGTGAAACACCCCACACAAAAAAATTTACCATAACATACTTAAAGAAATTAAATAAAAAGAAAAATAACAGAAGCACACCTCTTACGGGCAAAGTCTCCTGAAGTATACTTTTTCTGCCACACACAAGTACATAGTCTTTGCACTTTCACACATATAAATCTGGGAAAGGTAACGAAGAAAAAGGACACGAATGGAGGCTAACTAACTGTTTCGTAAACGTAACAAAACCTATTTGCGTAAATACAAAAGTGCATTATTTCCACCAATATACGTAGAATAAGAAGAGAAACAACCTTAGCCCGGTGGGATTAACTTAGCCCTGTTGCATAGAATTTTGTTTTACATGTCCTCTAACATAAAATTGCGGTGTGGAAAAACCATTAAAGATTTTAGTTGTCACAACTGCATTCCCTAGACATGAACGTGACGTAATAAGCCCCTGGCTTGTGAAAGAACTTTTATTATTAAAAGAAAGGGGACACACTGTAAAAGTGTTCACTTCATCATATAAAGCAATAAAACAACGCCATTTTAAATCCATTGAAATCTATAGGTTTAGATATGCACCGGCAAAATGGGAGACCCTCACCCACGACATGGCGGTCCCAGAAAGGATGAAACAGGGAATTTCTTTTAAATTGCTCGTAGTCCCGTATCTTTTGATGGGGTTTGTTAAGGCTGTCCTTCTCGCATCAGAAGAGCGTTTCGATGTTGTACACGTACACTGGCCAGTACCTCACATAATCTTTGCACTTCCTTTTAAATTGTTGGGACACGCGAAGATTGCAGCTTCCGTTCACGGCTCCGAACTTGCACTGCTATACCGGTTAAAGGGACCCATAGGAAATTTCTTCGTCGGGCTACTGTCCCACTCTGATGTTATATTTGCGAATTCAACTTACACAATGAAAAGACTAAAAAATGCAAACGTGAAATCTCCTATAGAAATACTACCCCTTGGAAATCCACATGAATCAACGTTATATCCATACTCTGAAAAAGAAGAGGCGAACATACTCTTTGTTGGTAGACTCATAGAAGTAAAGGGGGTTCCTATCCTCCTTAAAGCCTTCGTAGAAGTCTTAAAAAAGCACCCTGATGCAAGACTTGAAATCGTAGGAGATGGCCCTCTTATGAATCAGCTCGTCGAAATGGCTCAGGAACTTGGTATCAGTGAAAAGGTTACCTTCTCGGGATTTCTAACTGGCGAACCTTTGAAGGAGGCATTTCAAAGAGCAACAATGCTGGTTTTACCTTCTATTTTAACGGAGCAAGGCGAAACCGAGGGACTGGGAGTGGTCCTTATAGAAGCACTCTCCTTCGGCGTACCAATAATTGGATCTAATATAGGTGGAATTCCAGATATAATAATCGATGGTAGAACAGGACTTCTCTTTGAACCAGGGGATTACGAAGACCTTGCAGTGAAAATAAATCTTCTTATCGAAGACCCTAATCTCAGAAGGAAGCTCGTTATCGAGGGTCAAAAGCATATCATCGGAAATTTCTCATGGGACGCTATAATTGATAAGCTGGAGAAAAAACTAATTAGCATAACGACGAGAAATTCGGTATAATTATAACCTATGGAAATGCTCGATCTAAAAAGCCAGAAAGTAATTGGGGGCGTAGGTGCAATACTTTATGTTTTAGGTGCATTGCCTAATGTAGGATTCGCCTTAAGGTTAGTAGGTTCTATTCTGCTTCTTGTATCTATCTATGAACTCGCTCAAAAATTTGCACTGAAAAAGATATTCTCAAATTTTCTAACAGGTTTTATCATACATATCGTCGGGATCGGTGTTGCATTAGTAGCCGCTATACTCGCGGGTGTTGGTACTTTTATAAAGTCAAGTCTTTATGGATATTTTCCATATCCATTCTGGACTCTCTATAACCTCGGAGTTTCACTCCTCATTCCGCTTTTAATTTTATACCTATGTGTAGCTGCTGGCGTATACTTTTACAAAGAAAGTCTTTCGGAACTATCATTAAAGTCAGGGGTTCCAGGATTCAAAACTGCAGGAGATCTCCTGTTTTACGGCGCTATCACTACTATAATAGTTGTGGGTATCTTTGTAATGCTTGCAGGTTGGGTTGTACTTTCCATATCATTTTTCTCGCTGCCTGACAAAGTGGAGATTCAGCCTTCTGAACCTTCCAGCTCTTCGATGTAGTGCAAATAAAAATCGCACGTCTCCTTATCAATGTTGCACAGTCTAATTACTCCTATGGAGGATTCGTTGTACTTTAGAAAATTAATACAGGTATCGAAAATTACCTTCGTGCCTGGACCTTTTGGATAGCCAAAAATTCCTGTGCTTATTGCAGGTAAGGATATAGTCCTTACATTCTTTTCTGTTGCAATTTCAAGTGCAGAAAGTACCGCGCTCTTCAACTTATTTTCTTCATCCCCCTCGCCCCATACAGGCCCAACAGCATGTATTACATACTTAGCTTTTAAATTGCCTCCAGATGTAACCACAGCCTTTCCAACCGGACAATAGCCTATTTTATCGCTCTCATCCTGGATTACCTTTCCACCTTTCCTTAAAATAGCTCCAGCGACCCCGCCACCGTGCTTTAAGCGCGAGTTTGCAGCATTAACAATAGCATCTACATTTTCTTCGGTAATATCACCCTGTACAACAACTAAGAACTTGTTATCTCTCACTTTAAATCTTTTTAATTCTTCCATATACTATATTCCTTTAAAACTATTCTAAATATTAAAGTTACCCCTCAATTTGATCAATCTCGCTCGACAACACCTTTATCCTTATCGCTCTAAAAAGACTTTCGACATTCAAACTTGACTACCCCTACTTCTCTTATTATATTTGACACTGTGAAGAGGATATCAATATTTATTCCAGTGGTTCTACTGATCTTCTCTACAGCCTGCAAGAAACCTGAAGACATTTTTTTCAGACCCGGGTTTAAAATCAGATCCTATAATCTCAAGGTACTTCCCTACGACAGCCTGCATCTTGTTACAAGTACACCTGTGCCCTTAAACGAAATGTATCCTTGCGACCCCGAAGGTATCCCTCTCTCTTTAAATCCGGATGATGGTAAGTATTACTACCATCCCGTAAACATTGCAATCAAAGGTATGCAGTATCTAAATAGCTACGTCCTAACTGGCGACACTCGTTATCTCCTCAGGGTCGAGAGATGGGTAAACAAACTAGTGGAAACATCGTATGAGATCAACGGGGCTATCTACTTCCCATATCAGTTTAACGTAAGGCCCCACGGTGTCCTTGAGGATACACTCTTTGCCCCATGGTTTTCGGGCATGGCTCAGGGGCAGGTCCTTCAATTACTCGTAAGACTTTACAATGTTACAAGAAACCCAAATTACCTAAACACCGCTGATAAAGTCTTTCAATCTTTTAAAAATCTCTCAAGAGATCACTATCCCTGGGTTTCATTTATAGAGAGTGATGATTATTACTGGATTGAAGAATATCCTATGGAACAACCCGGATACGTACTAAATGGTTGCATTCACGCCCTTTTAGGTATTTATGAGTATTGGCTTCTTGAAAGGGATCCGGAAGTAAAAATGTACATTGATGCTACATTAACTACACTGCAGGACAAATTACCCATGTTCCGTGACCCTGGAAACATAAGTTACTATTGCTTAAAACACAGACACGTTGATCCTGTGTACCACCTTCATCATATCTACCTCGTAAATTATCTATATCGGATGACCGGAGAACAGTTTTTTAGCAGTTTCGCAGATTCACTCTATTCTGATTACCATTAAGAACTTTAAAAAGTAAAAAACAACTGTAATCTCAAACTCAACAAAAAAGCTCCTTACTATAATGCACAAGCAGGTAAACTATCATAGGGGAATTTCAGCAACAGGTGTGGAAGTGCGTGTAGCTATACACAAAATCTTCATTCCATTTCATAAAGCTCAAGCTCCATGCTCCTCGCCCATTTATTTACAGAGATGACCCTTACTTTTATCCTATCGCCCAAACGGATTCTCTTCGTACCAAGAAAAACTTCCTTGTTTTCATCGTTAAATGAAACTATACTAGATTCTTTAGCCCAGGAGACGAACCCCTCTGTCAAAAACTCTTCAATTTCAACAAAAATACCATTGGGAGTAGTATGTGTTACCACTCCTTCAAAGATCTGACCAACTTTCTGCTTCATAAATTCATACTTCTTAAGATCTATGAGCTCCCACTCCGCCTTTTCTGAAATATCCTCTCTAAGAGTGGACTGCTTTGCTATTTCAGTGAGCTTATTTATGTATTCTTCGCCAGGGATCCATGCCTTAGCGCCCAAAGCCTTCTTTAAAATCCTATGAACTGTAAGATCTGGATATCTTCTAATAGGAGAAGTAAAATGTACATAACTCTCAGAAGAAAGTCCAAAGTGACCGATGTTCTCGACAGAATACTTAGCTTTTTTCATTGAGCGAAGTAATAGGTAGGATACTACAGGTCCATGTCCCATTTCTTCAGCATTCTTAATAATTCCTTGAATGGTATACTTATCAATCTTATCAAAAGAAAACTTCGTACCTAGAATACCTTCAGTAATACGAACAAAATCACGCACTTTGATTTCTTCGGGCGCTTCATGGACTCTAAAGATACAAGGCAAGGACTTCTCCTCAAGATACTCTGCAACAGTTTCATTAGCCTTTACCATAAATTCTTCAATTATCCGATGCGTCTCCAACCTGAGAGACGGGCTCACTGAGATAACTTGCCCCTGTGCAGTTAGCCGAACAACAGGCTCCGGTAAGTCAAAGTCAAGGCTTCCCCTCTTTTGCCTCATTATCCCTAAAACCTCTGCTACTTCCCTTGCAAGAATCAAAAATTCCCTAATATGCTTAAAAGAATCACCTACAAATATAGAAACGCTGTCTTCTCCAAGGTTTTCTCCATTTATAATCCGCTGAGCATCCTCATAAGACAACCTGGCTTTCGAATTGATTATACTCCTTGAAAATCGCCTCTTTATAACATTGCCTTGATCGTCAATCCACATAAATACACTCATAGTAAATCTGTCTTCACCAGGTTTAAGAGAACACAAATCTGAAGACAATTCATCGGGCAACATAGGAATTACTTTATCAATAAGATAAACGCTACAACCCCTTGCCATAGCCTCTTTGTCAAGCTTGCTATCTTCTGCAACATAAGATGATACATCAGCAATATGGACACCGACGAGATATAACTTCCCATCTTTTTCAACTGAAATTGCATCATCAAAGTCCTTTGCATCTTTGGGATCTATGGTAATTATATATTTGTTTCTGAGGTCTTCCCTCTTCCCTGATATCTTAATACTTCTGATATCATCGAAAACCTTTTTAGGAAATTCCTCTTTGAGTCCATACTTTGCAACTACCAATCTATAATCAATGGAAGGATCATTTTCCATACCAATAGCCTCTATAATCTGTGCCTTGTTCAACTTTAGCTTAAAGACCACTTTCATGTCCTCTAAAAGTTTCATCTTACCTTTTCTGGATTTTTCTAAAAGCAACTCGGAAGGGAGCGTCTTATCATCAGGCACCACAATGAAATGCTTACCCCTCTTTTTCAAAGTTCCTGAGTACCTTTTATCAGCCTTCTTAAGAACCTTTAAAATCCTGCCCTCGGGCTTCTTTCCTTCTTTTTCTCGGAGTACAGCAACTAGAACATAGTCACCATCCATTGCTCCTCGAGTAGCATGGGGTGGGATAAAAACATCTTCCTTTCCTTCTCTTAATAAAAAGCCAAAACCGCCTGCAAATTTCTGAAAATAACCTCTTTCTGTTTCTTCTGATGCGAGTAGATACTTATTATCTAACCTGTAAATGATACCGTCCTCTAAAAGTCTGCCAAGTTCTCTCTCAAGCAATTGGACCTGACGCCCCCTTATCCCCAGCTTCCCCCTAAGAGCGTTAAAAGAAAGGCCCTTTGAATTCCTCTTTAAAAGATTTATAATAGATTTTTGGATGTCTGCCATACATTGATTTTAAAGCCTCGAAGGCGTAGGAGGTTTTTATGCTAATTATACCGGGGGCTGGGAAACGGGGAGAGACTTTTGAATATGACCTTGCAATTATTGGGTCTGGGCCTGCAGGGCTTACCGCTGGAATATACTCCTCAAGAGCAGGGCTTCAAGCTGTTATCGTTGAGAAAAACGCTGCAGGTGGACTCGCTGCAGAAGCACCTTACATCGAAAATTACCCAGGATTTATTGGAATAAAAGGGCAAGAACTAGCATCAAGGATGAAAGAACATGCTAAAAACTATCTTCCTATTTTTGAAATGTCTCCCATTTCAAAAATTGAAAAACAAGATACAGGCAAGTTTTTCATTGAATCTCATCAAGGCAACTTTTCCGTTTCTTCGATCATCTTTGCCACAGGTACAACACACAAACATCTAAACATAAAAGGGGAAAAAGAGTTTTCTGGCAAAGGAATTTCTTACTGTGTAACCTGCGACGGACCTTTTTTTAAGGACCACGATGTAATAATCATAGGCGGCGGCAATTCTGGAGCAGCCGCAGCGATTTATATGAGCGGACTTGCTAAAAAAGTAACAATTCTCGAATGTATGCCTCGCACCATGTGTGAAAATGCCTACACAAAAAAAATCGAGGAACTTGGCCTCGAATACATTAAAAATGCCAAAGTAACAGAGATTTTTGGTGATGATGTCGTTAGAGGATTAAGATATGTAGATAAGAGTATTGGCAAAGAATATGAGCTCAAAGCAGATGGAGTCTTTATATATATCGGCTTAAGTCCCCAAAGCGAACTCGCCAAATCTATAGGATGCCAGTTGAACAACGGAGGTTACATCAAGGTAGATGATAAAATGAGGACCTCTGTCCCGTTCGTATACGCTGCAGGCGATGTTACAGGCGGAGTTGCACAGATTATTGTTGCCGCTGCTCAAGGCGCCATCGCAGCTCTTTCGTGCTTCGAGGATCTAAGCTTAAAATAGAACTATGTCATTTTTAGAAAATATCAACGGACCCGAAGACGTTAAAAAGCTCTCTATTCAGGAACTTAAAGTACTCTCTGAGGAAATACGTGAATACATGGTTAGCGTAGTTTCCCAGAATGGCGGTCATCTTGCACCAAATCTGGGCATTGTAGAACTAACTCTTGCACTCCACTATGTTTTTGATTCTCCAAGAGACAAACTCATCTGGGATGTAGGGCATCAAGGTTATCCTCATAAGATAATCACTGGCAGGAGGGAAGCACTTAAAACCCTTAGAAAACTGAACGGAATAAGCGGTTTTCTCAAACGAACAGAAAGTGAACATGACATTTTCGGGGCTGGGCATGCATCTACAGCCCTTTCTGCAGCTTTAGGTATTGCTACAGCGAGAGATTTAAACCGCGAAAAATACAAGGTTGTTGCCATCGTCGGAGATGGCGCCCTCACGGGCGGAATGGCATTAGAGGCGCTCAACAACATCGGACAGCTCAAAAAAGAGCTTATAATAGTGTTAAATGACAATGAAATGTCGATTGCAGAGAATGTGGGTGCCATTTCGAACTACCTATCTATGTTAGTAACGTCTCCAAAATATCATCGTTTAAAGGAAGAACTGTGGGAATTCTTAGAAAAATTACCTTCTGAATTCCTTTCCAAGAGGCTAAGAGAACTGGCAAAGAAGATAAAAGAAAACCTAAAGAGTTTAGCTGTACCCACTATCCTCTTTGAAGAGCTAGGCATTGAGTACGCAGGGCCCTTAAATGGCCATGATTTAGAACAACTAATTGAAACCTTCTCAAGAGTAAATAGGGTAAATGGCGGCCCAATTCTGCTCCACGTCCTTACTAAAAAAGGAAAAGGATACTTGCCTGCTGAAGAAAATCCTGAGTTATTCCACGGCATAGGGCCCTTTGACAAAAAAACTGGTAAGCCAATTAAAACTTATGACCTTCCTTCCTACACCTCAATTTTCAGAAAAACCATAGTTGATATTGGAGAAATGGATAAAAACGTTGTGGCAATAACGGCTGCAATGCCCCTTGGAACGGGGCTCGATCTCTTTAAAGAAAAATTCCCCGATAGGTTCTTCGATGTTGGTATTGCGGAACAGCATGCGGTCACTTTTGCTGCTGGTCTTGCTCTGAAAGGACTAAAACCGTATGTTTGCATATATTCTACTTTCCTTCAAAGGTCTTTCGACCAGCTTATTCATGACGTTGGTATTCAAAAAATCCCTGTGAAGATCGTAATGGACAGAGGAGGAGTTGTAGGAGAAGATGGCGCTACGCATAACGGTGTCTTTGATTTTTCCTTTCTCAGAATAATCCCAAATTACGTTGTTATGGCTCCTAAGGACGAAGATGAACTTGTTGATATGCTATACACAATGCTTGAATATAACGATGGACCTATTACAGTAAGATATCCAAAGGGCTCCGCACTGGGCATACCTATAAAAGAAAATCCAGAAATTATTCCTATTGGGAAATGGGAAAAAATGTATGGAGAAGATTCAAGTGACGTAGTTATCCTTGCAACAGGCTCCATGGTTTACCCTTCCCTTGAAGCAGCTAAAAGGCTTTCAAATGAAGGCTTTAATATATCCCTTGTTAACGCAAGATTCATAAAGCCTCTCGATCTTCAGATGCTAACAGAGATATTCAACTCCAATCCAAAATGCATTTTTACTGTTGAAGAAGGAAATCTTCCTGGTGGGTTTGGGTCCGCTGTGGTTGAGTATGCTCACTTTTTGCGACTACACAAAATGCCCAAGATAATCAATATTGGCTTACCTGATGTTTTTATTGAACAAGGCTCCCGAGAAGAAATTCTAAAAATTTATATGCTGGATGAAGAAGGTATTCATCAAAGTATGAAAATATACCTTCAGGAGATCTTATGATCTGTCAGAAATGCAATCAAAGGGAAGCAGAGATCCTTTATACAGAATATGTAGAGGGTATCCTATTAACGACGAACCTATGCCGGATTTGTGCAGAGGAGGCTGCCAATGGCGTAAGAGAAATGCCAGAGGAAGAAATGGAGCCTGCCGATAAGACAGCTAAATGCCCTAAATGTGGACTTAGCCTAAATGAATTTAGAATGAGCCTACAGCTCGGATGCCCAAACTGTTATGATTATTTTTCACCCTTTTTCAAAGAGGTACTCAGTCGTGTCGTTCACCGCTCTTCATTTTCAGGAGAAAGGATCAATCCAGATAGATTTTTGCTTTATATCGAATCAGAAATCCTAAAATTAAACGATAAACTTAAGGAGCTAAAAGATCGAGAAGAATTTAAAGAAGCAATTAAGGTACGCGATAAGATTCGGAAACTTGAGAGCATTAAAAAATGGATATCCTCAAACTGATTGAATCTGTACCTGACTACATGAACGAGTCAGCAGATAATATCATTATTTTTCAAAGCATAAAGTATTACAGAAACTTGGAAGGCCTTAATTTTACTTCAAAATTATCAGCTGATGACCTTAAAGAAATTAAGAAAAAAATACTCAACAACGTAACATCACTTCCACTATGGGAAAATAACTACAAGATTATTGAATCGGAACAAGCTCCACAAGAGCTATTATTAATACTTTACGAAAGGGGAATTGCTGGACAGGAAACCATCCAGACGCGAAACAGTACTTTAATCTTTGGTGACGATGAGCGCTTTATACTCAGAATTGGTGAAAGGGATCATCTCAAGTTTATAGTCAACTCAGAATTTAACCAACTTGACGAAATGGTTCAGGAATCACAGATTTACATAGGCATTTTAGATAAAATTCTGAGGTTTGCTTATAAAGAAGGCCTCGGGTACCTTACATCTTCACCAAGGTACCTCGGACACGCACTCAACTTTTCTGCAATGTGCCACATCCCTGCCATTTTTGCTTTGGGTCAAATACAGGCTTTCTCACAAATTCTACAAAAGTATCTGATTGTCCTTGCAGGTATTATGGACTCCTCACTCCAAACATATGGTGCCTTTGTCCAACTTAAAATCACTTCTTTCCTTGATACCGTGGAAGAAGTAAAGAACAAGATGAAGTCAGCACTCGACGAAATAAGAGATTTAGAAAATCAGATGAGAAACATTATATCACTGGAAAGGCCCATTGAAATCGAGGATCGTATTTACAAATCATATGCAATACTGCAAAATTCGAAACTCCTAAACATTGCAGAAGCCTTCGAAAACCTTTCAAATTTAAGACTTGGTGTCGAACTGGGATACATTAAGGAAATCCACCCAAGCTTTTTCGACAAAGTATTCTTTAGAATACTACCGAACCACATCAGAGTATTTTATGCCGTACAAGAAGATGACCTTACTAAAGAAGCTGAAATGAGGGCATTACTGGTACAGGAGCTGCTTGAGAAGTATTATTATGCGGGCTGACCTTATAGTAAAAAATATCGGGGAACTAGTCTATTTCAGAGACTTTAATCTTGAAACAATAAATGGTGCTGCTATTGCAGTGAAAGATGGAAAAATAGCGGCATTTGGAACAGAAAATGAAGTCCTAGAATCCTTTGAAATTTCCAACACAACATCAATTATTGATGCTGAAAACAATGCAGTAATCCCTGCTTTTGTGGACCCACATACTCACCTCATATATGCCGGATGCCGCCATGAAGAGTTTTTAGCCAAACTTAAGGGAGAAGAATACCTTAAACTTCTAAAAGAGGGACGCGGGATTAACTATACTGTAGCTCTTACAAGGAGAGAGAGTAAAGAAAATCTCATGAAGCTTACGCTTAAGAGACTGAATCAACTCAAGATGACTGGAACACTGACAGTAGAAATAAAGTCAGGATATGGACTCGATTTCGAAAATGAAAAAAAGATGCTTGAGATAGCAAATATGTTAAGAAAGATCTCTGATATAGATATAGTTCCCACTTTCCTTGGGGCTCACGCAATTCCACCAGAATTTTCAAGCAATAGGGCATCTTATATTAACCTCATCGTGAATAAAATGATCCCAGAATTTACACACCTTGCCGAATTTATCGACATATTTATTGATGATGGTGCTTTTACCGTAGATGAGGCAAGAGAAATCTTTAAACAAGCTGAAAGCGCTGGATACAAAATCAAAATGCACATAGATGAACTCTCATATACAGGGGCAGCTAAACTTGCTACAGAATTTAGCATAGTATCTGCAGAACATATGGAATATACACCACCTGAGGACCTCGAAATTTTAAAGGAAAGGAATGTTGTAGCAGTACTTCTTCCCAGCACTTATTTTTTTATGAAGTCTAAAAGAAGGCCGTGTATCGAAGCCATGAGGGAGCTCAAACTTCCAATAGCCCTTGGAACGGACCATAACCCTGGCACTTCGCCTTTTTATTCACAGCCTCTGATAATGGCTTTAGCCGTCTTTCTTTACGATATGAGTGTAGAAGAAGTTCTTTTAGCAACTACACTGAATGCAGCAAAAGCTTTGAACTTAGAAAATACAAAAGGTAATATAGGAATTGGAATGGATGCAGATTTTCTTATTTTGAACGCTCATTCTTTTGTGCATCTCGTATATGAAGTAGGAAGCAATTTGATTGGCACAATCATAAGTAAAGGCAAAAATATTAGTATTCACTCAAACTAAAAGGTGGATTAACTTTTAACTTCCACCAATTGATAAAAAGCCGGTGCTCTTTGGGTTTGATATAAAGGCTCTCAAAGAATCCCTTTTTTTCTATAAGCTCACCAAAGTATTTATACAACGGAGCCCTTCGTGAAGCGATTACCATCTCGCCCATCTCATTCTCGTTTACGACAAGCCCCCTTGTCTTTCCGATATGGAGAACAACAAGCCAGAATTGTTCCCTCTTTTCAACAAAAAAAATCGCAGTATTGTCCCCATCAATCATTGAAAAAAGCTCCTCGCACGCCCGTGATATTTCTCCAAAACGCTCAAGTAAAGCCAAAAGCAGCTGACAGAGCACATCGGAATCTGTGTAGAATTCTTCAATACCCAATCTATTCTTTAAATCTGCATAGTTCTTCAAAAAACCGTTATGGGCACAATAAACCCTACAATGCGCATCAGAATGTACAAATGGTTGGGCATGAAGTTCATCAAGTTCTTCTAAACTTGAAAATTCATCGGACGCTCTCCTCACATGGCCGAGAAAGAAATTTGAGTTTGCAATATTCTTTAGCTCATCAGAATCAAATAACGCATCCACAGATGATCTATTTTCAAAATACCCAACCTTTTTATAGTAAGGTACAAGACTATCACTCAACATTACAAACCCGGCACCATGCCCTCCAAGAGGCGATGAATCTTCGGGTTCCTGAAGCGTCTCTAATTCTTTTAGGAAATTATATATATCCTGGAACTTAAGCTTTTCTTGACCAACATATAAGAACAATCCACAACTCAAGCCGCTTCTCCTTCAAGCCCTTTTATATATTCTCTTAACTTTTCAATTTTAAGCTCAAAAACGTGTTTTTTCTCCTTTTCTTTTTCCACTACTTCAATCGGAGCCCTTTTTAAAAACTCTTCATTTTCTAATTTCTTTACAATTTCAGTGAGATGCTTCTCCAGCTCAACAATTTCATTCCTGTAATTACCCACCATTTTTTCAATTTTTTCACGGCTATCAACGGGCACAATAAAGTGAAAATTACCAACAATTAATGGGATACCTCGTATTCCCCTTGCCTTTTTATATCCTTTTATCCCGCATAAGAACTCAAGGAGCTCAGCATTCTCGTTTAATAGCTTCTCCATTTTATTGTCAGAAAATTCAAGCGCAAGCACTATTTCATCACCAAGAGATGCCTCCGCTTTGATTTGACGCACATTTTGAATCAGGGTTTTAAGGGTCTCAAAGTCTTCAAAATCCTCGTAAAACTCAAATTTCCCGCTTTCAGGCCATTTAGAGATCATTATAGATTCCTCAAGCCCATTAAGAGGCAGCTTTTGCCAGAGTTCCTCCGTAATAAACGGCATAAAGGGATGTAACAACTGCAGGATGTTCTTTAAGACATAGAACACATTTTGAAACGCAGATTGATCCCTCTTAAATATTCTTGGTTTTATTGCTTCCAAGTACCAGTCACAGTACTTTCCCCAGAAAAAATCATAAATCAACCAGCTAGCCCTATTAAAATCCTGTTCTTCTAAGGCTCTCGTGATTTCAGAGATGGTTTTATCAAGTAAATGCAAAATCCACCGATCTTCAATCCTTATCGGTTCAACTTTAATGTCAATTTTACCTTCAGTACAGTTCATGAGCAAGAGTCGACAGGCATTCCAGAGCTTATTGCAGAAGTTCCTCCCAAGTTCTATTTTTTTCTCTGAATAGATTACATCCTGGCCTTCTGGAGTTATCAACAGAAGACCCATCCTAACCCCATCTGCACCATACTTTCCGACCAGCTCCAGCGGATCGGGTGAATTACCAAGGCTTTTTGATAACTTCCTGCGTTTTTCATCCCTTATTAAACCATGCAAATAGACTCTTTTGAAAGGTTCTTTATTCATGAAGTAATAGCCTGCCATTACCATTCTCGCAACCCAAAAGAAGAGAATATCCCACCCAGTAACTAAGAGGTCGGTAGGGTAATACTTTCGAAGATATTCAGTATCTTCAGGCCATCCAAGAGTCGAGAAGGGCCATAACCAGGAGGAAAACCACGTATCGAGAACATCCTCATCCTGAGTGATATTCGTAGATCCACATCTCGAACACACACGAGGCTCGACCTCCTGAACCATCACATTATCACATTCCTGACAAATGTAAACTGGTATTCTATGTCCCCACCAGATCTGTCTCGAAATACACCAATCTTTTACATTCTCCAGCCAGTTGAAGTATATCTTTTCAAACTGCTCTGGTATAATACGAATGTGACCATCCTTAACAGCTTTATAAGCCTTGTCCGCAAGGGGTCCTATTTTCACAAACCACTGTGGAGAAAGGTAAGGCTCAACGACTGTATTACAACGATAGCATGTACCAACATTGTGATGATAGTCTTCAACTTTAATGACATAACCATTTTCATCTAGTTTTTCTACAATTCTTTTGCGAGCATCTTCCCTATTTAAACCAGCAAAAATACCCGCATTATCATTCATCACAACGGACGTGTCCATTATCTGCACCTTAGCAAGGTTATATTCTTCTCCAATTTCAAAATCCACCGGGTCGTGTGCAGGAGTCACCTTTACCGCACCGGTACCGAATTCACTTTCCACCCTCCAGGACGCAATTATAGGGATTTCAGGCGGAACAGGTCTACCATGCGTATCCATTCTTTCCCAGCTAATTAAGGGTAATTTAACCTTCTTCCCTATTAGACTCACATATCGAGGATCATTAGGGTTAACCGCAACTGCTGTGTCCCCAAGGTACGTTTCAGGCCTTGTAGTCGCTACTACCACAAAACCGTCTTCACCTACTAAAGGATACTTCAAAAAGTACAATTTTCCATCTCTTTCAGCATACTCAACCTCTTCGTCAGACAACGCCGTTCCGCATCTTGGACACCAGTTAATAATTCGTGTACCTCTATAAATAAGCCCATCCTCATATAGCTTTACAAATGCCTTGATCACTGCTTTTGAGAGTTCCTCATCCATGGTAAACTTTACTCTTGACCAATCACACGAAACCCCGAGTTTACGAAGCTGTAAGAGAATAGTCCCCCCGTACTCTTCCTTCCATTTCCAGACACTTTTGATAAACTCTTCTCGACCTAAGTCAAAGCGGGTTTTCCCTTCTTTAGCGAGAGCCTTTTCTACAACATTTTGGGTAGCAATGCCTGCATGATCTATCCCAGGTTGCCACAAGACATCATACCCCTGCATTCTCTTAAAACGCACTATGATATCCTGAAGAGTATTATTTAATACATGACCAAGGGTAAGCATACCAGTTATATTTGGAGGAGGGATGACAATTGAAAATTTTGGCTTTGAAGATGAAGGATTTGCGTTAAAAAAACTTTCTTTAAGCCAGAAAGCGTAAATTTTATCTTCTATTTCTGCAGGATTATATTTTGAAGGAAGGGACGTCATTTAATATTCACCTTCCTCCTCCTCCTCTTCATCCTTATATTCTCCACCAAATTCTTCAGGTTCAAGCTCCAGCTCTATTAACTCCTGTTCTAACATAAGGAGTCTATCAGCATAATCTTTGAAAAGTTCCGAAAGATCTTCTAAAGAAAGCGAACCATCCATGGCATCACTAACCGCTTCCTCAATTTCCGCATTCAGGTCATCTAAATCATCAATCAAATCCTCAAGGTCTTCCCGGATTATTTCGTAGTCTTCTGCTTTCTTTAATTCGTCAATCCTTTCCTGGAGTTCTTTTATCTTCTCAACCCACGTTTCTCCAAAATCCGTAACGGATACCCATAGTTGTAGTAGGTCCTCCCTCTTTATCTTTCCCATAATCCCTCCTATTAATTATTTAGTGGTATAATATAAATGCTCTACCTCAAATTGTCAAATAGTCAGAATACCCCCAAAAAATGCTATTTACTTTTCGCATTAGGCAATGAAAATCTAAATTCACTCACTTAAAATCACTATTACAATGACACCTAAGCGATAGGTAAGTATAAATGAATATTTAGAAGCAACAACCCCCACCTTCTGGTGAACGAACCATTTGCCATAAAGTGTTTAAGAAAAATACCCGTCCCGATAATACTTTCACTCTAAGACTATTTACTCCCAATTTTCCCTCCCAGTTTCTTTTTCACAAGGAGCCTTAAATCCACATCATAAAACAGCTCTTCGGCACTGAGTCCCTCCTCAGGGTTATATTCTTTATATGCAAAAGATACATTTATATAAAATCCCCTTCCAGTATTTTAAAAAGACATCGTTCTAAAGTCACTCTGACTCCTTTCCCCAATATCAAAAGCTTTTTCCTAATTCACACCACTCAATATCAGTACAAACTTTTCACACTCTTCATCACTTAAAAGATGAACATCTTTATTATCGCAAATCAGGGTGCCTTTGAAAAAGTCAACTTAATCAATACGACTTCGCAATGATTTAAAATTCTAAGGTAAAGATAAAAACTACAACTAAAATTATAAATAAAAATTTGACAATTCGTAAAAATTATTTTATATTTTAGAAGATACTTTTTTAATTTATGGAGGATATATGGAAGAAACTATAAAAAAGGTACTGAAACTTTTGGAAGATGGGAAAATTTCCCCTCAAGAAGCTGAAAGACTCATCAAAGCTATTAAAGAATCAACGTCAGGTGAAGAAAAGCCAAGAAAAATACAATTCACCCACGAGCATAAATTGGGCAATGTTGTCTCAGACGTATTTACTTCAGTGACCGAAGCGGTCGGCGAGTCAATCGAATCAGCAATACACGTTGCGAAAACTCACCATTTGTACGAAAACTTACAACTTAAACCAGTTAAGACCATAAGGGCAACAGTTCTCGGTGGTGATGCGGAGATTTCATCCCATATCGACCCTTTAATTTCAGCTAACTTTTGGGGCAACTATAGCGAAAGTGAAAATTCAGTAAATTTTACAATCGTCTCGAAAGGGGTCATAAAGGTGTCCAGGGGTTCTGATGTAGAAGTGTCCGTTCTTGGAGGGAATGTAGAGATAAACGGAGACTATGGCGACATGAATTTAAGGGTAAAGGGAGGGGACATACACCTTGATGTAAGATTCAACAAGATATATTTAAATATAATGGGAGGCGATGTAAAGTTTACTACTCCAAGGAAACCTATCCGGATGAATGTGAAAAAAATTGGTGGAGATATCAAATTACCACCGGAATTCGTCAAAATTGAAGAAGGCCTTTTTGTATTTGGCGAAGGGGAGTATAAAAATATTGATCTGAAGATACTGGGCGGAGATTTTGAATTGGTTTTTAGGGAGGAATAAAATGAAAGAAGAGGTGATGAAGATATTGCAATTAGTAGAAGAGGGCAAGATAAAAGCCGAAGAAGCATACAGGCTCCTTGAGGCTATCGGTGAGGTGACTAATGTGCCTCAAAAGGGGAAATTCATCAAAGTCCTTGTTAAGGACGAAGATAGTGAAATGGTAAACATCGCAGTCCCGCTTAGATTATTTACGATGCTTGGTAGCTTCTTGCCCAAGGATGCAAAAGCTGTTCTCGATGAAAAAGAAATAGATTTAGACGAAATCATTTCAATAATACAGGAAGGGGCAAGTGGAACCATAGTTAACATAGAGAGTGAAGATGGGGAAATTGTAAAAATATGGATAGAGTGAAGGAGGGGAAGTATGAGAAGCGGAGGCATTTTATTAATCGCAATTGGGGTAATCATATGGCTGAACAACACAGGCATATGGAAGTGGTCGTGGGGGAGAGACTGGCCGTGGATCTTAATCTTGATTGGAATCATATCTATAATTTCACACATTGAAGGACAGGATAAGCTTCGCATCATATATAAAAAACGTGAAAACAATGAAGGAGAGGAGGAATAAACTATGGATATTTTAGGGATTGCATTATTAGCACTATTCGTGCTTGCATTTCTGCTCCTTTTAAGTCTTAAAACAATAAGAGGAGGGCTCAAATTTGGGCTTCTACTCTTCGGCATCGGAATCCTCTTGTGGCTCGGAAACATGGGTTTGCTTCCTTACATAAATTGGGGAAGAGATTGGCCCTGGGTTCTGATCATCCTCGGCTTATGGATCATCATTGCTCCATTAACCAGAAGCAATTCATCGTCAAAGAAAATCCACAAAAAAGTTCACAGAGTTATTTCTGATCTCGAATCAGGGAAAATCAGTCCAGAAGAAGCCATAAAAAAAATTAGAGAAGAAAAATAGATATGGGGAAACTACCAACAAGATGCCCGGCTTGCGGCTCCAAACTTAGAATAAAGGCACTTGAATGCACATCATGCAAAACTCGTGTAGAAGGTAATTTCGATATTCAGCCACTATGTGATCTCGACGATGAAGACATGGAAATGCTTTTCCTATTCCTTAAAACTAGGGGGAATCTTTCTGAAGTTTCTAAACGTCTTGGCGTATCATACCCCACAGCAAGGCTGAGATTTGAAGAATTCTTGAAAAAAGTAGGTATTGAACCTACATTCTCACAAGATGAGCTAATGGGTATTCTGGACCTTCTGGAAAAGGGTGAGATCACTGCTGACGAAGCAGAGAAAAGGATTAAGAATCTCAAGTAGAAACACAGCTTTCAAGACAACGTTAGAAAAAATTACTTAGATAATATTCATAGAATATTGTTTATAATATACCTATGAGTCAAGAACCCAGCAAAGGCCTTAGTAAAAATGTTGTTGCAATGGGTTTAACGAGCCTATTTACTGACATCTCGAGTGAGATGATCTATCCCCTCCTACCTCTCTTCCTTACATCTGTGATCGGAGCCGGTGCAACAGCCCTCGGCGTAATTGAAGGAATTGCAGAAGCCACTGCAAGCTTACTCAAAAGCGTTTCTGGTTATATCTCAGATAAGATTAAAAAGAGAAAACCACTGGTAATTATTGGCTACGGCATATCAGCTCTCGCGAAACCTGCCATTGGATTTTCATCCCAATGGATTCATGTTCTTTTTGCAAGATTCACAGACAGGATCGGCAAAGGGATAAGAACATCTCCAAGAGACGCATTAATTGCCGACTCTTCGTCACCGGAAGATAGAGGAAAGAGTTTCGGATTTCATAGAGCTATGGATACGCTCGGCGCAGTAATAGGCCCCCTCGTTGCTTACTTGCTCCTTTCTGCGTTCAGCAGATCCTGGGACACGGCGACAAGCCTCCGAACGATATTTTTTCTGTCGCTCATCCCAGGCATAATTGCCATTCTGATTCTGATTTTCACTGTAAGGGAAGTTCAAAAAGATTCAGCCGAGGAAGGGAGTATTTCTCTTTCCTTAAGCATTAAAGGGCTATCAAAGAACTTCAAGATACTGCTCTTAATTATATTTATTTTCTCGATGGGGAACTCTTCTGATACATTCCTTATCTTAAGAAGCACCAACATCGGTTTTGATCCGGCAAAGATACCCTTGCTCTACATGGTATTTAACATTATATATGCAGCCCTCTCTACGCCCTTGGGCGCCCTCTCTGACAGAATTGGCAGGGTAAAAACTATCATGATTGGCTTCTTTTCTTATTCCATGGTTTACCTCGGGTTTGCCATCTTAAAACCCTCTGGAGTGCACTACTTATGGCTATTATTTGGTCTTTATGGTGTATATTATGCTCTAACCGAAGGCGTCTTGAGGGCTTTTGTCGCCGATCTTTCGAAGAAGGAAACTCGCGGGTTTGCGTTCGGGGTATATCATATGATAGTTGGACTTTGCCTTTTCCCAGCAAGCTTTATTGCTGGGCTTTTATGGGATAAGGTCTCACCCTCTGCGCCATTTATACTGGGAAGTATTACGTCAATTACATCTTTTATCTTTTTTGCAATCTTCTTTGGAGGAGGATATGAGAAAGAGAATCCTATCAGGAAATAGACCGACTGGCAGACTTCATATAGGACATCTATTTGGTGTTCTTGAAAACTGGAAGAATTTGCAAGAACAATATGAATGTTTTTACGAAATTGCTGACTGGCATGTTATTACAACAAAAACCGATACCTCAGATTTATTAGAAAACATAATTGAAATGGCAATAGACTGGCTCGTAGTGGGAATAGACCCTAAGAAGTCCGTTCTCTTTGTTCAGTCATCAGTAAAAGAACATGCTGAATTACATTTACTCCTATCAATGCTCATTACCACATCGAGACTCCTCAGGAATCCCACCCTCAAAGAATACCTTCAAAATATAGAAGCATCTCAAATTACTTCAAAGAAGAGGGCTTTTGATAGTTTCTCAGAAGCGGTAGTTTCAAAATTCACCGATATCTCTTCAGAAGTATCAACTAGAGAAAAAAATGACCATATTGCTCTTTTAAAGAGTAAATTGAAGGATATCTTTCTCGAAGAACTAAACCACCACGGTATTGTTGATTCAGAGGAAGAACTCACTTATGGCAACCTAATTACCTATGGGCACCTGGGATACCCTGTGCTCCAGGCAGCTGATATCTTAGTTTACCGAGCCCACGTGGTTCCAATCGGGCAGGATCAGTTGCCCCATCTTGAGATAACAAGGGAGCTGGCAAGGAAATTTAATGCCACATATGGAGAAGTATTCCCTGTCCCAGAACCCCTACTCACGGAGTTCGCAAAAATTCTCGGGACGGATGGCAGAAAAATGTCAAAATCGTACAACAACACCATTCTTATCTCCGAGGAACCGGAGGTTTTGGAAAAAAAGATTATGACTTCTTACACTGACCCTGGAAAAATTCGAAGAAACGACCCAGGGCATCCTGAGACGTGCCCCATATTTTCCTACCACCAAATATTCAATAAAGAAAATACCGAAGAAATAGCGGTTTCTTGCAAAAGCGGCGCACTCGGCTGCGTTGAATGCAAAAGAAACCTATTTGGGAAAGCAAATGATTTCCTCACACCACTCAGAGAAAAGAGAAAAGAATATGAGAAGATAAAGGATACCGTAGTGGATATTTTAAATGAAGGATCTAAAAAAGCATCAGAAGAAGCTAAAAACACCATGGAAATCGTCAGAGAAAAAATGAAACTTTGGGCTTCATAAGATGTTTACAGGCATTATTGAGGATGTAGGAGAGATAAAAAAAGTATCTCACCTCGGGGCTGGTGTACGTATATCAGTAGAGACAAAACTCGATCTAATATTGGGGGACTCCATCGCTGTAGATGGGATGTGTCTCACAATAGAAGATCTACAAAATGGAGTTTTCACAGCATTTCTCAGCAAGGAGACCCTTTCGCGAACCAGCTTTTCTTTTAACATAAGAGAAGGATTCAAAGTAAACCTTGAAAGACCCCTAACCCCATCTTCCCCCATGGGGGGACATCTTCTGCTCGGACATATCGACTCCACGGGAGAAATATACTCCAGGGAACTAAATTTCGACGGTGGCATATTCATTTTTAAGTTAAAAGAACGTAAATACGTTAAATACCTTGTGGAAAAAGGTTCCGTTGCCATTAATGGCATCTCATTGACCTGCTTTGACATTGGTGAAAGTACGTTTAAAGTTGCCGTAATTCCGTATACTATCCAGCATACTACTCTGAGATATAAAAAAGAGGGGAGCATTGTTAACCTGGAATTTGACATCGTTGCAAAATATATCGAAAAACTCATAAATAAACATTATGACTCACGTTGATACCATAAAGTCCTATGCAAAAATAAACCTTGGGCTATGGGTCACTGAAAAGAGAGAAGATAATTACCACAACATAGTAACCGTTTTACATAAAATTGGTATACACGACATAATAAGCGTTACGCCACACACGGAGTTTGAAATTGTTGCATGGGGTATGCCTTTCACAAAGGATAATATCATATTAAAGGTTAAAGAACTGGTCGAGAAAAGGTTTGGTATAAACGTTAACTACAGAGTTGAAATAAGAAAAAATATACCTGTAGGTTCCGGTCTTGGAGGGGCCAGTTCAAATGCAGCGTATTTTCTAAAGTATTTGAACGATAAGAGAAATTTAGGACTTTCAGTAGCAGAGCTTGTGAAGCTCGGCTCACAAATTGGAGCCGATGTACCTTTTTTCTTATTAAACGAGAATGCTGCTATTGCAACAGGAAAAGGGGATATTTTAGAACCTATAAAGTCAAATTTTAACTATCCTCTTATCGTTAGTTTTTCATCCTGTCAGGTACTTACGTCATGGGCATATAAAGCCTTTGACGAACTTGGTAGTTTTTCCGTATCATCTAAAGCGTATAAGAAAGTTCTAACGATTGCAGAAGCCTTAGAAAACAACGATCTCAATGGTCTTTCCATCATTGAGAACGACTTTGAGAAGGTGATACTGAAATATTACCCAGAAGTATTACAGAAAAAGGATTTACTTTACAGTATGGGTGCAAACATTGTTTCTATGTCCGGGTCCGGGAATGCCGTTTTTGGAATCTTTGAAAGAATGATACTTATTGAAAACTACGGACAAGAGTTAGTACCTTCAACGTTTCTCGAAATTGAGTAGTATCTCCTCAAAGATCTTCTTTGAAATTCCCTGTTTCGAATTGAGCCACTCCCTCGCCCTGTTGCCTATAAGTTGAAGTGTTGACCTATCCTTAGAAATCCTCTCAATTAGTTCAAATATATCATTAGCGGTGCGTACTCTAAGGATTCCGCCTTTATCCAGTAGCTGAGTTACATCATCTTTTATATTGTATATATACGGACCGACGATCACCGTCTTACCAAATGCCAAAGGTTCAAGGATATTGTGTCCTCCATAAGAGGCGAAAGTTCCACCCATAATAACTACATCAACAACACCATAAAAACGCTGAAGCTCCCCAAGGGTATCAATCAAGACAATGTTCTCAAATACACCTTCGTACTTGCTCCAAAGCGTATATTCTAGCTTTCTCTTATTCAATTCTTTCGCAATCTCTGGAACTCTCTCTACGTGACGAGGAGCCAAAATTACCTGACAACCGGACAACTCCCTTATTATCCTCTCGGTTAGATTGATTATGAGATCTTCCTCTCTTTCCCTTACACTTGCAAATAGAATGACGAATTTCTCTTGCGCAATCCCAAGATCTTCCCTTGTAAGTCCGGTCTCGTAGGCACAAGCAGAATCAATTTTAATGTTGCCCACAACCTGAATAATCTCCCTTGGGGCACCGAGCCTCTCTAACCTTTGAGCATCACATTCAGATTGAGCAAAAATCTTTGTAAAACTCCTCAGCATGGTACTATAAGTGCCCTTTAAGAGTCTCGAACGTTTAAAGTTCTTTTCTGAAATTCTCGCATTAATAAGATAGGCTGGAATTCTATTTTTCGCAACCACATAGATAAGGTTTGGCCATAACTCAGTTTCAAGATTAACAAACACGTCTGGTTTCGTGGACTCAACAATACGTTTCAAATGGTAATAGGAATCCATCGGAAACCTGATCACAGTAGCTCCGTAAGGCCAGAGTTTGAGTGCTTTCTGAAATCCTGACTTCGTAAATACAGAAATCAACAACTTCATTCCCCTTTCTAAAAATTTATCCACAATCGGTTTAGCTGCCATCACTTCACCCAGCGACGCACAGTGAACCCACACATCCACCTTTTCCTTAGGTACTTCAGAAAGTGCGAGCGGAGAAAGCAACCTCAAAGGGACATAGGTAAGAAACCTGTACAGGCCCGAAAAGTTCATTAAATCCTTCTGTTTCGAGAATCCAAGATAGACAGCTTATTTCTCAACTTCGTTACCATTCTCCTCGAAATTTTGATACCTGAAGACCTAAGAATAGACGCAATTTCCTCGTCAGAGTACGGTCTTTTTTTATCTTCAGAATTTATTACCTTAACAAGTCTCTCTTCAAGCTCGTCAATCCCAATGGACATGGATGTTCCCTTCCCATAAGGTTTTTTGAAGAAAAATTTAAGTGAAAAGATCCCTCTCGGCGTGTCCGCATACTTACTTCTCAACAACCTATTAAAAGTAGAAATAGGTATTCCCAGTACCCTGCTCCCCTCACTCTGGGACATAGGCTTAAGCTTGCTGGTCTTACCGGTCAAGAAGTCTGCCTGATGTTCAAGGATCAGCTCGCCAACCTTCCTAAGGTAATCTTTTCTCTTTTTCATAGTCTCTAATAGCTTCTCGACTCTTCTGTACTTTTCCTCGAGATACTTCAACGTTTTGTCATCAGTAACTCCTCTTTCCATTAACATCAAGTAATCCTTTGAAACTCTAATCCTCGGATAGGCTTTTTCGTTAATGTGTAACTTTAACTCTCCTTCCTCATATTTAAAAATAATCTCGGGAATAACAAAGCGAACAAACTCTTCCTCCTCTTGAAAAAAGGGGTAGGGGATGAGTTTTTTTCGAAATTCGATATTATTCTGCAGAAAATCAAAAACTTCCGAAGGGTCAAGGTCAACTCCTCGCTCCTTCATCTGAAGAACAGTAAACTCTTTAAAGTCCGCTGAGCCACTACCGAAGGGGTCAAATTCCATTATAATTCTACGAATTCTATCAACTTCTTCCTCCTCTACCCCGAGATTCAAAGCCAAATTGCTCAATGATACTCCAAGATATCCAAAATGGTCTAAGTTTTCGACAATACTCTTTGCAATGTTCAATTCTCTTGTATCTTCAAAATAACTATTAACCTGAACCTCCAACTTCTCCCAGGGACTCTGGCGTGTAGTTACAAGCTCTTCTCTCCTCGTGTCATCTTCTTCACCGCTATACCACTCCTCTTTTAATTCTGCATTATCCGTAAATTGAGAAAGATCATCAAACTTACCTTTTAGCAGCATAAGGTCAGTGAACTCGTCGATATCAAGCATTGGATTCGAAACCATTTCCTCAAGGACAGTCTCCTGGAGTTCCGTCATGTCCATTGCAAATAATGAAACTTCTTGAATTACCAGAGGTAGAGGCACTAATTCATGCCTTTGACTGAGTTCGATTCTCTGCTTACGGATCATAATTTAAACCTCTCACCCAGATATATCTTTCTCGCCTCTTCGTTTACAATCAATTCCTGGCTGTTGCCCTCAATTAATATTTCGCCATTATAGATAATATACGCCCTATCTGTAATTTCTAAGGTCTCCCTCACATTATGGTCCGTCATTAAAATTCCAATGTCGATCTTTTTTAGGTTTAAGATAATATCCTGGATTTCCTGACGAGTTTTAGGGTCGACACCCGTGAAAGGTTCATCTAAGAGTAACATCTTCGGATTAAGGGCCAGAGCCCTGGCAATCTCAAGCCTCCTTCTTTCTCCTCCTGAAAGGGTATAAGCGGGTTGATCTTTAAGATGATATATCTCCATCATTTTTAAGTGATCTTCGGTGAGCCTCATAGCTTCTTCTCTTGGCAAACCACGATATTCGAGAATTGCATAAATATTATCAAAAACTGATAATTTCTGGAAAATTGAAGGCTCTTGTGGCAAATAAGAAAGCCCAAGCCTTGCCCTCTTATACATAGGTAGATGCGTTAATTCCAGGTCATCAATGAAGATCTTCCCACTATCTGGAACAATCTCTCCCATTATCATATAGAAAATAGTCGTTTTTCCTGCCCCGTTAGGTCCAAGTAGTCCAACTATCTCTCCATTTTTGACACTGATATTTACCCCCTTGACAACCTCTTTCTTCCCGAAAGATTTGTGCAAGTTTTTAGTTCTGAGGACTGCCATCTTGGACCCCTTCTTTATAATAACCCTCTATATTGAAAGCTTTGAACCATTTAAGACTATCGGTCCCCTCCGTATAGAAATACAATGTATCCCCCTCAAGAAACATCTCGTTGGAATTCTCATAGTTAAGTATGGAAGCTTTCGAAATGACAATAGAAGAATCCATTTTGTTGTCTTCAGTAAGAAACATAAAAATTGTATCACCCTTTATTAAATTAGTGCTGTTCTTTGCATTCGCATGCCCCATAAGTATAGCAAACCTTAAATTTCTCTTGTATTCGAGTGAGTCTCCTTCCCCTTCAAAACTTTGAGAGTACACCTTTACTCCAAACCATGCAGTTAGTATGGAGTCCTTATAAATATAGCTTTGAGAGAAGAGCACAAGGGAATCATCACCTGGGTATTTTAGGAAAGCATCACCTTCAGCACTTAAGTAATTCTCCTTAATATTTAACTCCCGTCCGCCAGCCTCTATAGAATCCTTATCACTTTTCAAGAAAACTTCTCCAAAAGCCTGAACATCATTTTCATGTAGGATAACACTATCACACCTTAAGTATTCTCCAGCCCCAAAAACCTCACAACCTCCGTACCCCTTAAAAATTTTCTCATTCTCATAAAGTCGCGCTGATCTGCATTTTAGATTCCTCGTGCCCTGTACCCCCGAGACGGGGCCACTAAGCTCCATAAAACCCTCCTGCTGGTAATACAGAGCAGCAGGTGAATTAATGAGTATATTAGTGTCCGTGATAACAACACCCCCAGAAAAATTTATAATCTCCCGTTCTCCTTCCCTAAGGATCCGCATCTCCCCACTCTCAACCCTATATCCAACAACAAGAATTAGAAAAAACCGCATACTATAATTTTATTGTATAAGGCCTAAAGTTCAAAGAATGATAAAAAAACTCTGCTGACGGGAAAATGAGTAGAAATAGAAAGACCTTTGTATAGATTCTAAACCAATAGAATCATTCATGATACTATTGTATTTTGCATTGCACATTTATATGCTGTACTGGTTTAACTAAAAAATCACCCTTTCGACCCAAAATAGATTTACGCTTAGTTGGGATTTTGAAGATTGTGTTAGTCTGAAAATTTCTTCCTTTGAGTTATTAGTAATATTACATGGATTTCAAGAGGTATCTCTGATAAAATAGAACCTTTTAATGCACTTTCTAAAAACCCTTACAAATAATCGAAAATCTTATAAATAACAGTTTTGGGGTCGGGGAAAGGCAAATATACCTTTCCCCGACC
>DCDE01000023.1 GCA_002316275.1 Caldifarciminota bacterium UBA1063
GAGAAGATGAACGTACGCAGAATGAATTTTAAAATTTATATATCATGGTGTTGACCCGTCTTAGAAGTAAAGAATTCAGGAAAGCACTACTTGCTGGAATTGTAAAACTACAAGATTCAGAAGAAGAACTAAACAGAATTAATGTATTCCCGATACCAGATGGGGATACAGGAACGAACCTCAGTGAAACCTTTAACGGTGGAATCCAGGTACTTACCGAATCAGGAAGTTTAAAATTATGTGAAGTCATTAAAAGGTTCTCTGATTCTATACTCTTCACAGCAAAGGGAAACGCAGGGACTATTATGTCTCAGCTATTTGTCGGTCTCCAGGAAGCACTTGAAGGTAAAGAAACAATCTCAACTAAGGAATTTGCGGATTCCCTGATGCATGCCTCAAAGGTGGTATATGACTCTTTAGAAAATCCTGTGGAAGGAACAATTATTACTGTTATTAGAGATACTGCGGAGTTCGCTCAACAAATCGCAACTTCTGAACCTGACTTCATCACGTTCTTTAAAAAACTCCATTCAAGAGCTGAAACATCTCTCAATGAAACCCCTGAGCTACTCCCTCGGCTAAAGGAAAAGGGAGTAGTAGACGCAGGAGCCCTCGGATTTGTGCTTTTGCTTAGGGGAATTGTAGAATATATTGAAACGGGCGAAATAGAGCTTACAAAAAAACTGCCCAAGGAAACAAAACGGATTATAGAGGAAGAACAGATAGAGCACCGCTACTGTGCCGAGGCAGTAGTAAAAGCAGATGGCGTTGATAAGAAAGAGCTCGCCGTAATTCTTGGAGCTCTTGGAAGTTCCATCCTCATTGCTGGCGCAGGTGGCCTCTTCAAAATCCACATCCACACGAATTGGCCCCAAAAGGTGTTCAATGCTCTTAAAAAGAAGGGAACACTCCTCAAACAAAAAATTGATGATATGATTGAAATGAATCTTCGAGCAGCAAAGCGCAAACTTGGAGTCATCGTTGACTCAACGGCTGACGTCCCCCTTGGATTAGCTCATGAATTTGGAATAAATGTAATTCCTTTACAGATAATTGTTGATGGGAAGACATGTCTCGATGGCATTGACATCGATAAAAAGACGATGCTGGATCTCTTAGTTGAAGGGAAAACGAAGCTTTCCACATCCCAACCCGATCCCATTTCCATTGAGAGGAC
The DNA here is from genome assembly GCA_002316275.1 of Caldifarciminota bacterium UBA1063. Classification (GTDB taxonomy): domain Bacteria; phylum Hydrothermota; class Hydrothermia; order UBA1063; family UBA1063; genus UBA1063. Next base: position 1,178 of record DCDE01000023.1, read on the forward strand.
AATAAGAGAAGCCCTTAGCAAAAGCGAGAAAGTTCTGATCTTAACACTCAGTTCACAACTTTCTGGTACTTATAATGCAATAAAACTTGTCGCATCGAAATTCAAAAATGTTTACGTCCTTGATAGCAAAACAGTATCCCTCGGAACAACCCTGCTTGCACTCAGAGCGTTAGAGAAATTCAAAGAGGGATACGACATCGAATCTTTAACAAGATATTTGAATAATGTTCATAAGAAATCTTTTTTTATCTTAACCCTTAACACTGTAAAGTATCTAATGCGCTCTGGTAGAATTTCTCATCTTAAGGGCGGTTTTGTTGAAGCGTTGGGCATAAAACCCGTGCTCGTCGTTAACCAAGAAGGAATCCTTGAACATACGACACAAGCCTTTGGAAAGAACAACGCTTACAGAAAAATTACTACGACCCTTAAGAAAAAATTAAATCCTCAATGGACCTATGATTTTGGTATTGCGTACGCTGGTGAAACACCATATCCTGCAAAACTTGAAGCATTTTTGAAAAACAACTTTTCTGTAAGACATATTATCAAAAGTGAAGTAGGGCCACTACTTGCCCTTCACGTCGGGCCTGGCGCGTATGGAGTCGTGTCAGTTCCTTTATTTTAATATAAGACTCACAGGTAAATCCGATTTTTAAGGATATATTCCTCTACCTCGTAAGGTACAAGGTACTTTATACTTTTACCCTTCCTGACCCTGTCCCTTATCTCAGTTGAAGAAATATCAATGAGCCTCTCATCGACGAAGACAACCTGAGAATAAACTTCCTGAGGTGGTTGCCAACCAGGCCGCCTCAGAACTATAAGTTTTACCATACTTAGAAGTAAATCCGCCCGATACCAGGTGTGCAAAGAATTGAATTGATCCGTACCTATGATAAGAAAAAACTCTGACTCTGGATTTTCCCTTTTCATCTCATTTAGAACGTTTACAGTGTATGATGGAGATATATGTCTTGTGGCTTCAAAATCGGATGCCTCAAAATTGCTCATCCCTTTTAAAGCAAGCTTTACCATTTGGAACCTATCTTCAAAGCAGGCATAAACACCTTTATGAGGCGGCTCATAGTTTACAAGGAACACAATCTTATCAAGTCTCACATTGTCCCATACATCCTGCGCAAGGATTAGATGCCCAGTGTGCACAGGGTCGAAGGCACCGCCAAAAATTCCTACTCTTGGCATCTCTTTTGAAGTTCTTTTTTAGCCTTATTAAATTGGCTCTCTAACCTTCTATCATTGTATGCATTACTCTGCTCAAGCTGCTCCATAATTTTTCGTGCAGAGTCACAGTCTCCCATCATCGCAAGACCTTGCGCGGAGAGGATTTTCGCAAGAGTCAACAGACTATCATCATCTTGAAACTCACGTTGTACGATGTCGAGATAGACACTTGCCGACTTTGGCTCTCCGATCCTTAAATAGGATTCAGCAATATAGGTGTACTTTAACCCTTTAAGCCTGTATATATTCTTTTCCAACTCCTTTGCCTTATCTATAAGAGGAGAATCAGGAAAACGGCTCTTAAACTGGTCCAGGTAACTCTGTGCCTGGCTTAAACTCTCGGTATCCCTTGTGACATTCTTGCTCTTTACAAGATAGCAATCTGCAAGTTCGAGGTACGCCTTCTCAATAAATTCACTGCTTGGAAATGTATTTATCAAAAATAGATACTCAGTGGTGGCATCGTCAATTCTCTCAGACTCCTTATAGCTTTTGGCGAGATAGTACTGTGCATCATCAACACTATCACTCAGGGGATAATTAAATACAAAACTTCTGAAAAGCTCAGCCGCTTTTGAGAATTTGCGCGCATTAAAAAGCTCCATAGCCTGGTTAAAAAGAAATTCTGGATTTTCAGGTGCTCTGTATTTTCTCGACTGACACGAAAGCGTCAAAACTGAAACAAATACAAAGATCATCAACCTCTTCATAACAACTCCTTCTTTGATTAATTATAAAGGGCATCAAAGGTTCATTTAAATCTTACTCCTAAAAAGACAAACATTGAGGCAACTCCAAAACCTGCAATAATACCCCAAATGAGCACAGGGATTTCAAAAAATGCGTCGACCAATATACCTCCTATCATCGGAGCAATAGCTAACGAAAGACCATCGATAAACCCTAAAAAACCAATGTATAGGCCCCTTTTGTTTTCTGGTGCCATCATCGAGGTAATGGTTGTCAAAAGAGGCATAGCCAGCATTTCTCCCAGTGTTAGTATGACAACTCCGATGCTAAAATGCCAGAACTTAGAGGCAAAGGAAAATAGAAAGTATCCAATTGAGTAAAGAACTGAACCAATGATGAGCCCTCTCTTATAGCCCACCAGGTTGACAAATTTTATCAGCACTATTTGAAAAAAAACCACCATAAATCCGTTAATACTGAACAAATAGCCTATTTGAGTATTATCCAGCCCACTTGATTTAGCATAAACTGAAAGGGTAGAAACTAACTGCCCCATAAGAAGTCCAAGGATAAATGTCCCGATTGTGAAGGTCAAGAAATTCTTATCTTCTCGAATTGCAAAGAGAGATATTTTCGTTTTATCATGAACATACTTTTCCTGAGCATCCTCCCTAATCATAAAAATTAAAAGAAACAGGCATAAAACCTGTAAAACAAAGGACATAAAAAAAGTAAATGCATAAGAATATTTGGAAATAAATCCTCCCACCGCAGGACCTATTGCAAATCCGACATTTCCACCAACTCTAAGTACACTGTAGGCAAAAGGCCTATTAGCTTCATCCACATTCTTTGCAACAAAAATATCCGAAGCTGTCATAAAAAAGCTCGAGCCACCCGAGTTAAAAAGGAAGAAGATGATAAAAAGCCACGGATGGGCATTAAGCCAAATTAAAACGGAAAAACCCAAAAAAGCAACCGATCTTATACAAAGACCTAACCCCATAATCCTACGCGTGGGATATATATCCGACAATCTCCCTACGAAAATCCTTAATAGAGCTCCAACAATTGATGCAATGCCAATTATCGAACCCACGAGGGACATAGGTACACCACGAACATTATACAAATAGATGCTTAAAAAGGGTATACTTATGGCATAACTGGCTGATTGCAAACATCTAATTACAGCAAGTGCATATAACCTAAAGGAAATGTCCTTATTCACTATAAAATTTTAAAGGTAATGGTTCGCATTATGAACTATTATCACTGTGTTCAGAGCTTTACGGTCACAAATTCTCGTTAAAATAGAAACAAGAGCTCCGTATGACAGAAAATAGAATTACTCTATTTCCCTTTTATTCCCTTGAAAATTCTGAGCTGCAACCGATCCGAGTAGTTGAATCCCCTTTCCAAACAAAATTGCACCACTTCCAGTGCCTTGAGGTTCAATTCCCTCGTTGTACGAGAGCGGGGCATAAGGTAGACCCTCTGCTTTGGAATATAAAACTCTCGTGTAATCTCTTCTATTTCATCCAAATCTTGCCTACTCTCTACAACAAACTTGAAAATGGAAAGCGGCCAATTTGCGTAGAAATCGATTACTTCCGGTTTTATTCTCTCTTCCTCTTCAATGCCCGCATTCGAAAGTTTAATTGATACATTGAACAATAAACCATTCAAATTTTTAAGTTCCTGCGGTAATATGGTTCCATTTGTTTCTATTTCAATTGAAGTAAAAGCGGATTGAACGCGACCTATGAATACCCTCAAGGCCTTCTCTTGAATTAAAGGTTCTCCACCAGTTATTACAAGATTCCAGAGGTCCCCTTTAATTTCGTATATTTTGCCTATCAATCCTTCTAAAGGATAACTCCTCCACTCACTCGCATATTCCAGATATGAAGCATAATCAGTGTCACAGAATTTGCAATGGAGGTTGCACCCTCCAAGTCTCAAAAATACTGAAGGCGCCCCAATCTTCGGACCCTCACCCTGAATTGAACTAAAAATTTCGGAAACGATAAGTCTCATCAATACTCTACAAACCTTACATCGATAAAATGCTCTCTATCAAGCCTTACGAAGCCACTTTGATGCTGAGTCTCAAATACCTCAGCCTCACAAATCTCAACGTTAGAAAACTCCCGGAGGATTATCGAAGCTACAAGTAGCGCAATATTCTCGCTACTGGGATTTCGGTCAAGAGCTACGATCTTCTGCCCGGCTTCCTGCAAAATATTTACGAGGGGATCCTTCCCATAAAGTATAGTCTTATGGTCCAGTAAATTATGAATTTTAACCTTCAAAAGGCCAAAATCCACCAGAATACCATCTTCACCCAGTGTACCCTCGAGTTTTACCCTGATTCTATAACTATGTCCGTGGAGAAATGCACATTTTTTACTGTGTTCAAAGATTCTATGGGCTGCGTCAACAACGGTTTCCCATCTTACTTCAAACATCTTTTACCTCCCAGAAGTTATCTAATATTATTCCATTTTCAAAGTACCATCCACAGGGTGGAAACTGGAGCTCCCCAAACTTTGCAACATACGAACAAGAAGTAAAACTCGGATAATACCCATCCGTTGCTATGCCTTGAATAAAATCCTTGTAAGGGTAGATAATAGACTCTAACTCGGATACATCCTTGAATTTTACCACTACAAGCGTTCTTGCTGCATCAATTTCAACGAGTTTATCTGCAAATAGAAGGAAAAAATCCCCCCCTTTAACTATGCGCTGTACCTCAAGACTGTGCCTTAAAACTTCGTATTCCGACTGATCCATATCAAAGTCACTCATAGGAAAAAGCTCTCGTGATGTTACACTGAAACAAGTGAAAAGCTGATCTTCAAAACCCTCCCAGGGTGTAAGAAGGAACTTCATGGAAAGGCATCCCCTTGTATCGAATGACAAATTATCAAATGCAATGTTTTCCAGAGCGCTAATTGAAAGTTCGCTCCATAGGATCCCTATGGAAAATTTTGGCCCAAAGAACCTGTAAGGTTTACCCAACAGTCCAAGTTTTTGTCCCAGCTCCTCTCCCCCAAATCCGATGATAAAATCATACTGCTTGGCAACTGAAAGGCTCTCCTCGTGGCTAAGAAAATCACCCGAGACTTGGAGACAGTCTTTAAAATGCCTCTTTAGATAGCCAATGAAGCATTCCTGAAACTTCCCTTCCTTTGAAGAAAACTTAAAAAAGACATCCCTAACTCCGCTGAGTAGAAGCACAGGCATAATCTGAAACATAACTACAGGGACATTCCCAGGCAGAAAAACAAACACCTTTTCAGGTCCTTTTACAAAAGAACCTTTCGAGCCTATCTCACAGGTACATTCAATACACTTCTGAAGTATTTGCTCTATAAGTAGCTTCTGATAGGAAATGTCAGAGGGAACCTTTCCATTCTGGTAATCAATAAAAAACTCCTCTAATGCTCTTAAATAATTATCTAAAAGTGAACGCACAACCCTTCGCCTCTTCTAACATTCTACCCAGTACATTGAAGCACTCACCTATAACTGAAACCCTGTCCGGAACCATCAATGCTGAAATGGTGTATAAATTTGCAAAATCAAATACTCTAAGTAGCCCATCTCCGCTCGTAATGACCTTTGCATAATTCAGGTTTCTATATAATCCATCACATGTAGAATAAAATTGAGAAAATAGCTCTGTCATCCCATATTCACTGTAAAATTGAGCCCTGGGAAAGGCATATCTGGCAAAATCATATAGCTCTGACCTCATATAAGGCTTCCCGAGAGCTTTGTATCCGCCAGTCTCAACCACAAGAATTTCTCTATCAATGCTCAACCCATGTTCCCTGAAATACTCTGAGAGCCTAAGTAACTGACTGGATGTTAAGAAGAGCAAAGAGCCCGATTTCATTCCTGAAAGCTTATCCACAAGACTCAGAAAATCCACAATTTCGTAGGAATCATTAACGTAAACTACCTTGTACTCAGTTTCGAAGATTTTCAACATAAAAGAAAGTGAAGACTTTTTCGCAATGGAAAAGTCAGGGATCACAGAATAAATTAACTCTATGCGAAAGGGAAATGACTTAAGAGAAGCGCATTTGTAGAGTTCTAAGGAGGATTCATGGTAAAATACGCGTGATTGCTGTCCACTAGTGCCACTCGATTCAAAATATCCGGAAGGAACACCAGTAATAATTTCATACCTCTTAAAAAAATCGACGGGGAAAAAGGGAATTTCTCTGATCTTATTTATACGAGAGATGCCATTCGCCCTTAAAAAACTGTCATATACCGGTATATTTGCCCTCTGGAATTCAATTATTTCTAATGCAAGAGCCTCATCAAAACCACTGGCATTTTCAATATAATCTTTTACTTTTGTATGGAGGTCCATTGTTCCAGCACTCTACTGAGGACCTGAATAAAATCGTCAATAATTTCTTTACTCACAATAACAGGTGGAGTGATTTCAAGCACTTCACCATTAAGTCCCGATGGCAAGACGATGTATCCCATTTTTAGGAGTTCTTTAGAAAGTTCAAAGGCAGAAATACCGTTTAGCTCAATCCCAACGAGAAGTCCCATGCCTCTCACGTCCTTCACACAATCAGGATGCTTCTCACGCAAATTTAACAACTTCTTCATCAAGTATTCTCCGCTCTTTTCTGCCACTTTCCACAGTTTCTCCTTCTCAATATATCGAAGAACTTCCAGTGCTACCTTTGACATCAGCGGATGACCTAAGAAGGTACTGGTATGAATTGCCTCACCTCCGGATTTAGGCCATGCTTTCATAATGTGCTCCTTCGCCATCATAACCGATAGAGGAAACGAAGAAGAAAGAGCCTTCCCAAGAATAATTACGTCGGGCTGGACACCATAATATTCGTACAAGAACAGCCTTCCACACCTACCGCATCCTGTATAGATCTCATCAAAAGCGAGAACTACGTCATACTCCTTGGAAAGTTCGGCAAGCCTTTTCACAAAATCTTTTGGTACTATTTTCACTCCGCCCCTCGCCTGTATCAGCTCTAATATTACGAGTCCCACATCATTTCTCGACCTCAAGTGGTCTTCAATTTCCCTTCCGACTGCATCACTCTCTTCAAGGCTTGTGGGAAAAACGAAGTAGATGGTATTATCGGGTAAGTAAGCTCTAAATGGATCTTTGAACTTTGGATTGTAAGTTGCCATCAGTGCTCCAAGAGAAAGTCCATGGTAAGCACCATTAAAGGCAATGACACCAGGTTTCCCGGTATAAAGATAAGCCGTTTTAATAGCAGATTCAACAGCATCAGAGCCGTTTTGCCCGAGGATCCCAACATAACCTCCACCCAAAAGTCTATTTATTTCCTCAAGAAGTTCCACTTTAGAAACCGATGGTAAAACGTCACCAAGGCCATTTACAAGATCAGGCTCTCCAAGGCAGCGCCTGATCAGTGGATGATTATGCCCAATAAAAGATACACCAAAAAAAGAAGTAAGATCAACATAACGATTCCCATCGACGTCCCAAACATTCGTTGCATCACTTTTATTTAAAAATATAGGGTAATCTTCAGCAAGATACGTGACGTTTTGGCACTCCACAGCTTTGAGTCTCTGGGAAAGCATCCTCGACTCAGGCCCAGGAATTTCTGTTTTTATTGAAGGCTTTTCAAAACCTCTCATCACATATGCTCATATACAAATTCCAGAATCTTTTCCATAAAGTACTTCGGAGACCCAGTGGTATTGTTTAACATAATCACGTAAATATAATCCTCTCCGCTTTTCGACCTGATGTAGCCCCCAACGGTGGAAACACCTGTTAACGTGCCAGTTTTTCCGCGAAAAACCCCTTCAAGGTTTTTATAATTACTGGAAAGAGTGCCGTCAATCCCAGAAATGGGAAGGAGTGATGCAAATTCTGGGAAACGTCTAAAATCTCTATAATTAAAATACAGAAGCTCTCCAATGCCTCTTGGAGTGGCGAGGTTGTATCGAGAAAGACCTGAACCGTCAGCGGGTTTGAAGTGGTCACAAAGACCAACAACCCTTAACAGGCTATCTACAGCAGCTAAGCCCTTCTCATAGGTACCTTTACCACCATAGACCTCCCTGCCCAGGGTTTTTAGAAATGCCTCCCCATAAATATTTAGACTATACTTCATAAAATCCAAAAGGAGAACATAAGCTGGCTTGGAATCATAGACATAAAGGGTATCAAACTTCAAAATGGGAAGATCTTTCAGGATACATATACTTTTTACCCTAATGGATAATGCTTTTACCACGGAATCCACCTGCTCCTGAAAAAACTTCTCCGGTACAAGGATGCTTCTTGTGGTAAGAACTTCCTTGCCCGTATTCCCCTCAAAAACAACGATCACAGTGTCACCCCGGATTGCATCGTAAATCTTGTAATTATTACCATTCCTTCTGTAAGCTTTAACAAATTTAGTTTGGGGGCACATTACAATTTTGCCATAGAGTCCAGTTCGGTTTAATGCGGTTATTTTGACAACGTTATTCTCAAGAATGAAAGAACTAATCGGTGGCATATACCCCTTTGTCACATCATTTAGCTGCCAGCCTGCCCCATAAATTACGGAATCGTAAGCCCAGTCGACCAGGTATAGTGTGTCAAAACTTGTAATACCGGCGCTTTTTACGAAAGAAAAGATCTCAAAGAGGTCTTTAACTTTGAAGGAAGGATCTCCGCTGGCGAGGAAGTAAAGATTCCCGCTTACTGGATCCCGTAGAATAGGAGTCTTAAAAGTGTATGATGGCCCAAGGAAATACAAAAAGGCAGATGAAATCAACGTTTTATTCAGAGAAGCAGGTGTAAAGTAGGTATCTGCGTTGTATGAAAAAACCTCATTCCCCTGCCGATCGAGAAGTATTATTCCCGTATATCCTCTCTTTGGCTTATAGTATTCAACAACATCTTGTATTGAAGTAAGCGTATCAGGTTTGTAATAGAGCATTGACAGCAAAATAAGTAATTTAACCACCTTTCATCCTCCTAATAAGACAAGATGTGGAGTAACCTTTAAAGAGTGGTGCAATAACAACACGCCCACCATATGACTCCACCAAATCCCTACCCACTACGTCCTCAAGCCCGTAATCGCCCCCTTTTACAAGCACGTGGGGTCTTAAGTAGCTAATAAGATCATAAGGGGTATCCTCATTGAAGGGAACCACATAGTCCACCATCTCAAGCGCTGCAAGAACAACCATCCTGTCTTCAAGTTTATTCAGTGGCCTCCCCGAACCCTTCAGCCTTCTCACCGATTCATCGGTGTTTACACCAACTACCAGAATATCGCCAAGATTCTTTGCATATATTAGATATTCAATATGACCTCTGTGGATAATATCAAAACAACCATTTGTAAACACTATGGTTTTGCTCGACCTAAATTTATCTATAACTTCCTTCAAAACCTCTCTACTCTTAATTTTATCCATCGACATCTAAGTAGTTATCCCTTGAAACGATCAAGAGAGCCAATATCGCTGCGGTAGAAAAGGTTGTCGAAATGAATCTTCTCAATCTCTCTGTAGATCCGCTCTGTAACCGAGGGAAAATCTTTCCCTAACAAAACCACATTAAGAACTCTTCCTCCGTCGGTGACCAGTTGTCCGTCTCTCTCAATAGTCCCAGCATGATATACAATAACATCAGAAGAAACATTTTCTAATCCCCTTATCAATTTACCCTTTTCATAACTTACGGGATAACCACCGCTGGCAAGCACAACACACACAGCGACCCTCTCGTCAAACTCCACTTTAATAGTACTTAAGTTATGCTCTCTTGCCGCAATGATAATTTCTACCAAATCACTCTTGAGCCTCGGGAGAATCACCTGCGCTTCGGGATCACCAAGACGTATGTTATATTCCAGCACCTTCGGCCCTTTTGATGTCCATATTAACCCAAAATAGACAAATCCCAAGTACGGGATCCGTTCCCTTTTCAAACCTTCAATTGTTGGTTTAATCACTGTGTCAAGCGTAATAGAGCGCATATCAGGTGTCAGGAAGGGAACGGGAGAGATGGACCCCATACCTCCTGTGTTGGGACCCTTGTCACCATCGTAAGCTCTTTTGTAATCTGAAGCATCCCCGATCCAAATAGCCTCTTCCCCATCGGTAACTACAAAAACAGAGTACTCAATACCTGAGAGAAAATCCTCAATTAGTACCCTCTTTGATGATTCACCGAATTTCAACTCCACCATATACTCATAAAGAATAGAAACTGCCTCTGCCGGGGTTTGGGCAATTGAAACTCCCTTACCCTCCGCCAACCCATCGGCTTTAATTACGAGCGGATATGTCTTCCTTTCTTTTACATAGCTTACTGCACTATCAAAACCGTCAAAGGTCATGAAATCGGCAGTTGGTATACAGTTTCTTTTCATGAATTCCTTTGCTTGAATTTTCGACGCTTCAAGGAAAGCCGATTCCACGGGAGGTGCGAAAACAAAGGTTTTTGATTCCCTTTCAAGACAGTCTTTAATTCCTCTTGAAATGGGAAGTTCAGGCCCCGGAACAACGATATCTACATCCTCCTGTTGAACAAATTTATTTAATGCAACAAAATCGTCAACTTTTAAGGGGATATTAGTTGCATACCTTGAAGTACCAGGGTTTCCAGGTATAGCGAAGACCTTCTCCACCATTCTCGAAAGGGAAATCTTATGGACAATGGCGTCTTCCCTTCCACCCTTACCGATCACAGCAATTTTCATCTATATGTGCCTCAACATTTCCCTTATTATTCCAATAAGTTTTTCCCCGGCTTCACCAGAGACCTTTAAAACTTCGTCATGGCTCGTAGGTTTTGGATCGTAGGGGTTTGCAACATTGGTAATAATTGAAAAAGCTACGACTTCTATACCTATGTATCTCGCAACGATCACTTCCGGTACAGTGGACATGCCTACGGCATCCCCTCCTATAAGCCTCACAAAGGAATATTCTGCTGGCGTTTCCAGCGAGGGACCCTGAAGCGCTACATATACTCCCTCCCTTATGAATACTCCCTGACTCAAAGCAGCATCTTTGGCAAGAATAGCTAATTTCTTTGAGTAAGCGTCGTGCATAGATGGGAAACGAGGGCCAAGTCCACCCCAATTTTGACCCCTGAGAGGGTTATCAGGTAAAAGGTTTATATGATCCCTGATAAGCATTATATCTCCTGGCTTCATCATACGATTCACACCACCAGCAGCGTTGGTTACGATGAGGTACCTTACACCGAGAGGCTTTAAAACCAATATAGGAAAAGCGACTTCTCGCGCACTGTATCCTTCATAATAGTGAAATCTACCCTTGAACACTAGAACTCTTTTCCCTTCGAGTTCCCCAAAAATTAAAACACCTTCATGTCCCTCAACAGTAGAGACTGGAAAACCAGGGATTTCCGCATAAGGAACCCTCGCAATCTCTTTAACGCTTTCTGCAAGAGGACCGAGCCCTGATCCAAGGATAATTCCAATATCTACTTCATCAATCCCTTTATTTCGCAAGAATAGAGCGGCATCTTTCACCAGTTCAGGCTCATTCAATTTCCTTCACCTCCCTCGAAAGCGTTCGCAGATAAAACTCAAGCTCCCCTCTCAGTTTTTGAAGTATTTCGTACTTCCTCCTCTCAAGGCGTTGAACTTCCTCTTCCAGTTTCGCTTTCTTCAAGGTAGCCTCAGCCAGCATCCTCTCTCCCTTAAGCTGTGCCTCCCCTATTATACTCTGAGCTTTCTCTTGAGCATTTGTAACAGCTTGTTCTGATGCCTGTTGTGCAAGAAACAATGCTTTTTTAAGGCTCTCTTCAAGTTCCTGGTATTCTGCAAGTCTCTTCTCCATCACCATGATTCTCTCTTTCAATCTTTCATTTTCTTGAATTATCTTCTCAAATTCGTTTGAAACAAGCTCTAAGTATGTTAATACCTCCTCTGGATCAAAACCCCTGAAACGGGTCTTGAAGGTTGCTTTCCTTATTTCAAGTGGAGTAAGCCTCATTTATAACCTCCCTCCAAAAATCCCCCTACCTATCCTCAGGAGGTTTGCCCCCTCGAGAATGGCATAAGGGTAGTCTTCTGTCATCCCCATCGAAAGCCATTTAAGGTTAATACCAAAATCCTTTTCTATTACTTCCTTTGTTTTATAAAGTTTAGCAAAAGACTCTCTCGTTCTCTTCTCTTCCACTGGGTATGGACCAACGGTCATAAGCCCGGTTAATATGAGCTTCTCTCTCATAAGGATCTCTTCAATTAAAGGATGAACTTCCTCAATCTTGCAGCCCGCTTTCTGTTGTTCACCCGAGGTATTTACCTCAACAAAAACTTCCATCGGCGTTTCGAGGCGCTTATTCATCGCTCCTACCAGCTCAATACGATCCACTGACTCAATAACCCTGAAAATCTTCACAGCATGTTTAACCTTATTAGTCTGAAGGTGCCCCACAAGGTGCCACTCGATATCAAGATTTAGAAAAGGTATCTTAAGAAGAGCTTCCTGCACCCGGTTTTCACCCATCACATTTATTCCACATTCATACGCCCAGAGAATCCTCTCCATATCAACACCCTTTGTAATAGCTTCGATGGTAATTTGCCTTGAAATCCCTGCCTTTTGACACACCTCATTTACAGTTTCGAAAATCCTTTCTATATTACTCTGGATCTCTTCCTTTGTCACCTTCAATCTCCTGCTTTAGGAAATTATAAAGATCTAACTTTAATTCTTCATTATCTACCTGCAGAAATATCCCACGAAAATTTTCGAGGGGCGTTGACTTTTTGAAAGGTGAAAGGAATATTCCGTACTTATCGAGAAGTACTTTTTTATAATAAGAAAGTTCCCTTTCAATGGTGTAAAAGGGTTTCTTAATGTAAATTTTGCCATCCTTAATAGTGTAACGGGTCCTTGTGTAAAAAGGCAAAAGCACCATAGCAAGAACTATAAAGCAGAAAATCCCCCATATGTACCCAAAAGCCACCGTAAATAACGATACCGAAAGTATAAAAAGTATGAAAAAACGGATTCTTCTCTTCTTATTCTCAAAAGGAAGTGAACACCACTCCTTTATATCCGACATATTCAATCGTGATGGGCATGCCCGTGTTCCAGTTCCTCGGGTGACGCATCCCTAATGCTTGTAACTTTTAAATGAAATTTAATTTTTTTACCTGCAAAGGGGTGATTAAAATCAATAGTTACATTCCCATCTTTTAGTTCCTTCACAGAAAATGGTATTTCATTTCCTTCTTCAAAATGGGCAAAATATTGCATTCCCACAACAGGTACCTCGTCTCCGAAGTATTGCTGGGGAATAACTTGTATGGCCTCTGGATCATACTCTCCAAAAGCATCTTCGGGCTCGAGCACAATATCCCTTTCCTCTCCCTCGGACATCCCTTCAATTCCCTCTTCAAGCTTCGGAAATACTTCACCGGCTCCAAAGAGAAAAACGAACGGATTGCCCTTAGTAGAATCAATAACTTGTCCCTCTTCCAATAACATTGTATATTCAATTCCAACTACTTTATTTTTCTCAACTACACTCATTAAATCCTCCCTTATATTTTGATAATTATGAAGGGCGCCATGCAAAATGTCAAAAAGTGGATGGAGATTAACTTATATAATTTACCAGTAAAAATTCAGGAAGGTCGGGCTTAACACCTTTGCTAAAGCAAGAACAAATTTACCTAACTCCCATAAAAGAAATTACTTAAAGCTGGTGCATTGTCATAGCTCCACTTTTCGCTTGGAACCACACTCGCTAAAAATACTAACAGAAGCTCATGCATAACACTTCCGTCTTCGATTTCGAAGAACCATCAAACACCATTTCAAAGGTCAAGAACCACATTCAGTTATGAAAATCCAGCAACATAAAGTATAATTAACATATGAATCTCAACGGGATTCTATCCGAGGCGAAGAGAATTGTAAAGGGTCAAGATGAAATTTTGAAGGCAATTTTATCAGCTATAATTGCCGATGGGCATATACTTCTGGAAGGACCTACAGGAGTTGGTAAAACAACCATTGCATTGACTTTCTCAAAAATACTGGGCTTATCTTTCAAAAGGATCCAGTTCACGAGTGATATACTCCCCTCAGATATCCTTGGCACTTATATATATAACGTAAAAACGGCAGAATTTCAGTTTCACCCTGGCCCAATTTTCGCTAATCTGATACTTGTTGATGAAATTAATAGGGCTTCACCAAAGACACAGAGTGCCCTTGTCGAAGTGATGGAAGAAAGGCAAGTAACCATTGAAGGGAAGACTTTCACTATGGAAAAACCATTCATAGTGATCGCCACACAGAATCCCCTCGACTACGTTGGTACTTTCCCATTGCCTATCACTCAGACTGACAGATTCCTTATGAAGATTAATATTGATTACCCATCTAAAGAAACCGAAGAAGAGATTTTGAAGGAAGGCGACCCGAGAGCCCACATAAATACCCTCGAGCAGCAATGCTCCCAGGGCGACCTCGTTGCGCTCCAAAGAGAAGTCAACTCTGTGACAACAGACGAGTCAATAATCGACTATATTACTGAAATCGTCATCACTACAAGAAAACACCAGATGATTAAAGAGGGTCTAAGCACAAGGGCTTCAATTCATATTCTGCAATGCGCAAGAGCGAAGGCCCTTGTGGAAGGAAGAAACTATGTTATCCCCGAGGATATTAAGGATATGTTCGTCTATGTCGCCTCTCACAGGATTATCTGTGACGTGCCAGAATGCGACACCCGGATTTTTCTAAAGGACTTTATCGATAAGATTCCAGTCCCAAGGTAGTAATGTCTAAAGTAAGACCCTTTGTATCTCGTGTAAAATTAAAGAAATGGGGGAGGTATTATGCCGTTCTAACCCTCCTTCTTGGCTTTGCTGCTGTGAGTTCTGGTAATAACCTCCTCTATTTTTTCCTCGGTGCGTTACTTTCGATAATGGCACTTTCGGGCTTTGCGAGTTACCTAAGCTTAAAGAACCTTAGAATGACTATAATCCCACCAGAAGAACTTTATGCAAGAAACTTAAACTTCGTGAAGGTAAAAGTAACAAATAGAGGTCCTTTCCCGGTTTTCCTCATCTATGTCAAAAAATCTGAGGAAGAGAAGACACTCTTTGACATTATTCCAGCAAAGGGAGAAAGGGAAGGCTTGCTACCTTATTACTTTGATAAAAGAGGATATGTAAGCGTGGATTCAGCTTTTATTGGTACGTCCTTCCCCTTCAGTTTTACAATAAGGGAGATGTTCTATCCTCTAAATGTAAAAGTACTCGTATTTCCGCATATATTCAAAATTTCAGCTTTTGAACGTGCAAACTTCGCAAAGAATTCAGGCCACGGAACAGATTCAAAAAAAGAGGGTTCTACAGGTGACTTTATGGGGCTGAGGGAGTATACAAACGGGGACTCAGTGTCCCGCATTTACTGGAAAAAGATCAGCGAAAAGTCTTTATTCGTTAAAAGATTTTATGACGAAGATTTCCAAGAACTAACATTGGAAATTCCCTCAGACGCCTCCGAAAAAGAAATAGAACAAGTCGCATCGATAGCCGTTTCTCTACTTGCGGAAGGACACAGCGTTGGACTGGCGATCGATGGCAGAGTAACGTTAACTCCCGGCTCTGGAATAAAGCAAAAGGTTAACATCCTTAAAAAATTAGCTTTACTCGGTTATGAAGATTGACAAAAGAATAAGGGTTATCGTCTATTTCCCGCTGTTCGTGGGCATGCTCAGTTTAGCTCACAATCTCTACCCTGTTAGCCTATTATTTCTCGCATTGCTTGCAATTTCTACTTACTTTGACCTCGTATTAGAAAAAAATATAAGCGGCACTGCACTCACGGTAATCGGCATCTTAGGCGCTATTCTATCGATATTATTCATAGTCAGGATGCCTTTTGAAGCCATAGCGTACCTGATAATGTTCTTGAGTATAATTAAGATGTTAGGGCATAAATCAATGAGAGATCTGAAACAGATTATTGCCCTTTCTTTCTTCAATTTTCTGAACAGTGCCATCTTTCATTATTCGTTCGTCTTTATAATCTATCTCATCTTCTACATCCTCACTGCTACCCTTGCACTTCTCGTCATTACTTACATTGAAGAGAGAAAAGAAAACACCCTTAAACCGGAAATAGCAAAGAATCTCTCTCTCTTCGGAGTCAGATTTGGAATCATAACAATCATCCTATCTCTA
The DNA here is from genome assembly GCA_002316275.1 of Caldifarciminota bacterium UBA1063. Taxonomy (GTDB): domain Bacteria; phylum Hydrothermota; class Hydrothermia; order UBA1063; family UBA1063; genus UBA1063. Next base: position 17,344 of record DCDE01000023.1, read on the forward strand.
TTCTTCTTTGTAATCCTTCCAAGGTCTCCATACGTTCTTATGAGGACTCAAATATACTCGACCTCTGTAAGAGAAGGCTTTGATAACGAACTGGAAATTGGAGAGGTTGAGGACATGAACGCCCGCGCACAGATCCTCCTCAGGATAAAACCCGAGATGAAGGCAAAAGAGGACATTTTATACGTGCGGGGTATTGTATACAACAAATACGAAGGTAATACCTGGGTGCGGGAACCAGAAGATATAGGCGGGTGGAAACTCTCTGAAGAAGGGAGAACACATAGAAACTTAAAGCCTTATACCATCTCAATGGAGCCTATGAGGACAAAGGTTTTCTACGCTCCTAATTATCCTGAAAATATAGATGTGCGCCGGGTTGCATTATCTCCTTCTTGGGGTAAAATCTTTATGTTAAAAGACCCATTGACACTCAGAAAAATGCAGTACAAGGCATTTTCATCGCCAGACCCTGATACGGAGATAAATGCAGCCGTAGACTATATGTCTATTCCAGAAGAACTAGTTCCATCCATTGATGTCATTACCACTGCGCTTAATTTAAAGGCATTATCACCACCTGAAATAGCGGCAGAGTTAAGGGCATATTTTTACAGAAATTATTCTTACTCGATAGATGCTTCCCCTGACTCAAACTGGCTTATTACATTCTTACAAAAGAAACAGGGACATTGTGAGTATTTTGCTACTCTCACTGCTATGATACTCAGGAATTTTGGAGTACCATCCAGGATTGTAGCTGGTTTCCTTACCGACGAATGGAATAACTTTGGAGAATACTTTACCGTGAGAACGAAGCATGCACACACCTGGGTGGAGTACTATTATGAAGGTAAATGGGTATCTATTGACCCTACCCCTCCTCGTGCAAAGGGGCAACAATTCCTTGCGAACCTACAGGCTTATGTAGATTATCTCTCCTACCTATGGACAACCCGTGTGCTCGAGTTTAGCTTCACAGAGCAGATTAGAATTTTTTCAAATATCCGTAATTTTTTCAGGAATCTGACAGTAAAAGACCTTGTTACAATTGTCACCTATGCAATAATTTTACTCGGTCTTGTGGCAACAGGAATCCTCATAAAAAGGAAAATTTCGAAGAGAGAACATATTGCAACACGCTACTTCCGGAATTTTCAGAAGGCTATTAAAAGACAAGGAATTAAGGTAGATCCGGGCACAACTACGTACGAAATTTCACAAATAGTAAATTCTGAAGAAGCCAAAGAGTTCCTTCAGGAATACCTGCAATGCAGATTTTCGAATAACTGCAATATTGATAAACTCAAGAGAAAATTCTTAGCGTTTAAGAAGAGTATTTCTTGACTAAAATAGCGGCATTATGCCCACCAAAACCAAAAGAATTCGAAAGTGCATAATTTACTTCGAGTTCTCTCGGCCCCTCAGGTACATAGTCAAGATCGCATTCGGGGTCAGGAAATTCGTAATTCCTGGTGGGATGTATCTTGTTACTAAATATAGACATGACGGTTGCCACAAACTCCACTGCACCAGCAGCTCCCAAAAGGTGTCCTGTCATAGACTTCGTGGATGAAATCGGAACCTTGTAAGCGTAATCCCCGAACACCTTTTTAATCGCTTTCGTCTCTGAAACATCGTTAAGCTGGGTGGAAGTTCCATGAGCGTTAATATAAGAGACCTCCTCGACTCGGATATCTGCTTCCTCGATAGCCCTTTTCATGGCATTTACCGCGCCTTCGCCCTCGGGATGAGGTGCAGTAATATGGTACGCATCCGCGGTTGCACCGTATCCAACAATTTCTGCATAGATTCTGGCACCTCTATTTAACGCGTGCTCCAGTTCTTCCAGCACTACAACTCCGGCGCCTTCCCCCATAACAAATCCATCCCGTTCTTTGTCAAAGGGCCTTGAAGCTCTTTCGGGCTCATTGTTACGAGTAGAAAGTGCCCTCATATTACAGAATGCAGCAAGACCCACAGGTGTTATAGAAGCTTCAGCACCACCAGCAACCATAATATCGGCATCTCCATACTGAATTACCCTATATGCATCACCAATAGCATGAGAAGAGGAAGCACACGCGGATACTACTGAATAGTTTGGACCTTTAAAACCGTACTTCATAGACACATGTCCAGGGAGCATATCAACAATTAGCATAGGAATCAAAAACGGGCTTACTTTTTTTGGACCACTTTGGTATAACTTCAAAACTTCGCCTTCTAAAGTCTGCAAGCCACCTATACCTGAAGATATAATTACGCCAGTTCTATACGGGTCAAAGTTCCCCTCGGTCAACCCGGCATCAGAAATAGCTTCATGGGCAGCATACATTGCAAAGTGGGCAACAGGGTCCATTCTTTTTATATCTTTAGGGTCTAACCTTGTTTCTGGATTAAAGTCGAGAATTACACCAGCAATCTGAGTTGAGTACTGGGAAACGTCAAACCTTTCAATCTTTGTTATACCATTTGATTTTGAGAGTAAAGCATTCCACAACTCGGCAACACTTTTACCTACAGGGGTTATAACGCCCAGACCAGTAACAACTACCCTCCTCTTCATCCTTTACCCCGATCTTACGCAAGCCTATGCTTTAATATTAAAAAGTATTATTACTTAAATAGCCTCTATTTCATCCCAACTTTTTCACGTATGTAATTCGTAGCATCCTCTACACTTCTCATCTTCTCTGCATCTTCATCAGGAATTTCAATACCAAACTTCTCCTCAATAGCCATAATCAATTCTACGACATCGAGGGAGTCTGCGCCCAGGTCTTCTATAAACCTGGATTCAGGTGTTATCTGATCTTCTGTTACCGAGAGCTTATCTACGATTATTTCCTTTAGTGTTGCCATTATGTCCATAACTACCTCCATCGTTTTTAGTGCCGAGGGCGGGACTTGAACCCGCATGGATTTAACGTCCACCAGGTCCTGAACCTGGCGCGTCTGCCAGTTCCGCCACCTCGGCAGCCTTTAAATTTTATAAGAAGAATAAAGTAAAGTCAAACTTTCGATATTACGCACACTCTAACGGAAAACTTAAACTGAGGTTAGGGGTTCACGTCCAAATAATGAGAAAAAGTATAAAAGATTGGACAAGAAAGGTATATTCCAATGGGTTGAGGAATGGTCTCAAATAATTCTGTATTGTCTTATCAAAGATAATACTATAATCGATCTTAGCTACTACAAGGATAACAACCTATAGCTGTGAGAGTTTCATTAAACTCTTAATAAAGCACCATAGTGGGATTGAGGATACCGACCTTAAAGATCATCCTCCTATCCACAGAAGAAAAACAACCCGCGCCTCAGCCCTCAATATTTTTAATCCAGCAGTTAGTGCTCTATAATTTTACTATTGCGTGATGCTTGGAAAAGAGTTCGTGAGTGAGATTGAAAGGCACCTTAAGGATTGGGAGTTTCTAATAGCTTTAGAAAACAAACATGTTGCGTATATCCTCCATTCTCTTGATAATTTTAAGTGTAAAATAATGCAAATGTATAGTTGCTGTGCCAGTTTTCAGGTTGCAGAAACATTAGCCCTGCAGTTAAAGGACGCACGCGGTAAACGAGTCCTGAACTATATCAAACGCAAAAAAGGCAAATTTGCATTCCATTCAGAGGAGACTTTAAATATCTTGAGGCAATATTGGAATAAATTCAAAACTCAAATTACAATGGGAACAGTTCAAAAAATCTTTGAGTATGCTCATAAAGCTTCGGGAATAAAGAAAAATGCTTCGTCTCATAGGTTGAATCAAGGTTACAAAACATATTTATTGGAATATGGAACTAAATATAGACACATTCAAGAATTATTGAGTCATGGAAATAATATAACAAAAATTTATTTTTATGGTAGCACGAATAGTCTTGCCCAAGCGAAAAGTCCATTTGATAGTCTAAACCCAAATAGGAAAGAGGCAATAAATGAGGAAATTCGTTAAGAACTGGTGGATTTGGCAGTATTTAGATAGAAGAAATAGTTTGTATGTGAATGAACGAGGCATGGCATCATGCCTAAAAATAAAGATGTTTGATTATGAGAGAATTTAAAAAAAGCCAAAATAAAGTAGCTAACCACAATTCGCTTCCAAAATTAGCAGATAGTCTTGTTTCTAAAACTAAAAATCTGCTTCGCGAAGCTAAAACCGAAGAAGATTTAAGGATTGGCTTTGAAAAACTTTTAGAGCCGATAAGATCAGAATTGAATCTTAAATCTACTCCTAAATACGAAAAATCTGTTTATAGCGGCCGTTCAGACGCAGTACACGGGCAAGTGATAATTGAATACGAGCCGCCAAAATCCTTTTCTTCAAAGAGAAATATAGATCACGCCCACGAGCAATTGGTAAATTATTTATCTGACGAAGCAAAAGAAACAAAACTAACTCAACTGGTAGGAGTGGGCTTTGACGGCGAGCAGATTTTCTTTGTTCAATATCAAGATAAAAATGACAAAAAGATCGACAAAACAAAATTTTTTATTCGTGGTCCCTATGATTTTAACCCGGAGAGCGCCAGAACTTTTTTAATTCACCTACGGGGTTTGTCTCGACTTCCCCTTACCGCTGAAAACTTAGCTCAAAAATTCGGTCCCCAAAGCGAACTTGCACCAAAAATAGTTTCCGCTCTTGCCAATGCTTTGGAATACTGGGGCGACCAAACACACATTCGTACATTTTTTAACGAATGGAAAAGGTTGTTTGGCATTGTTTATGGCGAACAGTTTACTGGCGGTCATCAGGAAAAAGAAGCCGAAATGCTTTCGAAACTTTACAAAGTCGGGAAAGAGACCGATTTTCAGGAGCTTTTATTTTCCGTCCATACTTATTTTGCTTTCTTAATGAAACTTATCGCCGCCGAACTTTTGACTTTAAGAGAAACATCTTTTAGCTCGTCTCTTGCTTCAGAGCTTGCTCATATTCCCGATGACGACCTTAAAAGACAGCTTGAAGATATAGAAAATGGCGGAATTTACGCTAGAAAAGGAATTACCAATTTCTTGGAAGGCGACTTTTTCCGTTGGTATCTCGATGCTTTTGACTCGCCGGAATTAAAAGAGGCTATCAGAGAAGTTGCGCGGGCTCTTTCTGAATTTGAACCAGCAACCAGTACATTAGGCCCAATTTCAACTCGCGACCTTCTTAAAAAACTTTATCAATATTTAGTTCCTCAAGAAGTCCGTCATCGCCTCGGCGAGTATTACACACCGGATTGGTTAGCAGAATTATTACTTAACGAAGTCGGCTATGACGGCAACACGCTTAAAAGATTTTTGGACCCCGCTTGTGGTTCCGGCACTTTTCTTGTTTTAGCAATTCAGCGAGCCAAAGAACACGGACAAAAAGAAAATTTGCCACCGCTTGAAATAGCCAAAAGAATCGTTGCCAACATCTGGGGTTTTGACTTGAATCCTTTGGCGGTTATCGCCGCTCGCACCAATTATCTTTTTGCTTTGGGCGATTTAGTCAATGAACTCCCGCGAGTGGAAATTCCGATCTACCTTACTGATTCAGTTTTAACTCCCACCAGAACAACCGGAAATCTTTTTGGCGAATTTTTGGAAGTTTCAACCTCTGTTGGTAAATTCCAAGTGCCTGCTGAATGGGTGCGGGACGGCGGCTTTTTATTGGCAAACGCCGCGCCGCTTGTTGAAGAAATGTCAAAAAAGAATCAATGCTCGGTTGATGAAGCGATGACAAGATTTAAAAAAGAAGGGTTAGTGTTTCCAACCAACGAGCAAATCGTGAAAAATTTTTACAATCAAATTTTAGAACTTGAAAAACAAAACAAAAATGGCATTTGGGCAAGGTTTTTAAAAAACTCTTTTGCTCCAATGGTTGCCGGCAAATTTGATTTTGTCGTTGGCAATCCACCGTGGATTAGGTGGGGGTATCTGTCTGAAGAATACAGAAAGGCAACTTTTAATCTTTGGGTAGAATATGGTTTATTTCCGAAAACACAAGATTTCGCTTCTCGCAGGTTAGGTGGGGGCGAAAAAGATTTTTCCATGCTGTTTACTTATGCCTCAGCAGATTATTACCTTAAAGACAGCGCAAAATTAGGATTTTTAATAACGCAAGAGGTTTTTAAATCAAAAGGAGCTGGTGAAGGATTTAGAAGATTTCAGCTTGGAGATCGTAAATATTTCAAAGTATTAAAAGCCCACGATTTAGTTTCTATCCAACCGTTTGAAGGAGCGGCTAATAAAACCGCGGCGATTATTCTGAAAAAAGGCGAAAAAACAGAATATCCGTTGCCGTATTTTATTTGGACTAAGAAAAAGGGTATTGGGAAAATTGCTACGGATAAATTATTAGACGAAGTTTTACCGCTATTACAGAAGAAAAAATATAGTGCTAAACCCATTGGTTCAAAAATCGGAGCTTGGCAAACCTTTTCAGAAACACAGAAAGAACTTGGATTTATTAAAGGTAAAAACGCATATCAAGCTCGTCGTGGAGCAAGTACAGAACCCTATGGTGTATTTTGGATAGAAGTTAGACAAGTACTTTCTAATGGAAATATTATTGTCCGTAATCTTGTTGAGAAAGGTAAACGTTCAATTCCTCAAAAAGAATACTCAATTGAACCAGATTTAATTTATCCAGCAGTAAGAGGAGCTGATATCCAAAGATGGGGTATCAAATCAAATATTTTTGTGCTAATTCCTTATCCCTTTCTAAGTAATATGCCCTATACAGAAACAAAATTAAGGCAGGTTTATCCTAGGACTTATACTTATTTAACAGACTTTAAAAATATACTTATAGAAAGAGCAGCATATATAAAATTATATCAGCCAGCCGGGAAGCCATTCTATAGTCAATACAATATACAGAATTATACCTTTAGCAAATATAAAGTTTTATGGAAAAGAATGGCAAACGATATAATTGCTGCCGTTGTTTCACAAGTTAAAACACCATTCGGATATAAAATAATTATTGGAACAGATACTACCTCACTTTTTTCTACCGACTCCGAATCCGAAGCCCATTATCTTTGCGCCATTATCAATTCAAAACCAGTTAGAGATTTTATTAAATCCTTTTCTTCCGCTGGTCGGGGTTTTGGCACGCCTTCAGTAATGGAGCATGTTGGCATTCCAAAATTCGACCCCAAAAATCCGCTTCATCAAAAACTTGCTGAAATTTCCAAAAAATGCCACCAACTCAAAGCCGAAGGTAAAGAAAAAGAAATAGAAAAATTAGAAAAAGAAAATGACGAATTAGTTTGCGAACTCTTTAACATAAAGGGATGATATAGAAGTCAAACCTCTTTAGGGGTGTGTTGTACCTGCTATTTTTGAGACCGTATAAAATATTATCTCATGATTAAAAATCACGACCACAACCCCTTCTTGACAAAAGACCAAGTATACTACAAAATTTAACAAAATCTAATTTAGATAAATGAGATTGGGGATTGTATTTAAATCAGAAAATAAGGTGATACTTCCTCTATCATATAATGAAATTGTTCAAGGCTTTATTTATGGGAATTTATCCCCCACCGTAGCAGAACACCTTCACGAAGAAGGGTTTAAAGATGGAAAAAGAAGTTTCAGACTTTTCACGTTCTCAAGGCTATTAGGAAATTTTACAATTCAAAACGATTCTTTTCAAATAAAGAGCCCCTTTAAGTTAATCATTTCGTCACCCCACAGAGACACTCTTCAGAACCTCGCTGAGAACCTTCTAAAATCACCGGAAGCAGAACTTGGAAATCAGAAGGTAACAATTGAATCGATTAGCGCCCACTTTACCCCACCCCTCGAGGGAGAAGCGGAAATTGAAATGCTCTCACCAGTGACCGTTTACAGTACTTTAACACGAGCCGATGGAGGCAAAAAAACATATTATTACAACCCCAAAGAAGAAGAATTTTCAGTCTTAATAAGAGAAAACATTATAAAAAAATATAAAGCACTTTATGAGAAAGACCCAGGAGGAACGGAATTTCATATTGAACCACTTAAAGTCTTAAAGAAAGATGAAAAAATTATTACTTACAAGGGCTTTGTTATAAAAGGTTGGATGGGAACGTATAAAATATCCGGGACCCCAGAGCTTTTAAAAATTGCATACGAGGCGGGTATTGGAGCAAAAAACTCTCAGGGGTTCGGATGCTTTGAGGTAATAAAGTAAAGGGGGTTAAAAAGATGAGATGTGATGAGTTTTATAGGGAGTACCTCAATATCCAAAACCCGTATGAATTTCAGGTAAAAACATGGCAATTAATACAGGAACCGAAATTTCCACTTCTTATCAAAGCACCTGGTGGCTCAGGTAAAACCGAGGCAGTAGTTGCACCCTTTTTGGCTCAGTTCGTGAAAAATGAGTTTTCTCTCGCTCCACGGCTGATGGGGGCTTCTTTATCTCATGCAATCCCCCATATGAACCCAAAAGAAATCGTAGTAGTTTATTCTGAAATTGGACCTTTACCATTCCCTGTATCACCGATGTATTCAGATTATATTTCCAAAACAGCTGGTTTAATGCCTAAGGATGCAAAATTCCTCTATTGGGGTCCAGAAACCCCAGAAGGATTTAGTAAAAAGGATACCATTGATGAGATATTTGCTGAACTCTTAAGCAAGGTCTAAAAATGAAGGCGTTAGTCTTTAACATAAGAGTGA
>DCDE01000037.1 GCA_002316275.1 Caldifarciminota bacterium UBA1063
GAGATCAAAGGAATCGTAAAGAGGGAATGGTTCCTTGACTTACGTGGTAAGAGGAGGTTAAATCAGCTAAAACTCGCGGAAAAACTTGGACTCAAAAATTTCCCACAACCGGCTGGTGGATGTCTTCTTACTAACTGTGGTTTTTCAAGGAAAGTTAGAGATCTTATAAATTATAATGAATTAAATGCCTTCACTGCAGAGGTCGTGAAAGTCGGTAGACATTTTAGGGTAGATGGTGTAAAGGTAGTTGTGGGCAGGAATGAGGAAGAGGACCTTTATATAAGTAGAAACTGTAAAGGCTTAGGTTATATCATTGAGCCCCTCACGGTCGCGGGCCCTGCGGGTTTCATTATGACTAAAGGATATTTGAACGATAGTTTGTTAGAGACGACTCTCAAAATAATAGGTAGGTACTGCGATGAGAAGCACAATATTCTTTTTTCGGTTTTTAGTCCTACAGGTACGATCTTCGAAGTCAAATTAAAAGAAGCCTTTGAAAAGCATGAGTCTGATGCGTATATGGTATGAACTATATTATTTCTCTTCTTTTTCTTAGCATATACAACTTTTTTCTCTGAGAGTTAAAGAATTCGAGAGCCACTTTGCTCTTATAGTCAGGATAAGTCCAGGGGAGGGGAGTAAAACCCACAGGATTGTTATAGTAAAGCGTAACTTCAGAATATATTCCGCTCCCAATATAGATGCGGTGATAATAATTCTTAGTAGTAAATAGGATTACATTAGATAAAGAAACGTATCCAGGGTCTATATTGATAGTTCTCAATCCCTTTTCAGCATGTTCCTCTTCGATCCTGTTTGATATAACTTTTACCATGTGAAGATTTTCAGGGCTTCTAACCCCCTGAAAGCTGATCCATAATCTCTTAAGATTTGGTCCCATCTCCTTTTCATAGTACCGGCTAAACTCATCAAAGCTTAAAATTTCACTTCGGTCCTCTAACATTCCGAGGGGAGACAAAATATCTTCTAATTTTAAGAGTTTTTCCTCTCTACCAATGATACCTGCAAAGAGTAAAACGGGTTCGGGTGTTTTGACTCTTCCCATAGCTAAATTATAATGTGAAGTTGCAGGGAATAGATTTTATAATTCTAATTATGACTGAAGATGAGAAAAATATGAAATTTGTACTGGAACTCGCCCTTCTGGGTCTAGGGTTTACTTCGCCTAATCCTTGTGTTGGGGCTGTAATTGTGAAAAACAGCCGGATAGTTGGCATTGGTTACCATAAAAAAAGGGGGGATAAACACGCTGAAATAATAGCTATCGAAGATGCACGTGGTCACCTTGAAGATGCTACTCTTTATGTCAATCTGGAACCTTGTACTATCTTTGGCGCCACACCACCTTGTGCTCCTGTAATAAAAGATGCTGGTATTAAGCGTGTGGTGATTTCAAATCGGGATCCAAACCCTAAAGTAAATGGGAGGGGCATCGCATATCTTAAAGAGAATGGAATAGATGTTATCGAAGGGGTCTTAGAGAATGAAGGAGCATTTTTGAATAGGTTCTTTTTTTATTATATGAAGCATCAAAGACCTTATTTGATTGGCAAAATTGCAGTAAGTCTTGATGGCTTTATAGCTGATAAAAGTGGAAACTCCCGGTGGATTTCGGGTGATGAGTCAAGAAGATATGTACACAAGGTGCGTGGTGAAGTGGATGGGATCATGGTTGGGAAGGGTACTGTGGAGAAGGACAATCCCTCTCTTCTGCCAGTCTCGTTTTACTCACCTAAGATACCAGCGAGAATTCTGGTAGCGATGACCCCCTTTACTAATTTTGCATACAAGATTTTTACTAATCCAGGTAGAATCTTTATTGTTACTTCTGAGGAAGCAAATTGGTGCGTTCCAAAAGAGCTATCTTCGAAGGTTACTTTGGTAAGAGTAAAGGTATCAAATGGTTCCCTTAATATGCATGAAGCATTAGAACAACTTGGTTCCTATGGCATCCAGTCTATATTATGCGAGGGTGGGAGTTATCTCATGGGTGAGCTCCTAAGACATCAGTTATTAAACGAGATTATGATCTTTTATTCTCCCATCATACTCGGCGATGGAATCAAGGTCTTCGGAGGTATTTCTCTTGATATTAATTCTGCTATTAAACAATTTAAAGTTCATGAGCGGATTGAGTTCGAGCAAGACACGATGTTGAGGCTGATAAGGTATGACTGAAAAAATAATCGAATTCTTTTCGAGTCTAATAAAGAATGAAGAGTTTCTAGTTTTCGTAGTTTCAATGCTGCCTATAGTAGAACTAAGAGGTGCTATTCCCCTTGCTGTTTTTCAGTTTAAATTTAATATGTTGAAGGCTTTTCTCATCTCCGTAACAGGTAATGTTCTTATTGTTGTGCCTCTTGTTTTTTTATTGGGATTTGCTGAGGAGCACTTTCGCAAATACGCATTTCTTGATCGTTTGATAACTAACGCCATTAAAAGAGCAAAAAAAAGGACGGGTATGGTCGAGAAGTATAAGTCTTTAGGTTTGTTTCTTTTTGTCGCTGTGCCACTACCTGGAACAGGTGCATGGACTGGGGCGCTTGTGGCATATCTACTTTCTATGGATAGAAAAGTTGCGTTTCTCTCTATTTCACTCGGTGTACTGATGGCAGGTTTTTTAGTTACCTTTTTCACAACTTTTGGTTTTTGGAAAGGTTTGTTGCTCGCGGTTGTTACTTTATTTATTTTAGACAGAGTTTTAATCACAGTTTTAGATAAATTTTATAAAAGGGCTTAAAATATATTTATAAACAGGAGGTGGTAAATGAGAGCTGTGTTAAGTTATAGCTTCCGTGATGTCTGGAACTCCATAAAGTACGGCTTCAGCTTCAAGAAGTTATGGACCCAGCTTATAGGTCTCGTGTTAGGTACAATTTGTTACTCCATCTTTGCTTATCTGGCACTTCTAGCATCAGGTCTTTCTTTTGGAGAAATCTGGTACTACTGGAAATTTATCCCTATTCCAGTGGGTGAGGCTTTATCTATAGGAGGGAGTATTCTTCTTGCTATCGGAATACTGGGTTTTGTGATATGTAACTATATATTTGCTGTTGCTGTTGCGAAGATTACAATTGAACAACTGAGAGGCGACGAGTTCTTCGAAGTAAAGGACGCCATAAAATTTGCTCGCAAAAAAGGCTGGTCTGTGATTACAACTCCGCTGTGTGTTGTCTTTGTTATTGCTTTCATTCTTTTAGGAGGATTAATTCTGGGACTTTTAGGAAAGATACCTTATGCTGGTGAAATTATAATTTTGATTTTTGCAATACCTGCAATTGCGATGTGTATCTTTATTATATATCTCTTATTTGCACTTATATTTTCAGCCTTCCTAGGGCCTTCAGTAGTTGCATCTTCTGAATCTGATACGTTTGATACGCTTTTTGAGATATTCTCAACCCTGAATGAGCAGCCTTTCAGGTTTATTCTCTACCAGTTTTTCACCTTTTTGCTTACCATTTTTACTTCTTCTCTTTTAGCGTGGGCTCTGGGGCGAGCAGTCTCCATTATGGACTGGGTATGGAGTGCTTCTTGGCTCATGGGGGCAAAATTTAAAGCCATAGAGGAAGCTGCCCTCTACTTCTTTACGAGTTCTCCTGTTCTTTCTTCTTTATTTCCCTATCTTAGGTTCCTTGGCGTTGATGCTATATTAAATGTCCCCTTGACGCTTCCTGCGCAGGGTTTCCTTATAAACTTCGTAGGCTTTTTCTTCGGAATTGGATTATACATAATGGTGTTTATTGTAATAGCCCAAGCAATTAACTCATTAAATGTTGGAACGTTAATGTCGTATCTTGTAATTGCAAAGAAGAAGGATGATCTGGATTTACTTGAGGTCAAAAAGGAAGAAGAAAAAGAGGAGAAAAAGGTGGAAGAAGGAGAAGAACCTGGTAATTGATTGGGATTGAGTTAGACTTTGAAAGGTGCCGTCTTGTAAGAAGGGAAAGGGCGCGAATTTTAGAATTTGACGAAGGTTCTCCAAGTAGTATTAATAGATTCAAAGGAGAGGATATTTATATTTGCTTTTCTGCTCCAGCAGTCGTTGGAAAGTTGTATTCCGGCGGCGTTTCTAAAAAGATTTTTGAAGAGGAGTTTGGAACAGCTTTTGAATTTAGAAAAGCGGGATTCACTAAAGATAAGAGTAAGTATACCTTTGCTGGAGGAGTTGAGAAAAAAGTGTACCACTCGGTCATTGATTTCTTAAAGTCGCTCAAGATTTCAAGAATTAAAAGACTGGACTTTTCACCCTTTGTTTTCCATGATCTGATTTATACGTTCAATTTTGCCGCGAAGTATAAAGATTTTCTTGCTCTATCCTTTAATAATAAATATGTTTACTATATGGTTTGCAAGGGCGGACTGGTATGGTTGACCTCATCAATGGAGTCGGAAGATGCTATGGAGGCTGTCCCTGAACTTGTGAAGACCTTTTTTGAAGAAGGGATAAATACTTTTTTAATTACCGGTGATTACTCAAAAGATCTCCCAAATGAGTTGAGGCAATTGGGTGATGATGCGGAAATTGAAATTTTAAATCCATTCTCAGAGTTTACCATCATCACTCCAAAAGAAGTAAGGCAAGCTACCTTTTCCTTAGCCCTCGGAGTAACTTTATGATTCTGAGGTTCAATTTCTATCCCAAGAAGTCTCCTATGGTCCCTTTCTTGGTTATATTGATATGTTTAGTGGTTTTGGGGAGTTTACTTTTTTCTAATAAGGGTTTTATCAGTACGGAAAAGCATTTACGAAGGCCCAACTACGCTCGTAAAGCTGATTCTGAGAATGTGTTAAAGTCAAAAACGCTTGAAGATAAAACGAAGCTTGTCCTCTATGGTATCATTCAAGTTGGCGCGGAAAACTATGTTTACTTGAAGACTCCTAACAATGAAGAGTATATTCTCAAGGAAGGTGCCAGCGCGGGGGATTTTGAGGTGGACGTGATAACAATGGATTCAGTTATAATTACAAGATCTGGTAACATAAGGGAAACTATAAAATGGTGAAAGTTGTTTTCTTAGCGCTCTATGTCTCTATAAATGTCACTGCAACTCAGCAAATCGATTTGATAGAGATAAAAATAGAGGGGAAATTCAATAGCTATGAGGTAACGGATTTTCCGTATGAAGGCGTTCTTGTTGTGGATGTTTCGGGTGATATTAGTGGGTTTTCAGGGACAGAATGGTACGAGAATTCATTTTTAAGAAGTGCAGAGTATAGGAAGATGGGTTCAAATACTGGAAGGATTATATTTAAGTTCTCAGCACCATGCGAAGTTCAAAGCCATTCTTACTCTGGAAATGTAATTTTTCTTGTTGTAGAAGCGAAGGGAGCGAGGGTTCAACTCAGCCCCTTGAGCCCGAAGGTTTCTAGTCGGTCTCCACATGCTTCGGAAAAGATAGTGACGCTCAGGGAGACGGTATTTGTGAATAATTCGTTACCTGTAAGGTTCAGATTCAGAAATCTAAATAGCTCCGAGATAGCTAAATTTGTGAAGATTGCAATTGGAAGGGAAACAATAGTGCCCAAAGATGCACTCATGAGTGGATTTGTCGAGGCGAGTTCCATTGAGGAATTTGTCAAAAAAATTCAGCATTTGCCAGAATATGCCAAATAGTGGTACTTTATATGTAGTCTCGACTCCAATAGGTAATCTTGAAGATATTACCATAAGAGCTCTTCGGGTTCTAAAAGAATCGGATGTGATCCTATGTGAAGATACGAGAATGTGCCTCAAGCTGCTCGCTCATTTTAATATTGAAAAAAAAAGACTCGTTCGATACGACGAACATGTAGAAGAAAAGCGAATTCCTGAGGTAAAAGAGATGTTGGAACAAGGGCTCAAAGTATCCCTTGTGAGTAATGCAGGTACCCCTACAATTCAAGATCCAGGGTACAGGTTAGTAAGATCTTTGAGAATGGAAGGTTATAAAGTGCTGCCAGTGCCTGGTGCTTCAGCACTTGTTGCTGCTCTCTCGGTGTCAGGTTGTGCTACCGATAGCTTTGTTTTTGTAGGATTTTTACCGAGGAAAGTGGGGAAGAGGAAGAAACTTATGGAGAGTTGGATACATGAAGAAAGAACTGTAATCTTTTATGAGTCTCCGGAGCGAATATTGAGAACTTTGCAAGAGCTAAAAGGTTTTGAAAAACTTGGTGATAGGTATATATTTATAGGCAGGGAAATGACAAAGACGTATGAAGAGTATATCTTTTGTAAAGTTAGGGGAGTGTTAGAGAATCGTATCTTAGAAAAGGGTGAATTTGTCTTGGTATTAGAGGGCAGCCATGAGTGAGAGTGTAAAGAATTTCGGACGGAAAATTCTTGCCCCATTTGTTAATGTATTTATAAAGCTTAAGATTACTCCAAATATGGTTACAATAGCGGGCTTTTTGATTACATTAATTGCATCTTATCTGTTTGCGAAGGGATTATTTCGATGGGCTGGAGTCATAATGGCATTGGGGGGTCTTTGTGATGCCGTAGATGGGGAGGTCGCTAGGAAAGGTAATAGGGTTTCTAAATTTGGAGCCTTCTTCGATTCGACTATAGATAGATTTGAAGAATTTCTGATTTTTGGTGGCATTTTGTATTATTACTGTTTTAGGGCGAAAGACCCGGGTCTTTCTCTTGTCATGTATTTCATACTCCTTGGTGCCATAATGACAAGCTATATAAGGGCAAGGGCTGAGGGAATAGGTTATTCACCGGTCGCAGGCCCTATGGATAGGTCTCACCGCTATATCTTCCTGGTTGTAGTTTCACTTATAGGAGGTAAGGTATTTCATTATTCGATGTATGTTTTATTGATATTAGTTTATATCACGGTCATAAACAGGTTTAGAGAATTTTATATCTTGATCAATAGGGAGGAAAAACATGGGTGAAATCCGAGTTGCTATTGTTGGAGTGGGCAACTGTGCTTCAAGCCTTGTTCAAGGAGTATATTATTATAGAAACGCTAAACCGGGTGACTTTATCCCTGGTTTAATGCACGTAGAACTGGGTGGATATCATGTGAGTGATATTAAGTTTGTTGCTGGGGTAGACATTAATATAACTAAAGTAGGGAAAGACCTTTCGCAAGCGATATTTGCTGAACCAAACTGTACGTATAAGTTTACTGATGTTCCTAAACTTAACGCAAAAGTCTACCGAGGAATGACCCACGATGGGATTGGAAAATATCTTGAGAATATTATTATAAAAGCACCAGGGCCAACCGATGACCTCGTAAAGATTTTTAAAGACCTTGGAGTGGATGTAGTAGTGAATTTCTTGCCCGTTGGGTCGGAAGAGGCAACAAAATGGTATGTGGAACAAACTATTCAGGCTGGAGCTGCCTTTGTAAATGGGATTCCTGTTTTTATTGCTAGTTCTCCTTATTGGCAGAAAAGATTCGAGGAAGCAGGATTACCCGTTTTAGGAGATGATATAAAATCTCAAGTAGGAGCGACTATAGTTCATAGGGTCCTCACGCAATTATTCGTAGATAGAGGTGTGAAGGTGGAAAGGACATCACAGTTGAATGTTGGAGGGAACACAGATTTCCTTAATATGCTTGAAAGAGAAAGGCTTGCCTCTAAAAGGATTTCAAAGACCAATGCCGTAACTTCTTTGCTTCCGTATGATGTTGGAGATGAAAATGTGTATATTGGCCCATCTGACTATGTTGCGTGGCTTAAGGATAGGAAATGGGCTTATATGAGACTTGAAGGAAAGACTTTTGGTGACGTACCACTAAATTTGGAGTTAAAGCTTGAGGTTTGGGATTCACCCAACTCAGCAGGTGTAATGGTAGATGCAATAAGATGCGCGAAGATCGCGAAGGACAATGGGCTTAAAGGAGCTATTGTAGAACCCTCTTCTTATTTCTTTAAAACACCCCCGAAGCAGTTTCCTGACTGGAAATGTAAAGAACTAGCTGAGGAGTGGATAAGAAAATATGGTAATTCTGGAGATCAGGCAAGTTAATGGGGAAATGGGGTTTTTTTATATCTATTGAAGGCCCTGAGGGTAGCGGAAAGAGCACTTTAACGAGCGGTATACACGAGCATTTAGTGCGAATGGGATTTCAGGTTGTCTATACGAGGGAGCCAGGCGGTACACCACCCGGGGAAGAAATTAGAGAGATTCTTCTCGCTGGTAGCGGGAATATCGATGCGATGACAGAAGTTTTTCTATTTATGGCAGCTAGGAGAGAAAATGTGGTGAGAAATATTCTCCCAGGTTTAAGGGAAGGGAAAGTTGTAATATGTGATCGATATACTGATTCTACAATAGCATACCAAGGGTATGGAAGAGGTCTGCCCATCAAATTACTTAGAAGACTTAATAAACTTGCGACCCTTGGTGTTAAGCCTGACTTAACACTCGTAGTAGATGTAGATCCTCAAAAAGGTTTGGAAAGGATACGAGGTAAAGAGTTCGATAGGATTGAGAAGGAAGATTTGGAATTTCATTTAAGAGTTCGTGAGGGGTACAACAAGATCGCAAAAATTTCTGGTAGAAGGGTGAAGCTGCTCAACGGGAGTCAGTCCCCTGATGAGCTTCTCAACAAAGCAATTTCATTGATTATAGATAAAATGTCTCAAAAAGAAAAGGTGAGAGGTGGGAGAAGATGAAAGTAAAAAGAGGAATCATAATTTCAATTATAGTAGTACTGTCAATTTTCTTAGGATATAGTACGGGGGTATGCAAGGAGAAGGCATCGCTGAGAAGTTTGATGCAAATGTATTCAGCAGTTTTGACATACATTGAGACCTATTATGTTGATACAAGGGATCCTGTGGATCTTGTTGAAAGTAGCATAAAGGGGATGGTGGAAGATCTAGATCCCTTCTCTGAATTTCTAAACCCGGAAGAGAGTGCAGAATTTGCTATTGCAACTACAGGCAGGTTTGGAGGTATAGGTGCCCAGATAGGAGTTAGAGACAACTGGATTACTATAATTGCTCCTATTGAGGGGACTCCTGCGTACAGGGCTGGGCTTATCGCAGGCGACCGAATAGTTAAGATTGAAGGAAAGTCGACGGAAGGAATGCGAGTCAACGATGCAGTAAACATGCTAAGGGGTGAACCTGGAACGAAAGTCAAGATAGATATTTTTAGGCCTGTAACCCAGAAGGAATTTGCAGTAGAAATTGTAAGGGATATAATTTTCATCAACCCTATCCCGTATTATGGCATTCTTGATGGTAACGTTGGTTACGTCAGAATTTCTGATTTTCAGCATGGCTTGCTAAGTGAATTCACTGCGGTTTTGGATACTTTAACAAAGAAAGGGGCAAAGAGTTTTGTATTAGACCTTAGGGGTAACCCCGGAGGTTTGCTAAACGAGTCTGTAGAGCTACTCGGTTTATTTTTGGACCCCGGAACGCTCGTTGTATATACGAGAGGAAGAACCCCTGACAACAATTTTGACTATAAGACGCAGGGTAGCGGAAGATTTAGGAATTACCCTGTGGTTGTTCTTGTTGATAAAGGATCTGCTAGTGCAAGTGAAATCGTTGCGGGAGCCTTACAGGATTGGGATAGGGCTGTAATTCTTGGGGATACTACCTTTGGTAAGGGCTCAGTTCAACGAGTCTTTAAATTGGATGAGGGATATGAACTAAAACTTACTACTGCCAAGTATTATACTCCTTCGGGAAGGTGCATTCACAGGCCCGAGAAGAAGGACACTTTGCTACAAGACACTTTAACTTACAGCACGAAAATACTTAAGAAACCCGTACATGCCATGGGAGGAATTGCACCTCATATTGTTGTAAAGCAGGAATTGATTTCACAGTTTGTTCAGGAAATCTATCCTCACTTCTTTGGATTTGCGGTGGAGTATAAGTCGAAACATGATACGTACGCAGGTTTGGATAATAGAGTATTAAATCAGTTTAGGGAGTACTTACGGGTGAACAATGTAAAATTTTCTGATTCTGATTTTGAAAAGGATATTGCACAGATAAGGAGACTGCTTGATGCAGAAATTTCGGAAAAGTATTATGGTTCAAAAGGAAGATATAATAGTATACTGAAAGACGACAGTACGGTTCAAAGAGCTCTGGGAATTATGAAAAATATTGAAAACCTGGAAGATTTAAGGAAATATATCTCTAAAATATGAAACGATCGTCGCTCCATGAGTAAAAACTTTGTGCACTTACATATGCATTCAGAGTATAGTGTGCTTGATGGTATTCTTTTTTTAGATGAAATAATCGATAAAGCAGTAGAATATAACATGCCGGCTGTCGCCCTTACCGATCACGGTAATCTTTTTGGTGTTGTAGAATTTTACAAGAAGGCTAAAGAGAGGGGTGTGAAGCCCATCATTGGCATGGAGACTTACCTTTCTCCTGAACCCATGGAGTCTAGGAACAAGGGCTCTGAAATCTATCACCTCACTTTGCTGGCAGAGAATATGGAAGGCTATGAAAATTTGCTTCGAATCTCCACGGAATCATATTTGAAAGGATTTTATTATAAACCGCGGGTGGACAAAGGATTTTTGAAAAAATATGCAAAAGGGTTAATTGCTTTATCGGGCTGCCTTCAAGGAGAGTTATCGAGGAAAATCTTACTGGGATACTCAGATGATGATTTAAATAAAGTAATTGAGTCATACCTTGAAATTTTTGGTAAAGACAGTTTTTATTTAGAATTGCAGGACGTTGGTTTTCAAGAGAACAGGATCGTAAATCGAAAATTGCTTGAGTTGGCAAGCAGATTTGGTCTTGGGACAGTTGCTACGAACGATGTTCATTTCCTGAAGCCGGAAGATAGAGTTCTACAGGAAGTAATGTTGTGTATACAGACGGGTACAAGGATGGACGATCCGAAAAGGATGAAAATTGAGACAGATCAGATCTATTTTAAAAGTAGTGAAGAGATGTGGGCTCTTTTTGGCGAATTTGAAGAACCTTTGCTAAATACGCTTGCAATTGCTGAACGGATTAATGTAGAATTAGATCTTAATCCTACAAAAATCCACCTTCCTCATTTTGAAATTCCAGAGCAGTATGAGGATGCTCATCAAATGTTAGCTCACCTTGCATGGCAGGGCTTAAAGCGGAGAATCGGTGAGAATATTCCTGATGAGTACAAGGAAAGGCTCGATCAAGAGTTGAAAGTTATTAGAGAACTAAATTTTTCAATGTATTTTTTGATTATTTGGGACCTTGTTGCTGAGGCAAAGCGAAGGAAGATACCAGTGGGACCTGGCCGAGGATCTGCGGTGGGTTCTTTAGCGCTTTATGCTTTAGGAGTGACTGAAGTTGATCCCCTTCGCTATAATCTTATATTTGAGAGATTTTTAAATCCTGAGAGGGTATCTCCTCCTGATGTAGATATAGATTTTTCCGACAATAGAAGGGACGAAATGATTAAATATTTGCGGGAAAAATACGGCGAAAATAATGTAGCGCAGATAATTAGTTTCGGTCGTGCCAAGGCAAAGCAAGCAATTAAAGATGTTGCGAGAGTACTCGGTTTACCTTATAGTGATAGCGACAGAATTGCTAAAACTATAACGGAGAACACAACTCTGCCCGAACTCTATGAAACCAATGCGACCTTTAGGGATATGATTAATTCAAACTCTAAATATAAAGATATCTTTTCTCTTGCAATTCGAATAGAGGGAAGGGTGAGAAACATTTCCACACATGCAGCTGGAGTTGTAGTTGCCCCTGTAGAGATTTATAAAATTGCTCCTCTTTACCGATCCGAGGGTGAAGAGGCAGTTACGGTGCAATTTGATATGAAATCTCTCGAGCTACTGGGATTGCTAAAAATTGACCTGCTTGGTCTGCGTACACTTACAATAATTCAGGATACTGTTGAAATGATAAGGCAGAAGGACCCTTCCTTTTCGCTGGAGAAAATTTCTCTGGACGATTCTGCAACATATGAAATGTTGTCCAGAGGTGATACTACGGGAGTATTTCAGCTGGAGTCGGAAGGTTTTAGAGCTACTTTAAGAAGGCTTAAGCCAAGTAAAATGGAGGATCTTGTTGCTGCACTTGCATTATACAGGCCTGGACCAATGCGTAGTGGGATGTTGGAGAGTTTTATTCGGAGGAAAAATGGTGAAGAACGGGTGGAGTATGTTCACGATAAGTTGAAGGATCTTTTGAGCGAAACGTATGGTGTTATAGCTTACCAAGAGCAGGTAATGCTTCTCGCTTCTTCCCTTGCAGGATTTTCTTTGGGTGAGGCTGACCTCCTCCGAAAGGCCATGGGAAAGAAACAAAGGGATGTAATGGAAGAAATCATGTCTCGCTTTGTTGATGGATGTGTGAGAAACGGAATTGAAAAGTCCAAAGCTGAGGTTATCTTCAATAATATAGCACCTTTTGCAGAGTATGGTTTTAACAAGTCCCATGCCGCTGGTTATGGAATACTTGCGTACTATACTGCGTTTCTAAAAGCTCACTATCCGCTGGAATTCATAGTAGCCAATCTAAATGCTGAGATGAACACACAGGATTCGCAGGAAAAAATTTATAAGTTTCTTCAAGAGGCAAAGAAAGATGGTTTTAAAATTTTACCAGCTTCAATTAATAAAAGTGCTTACAAATTCAAGATAATTAACGATGACACTATACTCATTGGTCTTGGTTCCATAAAGAATGTTGGTAGAGCTGCGGTCGATGAAATTATTAAGGTGCGTTCTAAATTAGGTGGGTTCAAAAGCATAAATCAGTTTCTCGAGTCTGTTGATACTAGGAAAGTGAACAAGAAGACTCTCGAAAGCCTTGTTAAGGCTGGTGCATTTGATGAATTTCACTCTAATCGTAAGTCTGTGTTGGCTTCAATAAATGACTTCTTGCAAGGAGATCGTGGAAAGGGTAACGGTATAGGTAACTTATTTGGTGATTTTGGCCTTCGAGAATCGGAACTAATGTTAAAGGAATTACCATACAGTATTGATGATCGAGTTTACTATGAGCGTGAGTCTTTTGGATTCTACCTGACTGCTCACCCTCTTGAGAAGTTCCCCTTTCTCGCTGCTCAACCGTTTAATACGGTGAAGGTAAGAGAAGAACTTTTAGACGGAGATGACGTAGTGATTGTGGGAGTTATAGTTGAAGTTCACAAGAGAAAATCTAGAAATAACGAGATCTACGCAAACGTCAAATTATGGGATCTTGAAGGTGAAGTTAGGTGTACGCTATTTCCGCAACTATTTAAGGAAAAGGGAGAACTTATAAAAGAAGATTCTGTCGTAATAATAACTGGGAAAGTATCTGAAAATGGTAATGACAAAGAAATAAGGGTGGAAGACATTGCGCCTTTTGATGGAGTTGAAGAAATAGAGATAAACTTAACGGGATTTGCGACAAAAGAGATCATTGACATACTAGCCGAAATTCTGAGGGCAGACGCGGGAGGGAAGGTTAGTGTTAAAATAATATTTAATGAGGAAAAGTTTACTTCAGAGTACAAAATACGAGAGGAAAAGCATTTTTTAGATAAATTTTATGAGATTCTCCCATCTGATAGACTAAAAGCTATTATATCTTAAGTTTCAGAGTATCAATGACTTATTAGTTCAGTGTCCCATTTTTTGTTGATTATGGCTAAAAAACTCTTGACAAAATGTATAGTATGCTTTATTTTCTAATATATTTGCAGAGATACTGCAGATTACAAGGAGGTAGGAGATGAATAAGCAAGAAGTAATAACAAAAGTAGCGGAGAAAGCTGGCGTTACAAAAAAAGACGCCACGCTGGTGGTAAATGCATTCGTGGATGTAGTCAAAGAATCTCTGGCCAAAAAGAACCCTGTCAGATTGATCGGGTTCGGAACCTTTGACGTGAGGAAGAGAGCGGAAAGGAAGGGGAGGAATCCAAGAAGCAAGCAAGAAATCAGGATTCCTGCTAGAATTGTCCCTGTGTTTAGAGCTTCCTCAACTCTAAAGGAATTAGTGAATAAGAAGTAACCTTAGGAGAGTGTAGTAAACAAAAAGGGGCCCGTACGGGCCCCTTTTTGTTTACTACATAAAAAATATAGATATCTTAATACATACGCCTGAAGAGTTTTATTATTATAGCCTTTTCCGAGTGGAGTCGGTTTTCAGCCTGGTCAAGTACTATAGAGTGAGGGCCATCTAGAACCTCATCGGTAATTTCCTCTCCCCTGTGCGCAGGTAAACAATGAAGTACTCCTACATGGGATGGCGCTAATTTTAAGAGTGCGGAGTCAACTTTATATGTTTTAAAGACCTGTCTTCTTTTTTCAGCTTCCTCTTCTTGCCCCATGGATGCCCATACATCTGTGTAAATGAAGTCAGCGTCTATCACAGCTTCTTTTGGGTCCCTGATTATTTTTATCTGTGCACCCGTCTTTTCTGCAAGTTCCTGAGCTGCAAGATATAGGTTCTTTTCAGGTTCGTACCCTTCGGGACATGCAATAGTGAATTTACCTCCGAGAAGTGCTGTCATTAGCATGATGGAGTTAGCTACATTGTTGCCATCTCCTATGAAAGCCAGATTTATCTTGGTTTTCCCACTTTTTTCCATCATAGTGAGGAAATCACCCACGATCTGGCATGGATGCTCTAAATCTGACAGCGCATTGATTACGGGAATTTTAACATTCTTCGACATTTCGATTAGGGTAGCATGGGAGAACACTCTCGCAACAATTCCATCCACCCATTTTTCTAAATTTCTTGATACATCTCTTACTGATTCTCTCTGGCCAAGTTTGATGTCATTATTTGATAGGTAAATAGGCTTACCGCCAAGGTCGTAAACGGCTCTTTCGAAGGTGACGCGAGTCCTCAGCGATGGTTTCTCGAATATGAGAGCCACAACCTTGCCTTCGAGTACTCTATCATTAACTTTTCCTTTCTTTACTTTAAGTGAGAAGTCCAATAGTTCTAATGCTTCCTCTTGAGTGAGGTCCAATATAGATAGAAAATCCTTTTTCACTCCTACTTTCCTCCGTTATTACCTTTGATTTCCTGTATTTTTTTAATGGTTTCATTCAGTTCTTTGGTCATTTTTAGTTGATTATATATTAAAGCTTTGAAACTATAAGCCTCTTCATAATCTGGCTTAATAGAAATTGCCTTATCAAAAGCATTTAGTGCTTCCTGCATCTTGTTCTGATTATAAAGACAAGCCCCAAGGGTGAACCATATGTTGTATTCATCCGGTTGTTTTTCGAGATATTCCCTGAAATACTTTTCTGCATCTTCATATTTTGACATTCTATAATATGATAGTGCTGTGTTTAACAGGGCATCAATGTTTTCTGAGTCCAAGTTGTACGCTTTCTCAAATAATTGGCCAGCTTTTTCAAAGTCCTGCATGTCAAATGCTAATACGCCAAGATCGAAGTAAGCCTTTGAGAAAGTACTATCCATTTTGATAACTTCCTGAAGATCCTTCACGGCTTCTTCAGTTTTTCCCACCTGAGAGTAGAATTTTGCCCTGTAATAACGCGCCTGTACATCTTGGGGGTTTAACTCAACAGCTTTTGTTGCATTGCGTATTGCATCATCATATTTCCCTTGTTTGTTTTCAATAATAGCAATTGCCAGGTACGCTCTTTCATCCTTTGGATTTAGTTTAATAGTATAATTAAAGAACTTAAGTGCACCCTCATCATCACCCTGCTGAAACAAGGTCTTCCCTGCAGTGAGTAGAGTGTTTATTTCGTTTTCCCCGAATTCACTTTTGTACTTGCCTGAGTCTGCATCAAGTTCGTAAGCTTTTACAAATTCATCTGCAGCCTTTAGATAGTCTCTTTCTCCAATGTACGCTCTACCAAGCCAGATGTGGGCTTCAGGATTTGCTGGATTCTCTTGAACCCATGCTTGGAATTCAACCCTTGCCTTGTTATAGAGGCCCTGCTGCATATATATGAGCCCAGATGATTTGTGGGGCGTTGTAGCACAAGCAGCAAAAATGATTAGTCCAGCTACCGCCAATACCTTCTTCATTATAACCCCCTTTTGTTTTTAAGTATTATAAATTAACCTGCTCAAACTCTCAACGGGAAAGGTTGCATATATATAAGAGATGTTATTTTTGCTTTTTCCTGAAGGCTAAGGTACAATATTTAACGAAGTGAAGATACTTGGAAACATCGCAAATCAATTGAGTATTTTAAGAATTTTTCTTGTTGTTCCACTCTATTTTCTTGTGAAGGATTACCATATTTTTGGATCCAGTATTTTACTCATTTTAATTGTTCTATCTGATGTGTTGGATGGATACTTTGCAAGAAAGCTCAATTCTCAAGGTCTTTTTGGGAAAGTTCTGGATCATGGTGTAGATAAAGTTGTTTCTATTTTTATTTCTTTCATGCTGTATCGTTATTTTGGGTTGCCTTCTTGGGCTTTTTATTTTTTTGTAGGTAGGGACCTCTTGATTTTACTTTTTGGGGCGGGCATTTTGTTTGGGTTTAAGGTTGCTTTTGGGTCTCTGTGGATTGGAAAGGTTGCTGGTGGATTTTATTTTGCTATGGCTTTTGCTTATCTACTTAACTTTTCAGAAGTTGCAAATGTACTTATGATTATCTCCGTAGCTTTGTTCTTGGTGGTGTTACTTGTTTACACTGTAAAATTTTTCCCTACTTTAAAGGAGAGCATAATGCGAAAGGAGGAGTCATAAAGTGTCTTGTAGCTATTACCTTTTTGAGGATCAGAAAGTAGAGAACTTTTTACCCCTGGTCTGGTTGCATCCCTTTGTGGAATTGAGGCTTGGGATATCGACAATTTTTGATAAATGGGTATTGTCTCTCGGATTTGTGAATGGCCTATATGTGAGGAGTTTTCTTAAAGAATACACATCATTAATTTTTCCGAAAATTCAGATAAATTCTGTATCTACCAGTAAAAAAATTATTTTTTTAAATGCTCGCTTAAATCCTTATCACGATTCTATTAAAGAGATTGTGAAAGTCCCTTTGGGTGGCGGCTTTCTGGATAAAGAGGGTAATGTATTGAGTTTTTGTTTATCCTTTAAAGAAGGTGATAAACTGAGTGCAGATTTTAATGAACTTTTAAGTGGTGTAAAAGCGTGGAATAGATTTGAGGGCGTTGAACTTATAAGTGGTTTGCAGGATCTGATAGGGTTGAATGGCAGATTTATAATAGATGATTTTACGAAGTTATACCCGGATTACAGTGTAAGAATTCCACAGGATATAAGAATAATTGGTGATACTGTCGTTATTCACGATGACGCAGACATATCACCTTATGTCGTGATAGATGCCACTCAGGGGCCTGTGGTCGTGGATAAGAATGCAAAAGTATGTCCTTTTGTCTATATCCAAGGTCCTGCCTTTGTTGGCGAAGGAAGTATTGTAAAACCTTTTGCAAAGATCCTTGAAAACAGTGTAATCGGTCCTGTATGTAAGATTGGTGGCGAAGTCGAGGCATCTATAATTCAGTCTTACTCAAATAAACAACATGATGGTTTTTTGGGACATTCTTTTGTTGGTTCCTGGGTAAACCTTGGTGCTGATACTGTTACGAGTGATTTGAAGAACAATTATTCAAATATTAGGCTAAAATATTGTCAGAAAGAGTGGGATTCTGATTCTATGTTCATCGGTACTTTTTTTGGTGATCATGTGAAGACCGGAATTAATACAATGCTTAATTCTGGCACTATAATTGGGGTTTTTACAAATGTTTTTGGTGAAGGTTTTCCTCCAAAATTTATACCTTCTTTTATGTGGGGCGGCCATGAGGGCAAAAATGTATACGAAGTAGAAAGAGCTCTTGAAACGGCTGAAAGGATGATGGCAAGAAGGAACGTGGCCTTGCAAGATCAGTATAGAAGTTTAATTTTTAAGGTATTTGAACTTTCTGAAGTTGAAAGGAAATGTTTTTCTGAGTAAAATGTAGGGTTGCGGGTTTCTTTTTACTATTGGATTTGCGTGCAACGGGATCTCATAGTGCTAACCGTATGTTGTACGGAGTTAAAGTTGTTTAGGCATTAGAATTATGGTGTATTCTAAAAAGTAATTTGATCAATTCTCTCTATACACCACTTTTGAGAATCTAAAAATCTAAAACAACTATAAAAAAGAAAGCAGTCTATGCTTAAATTTTCAGTTAATACTTGATAGATCTACTGTTTCATATGGATGTCAAATAGCAGGAGGTCTTCCATCGGAATGCTCGATCCATGTGATTCGTCGAGGATCACAATTTCTGTGAGTCCTTCATGGTGTGCTTTTTTCAAGAGGAGTAACAATAACAAATCTCTGGCGTCTGTTTTCACATCTCTATAAAAGTCCCATATAAATAGAAGATAAAGCCGCCCTTCATATTCTAAACTTACGGAGCCCGCAATTTCCCAGTTCTCTGCACTTAACGTTGCATAGTAGAGTTTGAAGTTGGATAACTTTAACTGAAATAGAATAGCACTTATAATGCTCCTCACCAGCATTGGAATGTTAGAGCTTTTCGCAAATGAAATCTCGATTTCCCTTTGAAAGTTCAAAGGATCATCTATTGTTGATAGTACAAGAGGATCTCGGGAGAGAGTTTTTAGGAGCTTTTCAAATTTTTCCTGATTACGTGGCTTGACTCTGTATAACCAACGGTCAAAGTCATCAGGGACCTGCAGCTTATGCATGGTAGAAACACCTACCAGCGTTCTTTGGGAAGAGTTTAAGAGAGTGTCAGCTTTTTGCTTATTTATCAAAACTCTTGGAATAAAGATTTCATTGAATTTGGAGAGGATGCTTGAAACAACCATTGCAGTATTATTCGATGTGATTGAGAATGTATTGAAATGTGGTACTTCAACTGGAATGGCGGTTCTAAAACTTTCTCCGTGTGAATTTTTTAGAACGATAAAGTCTTGAGGCTCATCATTGTTAAATATGATATTCAGGTATGCTTCTTCACAGCCAGTAGTTTCAAGGCACGAATAGAGAAATTTTAGGTCATCAAATGGATTTATTACACTGTTTCTCTTTCTGATAGTTTCTAATGTTGGAGCATAATTGAAAATATCTGATGAGTCTTCAAGTGGGTAGGTTATTACCTTTATGGCCATGCAATTACCTCAATTCTTACTCTTACTACCCCCTTGACGACCATGTCCAACATTTCAGCTGCTTTCAGTGACAGGTCAATTATTCTCTTTTTCTTAAAAGGTCCTCGATCATTTATCCGCACTACGACACTTCTTCCATTTTCAAGATTTGTAACTTTTACATAGGTGTTGAATGGCAAAGTCGGGTGCGCTGCGGTCAGTTTTTGTGGATCGTAAATTTCGCCCGAAGCAGTTCTTTTGTCCCTAAATTCGTTGCCGTAGTACGAAGCGTACCCTTCTTGCACGAATGTCTTTTTTGATACCCTGGGTGCACACGATATATAAAAAGCAATTCCAATGAAAAAAAGTAGTGAAGCTCTTTTTAAAAGAGGCATTACTGTACAATATTACAATATGGAGCCTGGTCTGTCAAACAGGCATTAGTTTGCTTAACCTTTGATATGTATGTATAATTGTCAAAATGAAAAAACTGGGTTGGGTTTTCTTTGTTACTACC
This sequence comes from Caldifarciminota bacterium UBA1063, assembly GCA_002316275.1. Lineage (GTDB taxonomy): Bacteria > Hydrothermota > Hydrothermia > UBA1063 > UBA1063 > UBA1063. Next base: position 19,548 of record DCDE01000037.1, read on the forward strand.
CTGTGCCTCTTAGCTTATTTGATTCATTTTTACTATTTTCGTTATCTTCCTATTAGAAACAACTTCGAAGTTTTAGAAAAGGAACATAAGGTCATTAAGGACAGCCTCCTTCCTCTTATAAGTAAAATACCAACGGAAAAGCGTCAAGGCAAGGAACCGGCTGTCCAATTACCCTACGATTTAAAATACTCAGTTAAGGAGTTTTTTACAGGCAACTCTGCAGAATTAAGCACGAGGGGGATAGAGGTTTTAAACAACCTTTTTACTGCTGTTAAGAGTTTACCTTTCGATTCTCTTACAATTTTGCTCAAATCTGGTGGCGATTTGCAGGTTAATAGAGCTTTAAAGATTAAGGCATACCTTGTGTCTCTTGGGCTTGATGAAAAGAGAGTCTTTGCAAGGGTAAGCAAATCTGGCGAAAAAGACTTTGTCATTATAAGGGTCAAATGATTGCGGTGATTGTAAACCCGGTTGCGGGGCGAGGGAAAGCAATTGCAAAATTCCCTGATGTCAGAAAAATTTTGGAACATTTCTCGCTAAAATATGAAGTGTTTCAAACGAGGGGCCCATATGATGCTACGGATATTGCACAACGTATAAGGGATTCTGGGGATTTTGAAAAAATCCTCATAGTTGGAGGTGATGGTACCATTAATGAGGTAATTCAATCCCTCGTGGGTTCACGCATCCCAATTTTACCTGTACCTCTTGGGACCGGTAACGATTTTGCAAAGTATCTTTATCCCCATAAGAAATTTGATTCGATTCTATACAACTATCTTCTCTTAGATAAAGCGGTAGATATTGATGTTGGGGTAGTAACATTAACTGGTTCTGAAAGGTATTTTATCAACGGTATGGGTATAGGTTTTGATTCGGAAGTTCTAAAAAATATGGAGAAAATGAGGATCCTTAAGGGTGATTTCCTTTATACTGCTTCCGCTATATTGACTTTCTTGAGTTTTGGTGGCGCTGATTTGCGGATTAGTATTAATAATGGTGAACAATCTTTTGACGGGAGGTTGTTACTTTTTAATGTTGGTAATGGCCAATACCTTGGAGGCGGCTTTAGGCTGTTTCCGAAGGCGAGCCTTAGAGATGGTTTATTAGATATTTCTATGATTAGTCCGATGGGGCCTAAGAGGTTTTTCACGAATTTTTATAAGGCTTTTAAGGGGAAGCATCTCCATATCCCTGAGGTAACTTATCTTAAGGCTTCGCAGATTGCGGTAAGCTCCCAGAACCCTTTTTGTCTACAACTTGATGGCGAGTTAATGAAAGGATTATCGGAAATTGAAGTTCATGTTTTGAGGAAATCGTTGAGTGTTATACTATGAAAATTGTTATTCTTGGCGCAGGGTCTGTTGGAGGGCTCCTTGTATCTAAGTTTGTTTTAGCTGGAAATGTTGTTGAGGTCATTGTTAATAAAAGATCTAGTAAGAGGCACATCGAAACTGAGGGCATTGAGTATTTCTACTTGGAAAAAAGGTATGTGATAAAGGTACCCTGTTATGTTTATGAAGATTTAAAAGATATTGAGGCAGATTACCTTATAATTGCTACTAAAAGTTACGATGCTATTAGGATTATCAAGGAGATTGGGGATAAGCATTTTTCTTTTAATTATCTTGTTACAGTTCAGAATGGGATCGAGCCGCATTTAGCTGCTACAGAGATATTCCGAGAAGATCATCTTATTCTTTCTCTTAGAGAAGGTGTTTACTCCTTTGATGTGCACAAAATCCGCCATACAAGGTCGGATTTTACACAGAATATTGTAACTTCTTTTGAGGCCTCCAGGGAGTCAATGGAGCAATTCGCTGAAATTTTAAATACGGCTGACATACGTTCAGTAGTATCCTATGACGGATGGCAAATCCTTTATGAAAAGCTTGCATTAAACAGTGTTATAAACCCTCTGGCTACAATATTGAGAGTTAAAAATGGGTTTTTAATTAAGCTTTTAAATTCACCTACCGTGACAAACTTAATTACAGAAGCTGTGAAAGTAATTTCTCTCGAAGGAGTCCATTTGAATATTCAAGAGGTGAAAGAAAACTTGAGATCTCTTATCCAGGCAACTTACGATAATAGGTGCTCTATGCTCCAGGATATTGAGCAGAAAAAGAAAACAGAAATAGAGTTTATAAATGGATACCTCTTAAAATTAGCCCAAAAGTATAACATGGGGCTTCCTTCCCATCAGCTAGTATATGACTTGGTTACAAGCCTCGAAGAGCTTTATGGAACGCATTGAAAGGCTAAGGCAGTTAATGAGATATAAATCTCTCGATTATGTTTTCTTGATGAAACCACTGTCTATTTTCTATTTTTCAGGTGACTATGTCACAGGTGTATTATATATTTCCTATGAAGATTGTATTTTATTCGTGCGAAGACCAAAAGAAAGAGTCCTATTGACGGAGCTGAAAGTAGAGTATATGGATTCCTTTCGCGACCTTAAATCCTGCTTAGGAAGTCTCCACGGGAAGGCTGGTTTAGAGCTGGATTCCATTCCTTATAGCCTTGTGATGAAGCTTACGGAGGCTCTTGAACTTCACGAATTTGAAAATATATCACATGAGATAAGATTAGTTAGAATGGTAAAAGATCCTTTAGAAGTGGAAAAAATTAGGCAGGCAGGTGCAATTGCGGCAAGCACCTTTTTACATGTTGAGAGTATTTTTGCTGAAGGAATGAGCGAACAGGACCTTCTCATTGAGCTTGACTATTTTGCGAAGAAGTTGGGAAATTTGGGGATATACCGCATGCATTCGTACGGTAACGAGGCTTCATTTTCACATATATTACAGGGTGAAGATGCGCTGTTCTCCTCATATTTTGATGCTCCAACGGGTGGTCCTGGTATATCTGCTGCCTTTCCTCAAGGTGCATCTAAGAAAGTAATTGAGAAATCAAAACCCTTTACAGTCGATATTACTATAAACTATGATGGCTACATAAGTGACGCAACTAGGACCTTCATTTTTGGGAAGTCTGACGAGCATTTTATGAAAGTATGGGCTGGACTTGAGTCGGTTTTTGCATACCTTTGCGAACTTATGGTCCCTGGCGCAATCCCAGAAGAAATATACTTAAAAGTAATCAAGTATGTGGACTCACTTGGATTTTCTAATGTATTTATGGGTCGCGGTAGAGATAGAGTAAAATTTATAGGCCATGGGACTGGTTTAGAAGTGGATGAATACCCGTTTATCGCAAAAGGATTTAATCTACCCATTGAAGAAAACTCTATCCTCGCTATTGAGCCAAAATTTATTTCTGAGGAGTTTGGTATAGCTGGTATTGAAGATACTTTTCTCGTTACTAAAAATGGCCCTATTTCCCTTATTCCCTTAGGGTCTCACCTTGTAGAATTATGAAGGTATTAATAGGTTATCTTCAATATTTTCCAGAAAAAGGTAATCTAAGAAGTAATATTGAAAAAGTAAATGAGCTTACGAAAAATAACGAATTCCAGATCCTCGTACTCCCAGAATTAGCATTTTCAGGTTATTTTTATACTTCTGTTCAAGAAATTAGGCCTTTCATAGATATCGGATTTGAGAGCCCTCCTGCAGTTTTCCTTAAAAAACTTTCAAAGTCGAAGAATGCTTTGATCCTTTCTGGTTTTCCAGAGGGCGCGAGGGGCCATATTTATAATAGTCAGTATGCTTTTTTCCCAAATGGAGAAGTTCGGGTGTATAGAAAAAGTCACCTTTTTTACAAAGAAAAACTCGTTTTTGCAAAAGGGGACAGCGGCCCCGTTCTTGTAAATTATATGGGAGTAAATGTCGGTATGATGGTTTGCTTTGACTGGTTTTTCCCTGAGTTTGCAAGGGTTTTAGCTCTTAAAGGGGCGCACGTACTTGCGTTATCTGCAAATTTGGTGCTTCCAGGGTTGGGGCAAAAGGGAATGGTGGTTCGTTCGATAGAAAACAGAGTTTTTTCGGTTCTTTCGAATAGGACAGGGATGGAAGCTTCTTCCTCCGGAGAAAGATTAACTTTTACAGGTATGAGTCAAATTACGAATGAGAGGGGTGACATTATTACCCAAAGTGACGAATCTGTTGAGGAAGTGAAAATTGCAGAGATTGAAACCGACGAAGCCGAAAACAAATGGGTTACGCCGCTAAATAATATAATCGAAGATAGACGTGTGGACTTCTACCGTGAGATCTTAGATGGTTAAACTTATTCTACTGTTATCGATGACGATGAGTACCGATCCCTGGTGGGCAAAGGATAAAGTAAAACACTTTGCAACTGCATTTGTATTAACGGAATCCTTTAAACAAGCAAGTGTTAACACTACTCATTCAGTTTGTATAGTTGCTAGCTTATCGTTCTCGAAAGAAGTTTATGACAAGAAAGTGAAAAAGAGTATATTCAGCTACAAGGATCTCCTGTACGATGCTGCGGGCATTATCTTAGGGATTTTTCTATGAAAACCATAAGAGCGACATTGTTGTATATTACAAGGGGAGACAGGATTTTACTGGTTTACAAGAAGCGTGGGCATGGCGAAGGAAAATGGAATGGAATCGGGGGTAAGATTGAAGACGAATCTCCTCTTAGATGTGCAATACGTGAGGCAGAAGAGGAAGCAGGTGTTCGTGTTAGGGATGCAGAACTCTGTGGTATTATATATTTCTATAGCATCTACGGGCAAGACTGGGAGGTGTATGTTTTTAGGTCTTCAGAATTTACTGGAGAGCCTTCAGAAAGTGATGAGGTATCTCCAAAGTGGTTTCCACTGAATGAAATTCCCTACGACGCCATGTGGGAAGATGATAGAGAATGGCTTCCTATGCTTATAAGGGGAGATTATTTCATAGGGAGATATCTTTTCAATGTTGATAAGCTTATTTCTTCATCACTCCAGATAGTACCGAAGCAGAAGTTACAATGTGAATATAGAACAGCTCTAAGGAATGCCGTGTAAAAGTTCTGTACAGAATTAATTTACGTTCTGAAGCTCAAAAGCGGAGATGTGAATGGGGTTGTCCTCAACGATATAAGCTTTTATCAGTATCCTATCTTTAACGCCCCTCAGGTCTTCCCCAATTGTAGGAGATTTATATACTTTACAGGGAGTCTCGCTGATGATGGATAAAACCTCTTCTGGGCTAGAAGAGACACCGCGGTTCCGTGTGTATTTCCTAATATAACCATCGAGAATATACCCTTTAAGGAGTTTCTTTTCGAATTTTTGATAGATAGAATTTGCACCAAATATATCCGCTCCAATAAATTCATCGTTGATAAAAGAGATAAATCCCACAGCATCTGGAATTGTATTAAAATCCTCGAAGAGCTCTTCGATTGTAGTATTCAAAGATTTATATATATCATGAAATGAGTTTGTCATACTCGATATTTTTGTTGCTTTAAGAGTTTTGTCGATTTGGGTCCATATCAGTGCTTGATTGCCAATATATCCCATGCGTTTGTCAAGGGATTCATTGATTGTCACTGCTAAAGTGCTTCTCAAAGATGGTGTCACAGTAAATCCCCCTTCCTGGAACAGAAGGCTTCCAGACCAGCGATGCTGTTCGATGCATGTCACGGGTACAGTGTATTCTCTCTGTGGTTCAACGTAAATATCGGTATTGAGTATCCTGTTTTGCCTTGCTCCAATCAGTTCTTCTCCATCAATGGCAATGACAGGGTCTGACCCGAGGTTATGTATGGCGACCTCGTTTACTCCATGGATATCCTGAATTAGAAGTGTACCGCTTCGAATTCCTTCCTCGATGACGCTGAAGCCATTATGACCTATCTCACCTTTTATAGGGTATATCTTCAGGTTGTGAACGAAAAAAGGACTATCAGTTTTGACAGAGTTCAAATCAATTTTTGTCTTTATTTGCATAAGATTAATATAATTATGAACTGAGGTTTAGTCAATTATGAAATGTGCTCAGCCCAATGGTTTACTTTGGAGTTTTTCAAGGATTTTTTCAAGCCTCAATGCCTCTTGTCCATATCCGCAGTCTTTTGCCTTAGAGGTGAGCTTAGATATAGTTTTAAATGCACCTTTAACTTTTCCTATGTAAAAGAGGAGTTTTGCGAAGTATTCAGAATAAAAATCTTTTTGAATTGTTGATAGCTGATTTTTCATTACACTCAGCTTTCTCACAGTTTCGCGGAAACTATCAAGATCCATACATTTATGTTCAGAAATAGCTTTAAATACAAGATACTGGATAGTGAGTTCCGTATCTTTTTCTTGTAAGAATAGGTTGTTGTATTTCTTTAATATTTCAAGTGTTTCGGCAAAGCATCCTGAACATATTAAAGATTCTGCGATGCTTAAGACTGCTGCTGAAATTTCGCTTCTTGCAGAAATTTTGTCGAGCAGTGGTTCTAGTTTCTCTTGAATCTTACGAGCCATTTCATAGTTAGGCATATAGCAGGCGTAAAGTTTTATCATATTCTCGTAAGTGTATATGAGAGGCATATCTTCCTGGAGTTCCAATGCAATTTCCTCAGCTTCCTTCAGCATTTTTTCTGCTTCATCAAGGGCACCAGTTTTAAAAAGAATATCAACGCAGCTGTTGATAGATATGACCGTAGCACTCAGCGCCCCAATCTGGCGAGAGATGTTGATAGCATTTTTTACACTTTCAATTGCATCTTCATATTGTTTTAGGCAATTTAGGGAATTACCAATATTATTTAGTGCGGAAAACATTCCCCTTTTATCTCCTACGTAGCTATAAGAAGATAGGGCTTCCTTATACTCTTTCAGTGCCTTCTCACATTTGCCTTCAGACATAAAGAGAACGCCGAGGTTGAGGTGCACTCCAGCAACCCCTTTGTGGTCCCCGAGCTTCTCTCTGATTTCTAAGGCTTTTCTGAAATAAACTTCAGATTGATCATACTCTTCTTTGTCTTTTAAAAGAAGTGCAAGGCAGTTATAGTAATATGCCTTTTCATGTTCTGTCAGTTCTTCTTCTCTATTATAAAACTCTCTGAGTATTATCTCAGCTTCATCATCTTTTCCCGCAGAATGTAGGATCCACGCTTTTCGCAGTTTATAAAGGTTTTTGGGGCAGAGTTGGATCGCATTATCTATGTGGAATAATGCTTCAGAGAAGTACCCAATTTTTGAGTAGACTTCTGCAAGTTTATAGTATATTTCATCATAGTCTTTTAATATGGGCAGATTAGCTTTCAGTTCTTCTGCAGCCCTGTTCAGTTCTCCACAAGTGATAAGGACGTCTACGTATTCAAGAAATACATTTACTTTGGAATTAGTGTCATCTTCTACCTCAAGGTACCATTTGTAATATTTAAGGGCTTCTTCATATGCAAATATATTTTTCAATTTTCTCGCGGCGAGTATTGAATATTTTTTGATCTTTTCAGTTTCTCCCGCGTAGTATGCATGATATGATAGCAGCTCCTCAGTTGCCACTGTCATTTCAGGGTTCTTTTCAAGAACGTTTAATATATTCTTATGTACAAATCTTTTCTTTGCTTCACTCATTTTTGAAAGGATAATTTCCCTTGTTACATCTTCCTTGAACGTGAAAACATCGGTAGATTTTTCTATGAGTATATTAAACTTTACGAGCATATCAATTGTGTCGTAAAGTTCGCCCGGATTGATATTTGTGACCAGCTCTAAAGTTTTAACGTTAAATTCATAGCCCATTGAGGCAATAAGTTCGAGAATAGCATCATCCTTAAAACTCTCCAGCCGTCCGCTAATAATATTCTCTATACTTTCGGGAATGTATATGGATGGTACATCAGATAGGTGCCACTGGTCATTATCATAGAATATTATCTCTTGCTTATATAGCTCTTTTATAACTTCTTCTACGAAGAATGGATTTCCGCCACTCTTCATGAAAATTGTTTCTTTAAGGGACTCTGAACATTTTCCTTGCAATATCGTTTCAATGAGTTCAAAGGTATCTTCCTTACTTAAAGCCTCGAGTCGAATTTTGTACAACAGTCTTTCCCTTGAAATGTGGGATAAGAAGTTCTCTATAGGTTTACCTGTAATCTCGTCTTCTCTTGCTCCTAACACGATTTTGAAATCCGGAATTTCCATATGAAGGAGGTAGTTTAGAAGCTCAAAGCTTGATGCATCAATAGATTGTGCATCGTCGATGATAAACAGAATTTTTTCCGAGCGTGCGAGGGCTGCTAAAAGTTTTGAGAAAGAATCAAAAAATTTGTAACGATCCACACCCTCGGGTATATACCCAACCTCGGGATTAGGCAGGCTTAATGCTATTGCCTCACGTTCGTCAAGCTTTTCTATGGCTTCCTGATAAGAAAAGTAATTAAGGTTTTTTATCTTATTTAGGAGGATTCTAAAGGGGTAAAATGGAGTACAGGCAAAAGAACTTCCAGGATTTGTACTAATTACCATGGGGATATCTAACTTTTTTGCTACATCATTTAAGATCCTTGTTTTCCCAACCCCCGCTGGCCCTAATAGGAGGATGATCGGCGGATATGCGTCATTTAGTTTTTGAATCAATAAGTTTTTTTCATAAGTTCTGTCTACTAAAGTTTTGGTAGGTATCAGAGGAAATGCTTTTTCTTCCAGGGGAAGGCTGTAAAATGTTCCTTTTCCAAGTTTTTTTGCCTTAAATAGAGCAGTGTCCAATCTTGAATAAAGAGTCATCCATTCAGATCCATGAGCCGGAGCTTCAGCAATCCCGATAGAACACGATAGCTCTACACCACTAAAGGTTACCTTTTTCAAGCTGGATATAACTCTTCTCGCAGCCTCTTCTGCATTATCTATCGTAGTATGTGGAAGAACTGCAACAAACTTATCTCCTCCCAGTCTAACAATGGAGTCACTTTCTCTGAGCAAGTTTCTTAGGAATTTTGCAAATTCGAAGAGAATTCTGTCACCCTCTTTGTGGCCATAAAGGTTATTAATGAGGTTGAAGTTGTCCAGGTCAAGGAGTAGAACCGAGAATTTGGTTCCATATCTCCTTGATTTTTTCAGTTCTTCAGTAATTATAAGTTCGAGGAAATGTTTGTTGTACAACTGAGTAAGCTCATCTTTATAAGTATCCACTGAATCAAGAAACATGGTATTTTAAATTATAAAGAATGCCTTTCCAAAAATTCAAATCAGTTTTTTAAATGAGCATTTTGTGACCGTTTTGAGAGTCGATCTAACAGTTTCTGATATTCTGTTTGTACCATTTTTACGGTTTCAGATATCGGAACACTTACATTTTCTATTTTGTTCACAGGAAGGATATCGTAAGTAGTTCCAGCGAGAAAGGCACCTTCAAGTTTTTCTATTGCTTCCACATTAATTGCTTGTTCTATTACTTCTATGTGTAAGCTTCTGGTGATTTCTATTACTTTCTCGCGTGTGATGGATGGCAAGATGTTGTTGTCTTCCGGGTGTGTATAAAGTGCACCTTCAATAATTCCGAAAAAAGATGAGGAAGTGCTTTCAGTGACAACACCATTTTTGTAAAACAGAGTGTCAAAATAGCCAGCCTCGTGTGCCTCGATCTTACCGAGCACATTTGGCAACAACATTGTGGTTTTGATATCGCACCTACCCCACCGTATGTCTGGGTGCATCATAAGGCTTACCCCCTTACTGAAGAGCTTTCGCGGAAGAGGTTTGAATTCGCTAGTGATAATAATAACTGAAGGCTTAGTTTTCTTTTGAGGGAGGTGGCTCCTCGGTTCTTTTCCCCTTGTGATTTGAATGTATATTGAGGCTTCTTGTGAGTTAAGTTTTTTCAGAGATTTTCTGATGATTTTCTCTAATTCTTCAGGATGAAGTGGTGGAGTTATACGAATTTCTCTAAGTCCTTGCTCGAGCCTTTTGAGATGTTCCTTTAAGAAGAGAGGTTCTCCATTTTTAGCTCTAACTACTTCGTATATGCTATCAGCGAAGAACATCCCCCTATCTTCAACCGATGAAATCGGTTTTTCCCTGAAAGCGCCATCAATAAAATATATTCTTTTAGCCATAAATAAATTTTAAAGATTAACTTCTGGCATAACCATTAATCCCCCGTTTTCCTTGACCTAACATGTATCAGGTTATATACTGAATATTGGTGGGAGGTGAGAAAAATGTCAGAAATTTTAACAGGTACGTTTAAGTTGAAAGTTGGTCTGGCAGAGATGCTAAAGGGTGGGGTTATAATGGATGTGACCTCAGCCAGTGAAGCAAAGATAGCAGAGCAAGCAGGAGCTGTTGCTGTAATGGCATTGGAACGTGTTCCTGCAGATATTAGGAAGGAAGGTGGTGTAGCCAGGATGGCTGACCCACAAAAAATAATTGAAATCATGGATACTGTTTCCATCCCAGTTATGGCAAAAGTTAGGATTGGGCATTTTGTTGAGGCACAGATACTGGAAGCCCTTGGAGTTGATTTTATTGATGAAAGTGAGGTTTTAACACCTGCAGATGAAGAGTTTCATATCAATAAACATCTATTTAAGGTTCCTTGCGTGTGTGGAGCGAGGGATCTTGGTGAAGCTTTGAGAAGGATTGCAGAAGGTGCAGCCATGTTGAGGACAAAGGGTGAAGCGGGGACAGGTAATGTTGTTGAGGCAGTTAGGCACATGAGAAAGATTCAGTCGGAAATAAAGAGGTTGACAACTCTTGGAGAGGAAGAACTTGTTGCAGAGGCGAAGAAACTTGGAGCTCCACTGGAACTGGTTAGCTACGTGCATAATAATGGAAAACTTCCAGTGCCAAATTTTGCTGCGGGTGGTATTGCTACACCTGCTGATGCTGCATTAATGATGCAACTTGGGGCTGAATCGGTATTTGTTGGGAGTGGCATATTCAAGTCTGAAGACCCAGAAAAAAGGGCAAAAGCTATTGTCGAAGCCGTTGCGTATTTTGATGATCCCGAGATTCTTGCTAAAGTTTCGCGGGGGCTCGGTGAATCTATGAGGGGTATTGACGTTTCCAAACTGCCGCAAGATGAGTTGCTACAGACCAGGGGGTGGTAGTGAAGATCGGGATTCTTGGCATCCAGGGTGACGTCGATTTACATAGGAAAAAGCTGGAAGAAGCTGGATTAGATTGGTGCATCGTAAAAAAAGCTCATGAATTGGAGGGGATTGACGGGTTTATTTTGCCGGGTGGTGAAAGTACTACGATTTCAAAAATGCTCGAAAGATACAATATGGACAAAGTTTTGAAGGAGAAGATTGTGGATGGACTTCCTGTCCTTGCTACGTGTGCAGGAACGGTACTATTAGCGAGTCGTATTGAAGATGGGGAAGAAGAAATTTCTCCTCTTGGTATTTTAAGTATAAAGATCAAGAGAAACGCATATGGAAGGCAGAGGGAGTCCTTCGAAGTACCCTTAAAGATTAATCTTGGCGGAAGAGAAGAAAAAATTGTTGGGGTGTTTATAAGAGCTCCTAAGATCGTCGAATTTTGGAATGGGGTTGATGTGCTGGGCACGTTTGAGGAAAGCCCTGTGATGGTCAAGCAAGGTAAGATCATTGCTATGACATTCCACCCCGAGCTTTCGGATGGAGTTGCAGTTTATAAATTTTTTGAGGAGATAATAAAAGGGAGCGTTTAAAATGATTGAGAATTTGAGAAAGACAGACCCAGAAATTTTTGAAGCAGTATATAACGAGCTTCTTAGGCAGAGGAACGGCCTGGAATTAATCGCTTCTGAGAATTTTACATCGGATGCGGTTATGGAAGCAATGGGTAACGTTATGACAAATAAGTATGCTGAAGGGTACCCTGGTGCGAGGTATTATGGTGGTTGTGATTTTGTTGATGTGGCTGAAAAACTTGCAATTGAGAGAGCAAAGAAACTTTTCGATGCAGAGCACGTAAATGTGCAGCCCCATTCCGGTGTCCAGGCGAATATGGGTGTTTACTTCGCTGTTCTGAAACCCGGAGATACGATCCTTTCTATGCAGCTATCCCATGGAGGTCATCTTTCACACGGACATAAAGTCTCTTTTTCTGGTAAGCTTTATAATGTTGTTCACTATACTGTTCATCCCGAAACGGAACGTATTGACTTTGATCTTGTAAGGAGACTGGCCCACGAAAGTACCCCAAAGCTCATTCTCGCTGGATATTCTGCCTACCCTAGGATTATTGAGTGGGAAAAGTTTAGAGAGATCGCTGATGAGGTTGGTGCTTATTTCATGGCAGATATTGCCCACATTGCAGGCCTTATTGTGGCAGGGTTACATCCATCTCCAATACCTTATGCCCACTTTGTTACTACTACAACTCATAAAACTCTACGTGGGCCAAGGGGCGGAATAATTATGTGTAAAGCCGAATTTGCGAGGGAAATAGATAAGGCCGTATTTCCAGGAGCTCAGGGTGGGCCCTTAATGCATGTAATCGCTGCAAAGGCAGTGGCTTTTAAAGAAGCTATGAGTGACGAGTTTAAAAATTATCAGAATCAGATCGTTAAGAATGCCAGAACTCTCGCTGATGCACTTGTCTCTCAAGGGTTAAGGCTCGTTAGTGGCGGCACAGACAATCATCTGATGCTTGTTGATTTAAGGCCTTTTAGAATTACCGGTAATATCGCTGAAGCAGCTCTCGAAAAGGCAGGGATTACTGTGAACAAGAATACGATACCCTTTGACCCTGAAAAGCCCACAGTTACCAGCGGAATTAGGATAGGAACACCGGCTGTTACTACAAGGGGTATGAAGGAGCCTGAAATGGTAAGAATAGGGCATCTTATAAGCAAAGTATTGAAAAGCCCAGAGGATGAGGTAGTCATTAACAATGTAAGAAAAGAAGTACAGGATCTCTGCGATACTTTTCCACTCTATGTTGAAAGATTTGAAAGCATGAGGAGACTTTTATGAGAAAACTACTTCTCATTCCACTTTTAGTTACGCTTCTTTATGCATCGCACGAGAACATCGGAGTTACACCTGAAGGCAGGGCTCTCGGGGAGAGCTTTGTTGCGGGAGCTTTTGGGTTTAACGGAATATTCTTTAACCCTGGTGCGTTGACCTTTGGTGAAAGGCTTGAGTTTTCTGTATCCTATGAGAAACCCTATGGTGGTTTAGATATAAGTGGCTTAAATTCGGTGACAATGGGACTAAAATACAAAAATTTTGGTATTGGAATTAGTGAGTATGGTCTTAAACTTGAGGGAGAGTATTCTGGAACGTATGCAGAGGGATTTTATGCTTTTTCATATGCAAGGGCTTTTGGAAGTTTTGGAGTTGGAGCAAACTTAGACGTGTATAAGTTTCAAGACCCGAGGTTTGGTTCTACTTACTATGCTGGGCTTGACCTTGGTTTATGCTCAAGGGTTTCAGAATGGGTTGGCGCTGGTATATATTATAGGAATGTTCTTGGGGCAAGTATTAGGGGAGATAAGCTTCCACAGTATCTTGATGCGGGTATCGGCATATCTATTCAGGATTTGAGCACGACGTTTTTAAGCTTAAGGATGTCTCCTTCTGGATCCGTTATTTTTATGGGTGGTGAAGAAGTTTCTGTAGCGAGAGGAGTTCTGAAACTGAGAGCCGGTCTTGATTATGGTGACAATATTACAAAGGGCTCCTTTGGCCTCGGTCTTAAAATTAAGGGGATCACTGTAAATTACGCTTATTCAACTAACTTCGAGTTGTCACCGGCACATGCCTTTGGTATAACATGGGGGAGGGAATAGTGTGGTTTTTTTTGTACTTTTGACTCTATTAGGTCAATCCGCGCACAAGGTAGATGTAAACAAAGCTGACCTATATACTCTTTTAGAAAACCTCCCGCTGGACAGTGTAAAGGTCGTAAAAATCTATAGGTACCGGGAGGCATATGGCTCCTTTGAAAACATGTATGACCTTGCAAGTTTACCTTTTATTACCCCGGAAGATATTAAGATACTGAAAGATAAAGCAATGTTTAGCACAGATGGGAAAGATGTATATTTCCCTTATTATGCTGAGGAGATAAGAGAGAGAGCAGTAACTGAAGAAAGTCCTCAGGAAAGTGCTTACGATTATTGGCTCAGTGCCCTCACGACGCCGATCAATGTAAATAAAGCCAGTATAGATGAAATATATTCAATTTATGGAGTTTCCTTGATCGATGCTGTACAGGTGTACAAGAGAGCAAAAATGATTGGTTTCCTCAGGGCGTCTCATTTGAGGAGATCACCGGGGTTGTCCTATTATGGATATAGAAATATGCTACCTTACGTTGGCTTTAAAGATCCAGAGCCTGTTCCTTTTGTTGGATGGGTAACGGTAAACTTTAGTCATTACTCTGAGCTTTACCGAGAAGAAACTAGTAATATAGAGGAGCGGCTTGAGGAGCTTAGTACTATATACGATACGACTTCTTCGTTGTGGCCAAATCTTAAGGAATCGGGATGGACTCAGCAGGATAGCGTATGGCTCTACAATCAGCTTGTTCAAGAGAGAGAAGAATCCCAAAAATTAAAAGCAAAGCCTTATTTAAGAGTAAAATTTAACGGTCTTCTTTGGGGTAAAATTAGAACAGGCATTTCTTTTTATGACAACCCGTATTTGAGCAGTATAGAACCAAAGTATTTTGCGAGTGTTGAAAAACTTAGTCTTCCTCTCGGTTTTAACCTCAATAAAGCTATCCTCGGTTACTACAGAATAACTTTGGGACAGGGGCTTTTTTTAGACAATAGTGATGAAGGTAGGGCACGACTGATGGAACGGGTTTTTGGTATTTTTGGCGACCTGTCGAGGTATGATGAGTTTGCTTTTTATGGAGGGGCTTTTGAGGCTGCAAATGGTCCTGTTACCTTTTCGATGTGGCATTCGTATGCTCCAAGGAATGGTATAGAAGATAAAGATGGTAATCTGCTGTTTTACTATGACAGTGATTTTATCCCATCGGCATTTAAGGATAAGTTTTATGAGAAAGTGCAGGGATTTAACGCAAGAGTGGATGTATTGCCGCGGGTTCCGGGAACGCAAATAGGGTTTTCAGGAATGAGAATTCAATACTCACGTCCTATGACAGCCGATTTTAGTTTTATGGACATTCCTTTGGATCGTGAAAGTTTTTCTGATCCTGTATTTAATTGGAAAGGTGGTACTGAAAAGAAATTTGCTCAACTTACTGGAAGGACGGTTTTGTACCCATTTTCCTTTGAGTTTGAATATGCAAAGGAAATTGGTGGAGGTGACGCTTTTGTTGCAAAGAGCAGGATTCAACACAACATTTTTAATCTCACGGTTTTGTATAGGGACTACGATGTAGATTATACTAATCCATACTCAAGGTCTTTTTATGAAGATTCGAGATTCAGGTACACGATCCTTACCCGTAGTTACAGGCTCATTGACCCAATGTATGCTGAAATTGGGAACCTGCCATTTCCCAAACCTGAGCAGGGTGTCTATTTAGAGTCCAGATATCAACCCTTTGCAAGGCTTCTCTTCCCAAGGCTTTACCTTGACTTATGGAGGGATAAATCGGATCTGCAAAACAATATGCGTGGCCAATTCCAAGTGGAGTATAGGATAGTAAACCAATTCAGGATAAGGTACACTTATAGACACCAAAGAAAGGCTAATTTGAGGTATCTAGGTGTGTCCGAAAACCAGTTAAATGAGAACTCACTGCAACTTATAATTCCTTTTGGAGGTACTTATCTTACTGCGGAATACCGAAACTCGGTAATGAAACTTACTGAAAGGGGGATCGACTTTAGAACATCAATTTATGGTTCATTCCTTTCTTTTTATGTTGATAGGGACGTGATGAAGGGCCTCTCGGTCAAAGCTGGAGCAGTGGTATGGGCTACGAATGGTTATTCACTATGGCATTTTGAGGACACCGGAATCGACTTCCTTTATGGAGATGGTACGAAATGGTTTTTGACGCTTGTAGAGAGAGTTTCTCCCCAGCTTGGTGTACGGCTCAAACTTAAGAATAAGATTACTCAGTACCCGCACACGGGGCTTACAGGTCACGGTGTCGTTACACCAGATGGGGAAGAATTGTATCTCCCATTTGTGGATGAAGATGGTCTTTTTAACCTTCAATTGAGTTTGGATTACGCATTTTAATATGGTTTCCTGTGGAGTAGATATTGTAAGTATTAAGCGATTTTGTTTTTTAATGGAGAAGTATGGTGTGAGGTTTTTAGAGCGGGTTTTTGCGCAAGAGGAGATTGGAATTTGTGAGAGTAGAAAAAACAAAGTTGAATGTTTTGCAGGTAAGTTTGCAGCAAAGGAGGCAGTTATTAAAGCACTGGACCTTAAGGGAATACCATTAAAGGATATTCAGGTTTTGAGTTCAAACGGAAAACCTATACTAAAAGTAAAGGGTGATCTGTTGTGTTCCGTTTCCATTAGTGTTTCCCATGAAAGGGAGTACGCCGTAGCTATGTGTGTATACACTGAAGAGGAGGTTTGAAAATGGAAAAGGTTATAATTGCCCTCGGAGGAAATGCTCTTCGTAGAAAAGGCGAGCCTTTTACCTTTGAGCATCAGTACAATAACGCTTCAAAAGTCATAAGGCCCGTTGTTTCCCTTGCAGAGGATGGATATAGGATCTGCATTACCCATGGAAATGGTCCACAAGTTGGCGTAGAATTTTTTAGAAACATTTATTCTAGGGATAAATTCCCTCCGTATCCACTTGATGCCCTCAATGCGGAAACCCAAGGATGGATTGGTTATATCATTTCGAAGGCGGTGAGGAAACAGCTTTACGAGGACCAGGTTAAAAGGGATGTAGTAGCACTTATTACACAAGTGGTCGTCGATAAACATGACCCTGCCTTTCAAAATCCTACAAAACCTATAGGTGAGTTTTTTACAAAGGAAGAGGCAGAAGATTTAATGAGGAGGTTTAAGTGGGTGATGAAAGAAGATGCTGGTAGGGGTTATAGAGTGGTAGTACCATCTCCAAGGCCTAAGAGGACAGTGGAAGCTCACATAATAGAAAAACTTGTTGACGAGGGCAATATTGTAGTTGCGTCGGGAGGGGGAGGGATTCCCGTTATTGAGGAGAATGGGGCTTTAAAAGGGGTAGAGGCGGTAATTGATAAGGATAGAGCTTCTGCCTTACTGGGAAAGGAAATTGGAGCTGATCTTTTTATGATCTTAACTGAAGTGGACTTCGTTTATGTTAATTTTGGAAAGAAAGATCAAAAAGCACTACAGAAAATAAAGGTTGATGAGCTGAAGAAGTTTTATGAGGATGGGCAATTTCCTGAGGGGTCTATGGGACCAAAAATTGAGGCAGCCTTTGATTTTCTCAAAAATGGTGGGAGAGAGGTTATTATAACTTCTATTGAAAGAGCTCACGATGCGCTTTATGAAGGGTTTGGGACCCATATCGTAAAATGATCAATTTGGGGGAACTACGAATTTTTGAAGGCATAGTGTCAAAGGAATTATACTTCTTCGTGCTTATTGCTTTCTTTAATAGAAAGTGTTGCGAGGGTTAACTTTCATTTGGCCAACTTCCTACATGACACGTATAACAAAAAAGAAAATTGTTTTTGCATATACGCCGACTTATGCAGATTAGGGTGTTATGATAACTTTATAATGAAGGGTTTTTAAAGCAATTGGCATTAAATCCATTCCCTGTTACAATTTTGATATTTCTAAAACCATAATCAAAAATAGCTTCAGAGAGCACATACTAACTCTTTTATAGAGTTACAAATGTTTCGACTTTTTCCAGTGCTTAAATTTGAAACACTTCAGATTCTTAAATTGGCACTTTGTTGTAAAGAATATACTTTTGAAAATGTATAGTTTATTGTATAATTGAAATTACACCGACAATTTATGGGATGTTTATTGTGAGATTCAAAGAAGAAAGCATTGAAAGAAAATTTGCTAAACAATACGCGGAAAAGTCGCTCTTACAGTTAAGATTTGGTATAGTTCTTGCGATTGTTCTTTGCGCATCATTTGCTTTTTTGGATTCGATAGTTACCGGGCCTCTAAAGTTGAGCTTATGGCAGATTAGATTTTTCTTCATGATCCCCTGTCTCATACTTGCCTTTATTTTAACATTTTTTAAATTTTCAAAATCCTATTTACAGTTTATCGGGACCTTTACAGTTATGGTGTGTGCGGCAGGTGCCCTCTTGATGCTTGCTCTCCTCAACCCTCCGTGGCTTTTCCTATACCCTCAGGCATTAATTCTAGTTTTGATTTTAAATTATACGTTTCTAAGGCTAAAATTTTGTTATGCAACGGTAAACGGAATTATTATCATTGCGCTTTTTGAGCTTGTAGGTTTGAGAATTAACCCACTGCCTTCACATATCCTGCTGAATGATACTTTCTTTTTGGTATCTGCAGCTATTGTTGGTATGGTGGTTGCCTATTTTATTGAAAATCTCGAACGTAAGAACTTTTTAAGTAGCTTACTTTTAAAACAAATGGCAGAAACTGACGAGCTTACTGGAGTTATGAATAGAAATTCACTGTTTAAAGCTCTTAACTTTGAGTTACGTAATATCATGAAATTTGGAGGAGTTTTGACCTTCTGTATGCTGGATCTTGATAATTTTAAGGAAGTGAACGATTTTTTTGGGCATTTGCGTGGTGATGATTTATTAAAAAAATTTGGCAGAATACTTTCAGCAAATTTTCGAGCGACTGATTTAATTGGTCGACTGGGCGGTGATGAGTTTGGTATAGTCCTTCTGGTACTTTCTGAACCTCAGAGAATTATTGAGGCGTTTAGAAAGGCAAAAGAGGAATTTTTTGATGTTCAGGATAATCTTGAGGAGAAGGTCACATTTTCAGTAGGTTGTATCATCGTTAACTCATCGGATCCTATTGAGGATGAACTTTTTTACTACTCTCTTGCTGATATTGCCCTATCCACGAGTAAAAAGAGAAAAGATAGCCTTTGTATAATCGGTTCCGATAAACAGATACTATACTTTAATATTATATAACTGTTCTTAAAGGAAAAGTCGAAGTAATCATGGCTTTATAGTACTACATCAGACGAGGAGGTAAGCCATGGGGAAGTGGAGTTTTAGTAAGATTGTTTTTTTGCTAATAGCTGGACTGATAGCGTGTTCACGCCTTCCAGAATCGAATGAGCCCCCCACTCAGCCTGTTATCCCTGTTTTTGAAGTTTTTGGATATGCAAGATGTGCTAATTGTCC
>DCDE01000001.1 GCA_002316275.1 Caldifarciminota bacterium UBA1063
AGCATTACGAACGAACCTTCCTAACTATACTACTAAGACGGTCAACAAAAAATTCAGCCTCTTCCACAGTATTGTACAAGTAGAAACTGGCTCTCGCTGTTCCCCTTATGCCATAAAATTCGTGCAAGGGTTGCGCACAGTGACAACCTGTACGCACAGCAATTCCATCCTCGTTTAGCAAAAAACCTATGGTCTCAGGGGAAATATCATCAAAAAAGAAGGAAATCACGCCAATCTTGTCCTCGTATCTCGTTCCTAAGATGTGGATTCCGTCAATTTCAAGAAGCTTCGGGATTAAGAAATTAACAATCTCCTTTTCGTGCTCTTCGATCCAATCAAGTCCTACCTCTGAGAGATAATCTATCGCAGCGCCAAAGGCATACCCATCAGCGAAATTTGAGGTTCCTGCTTCAAATTTCCATGGAAGTTCATTCCACAGAGCATTCTCAAGGGTAACCTTTCTTATCATATCTCCGCCACGGAGAAAGGGTTCCATGGAATCTAAAAGCTCCTTTTTACCATAGAGGACACCAATGCCCGTGGGACCAAGCATCTTATGGCCTGAAAAAGCGAGGAAGTCTGCATCAATATCCTGGACATCCAGTCTAATGTGCGGGGCACTCTGGGCAGCGTCTATGAGGACTAAAGATCCTTTCTCGTGGGCAATTCTAACAATCTCCTTGACAGGATTTATAAGCCCAAGGACATTGGACACTTGGTTTACGGCAACCACCCTGGTTTTTTCGGTAGTGAGCTCGCTGAGATGGTTTAAATCCAGAGACCCATCTTGATTTATCCTTGCATATTTTAAAACGATTCCGAAATGATCTCTCAGCATCTGCCATGGCAAAATGTTAGAATGATGTTCAGATATAGTAGTCACTATTTCATCTCCGGGCTTTAAAGTATAAGAAAGGGAATGGCTCACAAGATTAATAGATTCGGTAGTGTTGCGCGTGAAGATAATCTCTCTCCAATCTTTGGCATTTATAAATTTTTGAACCTTCATATGAGCATTCTCATAGAGTTCTGTAGCCACATTAGAAAGGGTGTGAAGCGCTCTATGAATATTTGCATTGTATTTCTTGTAAAACTCCGCAATAGCATCAATCACCTGAACAGGCCTTTGAGAAGTGGCTGTATTATCAAGGTAAACCAGAGGCTTACCGTTGATCTCTACTTCTAATATGGGAAAATCTTTCCGAATTTGATCAATCCTCTTTACCATAATAGAAGTATATAAACAAGTTTGCGTTCCATCAAGGATATGACTTAACTAAGCTTATCCATCCAGCACGCAGCAGAATCTTTTATGTCAACAAATAGTTACAGAGTACTGATTAGAATACATTTTAGTTTAGTCTGCTTTTGACCAAACAGCTCCTTCCATTTAAAATAATCCAATGCCTCTAAGAGTATATAATACCCTAAAGAAGGATTATGAAATTTTTTCTCCGATTAACGAATCCCAAGTGGGTATTTACATGTGCGGTATGACCGTTCAGGATAGGCCACACCTTGGCCATATGAGGACCTTCCTCTTTGGCGATGTACTTAGGAGGTATTTAGAGTATAAAGGGTTTGAGATCACTTATATTCAGAACTTCACCGACATTGACGACAAGATCATCGAAAAATCAAGAAAAGAAGGGATAGACTGGCGGGCACTGGGTGATAAGAATGAAAATGAATACTTAGAATCTGCCCAGAAACTGAATATAAAACCAGCGACTTATTATCCCAGGGCAACCCAGTTCGTAGAAGAGATCATCGAAATGGTTCAACTTCTCATAGAAAAGGGATTCGCTTACGAAAGCGGTGGAAGTGTTTACTTTGAGGTATCAAAGTTCAAAGGTTATGGAAAATTGTCAGGTAAAAACCTTGAAGACCTAAAAGAATCGTTTAGGATAGAATCCGATCCTGGCAAAAAGAATCCCTTTGACTTCGCTTTATGGAAAGCCCAAAAAGAGGGGGAACCTTACTGGTATTCACCGTGGGGGAAGGGAAGGCCGGGATGGCACATAGAGTGCTCAGTGATGTCTGCCCATTTCCTCGGACAACCCTTTGATATACATATGGGTGGTCAAGACCTAATCTTTCCCCATCATGAAGATGAGATAGCACAAGCAGAGGCAGCCCATAATGTACAATTCGTAAGATATTGGATACATTCCGCCCCGATGCTTCTTAAAGGCGAAAAAATGTCAAAATCTACAGGGCTCTATTTTGCAGCAAAAGAACTACTCGAACAATACTCTCCAGAATCTATTAGGCTTTTCATCCTCCAGAAACATTATAGGTCACCCGCAGAATATATGCAGGAGTATCTCGACGAAGCAGAAAGGGCTCTCTATAGAATAAAAAATTTCCTTGAATCTACCCCTTCAATTGAAAATGGCGTAGTAAATGAAAATTATGTAGAAAAATTTCAGAGGTTTATGGATGACGACCTCAACACACCAGCTGCCGTTAGCCTAATCTTCGACCTTATAAGAGAAGGCAACCAGAAACTTGCAAACGGGGAAATTCCAACAGAAGAAAAGTCCACTTTGCTCTTACTCCTTGAAGTGCTCGGATTTAACATATCAAATCTATCCACGAAAAAACCCGAAGTAGATTTAATCAAAGAATTAATGGAAGTGATCCTTGACGTAAGGCAGCTATTAAGAAAAAATAAGCATTTTCAACTTGCTGATGAGATAAGAGAAAAACTTGAACAATTGGGATTTAAGATTAAAGACACTAAGGAAGGGTCAGTATTTGAGTTTTGACTGAAATTGACAGATGATTTATAATTTTTAAAATGATAAGGAGGCAAAATGAAGAAGGTGCTTATAATAGTAAATATCCTATTGTTTGTAGTTCTGGTCTTCATTCTATCATATCCACGGATTCAAGCTGGGAGGGTTAAAGAAATCTCAATTGTATACAACAAAAATATAAATTCACTTCCCCTGTTTGTGGCTCAGGAAAATGGTTATTTCGACTCTCTCAAATTAAAGGTCAATCTCGTAGAGGTGGGAAGACCTGGTGATGAAGTCGAACAGGTTGGAAGAGGAGCAATGGGCGCAGGGTTCGGAACATCCTGGGATCAGTTTGCTCTCAAGGCCTCTGCAAGCCCTGAGATATACAGGATTATATACAATGTTAAAGCGTCAATAACCAGCCCTCAATCAGCACTGGTGTCTCCCAAAAACAAAAATATAAGAACATTCCGGGACCTTACAAAGAGAGGCGCAAGGATAGGGTATCTCAGGGATACAAGACAGATGGACATGATTCGATATATTATGGCCAGTGAAAGGGTACCTGAAGAAAACTATAATCTGATGCCATATACATTTGCCGAGATGAAAGATGAAAACACTCTTCGCTTTGTTGATGCAATGGTTGTTACCGAGCCCTTGAGGACCTATCTCATTAAACATAACCTTGTAAATGTGATAGAAGATGGATTCCTTGAAAAGCGAGTAATAAATCCGATGATGTTTGGAGTCGGCTATACCTCCAGAGTAAATGTGCAGCTCAATAAAGACGGTGTTGCAAGACTCGTAGAAAGCTTAAGTGAAGCAATAAATTTCATTAGAAAGGACCCGCAAGCTGCAGAGCGTATCCTAAGAAAGTATCTTGACCTTGGGGAAGATACCTTTTCAATTAACCTACCAACATATGAAAAATATAGTGAAATCAGTGACTTGACTGAAATAAATAGAACCCTTCAAAAGTTTGTCGAGATGCAAGTGATGTTTAGAGAAGTCTCTTTTGACAATTCCATTTTAAGAAGGGACGAAATTCAAAAGTAAACAGTTCTTTTTGGATGCCCCCTAAAAGGGGGCATCCAAAAGTTTTATGCAAAGATTCCTGCTAATTTTTATATCCTTCATATTATACTTCTGTTCCTTTCCTCCATTAAAAATATACCCTCTCGCGTTCATCTCTCTGGTCCCCCTGTTCATGGCAACCAGGGACCTGACTAAAAATAGAACCTTCCTCATAGCGATTCTGTTTTTCTATGTTTTTTGGATTTACCATACCGGGTGGATCTTGAATATGGAGGTTGACCCTTCATCTAAGCCTTGGCTTGTCGCTGGACTCCTTATTTTGCCCCTCTACCTTTCTTTCTTCAATGCCCTACCCTTTCTAACATTAAAAAATCAAAGTAGGTTCATTCTATTCCCAGCCGTCTGGACTATCTTGGAATATCTTCGGGGTATCACGTACCTCGGATTCCCGTGGGTTACTATTGCATATTCTCAGCTTGAAAACCGATATTTCAGAATGTTAAATGCAGTTGGCGGCATCTACTTTACAGGTTTTCTTATTTTACTATGTAATCTGCTTTTCTTTGAGTTCTGGGAAACCAGCAAAAAGAAGTTCCTCGCAAGTTTTGTATTATTACTAATTGTCTCACACATCAGCGGTGCATGGCTATATCATAGAGATGAAAGTAATTCTGGAAATTTAAAAGTTCTCATATTTCAACCAAATATCTTGCCAAGAGAAGAAGACTATTCGGAATGGCTTGAGACATCGAGGTCATACGATAAGCTCATATCGGAAGTCGATGATACATTTGACCTTGTAATATTGCCGGAATCGGGGTTACCTGGATATTTTAGGTATTCCAAAAAATCTCAAACAATAATTAATTCTTTGTCCGCCAAGACCAAAGCTCCAGTTCTACTCGGGAGCAGCGATGTTGACCTAAATGGAAAAAGGAAAGTTTACAACACTGCTTTCCTCGTTTATGGTGATAGCATCATAAGCCAGTATAACAAAGTTCACCTCGTTCCCTTTGGCGAATGGCTACCTTATGAAAACAAAATTGAAATCCTAAGGCATATCGATTTCGGGCAGGGAGACTTTTCACCTGGAGATTCTACTGTACTACTTAAGGTCGGGAATATACCATTCGGAACTCTCATATGCTTTGAGTCTATTTTTCCTTATATCACGAGGGATTATTCTAAGAAAGGTGCAGGTTTCCTCGTAAATATTACGAGTGACGGGTGGTATGGTAAGTCCCTTGGACCAAAAGAGCACTTTGAACTCCTCAGATTTAGGGCAATCGAATCGGACAAATATATCGCAAGATCGGCAAAAACTGGAATTTCAGCGATTATTGACCCAAAAGGCCGAGTAATGACTTCTATTGGCCTTTTTGAGTGGGGATACATTGCAGACACCATTGGAATTCGGTATTCTGAGACCCTTTACACAAAGTTCGGAGATTTTATCATTATAATTAGTATTATCGTAGTGATAAGTGTGTTTATTGTATCAAAAAGGAGGAAAAGAAGAGGATGAAGAAATTCTTTATAATGCTTATTATGGTTAGTGTGTCATTCCTCAGTGCCCAGGTAGTTCCCATTGACTCCATACAAGGATACGCAACGAGCTCACCGTACATAAATAGAACAGTTACGACTATTGGAGTTGTTACAGCGACCCCACAGGATTGGGTGAGGTCTCTTCAGGGATTTTTTATACAGGATGCAGAATCTCCATGGCACGCGATCTTTGTATATACAGGCTCACTTTCCATAACCCTTGACCGGGGAGACTCGGTACAGGTTACAGGAAGGGTCTCAGAGTATTACAATAGAACCGAGATAAACCTTAGTTCCCAAAGTGACCTTGTCATACTTAAAAAAGGTGCAAGAATTCCAAAAGCATTAAAGGTTACTTGCAGTGAAGCAGGTAGTGAACCCTACGAAGGTGTACTTATAAGAGTGGACAGTGTCACAGTCACCAATAATAACCTGGGGTATGGAGAATGGGAAATACAGGACCCACAGGGTGGTATAGTACGTGTTGACGACGCTGCAGGGTACTCATACAGTCCAAACCTGAATGACTTCATTTATTCAATCATAGGGGTCGTTGATTATTCCTATGATGTTTTTAAGATAGAACCAAGGCGAAACCAAGATATAATATTCGATGGAGACGGAACAGGCTACTTTTATTTCGAAAACGGGATAATTGCTTCCGGAGACCAAGCAGATCTATTTTTGAACGTTGAACCCTCATCACCTTTTAGGTTGCAGAGCATAAAAGTAGTAATCCCTTCCGATTTTTCCTTCAGTGGTAATGTGCTCCTTTCAGGAGAAGGGTTCCAGAATGCAGTGGCCAGAACAATTTTAGACACTATTCTAATTGAAAATGCGGAAATTGAAACAGGCAAGAATGGTACTTTACAGATTACAGGGGTTCATGCACCCAATACACCAGGTGAATACCCTTTCAATGTTCTCACCCTCTCCCAATCATCTTTCAAACTAAATCCAGACCCTCCGATGATTAATGTAGTGAGCATAATCGGGGGAGGGAGTGCAACGATCACACCCACTATCGTGCCTGAGAACACTTCAATACAGGTTGAGATTCAACTTACGAATACGTTTGGAACGATACGACAAGTTAAAGCAATACTGCCCAGGGATTATTATGAATGGACCAGGAGTATTACCCTTAGAGGAGTAGGCTTCAGAGATGCAACGTGGTCGGTTTCTCAGGATACTATCACAATACTCGGCTGCGCAATAGACTCTACAAGAACCGGAAGTATAGTCCTGAATAACATCAATTTTATTCAGGAAGGGCTAACTCAAATTCAGGTTTTAACCGGGACGGCGGACTCTGTGGGTACTATTGCCTCACCACCCTCCTTCTTCATTGCTATGCCAGACACCACCATAAAGCTAAGATACTTCCACAACCCTATCACAAACACGTTTCTCTCGGGGCGCACCGTTATGATAAAGGGTACTGTTTCTGGAGTTATAGGTGACAGAGCGTATGTGCAGGACTCGACAGGTGGAATAATTGTTTATAGGGGCCCATCATTGAGCCCCAACACCCTGGTAAAATTACAGGGGCAATATAGTGAATATAGAAATTCTTCGCAGCTCTACTCTGCAACACTTCTTGCATCTTTCGGAGCATCCCTGGTGGAGGCTGAAAGCCTGAGCTTTCCACCACAGGAAATCCATGAAGGAACTCTAGTTAAAACCTTCGAACTTACACCACCTGCTGGAACGACGTACTTCGTGCCAGACAGTGCTCTTGTATTCAAAGATTCCTTAAACAGAGAATATAGAATATATGTCGCATCTACGACAGATTTAGCTTACAAGCCTATTCCCCGTGGCAAAATAGACATTAGAGGATGTGTCTACCAGTTTGATGCGTATTATAACATTCAACCGAGAAGTACGAGAGACATAATAGCAAAGGGAGACGGTGCTGGGATTTTCACATTGGAGCCACCGTACATCTATTATGATTCTACAAGCAACATAAGCCTCCTCATTTCATCTCCCTACAGCCCTATAAGGAGCATAGAACTTACTGCTACGGGAGCAATAGTTGACACCTTTAGTTTTGAAGGTGCAGGATTTACTCATCCCTTCGTTGATTCATTTTACAGAGATTCATCAGGTTTTCACCTTTGCATTTCCGGGGGAATAGAATTAGTTGAAGATACTATCGTACTCATAGGACTTCAACCCCAGAATAACGTTGAAGCAATTACCTTTCTTATAAAAACCTCTGTCGATTCCGGCGGCTTTCGCTCACCCGTGCTCACAAATCCCACTCTCTATGTTGCTTACCCCATAGAGTACGCACGGCGAAATGGTCCTGATGGATACACCCCTGAATTCTTAAATCAACGGTTTTCAGTAATTGGTGTTGTGACAGCTCCTCCAAGAATATTCTCAACCACAAGAACTTCTATGTACATACAGGATGAAACCGGTGGTATCAACGTATATTACTCCGGCTCTTACGTAGATTTTAACGAAGGTGACTTGGTAAGGGTAAAAGGCACAATCCTCCAATACAATGGACTTACAGAAATCGCTCCGAGCTCCACGGCTGACCTGGTACTCCTCGGGCAAGGTTACGCCGTAGATCCTACGTTAGTGCCTCAAGGAACAAGCGTCGGTGAGGCACTAGAGGGTTTACTTGTAACCATAGAGGGGACTTGTGGCAATGAGCCTTACATGTCCGGTTCTGGAAGAGCTTTTACTTTGTACAATGGCTTAATTCCAATCGACATTTATGTATACAATACCACAGGAGTAGATATTTCTAATGTTTTAAGGGGAAATGTGTATCGCATCACCGGGGTCGTGGGACAGTACGATGCCACAGCTCCTTATAATTCAGGCTATCAGATCCTCCCAAGATTTCAGGAAGATGTAATCCAGGTGCAGCCAGCCCAGGCTGCCGAAGTAAACCTAACGATAAGCCCCAATGTCTTCTCTCCATACCTTGGTGAAGCGCTCAGGCTCGAAGTTAGTGGTCCCTCAAATGCAATTTACAATCTGAAGATATTTAACGGTTCAGGTAAGCTCGTCAAGACCATTGCAATGGGTAGAACTGTTCCATTTGCCGCTGAATGGAGAGGTACCGATGAGAAGGAATCCATGTTACCCTCAGGTCTCTACATCATACTTCTTGAATACACTACACCGGCAGGAAAGAGCGAGCGAATTCAAAAGCCGGTAATTATCTCAAAGCCTAAATAAAATACTTTTCGAAGTAAGTAGCAAAGTTAAATAGAAGGTCTTCTCTCCACAATGGAGATACGATCTGAAAACCCAGGGGAAGGTTATCATGGGTTTTCCCCCAAGGGATCGCCATAGAAGGGTTCCCACCAAGGTTTGAGGGTATTGTAAAGAGGTCGAGGTAGTAAAGGCTTATGGGATCCTTTTCTTCATCAAGCCTCGGTGCAGGAAATGGAGAAACCGGCAATATTAAAAGATCTGCATCGTGAAAAGACTCATCCAAATCATTCTTTATGAGCCTCCGCACCTTCAATGCTTTTAAATAGTATTCATCATAGTATCCATGGGAAAGGGCAAACGTCCCAAGGAGGATCCTTCTCTTCACTTCTTCGCCGAATCCCTCACCCCTTGTCTTATTGTAAACCTTTTCAAGATCGGTTCCGCGAAATCTAAATCCATACCTGATGCCATCGTACCTGGCAAGATTTGAAGATGCCTCGGAGGTTGAAATCAATTGATACACTTCAACGGAGTATGCAATGTGGGGAAGAGAGACCTTCTTTACCCTGAACCCAACGTTCGTAAGTTCTGAAAGTAGATTAAAAAAACTTTCCTTTACTTCTTGATCCATACGTGCATTCTCAACGATATCGGGATATCCAAGTACCATATCATCTGGAGTAATTTCCTTCATCAATCCTGAAAGGTGATGTTGCTCGATATCTACTGAGGTGGAATCCAGAGGATCATAACCTGCAATGGACACATAAGCCCTGGCAAGATCCTCCACATTCCCCGCCAGAGGTCCAATCTGATCGAGAGAGGAAGCAAAAGCTACAAGCCCATACCTTGAAACCCTCCCATAAGTCGGCTTTAAGCCAAAAACACCGCAAAAGGAAGCTGGCAACCTTATGGAACCTCCCGTATCAGAGCCCAGAGATACCTTTACCTCACCTGCAGCCACGCTGGCTGCAGCACCACTCGAAGAGCCACCAGCTAAAAACTCTGGATTATGGGGATTTCTAACAGGACCATAAAAGGAATAATTTCCCAGCGCTCCCATCGCAAACTCGTCCATATTCAGCTTGCCCATAACTACTCCACCCTGCTCTAAAATTTTATCAGTAACTGTAGCATTGTAAAGGGATTTGTAGCCCGATAAGATCCGTGAGGCGCAAGTTGTAGCAAAACCTTTCACATTTATGTTATCTTTAATGCCTACGGGAATTCCAAAAAGTAGAGGTAGCTCCTCATATTTATGAATTTTGGCTTCAAGCTCTCTTGCGCGCTCCAGAGCATATTCATCAAATACTTTAATAAAACTATTCGTAATCGCAAAGGACTTCTTTATCCTATCAAGATACCTCTCCACGAGCTCTACAGGGGTAAGTTCGCCTTTTTTAAACATTTCGTGAATATGAGATATGGGAACTTCTTTATCTGGCATGGCTATATTTTAAGCGGAAGATTACCAATTTTCAAGGAAACAAATTGATTTATCAAGAATCCAATAAAATACAAACCCAAAACTAAAACAAAGGGATGTTAATGGAACAACGTAAAACTACTGGTTGCCAGAAGGGGGAGTGGCAGGACATTGGACTGGATTCTAAATGCCTATGTATATGTTAATGCTATGCGAGTCTCCAAAAGAAAAAATTAAATGTAAACATTATCACTAACTTAATTGGGGTCACCGCAGCATCTTTCTGAAATGTGAAAGGGACAAAGTATTCCGTGTAGTTTCACAGTATCACTCACAGAACAGGGGTTTAAACAAACCTCACCATCTGACCAATGGACACCTTCACCACCACCGCTTGCTCAACATCTCTTCGCTCGGAGCTACACTCGCCAAAAATACCAACACAGTTCAAGCATAACACTTCCGTTCT